>NZ_JCAJZW010000001.1:0-572002 GCF_059510455.1 Streptomyces sp. NTD91
CCGATCCGATTTCCTCGGTGCTTTCCAGGCACCGCGTTTGTCCCGCGGTTTTCCTTTCCGGCGACTCCGACTTTATCAGAAGCTTTTGACCGGTCAGACCGGTCACTCATTTCTGAGTCATCGGGAGGTGCTTCTGTGAGAAGTCGTTCTCGACACTCTCCGGAAGCTCATAGAGTCTAGTTGCGTCCTGTGAACCTGTCCAGTTCCAGGCAACTGTTTGAATCTACCTCCCCACGCCATCCGTGTCAACGGCTCTTGCGGGGCGAAGAGAGACTAGCAGCTCACAGGGCTGGAACGCACATCACGCGGCGGTGGGGACCGACGCGCTGCGGTCCGGCGGCTCGAGATCGCCGGTCTCACCAGCGCGGACCGCTCGGCCACCGAGGACGAAGACGTAGGTCAGGAAGGCCACCTCGGCCAGGACTCCGATTCCGATGCGGGCCCAGGTGGGCAGGCCGGACGGCGTGACGAAGCCTTCGATGGCTCCGGAGACCAAAAGGACCAGGGTGAGGCCGATCGCCATGCCCACCGCCGCGCGTCCCTCCTCCGCAAGAGCGGTGCGCCGGGTGCGGGGTCCCGGGTCCACGAGGGTCCAGCCAAGGCGCAGTCCCGTACCGGCGGCGACGAAGACGGCGGTCAGCTCCAGCAGGCCATGCGGCAGAACCAGCCCCAGGAAGGTGTCGAGACGGCCGGCGGAGGACATCAGGCCGAAACCGACCCCCAGGTTCAGCATGTTCTCGAACAGGATCCAGAGGACGGGCAGCCCCAGGAAGACGCCCAGGACCAGGCACATCGCGGCCGCCTGGGCATTGTTCGTCCACACCTGGGCGGCGAAGGCCGCCGCGGGATGGCTGGAGTAGTACGTCTCGTACTCGCCACCGGGTCGGGTCAGGTCACGCAGTTGGCTGGGCGCCGCGATCGACGACTGCACGTCCGGGTGAGTGCCGATCCACCAGCCGAGGAGGATCGCGAGGACCGTGGAGACGAGTGCTGTGGGTACCCACCAGTGACGGGCACGGTAGACGGCGGCGGGGAAGCCCTGGCCCAGGAAGCG
Source organism: Streptomyces sp. NTD91 (assembly GCF_059510455.1). Taxonomy (NCBI): domain Bacteria; kingdom Bacillati; phylum Actinomycetota; class Actinomycetes; order Kitasatosporales; family Streptomycetaceae; genus Streptomyces; species Streptomyces sp. NTD91. Next base: position 1,055 of record NZ_JCAJZW010000001.1, read on the forward strand.
TGTGACGTCACGCCACGAGGCGCGGCGGGTGCCGGTGACAGCGCTACGCGCGCGTGCCACGAGTTGGCTGAGCCGTCCTGTCAGCTGTGGGTCCGGCGCGCTGGACTGGATGAGGGACAGGTGGGTGGCTGTGCGCTGGTAGAGGGCGACGAGTTCATCGGCTTCGGCGCCGTTGAGGCGGCGCCGACGGCGGAGCAGGGCGTCGAGGCGGTCCCATTCGGATCGGTGTACGGAGACGAAGACGTCCAGGTCCATCGGGTCTGCCTGCTCCTCGGCTGGTCGTCGACTCTCGTCGCGGACGGTCTCGATCGCGTCCTGCGCGTACTACTGCGGCGCGGTGCGCTCACAGCTTGGCAGACTTGCGCTTCCGGGGGCAGATCGAGGAAGGACGGCGGGCGTGAGTGAGCTGGTGACGGGTGAGGCGGTGGCGCTCGAACTGCGGCCGGCGAAGCTGCCGAGCAGGGCGCTGGCCGTGTTGCTCGACCTGGCGGTGGCCGTGATCGCGTACGTCGTCGTCAGTATCGGTGTGGTGGTGTCGACCGCTTCGCTGGACGAGGCCGCGCAGACGGCGCTGTCGATCGCGACGTTCCTGCTGGTTCTGGTCGGCGGGCCGATCGCGGTGGAGACGCTCAGTCATGGGCGTTCGCTGGGAAAGCTGGCCTTCGGGCTGCGGGTGGTGCGGGACGACGGCGGCCCGATCCGGTTCCGGCACGCGCTGGTGCGCGGTGCGATCGGTGTGGTCGAGATCCTTCTGACGTTCGGCGTGATCGCGTGCATCGCCTCGCTGGTGTCGGCGAGAGGCCGGCGGCTCGGGGACGTGTTCGCGGGCACCCTGGTGGTGCGTGAGCGGATACCTGCCGGCCGAATCGGCTTCGTTCAGCCGCCGCCCGCGTGGCTGGCGGGGCGGTTCGCGCAGCTGGACCTGTCGGCCGTGCCGGACGGGCTGTGGCTCGCGGTCCGGCAGTACCTGACCCGGATGGGGCAACTCGACCCGCAGGTCTCGGTGGGGATGGCGCAACGGCTGGCAGCCGACCTCGCCGCGTGCACGGGCGCCCCGGTACCGCCGGACCTGCCCGCGGCCGCCTTCCTGGCCGCGGTGGTGCACGAGCGGCAGTCCCGTGAGGCGCGGCAGGCCCACGGCACCGGTGGCTACGCCCCGCCCACGGCCGCGCCCGGCACACCGGCCATGTATCGGCCGCCCGTCTCCGCGCAGCCGCCCTCCGCTCACGAACCCCCTTCTCCTCAGCCGCCCGCTTCCACTCGGCCACCTTCTGCTCACTCACCGGCCGATCACCCGAGCACCGGTTTCGTACCGCCGGTGTAAGGGCCGCCCGGAGCGCTTCCCTGGACCCGCCCGGCGGCCGTGCCGACGCCGGTCCAGCGCCCCCGCGTTCTCGCCGTCCGGCGGCGTTCAGCCGAACGTCGACGGCGGTGACTCGAGGTCCTCCAGCTCGACTCCGGGGGCGGCCAGGACGACGTCGCCGACGATGTGGACGGTGTGCCGTTCGCCGGTGTCCAGGGCTGTGACCTGGTATTCGTCCACGATCAGGGGGGCGTTGTCAGTGGCGTGTGCTTCGCTGTTCACGAGGGCCCAGGACTGGTCCACGGTGCGGGGGGCGAGGACCGGGTCCGTGAAGGCGACCAGCCGTACGCGGGTCGCGCCGGACGAGGGGGTGAGGCGCAGGAGACGGGCGGTGGCGACGAGGAACGCCGGGGACGTGCCGGCGAAGGCGTGGGCGCGCACATTGCCTTCGGTGGCATGGATTCCGGTGGGGTCGGTGCGGACCCAGGTGACGCCGTCGAGGGCGGCGCCGCGCACCTGCCACTCCCCGGCGTGGAGTTCGAGGCGGATGGGGCGACCCAGGTCGTCGAGGGCCAGGTCGACGGAGCCGCGCTGACGGCCGGCGGAGTCGGTCAGCCGGGAGACATAGCGCCAGCCGGACGGGCCGGGCGCGCACTGGAAGTGTTCTGCGCCGAGGGGGGTGTGATCGTGCGGATCGTGGAGCGAATAACGGCCGCGGGGCATGGAGGTCCTGGGTCTTGACGGGCTGACGGTCCGGCCGGGCTGCCGGTTTCCCCGTGCGGTTCCGGCGGACCGGTCAAAGAGGCAGGCCCCCGGCACGGGGGTGCGGGGGCCTGCCTCGGGAGCCTGCTGCCGGGGAGCGCGGCGGTGCACCGGCGCGCTCCCCGGCGGGCGGGACTACGGACTCGCCGGAGTCGTCGGCTCAGTAGCGGTAGTGGTCCGGCTTGAACGGGCCGTCGACGTCGACGCCGATGTACGCCGCCTGCTCCGGGCGCAGCCTGGTGAGTTTGACGCCGAGGGCGTCCAGGTGGAGACGGGCGACCCTCTCGTCGAGGTGCTTGGGCAGCACGTACACGCCGATCGGGTACTCATCGGGCTTGGTGAACAGCTCGATCTGGGCCAGGGTCTGGTCCGCGAAGGAGTTGGACATCACGAACGACGGGTGGCCGGTGGCGTTGCCGAGGTTCAGCAGGCGCCCCTCGGACAGCACGATGATCTTCTTGCCGTCCGGGAAGGTCCAGGTGTGGACCTGCGGCTTGACCTCGTCCTTGACGATGCCCGGCACCTTGGCCAGGCCGGCCATGTCGATCTCGTTGTCGAAGTGGCCGATGTTGCCGACGATCGCCTGGTGCTTCATCCGCGCCATGTCCGAGGCGAGGATGATGTCCTTGTTGCCGGTGGTGGTGATGAAGATGTCGGCGGTCTCGACGACCTCGTCGAGGGTGGTCACCTGGTAGCCGTCCATCGCCGCCTGCAGCGCGCAGATCGGGTCGATCTCGGTGATGATCACCCGTGCGCCCTGGCCGCGCAGCGACTCGGCGCAGCCCTTGCCCACGTCACCGTAGCCGCACACGACGGCGGTCTTGCCGCCGATCAGGACGTCGGTGGCGCGGTTGATGCCGTCGACCAGCGAGTGCCGGCAGCCGTACTTGTTGTCGAACTTCGACTTGGTGACCGAGTCGTTGACGTTGATCGCCGGGAAGAGGAGGGAGCCGTCGCGCTGCATCTCGTACAGGCGGTGGACACCGGTGGTGGTCTCCTCGGTGACGCCACGGATCTCCGAGGCCAGCTGGGTCCACTTCTGGGGGTTCTCGCCCAGGGTGCGGTGCAGCAGCTGGAGGATGACGCGGTGTTCGTCGGACTCGGCGGTGTCCAGGGCCGGGACCTCACCGGCCTTCTCGTACTCGACGCCCTTGTGGACGAGGAGGGTGGCGTCGCCGCCGTCGTCCAGGATCATGTTGGGGCCGCCGGTGGAGCTGTCCGGCCAGGTCAGCGCCTGCTCGGTGCACCACCAGTACTCCTGGAGGGTCTCGCCCTTCCAGGCGAAGACCGGGATGCCCTGCGGGTCGTCGGGCGTGCCGTTGGGGCCGACGGCGATGGCGGCGGCCGCGTGGTCCTGGGTGGAGAAGATGTTGCAGGACGCCCAGCGGACCCGGGCGCCGAGGGCGACCAGGGTCTCGATCAGGACGGCCGTCTGCACGGTCATGTGCAGGGAGCCGGTGATGCGGGCGCCGGCGAGCGGCTGGGCCTCGGCGTACTCCCTGCGGATCGCCATCAGGCCGGGCATCTCGTGCTCGGCGAGGGTGATCTCCTTGCGGCCGAACTCGGCCAGCGAGAGGTCGGCGACCTTGAAGTCCTGTCGGTTCTCGACAGTCGTCATTACGAGCTGCTCCTCGGTATTGGGTCGAGGTGGGTACGGCTGGTCTGCGCGGCGGCGGACACAGGAATGCCCGAGAAGAGGACACTGGCATGCCCACGTACGCGCAGCGCAGTCCGTCGGAGGCCCTCTCTCCCTCGGTCGGTCCGCACCGGACCGCCCGACCGCCATCAGCAGCGACGTCTGGCTCCGTCCCAAGCTACACCGGACGGCCCGGTCGGCCCCAGTCCGCCTCCTGCCGCTTCCGGCCGCCCGCGGGACGGTCCCGGGGTGGGTGCGTGGGCGGAGCCGCGCGGACACGTGTGCGGACTGCGTCGGACGGCAGCTCGCGGAACAGGGCGAACGGCCACTCACGCAGCTTGGGGCGGGGTGGGATTGCGCATGCAGGGGAACCGGGAACGTCCGGTTTCGCTCACGGGGCGTCCGGGACGGCCCCTACGGCGAAGAGGGCCGGGGGATCGACGTGACCGGCCAGGTCGGCCCGCCCTCCCCGGGTGGCGGCGCCGGCGCGCGCCGGCGGGCGGAGCCGCCGACGGTGACCGCCTCGTGTTCATGATCGTCGCACCGGAGGCGATCGCGGGCGGTCGTGCTCGAGGAGCCGGCCAAGGCGGGGTGAGCAGAGCCCGCCGCTCCGGCACTGTCGGCCGGACGCCGGGGGGGCTCCCCGCGCAGCGGCTGGGCGAACGGGGGTTATTCTCCGCGGCGTCGGCAGGAGCATGGGGAGGGCGCGGTATGGCGGGCAGAGGGCGGGGACGAGGGCTGGGGATCTCGGCGCTCGTGGTGGGGCTGCTGGGGCTGGTGCTGGGAATCGGCGCCTTCGTCTACGGGCGGGCCGCGTACGGGGTCTCGAGCGTGGGCGGTGACAGTATGCGGCCGTCGTACGAACGGGGCGACAAGGTCGTCTGGGAGAGGGTCGACGGCGGCCAGGTGCGGCGCGGTGACGTCGTGGTGTTCACGCCGCCGGAGTCCTACGGGGTCGGCGGCCCTCTCATGAAGCGGGTCGTCGGTGTGGGCGGGGACCGGGTGAAGTGCTGCACGCTCGTGGGTGGGCGGGAGCGGGTGACCGTGAACGGCAGGCCGATCGAGGAGCCGTACGTGTACGGCGGTGACGCCGACGGCGCGCACAGGCCGTACGACGTGAGGGTCCCGCAGGGGCGGCTGTTCCTCCTCGGCGACTACCGTGCGAACTCCCAGGACTCGCGCTTCCACCTCGACGAGCAGAGCGGGACGGTGTCCGCGGAGGCGGTGCGCGGCCGGGTGACGGACGACCGCACGGTCCCGGCGCTGCTGGGGACGGCCCTGGTCCTCGGTGTCGTGCTGTTCCTCGTCGGCGTCGGCCTGGGCATCGGCTTCCTCGCCGTGCGGCGGCGGAAGGCGCCGCCGGTGCCGCCGATGCCCTGACCGGCGCCGCCCATGGGGACCTGAGGGAGCGGAGCCGTCAGTGCCCGGCCGCGTGGGGATTCGGTCCGCCCGGGGTGGCCTCCGGGTCCGGGCCCTTGGCGGCCTCCGCCTCGCTGTAGACGTCCGGTTCGAGGTAGATGACGCGAGCCATGGGGACGGCGGCGCGGATGCGGGCCTCGGCCGCGTCGATGGCGCTCGCGACCTCGGCGGCCGTGTCGTCGTGCCGGACGGCGATCTTGGCGGCGATGAGCAGTTCCTCGGGGCCGAGGTGGAGCGTGCGCATGTGGATGACGCGGGTGACGGTGTCGCCGTCGACCATCGCGGTCTCGATCCGCTCGACCACGTCGGCGCCGGCAGCCTCGCCGAGCAGCAGCGACTTGGTCTCGGCGGCCAGGACCAGGGCGATGCAGACGAGCAGGACACCGATGCAGACGGTGCCGATGCCGTCCCAGACGCCGTCGTCGGTGAGTACCGCGAGACCGACGCCGAGCAGGGCGAGGACCAGACCGATCAGCGCGCCGAAGTCCTCCAGCAGGACGACCGGCAACTCGGGGGCCTTGGCGCGGCGGATGAACTGCGCCCAGGAGAGTCTGCCGCGTAGTTCGTTGGACTCCTTTATGGCCGTGCGGAACGAGAAGCCCTCGGCGACGACCGCGAAGACCAGGACGCCCACCGGCCAGTACCAGTGCTCCAGTTCGTGCGGGTGGCTGATCTTCCCGTAGCCCTCGTAGATGGCGAACATGCCGCCGATGGAGAACAGGACGATCGAGACCAGGAAGGCGTAGATGAAGCGCTCGCGGCCGTAGCCGAACGGGTGCTGAGGGGTCGCCTCGCGCTGGGCCTTCTTGCCGCCGACGAGAAGCAGGAACTGGTTGCCGGAGTCGGCGAGCGAGTGGACGCCCTCGGCCAGCATCGACGAGGAGCCGCTGAACGCGAACGCCACGAACTTCGACGCCGCGATCGCGAGGTTGGCCCCCAGTGCCGCCACGATCGCCCTGGTACCGCCTGACGCGCTCATGTGTTCGCGTTGTCCCTTCGCCTCTGAAGCCCCTCGGACCCCGCGAAGCCTGTCGGAGCCCGCGGAGGCCCTCCCACGTACGGCCACGCCGTCCGGGCGCGTGCCCGGCTTTGCCCGGCCTTTGCCGGTGGGCCATTCTTGCAGCCCGGCCGGGCTCCGCGGCTTCAGGTATCCACAACCCCGGTCATACGATCACAGTGGCGCGGAAGATCGTGCCCGTGCCCGAGACCTCCGCCGTCTCACCGGCCGGGACGAAGACCGAGTGGCCGGGTCCGAGGTCGTGTTCGCCGGCCCGGACCGAGCCGGCGGTGCAGAGCAGGATCTGCGGGGCGCCGAGGGTGAGGTCGCGGGAGGGGCCGCCCTCGGAGAGGACGTACCGGGAGAGGCGGAACTCGTCGATCGGCGTGTCGTAGATCTCCTCGCCGGCCGGGGACGCCTCCGGGCGCAGCACGCCCGGATCGGCCGCCTCGAAGCGGACGATGCGCAGGAGCTCGGGGACATCGACGTGCTTGGGGGTCAGGCCGCAGCGCAGGACGTTGTCGGAGTTGGCCATGATCTCGACGCCGAGGCCGTTCAGGTAGGCGTGCGGGACGCCGGCGCCGAGGAACAGTGCCTCGCCGGGCTGCAGGCGGACGTGGTTCAGCAGCATGGCCGCGATGACGCCGGGGTCGCCCGGGTAGTGCTGGGCGATGTCGGCGTAGGGGGCGTGGTCGCCGCCCAGGCCGGCGCAGGCCGCGCCGGTCTCGGCGACCGTCTGCGCCATCGCCTCCGGGTCGGCGGTGAGGATCGCGGTGAGGACTTCGCGCAGGGCCGCGTCCTCCGGCTTGGCGCGCAGCAGGTCGACGTACGGCTTGAGGGAGGCGACGCCGAGCGCTTCGAGCAGGTCGGCGGCCCGGTCCGGGGCGCGGAAGCCGCACAGGCCGTCGAACTCGGTGAGGGCGCAGATCAGTTCGGGCTTGTGGTTGGCGTCCTTGTAGTTGCGGTGCGGGGCGTCGACCGGGATGCCGCGGCGCTCCTCGTCGGCGTACCCCTCCTTCGCCCGCTCAAGGTCGGGGTGCACCTGGAGGGAGAGCGGGGCGCCCGCGGCGAGGATCTTGAGGAGGAAGGGCAGCCGCGGGCCGAACTTCGCCACGGCCGCCTCGCCCAGTTCGGCCTCCGGCTTCGCGTCGATCAGGTCGGCGAGGCTACCGCGCGCGGTGCGCGAGGGTGCGCCCGGGTGCGCGCCCATCCACATCTCGGCCTGCGGCTCACCGGTCGGCTCGACGCCGAGCAGCTGCGGAATGGCGGTGGGAGAACCCCAGGCGTAGGGGCGGACGGTGTTGTCGAGGCGGTCCATGTGTCTTCTCTGTCTCCGTACGTACAGCTGACCAGCCGGCGCACGCGGTGCCGCGGGCCGTGCTGGTGTGGGCGCGGGTGGTCCGGCCCGCAGCCAGATCAGGCCCTCGAAGCGAGCGCCAGGTAAACGGCGGCGAAATCCGTGACGGCGATCAGTTCCGCGAGGGTCTCCAGTTCGCCGCCCTCCTCCGGTTCGAGTTCGCTGATCGGCGTGTCGTGGCTGAGGGCCAGATCACGGGCGGCGGGAGCGGCGGTGAGGCCGCCGATCGGGCGGTCGCGCAGGAGTACTACGCGCGCGTGCAGCGCGGGCGGCTCCTCGACCCGGTCACGGAAGAAGTCGTCGGGGTCGGCGCTGGCGGCCAGCGGACCGGCCAGCAGGGCGCTGTGCGCGGAGAGCGCCTCGGGAAGCTCGGCGACGAGCGCGGGGCGGCCGGCGAGTTCGGCGAGGGCGGCGGCGAAACGGCGTCCGGCGGGGCCCGCCGAGGTCCCTTCCGTCCACACGACGGGCAGCGCGTCGGCGAGTTCGGCGGCGAGGGTCTTGGCCGGGTTGCTGTAGGTGGCGATGGCCGGGCCGCAGCGCTCGGCGATGTGGTCCAGGCGGTCGGCGACCTTCTGCAGGGCGTCCGGCGGAGCGCTGATCAGCCCGACGCGGTCGAGCAGCGCCAGCAACGGGGTGAGCAGCGCCCAGAACACGCCAGGGGCGGACGCGGCGAGCGGTTCCTCCTGGTCGTACGGCGCCCTCGCCATCGGTACGAACAGGCCGTGGGAGCCGCCGACCGCCTCGGCGAGGGGGGTGCCGACCGGGGCCACGGCGACGACCGAGCAGCCTCGGCGGTAGGCCTGGTCGGTGAGGAGGGTGAGACTGGGCTCGGTGCCGTCCGGAGTGGCGATCAGGAGCAGGTCGACGGACCCGGCCCAGCCCGGCAGTTCCCAGCGCAGGGCGCCCGCGGCCGGGGCGACGCCGGTGGGGGCCAGGCGGACCACGGGGCTGCCGGGACCGGCCAGGGTGCCGAGGAGGTCGGCGGTGTGGGCGGCGGCGGCGCCGGGGCCGGCGATGAGGACGGCGCGCGGGCGGCCGTCGGGCTTGAGGTCGCCGACGCCGGTCTCGGCGGCGTGCCGGGCGGCGGTGCGGACGCGGGCGCCGGCCTCGGCGGCGCCGCGCAGCAGGCCTCGGCGGTCGGCCTCGGCGAGGCCCTCCGGGGTGTCGAGCAGCGATTCGTCCAGCATGGGCGGCTCCGATCGCCGGGGTCCTGTGCGGGTTTCTACGACGTTCGTCTACGACGCGAAGCGCCTCGTCACGCGGGGCGGCGGGCCTCGTCCACGAGGAGGACCGGGATGCCGTCGCGGACGGGGTAGGCGAGGCCGCAGTCCTGGCCGGTGCAGATCAGCTCGGTGTCCTGCTCCTTGAGGGAGGCGTGACAGGCCGGGCAGGCGAGGATCTCCAGGAGGCCGGCTTCGAGCGGCATGGGGTGTCCCTTCAGGGGTCGTTTCTCTGGCCGGTGGTCAGCGTACCGCTGGTGGGCGGGCCGAGCCGGGCTGCCGCCCAGGCGGCAGCGTCCCCTGGGCGGCAGGTTCGCCCGCCGGTCCCGGAAGCGAGGCGGCGGCGCCGCGAGGGGACGACGGAGGGGCGAGGGACCGGGTGCCGCCCCGCTCCCTGCGTCGTGCCCGGCACCGGCAGGCGTCGTGTCACGCCCTGATGATCGCCAGCGCCTCGTCGCGGATCTTCGCCATCGTCGCCTCGTCCTTCGCCTCGGCGTTCAGGCGCAGGAGCGGCTCGGTGTTGGAGGGGCGGACGTTGAACCACCAGTCCGCGGCGGCGACCGTGAGGCCGTCGAGGTCGTCCAGGGTGACGTCGGCGCGGCCCTCGTACGCGGAGCGGATCGCGACGAGGCGGTCCGCCTGGTCGGCGACGGTGGAGTTGATCTCGCCGGAGCCGGCGTAGCGGTCGTACTGGGCGACGAGGGCGGACAGCGGACCGTCCTGGCCGCCGAGGGCCGCGAGGACGTGCAGGGCGGCCAGCATGCCCGTGTCGGCGTTCCAGAAGTCCTTGAAGTAGTAGTGCGCGGAGTGCTCGCCGCCGAAGATCGCTCCGCTGCGGGCCATCTCGGCCTTGATGAAGGAGTGGCCGACGCGGGTGCGGACCGGGGTGCCGCCGTTCTCCCGCACGACCTCCGGCACCGTACGGGACGTGATCAGGTTGTGGATGATCGTGCCCTCGCCGCCGTGGCGGGCGAGTTCGCGGGCGGCGACCAGCGCGGTGATCGCGGACGGGGAGACCGGGTCGCCGTGCTCGTCCACCACGAAGCAGCGGTCGGCGTCGCCGTCGAAGGCGATGCCGAGGTCGGCGCCCTCCGCGGGGACCCGCTTCTGCAGGTCCACCAGGTTGGCCGGGTCGAGCGGGTTGGCCTCGTGGTTGGGGAAGGTGCCGTCCAGTTCGAAGTACATCGGCACGAGGGTCAGGGGCAGGCCGGAGAAGACCGAGGGGACCGTGTGGCCGCCCATGCCGTTGCCCGCGTCGACCACGACCTTCAGGGGGCGGACGGAGGTCAGGTCCACGAGGGAACGGAGGTGCACCGCGTAATCCTCCAACGTCTCGCGGGAGGAGAGGGTTCCCGGCCGGTCGACCGGCTCGGGAGCGCCCGACTCCAGCCACCGCTCGACCAGTTCGCGGATCTGCGCGAGGCCGGTGTCCTGGCCGACCGGGGCCGCGCCCGCACGGCACAGCTTGATGCCGTTGTACTGGGCCGGGTTGTGGGAGGCGGTGAACATCGCGCCGGGCAGGTCCAGCGCGCCCGAGGCGTAGTACAGCTGGTCCGTGGAGCACAGGCCGATCTCGGTGACGTCCGCACCGCGGTCCGCGGCGCCGCGTGCGAAGGCGCGGGACAGGCCGGGGGACGAGGGCCGCATGTCGTGGCCGACGACGATGGCCGCCGCGCCCGTCACCTCCGCGAAGGCGGCGCCGAAGAGCCCGGCCAGTGACTCGTCCCACTGGTCCGGAACCACTCCGCGTACGTCGTACGCCTTCACGATCTGCGACAGATCAGCAACCACGGCCAACCCTCCTGAAAGTTCTATGGGTGCCCACAAACTACCCGTCCGGGGTAAGGGCGTGGTGTGCGGACACCTGGTGGACGCCGGGTCGTGACGGCCGGTGGGGACCGCCTGGGTTCGGGCCGGCTCAGTTGTCCGGGGAGCGCAGGACGCGCAGATGGCCCCGGCGGGCGACTTCCATGGGGTCCGCCGTACGGGCTCCGCCGCCGGCCTCGGCCGCGCGCTCCTGGGGGCGGGCGGCCTCGCGCACGGCGTTGGCGAGCGCTTCCAGGTCGTCCCCGCTGGGCCGCGCGGGGGCCGAGCCGTCGAGGAGGCGGACGACCTCCCAGCCGCGGGGGGCGGTGAGGCGTTCGGAGTGCTCGGCGCACAGGTCGTAGCAGTGCGGCTCGGCGTAGGTGGCGAGCGGGCCGAGGACCGCGGTCGAGTCGGCGTAGACGTACGTCAGCGTCGCGACGGCGGGTCGGCCGCAGGCGGTGCGCGAACAGCGACGTACAGGGCTCACGACGTTGGACGGTACCGCACTCTTGAGCGGGCCGCGACGACTCTCCACCAGGTCACTCCACCGTGTCGTGCTGTGAAACGCCCCACACACCCCTTCGGGGACCCCTCGCTGACCTGCGTGGACGGGTTCTCGGCGGGTTTTGTGCGGGACTCGATACGGTCATGAGTCAGTACAAACACCGTCAATTGCCTTGAGTTCGCCGGTCTTGGAGGGTTACGGAAACGAGCCAGACCTTGGCCGGAATGGTCATCCTGCGACACGGCGCGGAGAGGACCGGTCGAAACAGGGTGCGGCCGATCGGGGGCGGGCTGATCGGCGGGGATCTTGATCGGTCGGGGCCGTGGCGGGCGGCGGTGTGGCTGGTCCGGTGGGTCGCGGCCGGCTGGTCCCCACAGGGTGGGGTGGCTGGTCGGACGGCGGGGACGGTTGCCGTGTGGGGTCGGGCGGGGAGGGCGAGCGGGGACTACGCTTCCCCAGTGATGGACAACCGTGTACCGCCCCGTGCCGCCGGCCCCGGGCCCCGTCGCCGTGATCGTCACGGGCGGGGCATGCGGGGGCCGATCGCGCCGCCGCAGGTGCCGCTGGCGGCCAGCCGTGCCGATGTGTTCGCGGACCTGGTGCAGGACTCCGTGGACCGTCTCGAACGCAACTGGCCGCAACTGGCCGACATCGATTTCCTCGTCCTGGAGGTGCCCCGGCTGGACGGACGGGGCGAGCAGGCGTGGAACGACGAGGCCGTGCCGTTGGGCGGGGTGGTACCCGCGCGGGACGGGCGGCGGGCGCGGGTGGTCGTGTACCGGCGGCCGGTGGAGATCCGGACCAAGGGACGGGACGAGCGGGCCGCGCTGGTGCACGAGGTGGTCGTGGAGCAGGTGGCGGAGTTGCTGGGGCTGACTCCGGAGACTGTGGATCCTCGGTACGGGGAGGACTGACACGGCGGCCGCTGCCGGGTGGACACCGTCCCGCCGCGTCACCGCCCGCGGCCGGCAACTGCGTACGACGTGCGTCCCGCCGCCGGGTGGTACCCGCCCCGCTGTGGATACGCCCGCCGCTGCTGGATGGGAGCCGCCCCAGCAGCACCGCTGCCCCTGGTCACACGCGCGTCCGGACCGAGGGTTCTTCCGCGCCGCCCCCGTCGTGTCGGCGCTTCTTGTGCCCCCGGCCCGTCTCGGCTCTATTTCTGCAGCACCGACAGGTCCTCCGACGTCTTCGGTACCGCCACCAGTCCCCGGTCGTTCGGGAGGATCTGGATGGTGAAACCCGGGACTCCGGATTCGGTGGCGGAGAGGGTTCGGGAGGCGTAGACGGGGCCGCCCGAGACGGTTTCGACGGTGAGGGCGTAGGTGCCCTGCAGGCCGGAGGGAACCGGGACGGCCACGTCCTGGGTGGTGCCGGACTTGATGGTGTACGTCTTCGTCGACGCCGTACCGCCGTCGCTGCCCGCCGACGCCGTGACCTTGACCGTGGCCGTGGCGGTAGGCGCGGTCAGGGAGAGGGTCGTGCCCTTGGCGCTGTTGTCGGCCGAGGTCGCGCGCGTGCCGACGGGCGCGGTGGCCGGGATGAACGCCGTCTCCTGCTTGTCGCCCTTGCCCCGGACCACCCGCAGGGCCGCCACGACCGGCACCGACTGGTCCGTGGGGGTCAGGACGAGCGAGCCGGCCTCGCCTCTGGTGACGTCGCCGAGGTCGGCCGTCGTCGTCATGCCGGACTTCACGTGCAGGGTGTCGTTGCCCGCCGGGGCGATGAGGCCGTCGGGCGAGGCCAGGCGGACCTTCAGGTCGGCGTCGTCGCCGCCGGGGGTGAAGGCGATCAGGCGGACGTCGGTGGCGTCCTTGGGGATACCGGGCAGGACCAGGCTGCCGGCCGGGTCGGCGGCCGCTGCCAGCCAGTCGCCGCCCGCCTTGTCGTCCAGGGCCTGCACCGACGCCCCGACCCGGCCGCTGCGCACGCTGACGTGCACGGTCAGATCGGCCTGCTGTTCGTCGGTGAGCGTGGAGAGCAGGATCGGCTTGCTCGCGTGCGGCGGAATGGTCTGGTTCTCCCCGAGCGAGGACTTGATCGCGCCGTCCTTGCCGTACAGCTCGATGTCGACGACCGCGGCGGAGTCGTCGGGGTTGGTCAGGTGGAGGTAGTCGGTACGGTCGGCGGCCGTACTGGCGCCGGGGAACCAGAAGTCGGTGTCCGCGGGGGTGCAGTTGACGCCCTGGAGGCCGCGCCCGGTACCGGCGGCGACCTCGGTGGTCTCCTGGACGGTCCAGCCGGGCGCGAACTTCCCGTCGGCGGTGCCGATGAGCGCGGGCGCGTCGGCGCCGGAGGTGTCGCCGGTGACCGGGGTGCCTGGCGCCTTGGGGGTGAGTACCGGCTGGTCCGCCGTCTTCTTGCCTCCCTTGGAGCCCTTGTTCCCCTTGGCGCCCTTGGCGCCCTTGCCCGCCGGGGAGGTGTTCGTGCTGTCCGCCGACTGCCCGTCGGCCGCCTGCAGTTGGGCTTTGCCGGTGCTCGCCGTGCCCTGGGTGACGGGCGTGAACGACGTGTACGACGTGTCGGCGATGTCCGAGATGCTCGGGGCCGGGCACAGCAGGCTCGTGCGCTGCACCGGGAGTTCGGCGGCCGCCTTGGGGGCGGAGGCGCCGGACGCGGACGGGCCGGCGAACGCGGCGAACGCCGTGACGGCGGCCAGTGCGCCGGTGCCGGCGATCAGGGACAGGGTGGGGCGGTTCACTGCTGGCTCCCGTCGGGGCGCTCGCTGCCGGTGCCGTGGGGGTGCTGGGCCGCGGCCGGGTCGTAGTCCTGCTGGGCGGGGTCGTACGCCGGGTGGTAGCCCTGCTGATAGCCCGTCGGGTCGTACGCCATCCGGCCCGCCGTGCCGTCGAAGGCGTACGGGTCGTACCGGCCCGGCTGCTGGTAGGGGTCTGCGGCCGGATACGTCTGCTGGTCGTAGCCGGAGGGCTGGTACTGGGCGCCGTCGTCCTGGTACTGGTCGGCGGCGTAGGCCGCGTATTCGGCGCTCGCGCAGGAGTCCTGCTCCCACTCGCCGTACGCCTGCTGGTGCGGTACGGCGGCCGGGGGCTCCTCCGGCAGGGGGGGTGCCGTGGGCTGCTCGTCGCCGGCCTGCTCCTCGGCCTGGGCACGCAGGCGGCGCGCGCGGCGGCCCTCGCCGGCGGTGGCCTGGGCGGGCAGCGGCTCCTCCTCGGGGAGGTCGTCGTCGACGTCGCGGCGACGGCCGGGCAGGGCGAGGACCACCAGGACGACGGCGAGCGCGCCCTTGGCCCACAGCCAGGCGGTGTGGGTGATCGGGTCGTCGTAGGTGACGTCCAGCCTTCCGCCGTCGGAGGGCAGTTGGAAGCCCTGGGCCCAGCCGTCGACGGTGGTGCGCGTGAGCGGCTTGCCGTTGAGGGTGGCCGTCCAGCCGTCGGACGCGGCGTCGGCCAGGCGCAGGACGCGGCCCGCGGAGCCGGCCGGAACGGTGGTGTGGATCTCCACCGGTCCGGCGCTGACCGGCCGTGGGGTGCCCGAGCCGCCGGCGGGGACGATGGTGGCGCGGGAGACCTCCTGGTCGACGCGGTACAGCGCGCTGCCCTGCTGCTGGCTGAGCCGGGTCAGGCCGGGAGTGGTGTCGAGGACGCGGGTGATGTCGCGGGGCGCGCCCTTGTGGACGAGGACGTACCGCACGGCGAAGCCGCCGAGTTCGTCGGTCTGGTCGGCGCCGGAGCCGGCCACGAGGTTGGCGACGACCTGGTCCAGCCGGGTGTTCTCGCCGTCGGCGGCACCGGCCTCGGCGTCGCCCATGCGGGCGCCGGAGCCGCGGACCAGGGTGTAGCGCACGCGCGCGGTGGAGTCGCTGTCCAGGATCAGGGTGCGGGCCCGGTCGCCGGTGGTGGAGTCCTCCGCGACGAAAGCGGGCACCTGGGTCGGGTCGCGGCGCTCCAGGGGGCCGTCGGCGCCGCGGATCATCCAGCCGGCGGCGACGAGCAGCGGGCCGGCGGCCGAGGCGAGGGCGATCAGGGCGGCGACGGGCTGGCGCCAGCCGAAGCTCTGCTCGGCCACACGCGCGCGTGCGCCGTCGGCGCCGAGGGCCGCGGCGGCCAGCAGGGCGATGCCGTAGACGAGGGTGGCCGGTCCGGCCCAGGCGGACCTGTTGGACAGGACGGCGAAGACGAGGCCCAGCAGGGCGACGGCCCAGGCGGTGCGGACGGCCAGCCGGCGTGCGGAGCGCAGGAGGGCGGCGAGGGCGGCGAGGACGATGCCGATCAGCATCAGGCCGTGCACCGTCCCGGGGCCGCCGGGGCTGGCGCCGAGCAGGTCGAGCGCGGAGGCGGCCGAGGGCCCGTAGGTCAGGCCGGCCTCCTTGAGGAAGCCGGACGGGAACAGGGCCAGCGACCAGGGGGCGAGCACCAGCAGCGGGGTGCCGAGCTGGGCGAGGAAGCGCAGGGCGTGGGCGACCAGGTCGCCGCGGCGCAGCACGAGCACACCGATGCCGAGGACCAGCGCTATCGGCCAGACGATCGGCGTGAAGGCGGTGGTGATGGTCAGCAGCAGGGCGTACGCCCACGTGGCCCGCCAACTGCCGCGTGTGCCCGAGCGGTTCGCGAGGCCGCTCGCGGCGACGCCGGCGCGCGCGATGAGCGGCAGCAGCACGGCGAGGACGGCGGTGCCGATGCGGCCGCCGGCGAGGGCGCCGGTGATGGCGGGCAGGAAGGCGTAGACGACGGCCGTCCATGCGCGCAACAGCCGGGAGGTGACGAGCGGCCGGGACGCGAAGTAGGCGGTGAATCCGGCGAGCGGCACGGAGGCCACCAGCAGGACGGTGACGGCCAGTCCGGTGGAGCCGAACAGGATCGTGGCGAGGGCGGCGACGATCGCGAGGTAGGGCGGGGCGGACGAGGTGCCGCCCGCGCCGACCGGATGCCAGCTGTCGGCGAAGCGGGACCACAGGTCGCCGGCGCCGGCCGGGGCGGGCAGCAGGGCGCCGCCCGCGAGGGCGCCGCCGCCGAGCAGGGCGCGGCAGGCCACCAGGGAGATCAGCAGCAGGGCGAGGAAGAGCACGGGGCCGGGCCTGCGGGCGATCCGCTTGAGCCGGGCGAACTGCTCGACCTCCAGGAAGTCGGCGTCGTCGCCGCCGGGCCCGGACTCCACGCCGCCGCCGTGCCGGCCGGCCGGGGAGGTGTCGTCGGTGCCGCTGGTGAAGTTCGCGGCGAGCTGTTCGACGGTGGCCCGGATGGTGGCGCCGGGCGGCGGGAAGAGCCGGCGCAGCTCGGCCTTGTCGATCTGCGGGCGGCCTCGGCGGTGCCGGGCGGCGATGATCCGGCCCGGGCGCAGCAGCGTGGCGAGCAGGCCGCGGATCTCGTCGACGGCCTGGCCGGGCACTTTGCCGACGAGATAGGCGACGGTCCGCAGGAGCGTGCCGAGCACGAGCCGCAGGAACACCCAGGGCAGGGCGGCGCCGCGGGTGTTGACGAGCAGGGTGTAGACGGCGCCGGCCTTGTCGACCTTGTGGGGGGAGGCGGCGGTGCGACCGACGCAGTCGACGGTGCGGCGCTCCCGGGAGGCGGCCTCGGCGTGCCGTACGACGGCGTCGGGGGCGATCAGGACGCGGTGGCCCGCGGTGTGGACGCGCCAGCACAGGTCGACGTCGTCGCGCATCAGGGGCAGCCGGCGGTCGAAGCCGCCGAGCTGTTCGAAGACGTCGCGGCGGATGAGCATGCCGGCGGTGGAGACGGAGAGCACGGTGCGCACGTGGTCGTGCTGGCCCTGGTCCTGTTCACGGCGGTCCAGGCCGGTCCAGCGGCGGCCGGAGTGGGCGATGGTGACGCCGACCTCGAGCAGCTGCCTGCGGTCGTACCAGCCGCGCAGCTTGGGGCCGACGACCGCAACGTCGTCGCGGCCCAGCTCCAGTTCGTTGTCGACGACCCGCAGCAGCTCGGCGAGGGCGTCGGGTTCGGGGGCGCAGTCGTCGTGCAGCAGCCAGAGCCACTGGACGGGCTCGCCGTACGGCAGGTCGGGCAGGTCGTACGCGTCGTCACGCCACGTGCGCGTGACAGGGTCCCAGCCGCTGGGGCGCTTGAGGTAGGGCAGCTCTTCGGGGGTGAGCAGCGGGGCGGTGCGGCTCGCCTCCTCGACGGCCTGGCCGAAGCCGGTGCGGCGGGCGAGGTGCAGCACGTTCGCGTCGCCGAGGGACTCGCCGAGCAGCCGGGCGGAGTCGTCCGCGCTGCCGGTGTCGGCGGCCACCGCGTACTGGACGGGGCGCTCCTGGCCGAGCAGGCCGGCGAGGGCGTCGGGCAGCCAGCGGGCGCCGTCGTGGGAGACGAGGACCGCGGTCACCACATGACGCGGGAACTCAGGTGTGGCGGCGCCGTCTTGGGCTGCCGTTTGGCTGTGCACGGACATCGAGGTACGGGCCCCGGTTCGATGGACTGCGGTGGACGCCTGTGCCCTCTCGGGGGCCGAGGGGACAGCGGGGCGTCTCGGACGAGCGACCACACTATCGGCTGACCATGACGACGGCCCGCCGCCTGTGGATAACCCACCGGTGACGGGCCGTTCGTGACGTTTTGGTGTGGATGGGCGTGCCCGGGCGCACTCAGACGGCGGCCTTCTTGAGGCGACGGCGCTCCCGCTCGGACAGGCCGCCCCAGATGCCGAAGCGCTCGTCGTTGGCGAGGGCGTACTCGAGGCACTCGGAGCGGACCTCGCAGGCGAGGCAGACCTTCTTCGCCTCTCTGGTGGAGCCGCCCTTCTCGGGGAAGAAGGACTCGGGGTCGGTCTGGGCGCACAGCGCGCGCTCCTGCCAGCCGAGTTCCTCGTCCGCGTCGTCGACCAGCAGTTGCTGCACCAGCTCGGTCATGTGCGCCCCTCGTCTGTCTTTCGCGTCCCCGTGTGTAGCCGTCGCTACCGATTTCGGCTGAACGACACGAGTGAAATTACAAGTGTGCTGCTCCGGGCGAGTCAAGCCGAGATCTGCTATTGAGCCCGTTATTCACTCTGCGGAACCAAGGCCATGCGGAAAGTGTTCAAATCGCCATAAACCTTGACACGCAGGCGAGGCCCGGAAGGGCGGTCGAACCTCGTACAGAACTCTGTACGAAGAAAGACGTCCCCGCGTTCGATCGCGTTGCACGAACTTGAACGCTCGGATGTGCGCCATGTGTCCCGGGTTCCCGATGAACAAACCTTTCACCCGACAGATGAACCGGAAGAGGTGAAACCCGTCCCACATGCCGGGCCCGAAGTTGACAGCACAGGTGTGAACCGATGTCCTAGTGGGCATGCTCGCGCACTCGGCACCCACCTCGACCCGCACCGCCGGGTCCTTCGGTGCTGCCCGGGGTCGCTGTAGCTGTTGTCGCTGTTCCAGCTGTTGAGCCATACCCGCTCCAGCTGTCCGCCGGGTCCCCCGCGGCCCGGCGCCCGTTCCCTCCGACTTTCCCGCCCCGAGGACCAGGCACCCCATGAACAGCGACAACGACCTCCAGATCGCCGGCGACATCCTCGAGGTCCCGCACCTGCTGCAGCCGCCGCGCGAGCACCCGGTGACCGTGGCCGAGTTCGCCGGGCTCGCCCGCTCGATCGCCGCCGACCGCTCCCAGTGGGCCCACCTGGTGCGCTACGACGCGACCACCCGCTGGTACCACCGGCTGCGCACCGGCCCCGGATACGAGGTGTGGCTGCTGTCCTGGGTGCCGGGGCAGGGCAGCGGGCTGCACGACCACGGCCGCTCCTGCGGTGTCCTCACCGTCCTCGAGGGCACCCTCACCGAGCACACGGAACGCGCCACGCGCGCGTTGACGGCGGGTGCGCAGCGGGTGTTCGCGCCGGGGTACGTCCACGAGGTCGTCAACGACACCCTGGAGCCGGCGGTCAGCCTGCACGTGTACCACCCGGGCCTGACCGCGATGCCGATGCACCCGGCCCCGCAGTGCGAGGCTCGTCCGGTGACTGCCTGACGCGTTGTCGTACCCGCCTGCAAGACTTGGGTCATGCGCATTGTGGTTCTAGCAGGCGGCATCGGTGGTGCCCGGTTCCTGCGCGGTCTGAAGCGGGCCGTGCCGGACGCGGACGTCACGGTGATCGGCAACACCGGCGACGACATCCACCTCTTCGGGCTGAAGGTCTGCCCGGACCTGGACACGGTGATGTACACGCTGGGCGGCGGCATCAACGACGAACAGGGCTGGGGGCGGGACGACGAGACCTTCCATCTGAAGGAGGAGCTGGCGGCCTACGGGGCGGGGCCGGACTGGTTCGGCCTCGGCGACCGGGACTTCGCCACGCACATAGTGCGCACGCAGATGCTCGGCGCGGGCTATCCGCTCAGCGCCGTCACCGAGGCGCTGTGCGACCGCTGGAAGCCGGGCGTGAGACTGATCCCGATGACCGACGACCGTGTCGAGACGCACGTGGCCGTGGAGGTCGACGGCGAGCGCAAGGCGGTCCATTTCCAGGAGTACTGGGTACGGCTGCGCGCCTCGGTCCCGGCGGAGGCGGTCGTGCCGGTGGGCGCCGAGCAGGCCAAGCCGGCACCCGGTGTGCTGGAGGCCATCGCCGAGGCGGACGTCATCCTCTTCCCGCCGTCCAACCCGGTCGTGTCCATCGGCACCATCCTCGCCGTGCCCGGCGTCCGGGAGGCCATCGCGGACGCGGGCGTCCCCGTGATCGGCCTGTCCCCCATCGTCGGGGACGCGCCCGTGCGCGGCATGGCCGACAAGGTGCTCGCCGCGATCGGCGTGGAGTCCACGGCCGCCGCGGTCGCCGAGCACTACGGCTCCGGACTGCTGGACGGCTGGCTGGTGGACACCGTGGACGCGGCCGCGGTCGAGCGGGTCGAGGCGGACGGCATCCGCTGCCGGGCCGTACCACTGATGATGACCGACGTCGACGCGGCCGCGCAGATGGCACGGGAGGCCCTGGCGCTGGCCGAGGAGGTGCGGGGAGCGTGAGCACGGCGGGGGCCGGCAGGACGGGCACCGAGGCGGTCGAAGGCAGGGCCGGGGCGGGCGCCGTGGCCGGCTCGCGGGCAGTGCGGACACAGGCGGCCGGCCCGGCGGCACCGGATGCAGCGGTGGCCGACGCGGGGACGGCCGCCGTCAGGGCGTCCGGACCGGGTCCCGGTGAGAGCGCCAGGTTCCTGGTCTGGGCGGTGCAGGGGATTCCCGAGGTGCGGACCGGGGACGACCTCGCCAAGCTGATCGCCGCCGCCGAGCCGGGGCTGGCCGAGGGGGACGTAGTGCTCGTCACCTCCAAGATCGTCTCCAAGGCGGAGGGGCGGATCGTACGGGCGGCCGACCGGGAGACTGCCATCGACGCCGAGACCGTCCGGGTCGTGGCCCGGCGCGGCGCGCTGCGCATCGTGGAGAACCGGCAGGGCCTGGTCATGGCCGCCGCCGGGGTCGACGCCTCCAACACCCCTGCCGGGACGGTGCTGTTGCTGCCCAAGGACCCGGACGCGTCCGCGCGCGCGATCCGCGACGGGTTGCGCGCGGCCCTCGGCGTCGACGTGGGCGTGCTCGTCACCGACACCTTCGGACGGCCATGGCGCTCGGGGCTCACGGACGTGGCGATCGGGGCGGCCGGTGTGCACGTGCTGGACGATCTTCGGGGCGGCACGGACGCGTACGGCAATCCGCTCAGCGCGACCGTCGTCGCCACGGCGGACGAACTGGCCGCCGCGGGCGACCTGGTGAAGGGCAAGGCGGCCGGGCGGCCCGTCGCCGTGGTGCGCGGCCTGTCGCACGTACTGGCCCCCGAGGACGGCGAGGGCGCGCGGGCGCTGGTGCGGACCGCGCGGGACGACATGTTCCGCCTCGGCACGTCCGAGGCGGTCCGGGAGGCGGTGACCCAGCGGCGTACGGTGCGCGCGTTCACCGACGAGCCCGTGGACCCCGGCGCGATACGGCGCGCGGTGGCCGCGGCGGTCACCGCGCCGGCCCCGCACCACACCACGCCCTGGCGGTTCGTGCTGCTGGAGTCGGCGGAGTCCCGGACCCGGCTGCTGGACGCGATGCGGGACGCCTGGATCGCCGACCTGCGCCGGGACGGCAGGAGCGAGGAGTCCGTGGCGAAGCGGGTGCGGCGCGGCGACGTGCTGCGGGGCGCACCGTATCTGGTCGTGCCGTGCCTGGCCATGGACGGTTCGCATCACTACGGGGACGCGCGGCGGGACGGCGCCGAGCGGGAGATGTTCGTCGTCGCGATGGGCGCCGGCGTGCAGAACCTGCTGGTCGCGCTGGCCGGTGAGCGGCTGGGCTCGGCGTGGGTGTCGTCCACGATGTTCTGCCGCGACGTGGTGCGCGAGGTGCTGGCGCTGCCCGCGGACTGGGACCCGATGGGCGCGGTGGCGGTCGGGCATCCGGCCGAGGAGCCGAGACCGCGGCCGGAGCGGGACGCGGCGGCGTTCGTCGAGGTGCGCTGAGTTCGGGCCACCCGCTCGCCCGTGAGCGCCTAGTCTCTTAGGGACGACACCGGCACCGCTTCCCCCAAGACCCCACAGGACCCCTTCGTGGCAGGACGTTTCGCTCAGCGCCCCACGCGTACCACGGTGCGCGGCGGCCAGGTCGGCGTGCCCGCGGGCGCCGCCGGGATACCGCGGCAGGCCTCGGCGTCCGCTCGGGTACGACGGTGGGTGCCGGACGGGCCGCTCGATCTCGGGCTGGTGCTCGGACCGCTGCGGCGCGGGCCCGCCGACCCCACGTTCCGGGCGACAGCGGACGGCTCCGTGTGGCGGGCCTGCCGTACGCCCGCCGGGCCGGGCACGCTGAGGGTGCGGGCGTACGGCCCGGAGGCGCTCGGCGAGGCGTGGGGGCCGGGGGCGGAGTGGCTGCTGGACCGGTTGCCCGAGTTGCTCGGGGCGGCCGACGAGCCGGAGGCGTTCGTGCCGCGGCACCGGGTGGTGGCGCTGGCGCGGCATCGGCGGCCGGGGCTGCGGCTGACGCGGACCGGGCTGGTGCTGGAGTCGTTGATCCCGTCGGTGCTGGAGCAGAAGGTCACCACCGACGAGGCGTATCGGGCGTGGCGGTTGCTGGTACGGCGGTTCGGGGAACCGGCGCCGGGACCCGCGGGCGCGTCCCAGCGGCCGATGTTCGTGATGCCTGCGCCGCGGACCTGGGCGTTGATCCCGTCCTGGGAGTGGCATCGGGCCGGCGTCGACGACAAGCGGGCGTCGACGATTCTGCGGGCCGTGCGGGTCGCTGCGCGGCTGGAGCAGGCGGTGGGGATGCCGGCGGTCGAGGCCCGGGCGCGGTTGGAGATCGTGCCGGGGGTGGGGCCGTGGACGTCGGCGGAGGTCGTGCAGCGCAGTCACGGGGCGGCGGATGCGGTGACGGTCGGGGACCTGCATCTGCCGGGGATCGTGGGGTGGGCTCTCGCGGGGGACCGGCATGCCGACGACGAGGTGATGCTGCGGTTGCTGGAGCCCTACTCCGGGCAGCGGCATCGCGCGGTCCGGTTCATCCTGCTGAGCGGTCATGTACCGGCGCGCCGGGCGCCGAAGATGCCTCGGGTGGACATCGGGTTGCTGTGAGCGGCGCGTCACGGCGCCCTGGGCCGCGGCCGCCACCGGGCGTTCGGTCCGCCGGTGTCGGCGAAGTGCCCGGTGCTGCCCCGCCCGAGGACCTTTCGCGCAGCCCGCTCGCCCGTCCCGCCTGGGGGCCAGGCCCTCGGGGCAGTGGGGGAGACGACGACTGCCCGCGGCTGCGTGCGAGATGCGGCGAGCGCCGCGAAAGAGGCACGGGGAACCGGGCGAACAGGCACGGCACGCCCGCTGGTGCAGGACCGGCGGTCGTGTGCCTGAGGGGACCCGGGGGCGCAGCTCCCGCGTGGGGCGGCGTCCCCCGGGGCATCCTGCACCTACTGGTCCGAAGAGAAACGCACCGCGCCCGCCGGGATGTGGGCGTCGCACCAGACGCGCACGCCCTCGCGGAGTTCGTTGTCTGCGCCGATGACAGCGCCGTCGCCGATGACCGCTCCGGTGAGGACGGTGCGTTCGCCGACGCGGGCCCTCGTCCCGATGAGGGAGTCGGTGATGACGGCGCCGGGCTCGATGACGGCGCCCGGCAGGATCGTGGAGCCGAAGACCCGCGCGCCCTCGGCCACGAACGCGCCCTCGCCGACCACGGTGCCCCCGGTCAGCTTGGCATCCGGCGCCACCGTGGCCGTGGGAAGGATCAGACGGTCGCCGCAGCGGCCGGGGACGGCGGGGGACGGGGCGCGGCCCAGGACCAGGTCCGCCGAGCCGCGGACGAAGGCCGCGGGGGTCCCCAGGTCCAGCCAGTAGGTCGAGTCGACCATGCCCTGGAGGTGGGCGCCCGTCGAGAGGAGATCGGGGAACGTCTCGCGTTCCACCGACACCGGCCTGCCCAGCGGGATCGTGTCGATCACCGAGCGGCGGAAGACGTAGGCCCCCGCGTTGATCTGGTCGGTGACGATCTCCTCCGGCGTCTGCGGCTTCTCCAGGAAGGCGAGGACACGGCCGTTCCCGTCCGTGGGGACGAGACCGTAGGCACGCGGGTCCGTGACCTTGGTGAGGTGCAACGACACGTCCGCGCCCGCGGTCTGGTGCGTGTTCACCAGCGCCCTGATGTCCAGGCCGGTCAGGATGTCGCCGTTGAAGATCAGCACCGGGTCGTCGGGCCCGGAGTGCAGGCGTGAGGCGACGTTGCGGATGGCACCGCCCGTGCCGAGGGGCTCCTCCTCCGTCACGTACTCGAT
The DNA here is from genome assembly GCF_059510455.1 of Streptomyces sp. NTD91. NCBI lineage: Bacteria > Bacillati > Actinomycetota > Actinomycetes > Kitasatosporales > Streptomycetaceae > Streptomyces > Streptomyces sp. NTD91. The sequence goes on from NZ_JCAJZW010000001.1 coordinate 24,741, forward strand.
GTGCAGCCCCAGGGAGGAGCCGTCGCCGAAGTACGGCTCGAACACCTCGGCCAGATAGCTCGTGGCGAGGACGATGTGGTCCACGCCGGCGGCCTTGGCGCGCGCCAGCTGGTGCGTGAGGAACGGCACCCCGGCGGCCGGGACCATGGGCTTGGGCGTGTGCACCGTGAGCGGACGCAGCCGGGTGCCTTTGCCGCCGACCAGGAGGATCGCTTCTGTCACCTGTCGTCTCTGCTTCCTGCCGGGACCGGCCGAACTTCTCGTTTCACTCGTTTCGGCCGGTCAGTGTACGCAGACCGTAGCGGCGGCACCCTTGACAACCACGCTGTTTCCCACGAGATCGGTGAGAGAACGGTGTGAGTGCGGCGAGCTCCCGCGACGGCACCGGACGGGCACCCCGGCCGGCTCAGCACCCCTGGTGGCGCGCCGCGCCGGCACGGACCGTACCGAACTCGGCGCAAGGCCACTTGCCGGGGCAGTGGGTGGCGAACCCGTCCCGATGGCCGGAGATCCCGTTCAGTCGCACGTTCTTACCCTTCGGGTACAGGTTGCCACCGCCCGACGTGAGATATGTCCCGCCGCGCGGGTCGGCGCCACAGAGCCCGAGCTTCCACGCGGGGAAGCCGGGTCAGGGCCGTCCCCGCGGGGCTCGGCGGCTTCGTCGCGCTGTTGCCGCCGATCGCGGCGAGGCCCCTGCCGCCGGTGCCGAAGCCGGGGGCGTGCGCGCCGGGCACCGCCGTCGGCACGGTGCCGGCCCGGCCGTAGGTGGTTCCACACCCGTGGACGAGGAAACCGTGGCCGATGGTCCCGCCGGCCCATGCTCTTGACGCGGTGGCGGTGGATACCGCGGATGACGCAGGAGCCTCGGCAGAGCGCCCCGGCCGCGGCGTGCGACGGCCGCCGGGCGCGGCCGGATGTACGTCTTCGCCCGCGAGGGCCCCTGCAGGCGGGCGAGTTCCCGCTCGGTGGGCACCGTGCCCAGTTCCGGGAGCCTGCGATCTTTCACATGCGCGTACGGTTCTCCCCCAGGCCGACACCGCGCGATCTGACGGGGCGTCGGGAAGCCTTCCGCCTGCCGGTGGTCCCGGCGCTCCGCGCGCCCGCCCGCGCGTACCCTTTCCCGGGTGAACGCCACCGATCGCACCCCTGTCGACCTGCTGGCTTCCGCGCTCGCCGCGGACCCCGGCCGCCCGCTGGTGACCTTCTACGACGACGCCACGGGCGAACGCGTCGAACTGTCCGTGGCCACCTTCGCCAATTGGGTGGCCAAGACCGCGAACCTCCTCCAGGGCGACCTGTCCGCCGGGCCCGGTGACCGGGTGGCGCTGCTGCTGCCCGCGCACTGGCAGACGGCCGTGTGGGTGCTGGCCTGTTCCTCGGTGGGCGCGGTGGCGGACCTCGACGGGGACCCCGCGGCCGCGGACGTGGTCGTCAGCGGGCCGGACGCCCTGGAGGCGGCGCGGGCCTGCCGGGGGGAGCGGGTGGCGCTGGCGCTGCGGCCGCTGGGCGGGCGGTTCCCGCAGGCCCCCGAGGGCTTTGCGGACTACGCCGTGGAGGTGCCGGGCCAGGGGGACCGGTTCGTTCCGTTCGCCCCGGTGGACCCGGAGGAGCCCGCGCTGATCGTCGCCGGAGTCGAGTTCGGCGGGACCGGGGTGGTCGAGCGGGCGCTCGCGGACGCGCCTTCGCTCGGCCTGACGGGCCCCGGATCGAGGTTGCTCTCGGGACTGCCGTACGACACCTGGGAGGGGGTCAGCGCCGGGTTGCTGTCGCCGCTGGCCGTCGGGGGGTCCGTGGTGCTCTGCCGGCATCTGGACCGGCTGGGTGAGGAGGCCCTCGCCAAGCGGATCGAGAGCGAGCGGGTGACGTCGGTGCGCCGCTGAGAGGCGTGCGTCCTCCCCCGGCCCACGAGAAGGTGCGGTTCCCCCGGACGGAGTAGCTGAAGGCGCTGCCGGCCCCCTCCCCCCGCCATGGTCGTAAGAGCAGAACACGACGCTCGTACGCCTCAAGGGGGTGCCCCGCCCGTGACCGACACCGCAGGCAAGGCCCCCGGTCCCGGCCCGGGGGCCTCGGCCACCGGCCACGGGCTGGTGCGGCGGCGCCGGCGGCGCTGGACACGGGGGGCGGCGCTCGGCCTGGCCGCCCTGGTCGTGGCGGGCGTCGCGGGCAGCTGGGCGGTGTACGCCAAGCTCAGCGACAACATCACCGCCGACGACGCGGCCGCCCGCGAACTGGAGCGGTACGAACGGGAGCGGCCCACCGAACTGGTGCGGGGCGCGCAGAACATCCTACTGATCGGGTCGGACACCCGGGCGGGGGCCGGCAACGGCGCGTACGGGCGGGACCTGGGCAGCGAGCGGTCGGACACGACGATCCTGCTGCATCTGGCCGCGAACCGGCGCAGCGCCACCGCCGTGTCCCTGCCGAGGGACCTGATGGTGGACATACCCGATTGCCGCCAGAAGGACGGCAGCCGCAGCGAGCCGGTGTTCGCGATGTTCAACCACGCCTTCCAGGTGGGTGGTTCGGCGTGCACGATCCGGACCGTCGAGAAGCTGACGGGCATTCGGATCGACCATCACGTGGTCGTCGACTTCAGCGGGTTCAAGCAGATGGTGGACGCCGTCGACGGCGTGCAGGTGTGTCTGAAGGAGCCCATGGACGACAAGGCGGCCCTGCTGAAACTGCCCGCGGGCAAGGTCACGCTCGACGGGGAGCAGGCGCTCGGGTACGTACGGGCCCGCAAGTCGCTCGGCGACGGCAGCGACACCGAACGGATGGAACGCCAGCAGAGGTTCCTCGGCGCGCTGGTGAACAAGATGCAGAGCAACGACGTGCTGCTGAACCCGGCGAAGCTGTACCCGGTGCTGGACGCGGCGACCTCCTCGCTGACCACCGATCCGGCACTGGCGAGCCTGCACGGCATGTACCAACTGGTGCGCGGGCTGCGCGACATCCCCATCGGACGGGTGCAGTTCCTGACCGTGCCGAGGGAGTCGTACGTCTACGACGTCAACCGTGACCAACTCGTGGAACCGCAGGCCCAGAAGCTGTTCGCCCGGCTGCGGGCGGACCAGCCGGTGGCGGTGGCCCCCCTGGCGCCGAGGGAGACCACGCAGACGGAAGGGAAGGGCGATCGCTCACCCGCCGACCGTGCCCCCTCCCCCACCCCGACGTTCCGCGGGAATACGGCCGCCGAACACGCCTGCGCGTGATCCGCACGGCAAAACACCGTACTTCCGTCCGGGAAATGAGCCGGATTGCCCAGGTGTAGGCATGCGGAATTTGTCACCGGCGTCGCTGGACGCTGAACTGGCCGGATAGTGTGAGCGATCCGGTGCACCCGGCCGCGAGGTCCGTCCTGGGGTCGTGCACTGTTTCACCGAGACCCGAGCGCCTTTGAGGGGGAAGGCGCCGCGTTCCCGACGGAGGATTCGGACAACCGTGGACGCGCAAGGCCGTGGGCGGGCGGACGACATCGACCCCGCAGACCAGTGGGTGCTCAATCCGAACACCGGCGAATACGAACTGCGACTGGGCCCTTCCGCAACGCAGTCACCGGTTCCCGGTCCCCGCAGACCGGCCCCTCGCGCGGGCGCGGGCGCACCGCCCCGCCGTGACGACACGGCGCCCGGCGAGACGGGCCCGGTGCGCGGCGGCGACGTACCCCCGCCGCGGTCGGCCCGGCGCCGGGGCGGCGAGCCGGAGAGCCCGCAGGGCAGGCGGGCGGCGCGGCGGCCGGGGAAGAAGTCGAAGGTCAAGAGGGCCCTGGCCTGGACGGCCGGTGGCACGGCGTTCCTGCTGGTCGCCATCGGCACCGCCGGCTATCTGTACATCAAGCATCTCGAGGGCAACGTCACCACGACGGACGTGGAGGGCGCCGCCAAGAACGGCTTCAGCAAGGACGACGCCTTCAACATCCTGATCATCGGCACCGACAAGCGCACCGGCAAGGGCAACACGGGTTACGGCGACAAGGGCAGCGTCGGGCACGCCGACACCAACATCCTGCTGCACGTCGCCAAGGACCGCTCGAACGCGACCGCGCTCAGCATCCCGCGCGATCTGATCGTGAACGTGCCGGACTGCCCGACCAGGCAGGCCGACGGCTCGACCAAGATCATCCCCGGCACGGAGAACGTGCGCTTCAACACCAGCCTCGGGCAGGACGGCCGGGACCCGGGCTGCACCATGCGCACGGTGAAGGAGGTCACCGGCATCCAGCCGGACCACTTCATGATGGTGGACTTCAACGCCGTGAAGACGCTGACGACGGCGGTCGACGGCGTGAACGTGTGTCTCGCCCACGCTGTCGACGACAAGGAGTCGCACCTGCACCTGTCCGCCGGTGAGCACAAGATCCAGGGCGAGCAGGCGCTGGCCTTCGTGCGGACCCGGCACAGCTGGGGCAACCAGGGCGACCTCGACCGCATCAAGGTGCAGCAGCAGTTCATGGCCTCGCTGATGCGGAAGATGTCCTCCAGCGACACGCTCACCAACCCGAGGAAACTGCTCGACCTCGCCGAGGCCGCCACGAAGGCGCTCACGGTCGACAAGGGCATCGGCTCCGTGACCACGCTCAAGGACATCGCCCTCGAGCTGAAGAAGGTGCCGACGAAGAACATCACCTTCCTCACCGTGCCGGTGAAGGACAACCCGGCGGACGGCGTCGTCCACAAGACGGTGATCGTCGACCCGGCGCTGGCTCCGCAGGTGTTCGACGCGATCAACAACGACGTCTCCTTCACCGAGGTGAAGAAGAAGCAGAAGGCGGAGAAGGACGCGCAGGCCGCGCGCCTGAACGGCAGCAGGTCCGCGCCCTCCGACGTGCGGGTGCGGATCCTCAACGGCGGCGCCGTCGCCGGCAGCGCGCAGGAGACCCTGGACTGGCTGCAGAACCAGGAGGGTGTGCTGAAGTCGGAGAACGCGGGCAACGCGCCGACGGCGCTGAGCAGGACCACGCTGGAGTACGCGCCCGACCAGGCGGCCCAGGCCCGGGAGCTGGCCCATCTCATGGGCCTGCCCGGCTCGGCGCTCAAGCCCGGCAAGAGCGTGACCAACTCCCAGGGGCTGCCGGCGATGACGCTGACCCTGGGCAAGGACTTCAAGGGCGCGGGGGTCTCCCTCACCGCTCCGACGAAGGCGCCGGCGGTCGACAAGTCCACGGCGGACAAGGTGAAGTGCGCATCGTAGGTAACCCGACGGGCCCGTCGTGCGTCTAACCGGACGCGGGACGGGCCCGTTTCATGGCGCAAGGGTAGGGGAGGGCAGGACGATTGGCGCAGAGTGATGTGCGGGGGCAGGATCCTGCGGTCGGCGACAGAACGTCGCCCGCACCGTGGGACCGGGTGACGCCGGAGGGGTCCGGTCGGCACGGCGGGGGGCGGCGCAGGGGCGGGTCGAGCGAGCGGCCCCGTCGCAGACGCCGCGCTCTGCGCTGGTCGGCGACCGTGCTGGCGGTGGTCATACTCGGCACGGCTAGCGCCGGTTACCTGTACTACCAACATCTGAACGCCAACATCCGCAAGGGGCAGCGGGAGAGCGGCGACGCCAAGGCGCACAAGACCGCGCCCAACGCGGCGGGCCAGACGCCGGTGAACATTCTGCTGATCGGCTCCGACAGCCGTAACTCCGCGGAGGACGTGAAGCTCGGCGGCAGCAGGGACAAGGTCGGCAGCCCGCCGCTGGCCGACGTGGAGATGCTCATCCATCTGTCCGCGGACCGCAAGAGCGCCGCTCTGGTCAGCATCCCCCGGGACACCCGCGTCGACATCCCGAAGTGCACGGACCCGAAGACCGGCAAGGTCTATCCGCCGACCAACGACATCATCAACGTGAGCCTGGCCCGGGGCGGGGCCGGCTGCACGCTGGCCACCTGGGAGAACCTGACCGGGGTCTACATCGACCACTGGATGATGATCGACTTCGCGGGTGTCGTGAGCATGGCTGACGCCATCGGTGGCGTCGAGGTCTGTGTGAAACAGAACGTCTGGGACCATCCGACACCGGACCAACCCGGCGGCTCCGGGCTGAAGCTGAGGGCCGGGACACGGAAGATCTACCACGAGCAGGCCCTGCAGTGGCTGCGCACGCGGCATGCCTGGGGCAGCGACCCGTTGCGGGCCCGCGCCCAGCACATGTACCTCAACTCGATGATCCGCACACTGAAGCACCAGAACGTCTTCACCGACAGCGGACGGCTGATGGACCTCGCCGAGGCGGCCACCAAGTCGCTCCAGGTCTCCGAGGAGATCGGCTCGGTCAAGAAGCTGTACGACCTGGCCATGGAGCTGAAGTCGGTGCCGACGAACCGCATCACGAGCGTGACGATGCCCAACATCGCGGACTCGCAGAACGACCAGCACGTCGTGCCGGACCCGGCCAACGCCGACAAGCTCTGGGAGATGCTCCGCGACGACGTGCCGCTCGACAAGAACGGCACCAAGTCGGAGACGAAGCAGGTCGCGACCAAGGACGAGACGACGAGGACCCCCTCGACCGACCCCGGCCGGCTGGGGGTGCTGGTGCGCAACGGCACCCGGTCCTCCGCGCAGAGCGCGGTTCAGGGCCGGGCGAACGCCATCAGCCAGGTGCTGGCGCAGAAGGGCTACACCAAGGCGGCCGCCGACACCTCGGGGGCGTTGTCCGAGGACGGCACGGTCGTGCAGTACCCGAGCGCGGACCTGGCGGGCGATGCCCAGGCCGTCGCCAAGGCGCTCGGCATCCCGCTGAGTTCGGTGAAGCAGTCCACCGAGGTGTCCGGTGTCACGGTGGTCGTCGGCGCGGACTGGCGCACGGGCACGAGCTATCCCCGCCAGACCAGGTCGAAGGCCGGGGACCTCCCGGGCAACACCGACTCGATCAACGCCGCGGACACCAGCAAGTGCATGGACGTGTACAAGCCCTACCGGTGGTGACGGCCCGACGGCCGCGTGACGGCACGGACACGAGGAGGGGCCCGCCATTCGTGCGGCGGCCCCTCCCCACACGTCAGCGGGCAGCGGTCCCCCGCAGGACGGCTCTGGTCGCGCCCACCCGGGCCCGGTGGATCCGCCGCAGTTCCCGCCGGCGCCCCGGCCTGCCTGCCGCTCGGCGCAGGCCTGGATGCGCGCCTCGGCGTCGAACCGGACGGGCAGCAACCGGGTCTTCCGGCCTCTCCTGCGCAGCGGGCAGCGGTCCCCCGAGATCCCCGCACCGCGGCCCTTCGGGCGAAAGAGCCACGGCTGCTTCACCGTCAGGACACGACCGAGCGCGGTTGCGTACGCGAAAAAGGGCCTCCCCCCAGCCTGGGGTGAGGCCCTTCGGGCAGCGTGCGTATTACGCCGGCACCGCCGGCCGCCGCGACGCGACGACCCTCTTCGCCAGCGACCGCGGGCTGGTCAGAAAGCCCCAGCCCCACGACATGTGCATGGTGGCCAGGGCCACCGGGATCTGCAGCCGGGCCTTGACCGGCAGGCCCCTGCCCGCAGGGAACGAGCCCGCGACGATCGCCGCCAGATAGCCGCCGGGGACGAGGAAGGCCCACGGGGTGAGCGCCGCGCCGGCCACGATCCCGGCCGCGATCGCGCACACCGCCGTCGGCGGGGCGAGGTAGCGCAGGTTGATGGAGCCCGAGTGGTAGCGGGCCACCACGTGCCGCCAACGGCCGTAGTCCTTGTACTGCTTGGCCAGCGCCCGCACGTTCGGCCGCGGCCGGTACGACACCTTCAGCTCCGGCGAGAACCAGATCAGCCCGTCCGCTTCCCTGATCCGGAAGTTCAGCTCCCAGTCCTGGGCGCGGACGAACTCCTCGTTGTAGCCGCCCTGCTGCTCCAGGGCCTCACGGCGGAAGACACCGAGGTAGACCGTCTCGGCGGGCCCGGCCTCGCCACCGGTGTGGAAGGCCGCGTTGCCGACGCCGATCTTCGAGGTCATGGCGGCGGCGACCGCGCGCTCCCAGTCGTTCTCGCCCTCGGCGTGCATGATGCCGCCGACGTTCTGCGCGCCGGTCTCCTCCAGCAGCCGCACGGCGGTCGCGATGTAGTTCGGCGAGAGCATGCCGTGGCCGTCGACGCGGACCACGATCGGGTGCCGGGAGGCCTTGATCGCCGCGTTCAGCGCCGCGGGCGTACGGCCGGTCGGGTTGGGGACGGTGTGCACGCGCGCGTCTTCCGCCACGAGCTGAGCCGCGATCTCGTCCGTGCGGTCCGTGGACGGACCGAGGGCGATCACGACCTCCATCTCGCCGGCGTACTCCTGCGCGAGGATCGCTTGGACGGCCCCGCGCAGATGCCGTTCCTCGTTGAGGACGGGCATGATCACGGAAACAGCGGGGTGCCGCACGTCGGGCTTGGCGTTCATAGGGGGCTCACGTTACCGCGAACGGGGGACACCGGTGCGCGCCGCCGGGGCCACGGGCCGGGCTGGAGATCGTATCGGCCTACCGTGCTCACGGATCCCACGTACGGCGTCGTCCGGAGGTGCTCCCCTTGGTCAGCCCGCCTCGGTCCCCCTCCCCCACTGCCAAGAGCGTGGGTGGTGCCCCCGCTCCGCAGCGCCGACCACAGCCCCCCCGCCGTGTGCCGCGCCCGCCCGAGCGGCCGGTGCGGTCGGTACGGCCGCCCCGGCGGCCCCGCTGGGCCATGCGGGCGGTGAGCACGCTGTCCGTCGTGGTGCTCGCCTCCGCCGGGATCGGGCACGCGGTGGTCAGCAGCCTGGACGGGGGTATCGCCCGGGTGGACGCCTTCAAGGACATGGGGAACCGGCCGCAAGCGGGCCACGGCACGAACATCCTGCTGGTCGGCACCGACGGCCGGGACAAGATCACCGCGCAGGAACGGCGGCGGTACCGGCTGGGCGGGGCGCCCTGCCACTGCACCGACACGATGATGATCGTGCACGTCTCCGAGAACCGGGACCGGGCCACCGTGGTCAGCCTGCCGCGCGACTCCTTGGCCGAGGTGCCCGCGAGCACCGACCCGGCCACCGGCAAGCGGCACCCGGCACACCCCATCAGACTCAACGCGGCCTACTCCGAGGGCGGCCCCCAGCTGACCGTCCGCACGGTCGAGAACATGACCCATCTGAAGATCGACCACTATCTGGAGGTCGACTTCACCAGCTTCATGAAGACCGTGGACGTCCTCGGCGGGGTGAGCATCTGTACGACGACCCCGCTGAAGGACGCGTACAGCGGGCTCGACCTCTCGCCCGGCACGCACACGCTCAACGGCGGGCAGGCCCTGCAGTACGTGCGGGCCCGGCATGTCGACGCCACCAGCGACCTGGGCCGGATGCGGCGGCAGCAGCGGTTCCTGGCGGCACTGATCGAGCGGATCACCTCCTCCGGGGTACTGCTGAACCCGATGCGGTTCCGGGACGTGACCCGGGCGGTGCTCGGCTCGGTCCGGGCCGACGAGGGCTTCGGCGTCGACGAACTGCTCGACCTCGGCCGGGCCATGCGGAACTTCTCGGCGTCCTCCTCGGAGTTCGCCACCGTGCCCATCGGGCAGCTGAACTTCGGCGTCAAGGGCATCGGCTCGACGCTGAAGTGGGACCAGGGCAAGGCGGACCAGCTGTTCGCGGCCCTCCGCGACGACAAGCCGCTCACCGCGCCGCCACCCGCGCACCGCGCACAGGCGCACCCGCGGCCTTCGACGCCCATCGAGGTGGACCCGCGGCAGATCCAGGTCCAGGTGGTGAACGGCAACGGCACGACGGGGCTCGCCAAGCGCGTCGACGCCTCCCTCGCGGCGGCCGGCTTCGCCACCACCCACCGGCCGGTGACCGCCCCCGCCCATGTGCCGCACACGGTGATCACGTACGACCCCCGCTGGGACCGCTCCGCCCGCGCCCTGGCCGTGGCCATCCCCGGCGCCCAGCTGCGCGCCGTGCCGGGCCAGGGGCCGCTGCTGAAGGTGACCGCGGGGGCCGACTTCAAGGACGTGCGCAAGGTGCGCTACGAGGATCCCGCCCTTCCGCAGCAGACGGCCGTGCGGGGCAGCGAGGTGACCTGCGCCGGCGCCTAGCTGTTCTGTCTCGGGAGGTTGTGGACGGGTGAGCCAGATCTCGGCTGAGGGATCTTGAACGGGTGAGGGCCTTCCGGTTCGGTGTGGATTGCGACATCTGCACCGACAGAAAGGCCCTCGTGGTCCACCGTAATGCACCCCTGACCGAGACCGGACGCCTGCGTCTGGCCCGCTGCGTCGTGGACGACGGCTGGCCACTGCGGCGGGCCGCGGAACGCTTCCAGGTCTCGCCGACCACCGCCCAGCGGTGGGCCGACCGCTACCGCCGGCTCGGCGAGGCCGGCATGGCCGACCGCTCCAGCCGTCCGCGCACAAGCCCGCGCCGTACCCCCACCCGCACCGAGCGACGGATCATCAAGGTCCGCCTCCTCGTACCGGGCGTACGTGGACGATCCCGACAACGCGGCGAGGTGCCGTGCCAGGCGTCGCGGACCAGACGGGACTTTCGAAACACGCCCTAATCCTCGAATCCCTCCGCCGCCCGCTTCTCGCGCAGCTCGCGGATCGCGCGGCGGCGGGCCAGGCGGTGGGTGCGGCGGATCTGGGCCTCCTGGTTGCGGCGCCGGTCGCGGTCGGTCTCGGGGATCACCGGCGGCACCCGGCGCGGCTTGCCGTCGGCGTCGACGGCCGCGAAGACCAGGTAGGCCGAGCCGACCTGGGTGGGCGGCGTCGACTCGTTCCAGCGCTCCGCGAGGACCCGGACGCCGACCTCCATGGAGGTCCGGCCGGTCCAGTTCACCTGCGCCTTCACATGGACCAGGTCACCGACGCGGACCGGCTCCAGGAAGACCATCTCGTCCATGGACGCGGTGACGGCGGGGCCGCCGGAGTGCCGGCCGGCCACCGCGCCGGCCGCGTCGTCGACCAGCTTCATGATCACGCCGCCGTGCACCGTCCCCAGCAGGTTGGTGTCGTTGTGGGTCATGATGTGGCTGAGGGTGGTGCGCGAGGCGGACGTCGGCTTGCCGGGGATGTCCGGTTCCACGTCCGTGACCTGGTCTGTCATGCCCTCCACCTTATGCCGAAGTGACATTCGTGGAATTTGTGTCAGCTTCGCAACAGCGCCGCCCCTATTTTCCGACAGCCCTTGTAAGCCCCACACCGGCGCCCGGCACACTGGTCGCATGAATGACTGGCCCGAGGGATGGTCCGACGACAACCGCGGCCCGCGCTACGGACGCGGCAGTGCCGGCGCACAGCCGGAGGGCGCCCGCGTGATGCGTCAGGTGCGGCGCGGCCCGGCGGTACCGCCCGGTCAGCGCTCCTACGGCGACCCCGGCCCGGCGGCGCCGCCGTACGGTGCGGCCGGGGTCCCGCAGCAGCCGTCGTACGTGGACGGCCAGGGATACGACGACGGCTCGGGCTACGACAGCGGCTACAGCACGGGGCACGTGTACGGCGGCGGGCGGCGCGGCGGCGGCTTCGTCCCCAACGACAACGACCCTGACCCGGAGCTCGACCGGTACCGGCCGCGCCCGAACTGGCGGCGCCGGATCAAGTGGACCGCGATCACGCTGGCGACCGTGCTGGTCGTCGCCTCCGTCGCGACCTACTTCTGGGCCGACTCCAAGCTGCGCCGTGAGGTCGACCTGTCGAAGGTCATCGACCGGCCGGCGTCCGGCTCCGGCACGAACTACCTGATCGTCGGCTCGGACAGCCGCGAGGGCATGTCCAAGGCGGACGAGAAGAAGCTGCACACCGGCAGCGCCCAGGGCAAGCGCACGGACTCGATGATGATCCTGCACGTCGGCGGCAACGGGGACACGCTGATATCGCTGCCACGTGACTCGGACGTCGTCGTCCCGTCGTACAAGGGCTCGACCTCCGGGAAGGTCTACCCGGCGCAGGGCCGGCACGCGAAGCTCAACGCGACCTACGCCGAGGACGGGCCGACGCTGCTGGTCCGCACGATCGAGGCGAACACCGGGCTGCACATCGACCACTACGTGGAGATCGGCTTCCAGGGCTTCGCCAACATCGTGGACGCCGTCGGCGGTGTCACCATCGACATCGACAAGGGCTTCAAGGACTCGTACTCGGGCGCCGACTTCAAGGCCGGCAAGCAGAAGCTGAACGGCCCGCAGGCCCTCGCCTTCGTCCGCACCCGGCACGCGTTCGCCGCCTCCGACCTGCAGCGCACCAAGAACCAGCAGAAGTTCCTGTCGGCGCTGGCCCACCAGGTGGCCACCCCGTCGACGGTCCTTAACCCGTTCAAGCTCTACCCGACCATGGGCGCGGGCCTGGACTCCCTGATCGTCGACAAGGACATGTCCCTGTGGGACCTGGCCTCGATGTTCTGGGCCATGAAGGGCGTCCAGGGCGGTGACGGCACCTCCATGAACATGCCGATCTCCGGCTCCGTCGGCGGCAACCTCGTCTGGGACAAGGCGAAGGTCAAGACGCTGGTGGACGAGCTGAACAACGACCAGAAGGTCACCGTCTCCGGCACCTGACCCGGCTCCGGTGAAACGGTCGAGGGCACCCTGCGCGGGTGCCCTCGACCGTTTCACCGGCTCACATGCCGGCTCCCGCCATCGCCCGGCACGTCTGCGCGCAGCGGCGACACGCCTCCGCGCAGCGCATCATCTGCTGGTCGTCGGGCATGGACATACACGCCTCGGCGCACATCTCGCACACCTTCGAGCACATCGTGCACATGTCGGCGGACATGGGCGAGCGCCGCATCATCATGTCGGCGCACACACGGGTCGTCTCGGAGCAGTCCATCAGCGCCCGCATGACCTGCATCTGCTGTTGGCCGCCCTTCTGCATGCACGAGCTCATGGTCTCCTCGCACATGCTGTGGCAGCTCATGCAGGCCTCGATGCAGTCCTGCATCTGCTGGGACAGGGCCGGCATCATCTGGGACTGGGGCATGGCTCCTCCTGGAACCCGGGGGCCCGGGGCGGACCCCGGGTGCTTCCGTCCTACGACGCCCCGGTCCCGCCCGCATGTGACCGACCGGTCGTAAGGTGCGCCGCGACAGCGGAAAGGCGCCCGGGGGGGGCGCCTTTCCTGACATCTGCGTGCTTTACAGGCCATACGGCTCCGGCCTGCACGAACACCCCTCCCAGAGGGGGGCCTCCCCAGCATTTCCCCATGATCACCAACAGCCTGCGCAGGCAGGAGGCGCGCTGGAGGCACCACCCGTCGCGCAGTAGACGAGCAGGCCCGGCGCCCTTCGAGGCTGTGATGGCTGGTCATGCTCAGCTGTGATGGCTGGTCATGCTCACCTGCTGCTTCTGCCGGTTCCCGGCCGCCGTGGGTCATGTGACCAACCCTTCTCCCAGGCGTCCGCCCTCGGGGCTGCCGTCAGCCATATCCGACGGCGACCAGGTCCGCCCAGTCTGCGCAGGCACGGGAGCATGACCACGTCCCGGAGTGGTCCGGGCCCACTTTGTGCAAGGACATGCATAGTCGCGTTCACGCATAGACGCGTAGCGCCGCCCCTTCTCCTGTCGTTGGTCAGGCGGCCCAAACGGGGCCAGAGCAAGGGGTTCGGCATGTCCGAACGTTCGGCACTCACCCGGCTCACGGGCAACGGCAACGGCGAGTGCGGGGAGAAGGACCGCCGAACGTGTACCGCACGGTCACGGGGTCGTTCGTCGTGCAGGGCGACGTGTCCAACGCCTTCACCCCGCCCACTGGGGAAGGGGCTTGTGGAAATTCCGGAGGCGATTCTCAGGGGCCCTTGCATCGAAGGAGCCGAGCAGCGCGGCCGGGCCGCCATCGCCACGATGTTGACGCCCGACGCCGACGACCCCACGGAGGCGTCAGAAGTCGCCTGACCGTGTACGACAACAGCCCCCGGCGTCGCGCCGGGGGCTGTGTTGTTTGTGCAGGTCAGCGGCCACTTCCAGCCCGGCATCTGCCCAGGATTCCCCCAGCGTGACGCTCAGGAACGGCCCTGATCGGGCCGCAATGGACAGAAACCCGAGGGCGCCTCTCCGGACCGTCGAAACAGCTTCTGACCTGCAAAAATCCTGCTAGGGAAGGTTCCTGGCCATCACGATCCGCTGAACTTGGTTCGTGCCCTCGTATATCTGCGTGATCTTCGCGTCGCGCATCATCCGCTCCACCGGGTAGTCCCGCGTGTAGCCGTAGCCACCGAGGAGCTGGACGGCGTCCGTGGTGACCTCCATGGCCACGTCCGAGGCGAAGCACTTGGCGGCGGCGCCCAGGTAGGTGAGGTCGGCGTCGCCGCGTTCGGAGGCGGCGGCGGCCTGGTAGGTGAGGGCGCGGGCCGCCGAGATCTTCATCGACATGTCGGCGAGCATGAACTGGATGCCCTGGAAGTCGGCGATCGGCTTGCCGAACTGCTTGCGCTCCTGGACGTAGCCCTTGGCGTAGTCGAGGGCGCCCTGCGCGCAGCCCAGCGCCTGGGCGGCGATGGTGATGCGGGTGTGGTCCAGGGTCTTCATCGCGGTCGCGAAGCCGGTGCCCTCCTCGCCGATCATGCGGTCGGCGGGTATGCGGACGTTGTCGAAGTAGACCTCGCGGGTCGGGGAGCCCTTGATGCCGAGCTTCTTCTCGGGGGCACCGAAGGAGACGCCCTCGTCGGACTTCTCGACCACGAAGGCGGAGACGCCCTTGGTGCGCTTGGCCGGGTCGGTCACGGCCATGACCGTGTAGTACTCGGAGACGCCCGCGTTGGTGATCCAGCGCTTCACGCCGTTGAGGACCCAGTGGTCGCCGTCGCGGACCGCCTTGGTCTTCATGCCGCCCGCGTCCGAGCCCGCCTCCGGCTCGGAGAGGCAGTACGAGAACATCGCGTCGCCCTTGGCCAGGGGTGCCAGGTACTTCTTCTTCAGCTCCTCGGAGCCCGAGAGGATCACCGGGAGCGAGCCGAGCTTGTTCACCGCGGGGATGAGGGAGGAGGAGACACAGGCACGGGCCACCTCCTCGATCACGATGACCGTGGCGAGCGCGTCGGCGCCGGCGCCGCCGTACTCCTCGGGGACGTGCACGGCGTGCAGGTCGCCGGCGACCAGGGCGTCGAGGGCCTCCTGCGGGAAGCGGGCCTCCTCGTCCACCGCCGCGGCGTACGGCGCGATCTTCGCCTCGACCAGGGAGCGGACGGCGTCCCGGAGCATGTCGTGCTCCTCGGACGGGCGGTACAGGTCGAAGTCAGCCGATCCGGCCACGGTCTCTCACGCTCCAAAGACGCAGTGATACTGACGCTAATTACCGTTAAGTAACTCAAATTTTAGGGGGCCGTACGTGGCACGCATACGTGAGCTACACGACAGCGGTGAAATTGCCCGGCGAGCGGCCCGACTATGCTCAGGGGCCGCAGCACCGACGTACCCGAGCTGGAGCGCATCCATGAGCCTGAAGATCACCGTGATCGGCACCGGCTACCTCGGCGCCACGCATGCCGCAGCCATGGCCGAGCTCGGTTTCGAAGTGCTGGGACTCGATGCAGTGCCCGAGAAGATCGCCCTGCTGGAGCGCGGCGAGACCCCGATGTACGAGCCGGGGCTCGAGGACCTGCTGCGCCGGCACGTGGCGGGCTTCGAGGGGTCGACCGGGCGGCTGCGCTTCACCACCGACTGGGCCGAGGTCGGTGCCTTCGGTGACGTGCACTTCGTGTGCGTGAACACCCCGCAGCGGCACGGTGACTACGCGGCCGACATGTCGTACGTCGACTCCGCGATCTCCTCGCTCGCCCCGCACCTGCACGGACCGGCCCTGGTGGTCGGCAAGTCGACGGTGCCGGTGGGCACGGCGGACCGGCTGGCGGCGTATCTCGCCGAGCATGCGCCGGTGGGCGGGGACGCCGAGCTGGCCTGGAACCCGGAGTTCCTGCGTGAGGGCTTCGCCGTGCAGGACACCCTGCACCCGGACCGCATCGTGGTCGGCGTGCGCGGCGAGCGCGCCGAGAAGCTGCTGCGGGAGGTCTACGCGGCCCCGATCGGCGAGGGCACGCCGTTCGTGGTGACCGACTTCCCGACCGCGGAGCTGGTGAAGACGGCCGCGAACTCCTTCCTCGCCACGAAGATCTCCTTCATCAACGCGATGGCGGAGGTGTGCGAGGCCGCGGGCGGTGACGTGGCGAAGCTGGCGGAGGCCATCGGACACGACGACCGGATCGGGAAGAAGTTCCTGCGCGCCGGGATCGGGTTCGGCGGCGGCTGTCTGCCGAAGGACATCCGGGCGTTCATGGCTCGGGCCGGTGAGCTGGGCGCGGACCAGGCACTGACGTTCCTGCGCGAGATCGACTCCATCAACATGCGCCGACGCGGCCAGATGGTCGAAATGACCCGGGAGGCGCTCGGCGGCGGCTCCTTCCTCGGCAAGCGGGTCGCGGTGCTCGGCGCCACCTTCAAGCCCGACTCCGACGACGTCCGCGACTCGCCGGCGCTGAACGTGGCCGGGCAGATCCACCTCCAGGGCGGCCAGGTCACGGTGTACGACCCGAAGGGCATGGACAACGCCCGCAAGGTCTTCCCGACGCTCGGGTACGCCGACTCCGCGCTGGACGCGACGCGCTCGGCCGAGGTCGTCCTGCACCTGACCGAGTGGCGGGAGTTCCGCGAGCTGGACCCGGCGGCGCTCGGCGACGTCGCGGCGGCCCGGGTGATCCTGGACGGCCGCAACACGCTCGAACCGGAGCTGTGGCGCCGGGCGGGCTGGACCTACCGGGCGATGGGCCGTCCGACCGCGTAACGGACCGACGGCACGACAGGCGTACGGCGACGCCGGTTCGGCCGAGGCTCAGTCGGCCGAACCGGCGTCTTTCCGCATTCTGCACCAAGACCCTGTGAGTCAGGGCCCCTTCGCCCGGTAGCGCCGCATCTTCGCGCGCGCCCCGCACACCTGCATCGAGCACCAGCGGCCCCGCCCGGCGGGGCTGCGGTCGTAGTAGGCCCAGTGGCAGTCTGCGGCCTCGCAGGCCTTCAGCCGCATCCAGGTGCCCTCGACGACCCCCTCGGCCACGGCGGCGGCGACCCGGGTGAGCAGCGGGGCGTCCGGCGCGCAGGCGAGCGCGGCGGAGCCGTCCCGGGGGTCGACGGTGACGTACAGGGGGGCACGGGCCAGCAGCTCGCCGAGCGGGGTGACCACGCGGTGCGGCCCGTGCCCGGCGTGCGCCAGCAGCGCGGCGCGCAGCGACTCGCGCAGCTCCCGCGCCTCGGCCAGCCCGGCCTCGGGGATCCCGAAGCGCGCGCGTCCGTCGGCCGTGTCGAGCGCGTCGGCGCCGGTATCCACGCTCAGGCTGTTGACCAGGGACTCCACGAGCCCGAGCGCTGCGGGGGCGGCCGATCTCTCGCTCATGCTTGCGACGTTACCCCCAATGCGGGAGCATGCAGTAACCGTTACCGGTTACCCGGTCCTAGGGGTAACCCGAGGAGGTAGTCATGGCTCTCGCCAAATTCGCTGTCGTGGTGCTGGACTGTCCCGATCCCCGTGCGCTGGCCGGCTTCTACGCCGCGGTGCTGGGCGGCACGGTGGAGGCGAACTCCGACGACAGCGGCGAGTGGGTGGATCTGAAGGTGCCCGGCGGCCCGGCGCTGGCCTTCCAGGAGGCGCCGGGGTACGTGCCGCCGCGCTGGCCGGCCGCCGACCACTCGCAGCAGTTCCACCTGGACCTGGTGGTGGAGGACCTGGACGCGGCCGAGAAGGGGGTGCTGGAGCTGGGCGCGAAGCCGCTGGACGCCGACGACCGCGAGCGGACGTTCCGTGTGTACGCCGACCCTGCCGGGCACCCGTTCTGCCTGTGCGCCTGCTGAGCGTCCCGAAGGAGGATCCCATGGCGTCCGTCGCCCGTTTCCGTTCCGTCGTGCTCGACTGCCCCGATCCGCACGCGCTGGCCGGCTTCTACGCCGCGGTGGCCGGGGGCACCCCGCAGGCGGAGGACGACGACTGGGTCGTGCTCAAGGTGCCTGACGGTCCGCGGCTGGCCTTCCAGCGGGCCGAGGGACACACCCCGCCGGAGTGGCCGCGCGCCGACCGCAACGGCCAGCAGTTCCACCTGGACTTCGACGCGGGCCCGACCTGGGCGGACGTCGACGCAGCCCATGAGCGGGTGCTCGCGCTGGGCGCCCGGCCGCTGGACCTTCGGGACCGCGAGAAGAAGGACTTCCAGGTGTACGCCGACCCTGCCGGGCATCCGTTCTGCCTGTGCCGGATCGAACATCCGTGACCCGGGGGTCTGTCGAACACGCGTGACCAGGGGCTGGCAGTACTTCGTCACGTCGAGTGAGCTCGCCGTGACGAAACACTACCAGGGCACCACTAGGGCGTGTTTCGAAAGTAGCGTCGTCCGCCCGGAGGGCGGGGTCCGCGGCGTCTGGTGCGGTCCGGCCGGTCCGGCGTCCCGACCGGCGGCCCTGGCCCGACCGACCTGACCGCCGGCGTCACCAGGGCCTCCCGGCTGCTGCCCGGCCGCCGGCGCCGAGCGGGTGGTGCTCGGCCGGCCGCTCCTCGCCCGCCCGGAGCGGGTCACCGGGCTACGCCTCGGCGCACCGCTCGACCGGTACTTCCTGCGCGCGGGGGCGGACGGCCACCACGACCCTCGCGTCCTGGACCGTCAGCCGTCCGTGCCGTCCAGCGACTCGATCGTGGCGACGGACGGCGCGCGCGTGGCCTGGAGGCCGCGGGCCACGTCCTCGGCCGCACCCAGCACCCGCACCGCGTTCTGCCAGGTCAGCTTGGCCAGGTCGGCCCTGGACCAGCCGCGGTCGAGGAGTTCGGCGAGGAGGTTGGGGTAGCCGGAGACGTCGCCGAGGCCGTCGGGGGTGAACGCGGTGCCGTCGTAGTCGCCGCCGATGCCCAGGTGGTCGACTCCGGCGACCTCGCGCATGTGGTCCAGGTGGTCGGCGACCGTGGACACCGTGGCGACCGGGCGCGGGTTGCGCTCCTCGAACGCGCGGTGGAGCTTCATCGCCTCGGGACTGGTGTCCAGGTGGTGCAGACCGTGGGCACGCAGGTTGTCGTCGGCTGCGGCGGTCCAGTCGACGGCCGCCTGGAGTACGAACTTCGGCACGAACGTCACCATCGCCACGCCGCCGTTGGCCGGCAGCCGCTCCAGGACGTCGTCGGGGATGTTGCGCGGGTGGTCGCAGACCGCGCGGGCGGAGGAGTGGGAGAAGACCACCGGCGCCTCGGACGTGTCGAGCGCGTCGCGCATCGTCGTCGGCGCCACGTGCGAGAGGTCGACCAGCATGCCGAGCCGGTTCATCTCACGGACGACCTCGCGGCCGAACGCGGTCAGGCCGCCGGCCCTCGGCTCGTCGGTCGCGGAGTCCGCCCAGTCCACGTTGGAGTTGTGGGTGAGGGTCAGGTAGCGCACGCCGAGCGCGTACAGACCGCGCAGGGTGCCCAGCGAGTTGGCGATGGAGTGGCCGCCCTCGGCACCCATCAGGGAGGCGATACGGCCGTCCTCGCGGGCCGTCTCCATGTCGGCGGCGGTCAGTGCGGGGGCCAGGTCCGCCGGGTAACGGGCCAGCATCCGCCGGACGCAGTCGATCTGCTCCAGCGTCGCCGCGACCGGGTCGGGCTGCTCGGCCGGCACGTACACCGACCAGTACTGCGCGCCGACCCCGCCCTCGCGCAGCCGCGGGATGTCGGTGTGCAGGTGCTCGCCCTGGTGGCCGGCGATGTCCAGCCTGTCCAGGTCGTAGCCGGCCGCCTTGCGCAGCGCCCACGGCAGGTCGTTGTGGCCGTCGACCACCGGGAACTCGCGCAGCAGTTCCCGGGCCCCCTCCACAGACGTCATCCCCGTCACTTCCCGAAGCCGAAGTGGCCCTGGCCCTCGACCTTGGAGCGCAGCCGCTTGCCCTTCTCGGTGGCCTGGTCGTTCAGGTCCTGCTGGAAGTCGCGCATCCGGTGCAGCAGGTCCTCGTCGTGCGCGGCGAGCATGCGGGCCGCGAGGAGCCCGGCGTTGCGGGCGCCGGCGACGGAGACGGTGGCCACGGGCACGCCGGCCGGCATCTGCACGATGGACAGCAGGGAGTCCATGCCGTCGAGGTACTTCAGCGGGACCGGCACGCCGATGACCGGCAGCGGGGTGACGGAGGCGAGCATGCCGGGCAGGTGCGCTGCGCCACCGGCCCCGGCGATGATCACCTTCAGGCCGCGGTCGGCGGCCTGCTCGCCGTACGCGATCATCTCGCGCGGCATGCGGTGCGCGGAGACGACGTCGACCTCGTAGGCGATCTCGAACTCGTCCAGGGCCTTGGCGGCGGCCTCCATGACGGGCCAGTCGGAGTCCGACCCCATGACGATGCCAACAACAGGGCTCATTCGGTGATCGTGCCTCTCAGGTAGCCGGCTGCGTGACGGGCGCGCTCCAGCACGTCGTCCAGGTCGTCGCCGTAAGTGTTGACGTGTCCGACCTTGCGGCCGGGCTTCACGTCCTTGCCGTACATGTGGATCTTGAGCTTGGGGTCGCGGGCCATGCAGTGCAGGTACGCGGAGTACATGTCCGGGAAGTCGCCGCCCAGGACGTTGACCATCACCGTCCACTCGGCGCGCGGGCGCGGGTCGCCGAGCGGCAGGTCGAGGACGGCGCGGACGTGGTTGGCGAACTGCGAGGTGATCGCGCCGTCCTGGGTCCAGTGCCCGGAGTTGTGCGGGCGCATCGCCAGCTCGTTGACGAGGATGCGGCCGTCGCGGGTCTGGAACAGCTCCACCGCGAGGTGCCCGACGACGCCCAGCTCCTTGGCGATGGTCAGGGCCATCCGCTCGGCCTGGAGCGCCAGGGCCTCGTCCAGGCCGGGGGCCGGGGCGATGACCGTGTCGCACACGCCGTTCACCTGCCGGGACTCCACCACCGGGTAGGCGACGGCCTGGCCGTGCGGGGAGCGTACGACATTGGCAGCGAGCTCGCGGACGTAGTCGACCTTCTCCTCGGCGAGCACCGGGACGCCGGCCCGGAAGGGGTCGGTGGCCTCCTCGGCGGTCTCCACGACCCACACGCCCTTGCCGTCGTAGCCGCCGCGCACGGTCTTCAGGACGACCGGGAAGCCGTCCCCCTCCGCCGCGAAGCGGACGACGTCCTCCGGGTCGCTGACGATCCGGTGCCGGGGGCACGGGATGCCGATCAGATCGAGCTTCGCGCGCATCACACCCTTGTCCTGGGCGTGCACCAGCGCGTCGGGGCCCGGGCGCACGGGGATGCCGTCCGCCTCCAGGGCCCTGAGGTGCTCGGTGGGCACATGTTCGTGATCGAAGGTGATCACGTCGCAACCGCGCGCGAACTCGCGCAGCGTGTCGAGGTCGCGATAGTCGCCGACGACGACATCGTTCACGACCTGCGCCGCAGAGTCCTGAGGAGTGTCACTGAGAAGCTTGAACCTGATGCCCAACGGGATGCCTGCCTCGTGCGTCATACGCGCGAGCTGCCCCCCGCCGACCATGCCGACTACCGGGAACGTCACACCCCTAGCGTATCGGCCGCGCCGGGACGACCGGATCGCGTCCCTCTCCCGATCTCTTACCGGTCGCTTTCCGCCCTCTTTCCGATCTGTTTCCCGGTCTTGGCCTGGTGCGCAGGCGGCGGGGGGTCCGCGCGGATAGCATGGCTGGGCTGACGAAACCTACCGACGGGAGCTGCACAGCCATGGAACCTCGTTCCTCGGGGCTGCAACGGCTCGTACGCGAGGTGGCCAAGTTCGGCACCGTCGGCGTGGCGGGCATCTTCGTCAACCTCGGCGTGTTCAACCTGGTCCGCCACGTCTCCGACCTCCCGGTGGTGCGTGCCAGCATCATCGCGACGGTGGTCGCGATCGCCTTCAACTACGTGGGCTTCCGCTACTGGACGTACCGGGACCGCGAAAAGAACGGGCGCACCAAGGAACTCTCGCTCTTCCTCTTCTTCAGTGCGATCGGCCTGGTCATCGAGAACGGCGTGCTCTACCTGGCGACCTACGGCTTCGGCTGGGACAGTCCGCTGCAGAGCAACGCTTTCAAGTTCGTGGGCATCGGCGTGGCGACCCTGTTCCGCTTCTGGTCGTACCGCACCTGGGTGTTCCGGGTCCAGCCGGCCAAGGAGGCGGAGTCGATCCTGGTGGCCGAGTCGCAGAGGTCCCACTCGGGATCGGAGCCGAAGTCCCAGCGCGTTCCGTAGGCGCCGCACCCCCTGGCCGCACTTCCTCAACGGACCGTCGGCTGATCCTCGGCCGGCTTGCGGGCCGGCGGTGTGCGTGACAGGAACAGGCCGAACACCGGCGGCTGGGCCTGCAGCAGCTCCAGCCGCCCCCCGTCGGCCTCCGCGAGGTCGCGGGCGACGGCCAGGCCGATCCCGGTGGAGTTGCGGCCGCTGATGGTCCGCTCGAAGATTCGCGCGCCGAGGTCGGCCGGGACGCCGGGACCCTCGTCGGTGACCTCGACCACGGCCTGGTTCCCGGTGACACGGGTGCGCAGCGCCACCGTGCCGCCGCCGTGCATGAGGGAGTTCTCGATCAGCGCCGCCAGCACCTGGGCGACCGCCCCGGGCGTGCCGACGGCCTGCAGATGCCGCTTGCCCGAGCTGACGATGGCCCGGCCGGCGCTGCGGTAGGCCGGGCGCCACTCGGCGAGCTGCTGCTGGATGACCTCGTCCAGGTCGAAGGTGACGGCGGAGCCGGTGCGCGGGTCGCGGGAGTTCGTCAGCAGCCGCTCGACCACGTCCGTGAGCCGCTCGACCTGGGTGAGCGCGACGTTCGCCTCCTCCTTCACGGTGTCCGGGTCATCCGTGAGGGTGATTTCCTCCAGGCGCATCGAGAGCGCGGTCAGCGGAGTGCGCAGCTGGTGGGAGGCGTCGGCGGCCAGGCGCCGTTCGGCGGTCAGCATGCGCCCGATCCGCTCGGCGGATGAGTCCAGCACATCGGCGACCCGGTCCAGCTCGGGGACGCCGTACCGCTTGTGCCGGGGACGGGGATCGCCGGAGCCGAGCCGTTCGGCGGTCTCGGCGAGATCGGTCAGCGGGGAGGCGAGCCGGTTGGCCTGCCGTACGGCGAGCAGGACGGCCGCGACCACCGCGAGCAGCGCCACCAGGCCGATGATCAACAGGGTGCGGCCGACCTCGCGGGTCACCGCGGAGCGCGGCTCCTGCACGGTGACGGTCTCGCCCTCCTCGCCCTGCTGTGTGGCGTGGATCACGTCGCCGTGCGGCCGGGTGCCGATCTCGATCGGCGGCTTTCCGGGCATGCGGATGACCGCGAACTGTTCCCTGCTCACCGGGTTGCGCAGCACGTCCGCGTTGACGTTCTCCGAAGCGAGGATCCTGCTGTCCACGATGCTGGCCAGCCGGATCGCCTCGGAGTCCACCCGCTCCTGGGCGCTGTTGCTGATCGTCCGGGATTCGACGATCACCAGGGAGACGCCGAAGACGGCGATCACCACGAGGACGACGGCGAGGGTGGACTGGATGAGACGTCGGCGCATGTTCCGTTACCTGAGGTGGTCGCTGGTCCCGGGAGGGTCCCGGGCGTGGCTCAGCTCTTCTCGAAGCGGAAGCCGACCCCGCGCACCGTGGCGATGTAACGGGGGTTCGCCGCGTCGTCGCCGAGCTTCTTGCGCAGCCAGGAGATGTGCATGTCCAGGGTCTTGGTGGACGACCACCACGTGGTGTCCCAGACCTCGCGCATCAACTGGTCGCGCGTGACGACCCGGCCGGCGTCCCGCACCAGCACCCGCAGCAGGTCGAACTCCTTGGCGGTGAGCTGGAGTTCCTCGTCACCCATCCACGCCCGGTGCGACTCGACGTCGATCCGCACCCCGTGCGTAGCGGGCGGCTGCTGGGGCTCGGCGGCGCCGCGCCGGAGCAGCGCCCGTACCCGGGCGAGCAGTTCGGCGAGCCGGAAGGGCTTGGTGACGTAGTCGTCGGCGCCCGCGTCCAGGCCGACGACGGTGTCCACCTCGTCGGCCCGTGCGGTCAGGATGAGGATCGGCACGGTGTGGCCGTCGGCCCGCAGGCGGCGGGCGACCTCCAGGCCGTCCATGCCCGGCAGGCCCAGGTCAAGCACGACCAGATCGACGCCGCCCTGCATCCCGGCGTCGAGCGCGGTGGGTCCGTCCTCGCGCACCTCGACCTCGTAACCTTCCCGGCGCAGGGCGCGGGCCAGCGGCTCCGAGATGGACGCGTCGTCCTCGGCGAGCAGTACACGGGTCATGAGGTGATGGTAGACCGCCCGCGTGCGGTGCTGGGGTGTGATCGGTTTCAGGATCTCTTACCTTCGCGCGCCGGTCGCGCGCCGCTGGTACGAACCATCGCTCTGGGGATGCGATCGTAGGAAGGACCTTCGATTCCGGTCCTGCGGTTCCGCCGACACCTGTGATCCGTGTCTCAAGTCCTTCCATATCCGGCAGTGTCCTGCCTTACAGTGACCTGAACGCCTGTAGTACACCAGGGGACCTTCGGCGGGCACGTGGGCTGAAGGTCTCTTTTGTGTGCGGGCTGATCAAGATCAGCCTTGAAAGGAACGACCTCTGGCCGGGCTCCGCAGCGCATCGCCGCGCGACGGGGCGTGGATCCCGGTGGTCGCCGTCCACCGCCTCCGCGACCCGGAGACGGACTCCCCTCGGGCGTTGGGGGCGGACGGCCGACCCCGCCGGTGCCGGCCGCACCCCCACGGGCGCGCAACTCCCCCAACTCTCGGCTTCGCTCGAGCCGGGGGTCCCCCACCGCGCGCCCCGACCAGCAAGGAACGACCATGGCGTCCAGCCTGACGAAGGACTCGGTCCGCCCGGGCACCCCCGGGTCCGAGAAGACCTTCTTCGGCCACCCCCGCGGCCTGGCCACTCTCTTCATGACCGAGATGTGGGAGAGGTTCTCCTACTACGGCATGAGGGCTCTGCTCCCGCTGTACCTGGTGGCCCCGGGTGGCCTCCACATGAGCGCGGGCACGGCGACCGCGATCTACTCGGTGTACGTGTCGCTCGTGTACCTGCTCGCCCTGCCGGGCGGCTGGGTCGCCGACCGCTTCCTCGGCCCTCGCAAGACGGTCGCCGTCTCGGGCCTGATCATCATGCTCGGCCACCTGTGCCTGGCCCTGCCGGTGTCCGCGAGCTTCTTCGTCGGCCTGGGCCTGGTCGCCATTGGTTCCGGTCTGCTGAAGGCCAACATCTCCACGATGGTCGGCCACCTCTACAAGGGTGCGGAGGACCCGCGCCGCGACGGTGGCTTCACCCTCTTCTACATCGGCATCAACCTGGGTGCCTTCGCCGCGCCGCTGGTCATCGGCACCGTCGGTGAGAACGTCAACTGGCACCTGGGCTTCGCGCTGGCCGCGCTCGGCATGGCGCTGGGTCTGGCCCAGTACCTGCTCGGCGGCCGCCACCTGAGCCCGCAGAGCAGCGAGGTCCCGACCCCGCTCAGCCGCGAGGAGAAGGCCGCGACCCTGCGCAAGGGCCTGATCTGGCTGGCCGTCGCGGCCGTCTTCTACGGTCTGGTGGGCGGCACCGGTCACTTCACCCTGAACTGGGCGCTGATCCCGCTGACGCTCGTCGGCCTGATCGTGCCGATCCTGGTCATCACGCGGATGCTGCGCGACAAGGACCTGGACTCGACCGAGAAGTCGAAGGTGCGGGCCTACGTCTGGTTCTTCGCCGCCGCCGCCGTGTTCTGGATGATCTACGACCAGGGCGGTTCGACCCTGTCGCTGTTCGCGGACAGCTCGGCCAAGAACTCGATCGCCGGCTGGACGTTCCCGGTCTCCTGGTACCAGTCGGTCAACCCGGTCATGATCATGGCGCTGGCGCCGGTCTTCGCCTGGCTGTGGCTGTGGCTGAACCGCCGCGGCAAGGAGCCGAGCACGATCGTGAAGTTCGCCTCCGGCCTGGTGCTGATCGGTGCGTCCTTCTTCCTCTTCCTCGCTCCGCTGTCGATCGCCGAGGGCGGACACAAGGCCGCGGCGCTGTGGCTGGTCGCGATCTACTTCGTGCAGACCGTCGGTGAGCTGACGCTGTCGCCGGTGGGTCTGTCCGTGACCACGAAGATGGCGCCGAAGAAGTACGCCTCGCAGATGATGGGCGTCTGGTTCCTCGCGGTCACCGCGGGCGACTCCATCACCGCGCTGATGTCGAACCCGGCCATCGGCGGCGTCAACCTCGACAAGATGGGTTATGTCGCGCTGGAGGCGGGGCTCGCCGTCCTCGCCGGTGCGGCGGTGTGGATGTACCGCAAGAAGGTCAACGAGCTGATGGGCGACGTCCGCTAGTCGCTCGGACCCGGCCGACGGAGGGCCACCGCACCCTTGGGGGTGTGGTGGCCCTCTTGGTCCGGGGCGGGCGCCGAGCGCCGTGGTGCGATGGTGCATCGGCGGCTTGCGGGAGACCGTCGCTGGTTGCGCCCACGCGGCGGAGCCGCCCATCGACAGGGCCCCGCGCCCCTCGGGTCGGCTACCGTGCCCTTCGTCGGGGCATGAACGTGAAGATCGCGCCGCCGAGCAGGATCGCTGTGCCCGCCACCAGGCCCAGGGCATGCAGAGCGCCATGGTCGTCGGCGCCGGTCTGGGCGAGGCCTCCGGAGCCGCTGCCGCCGGTGCTGCCGCCGCTCGTCGTACCGCCGGAGGTGGAGGTGCCTCCGGACGCGCCGCCCGGCTGCCCGGTGGTGTCCAGGGTGAGCGAGACCTCGGTCCTCGTCGGCGTGCACGTCGTGGTCGTACCGAGCGCCTTGACCGTCAGGACGCCCGGGGACAGCGTGGAGGTGCCGCTCGCGCCCGGCTTGTAGGTGCCGGTGAGATCGGGGATCTCGATCGGGTCGCCGGACTTGATGTCGTGCGCGTTCGTCGGGCCCTCGACGTGCACCGTGCCCTTGTCGGCGCCCCCGAGCACCACTTCCATGGACGGCTTCACGGAGCCCTTCGGGATGTCGGCGGGGCTGTTCATCACCGACTTCTTGAACTGCACGGTGAGCGCGAAGTCCGCGCCGTCCTTCCTGGCGTCGATCTGCACCGGCGAGGTGGCGTTCTTGTCGCCGATCGGGGTCTTGCAGGCGTAGGGGATCTGCACCTCCTTGCCGGTGAAGTCGGTCTGGCCGCCGGTGGCGGTGGGTGTGGCCGACCGGGTGGGGGTGCCCGATCCCGTCGGTGTCGCGGGCGGCGTGGGCGTGCCGCTGGAGGTGCCCCCGCCGCCACTGCCGTCCGTCACCTGGATGGTCGCCGCCTTCTGCACCGTCTCCTTGGGCGTGCACTTGGTGTCCGTCGACATCGCGTTGACGGTGTACGCGTCCGGCGTGAGCGTCACCTCACCGACCGTGGTCAGTTTCAGGCTGCCCTTCATGTCGGACAGCACCATGGCGGCGCCC
This sequence comes from Streptomyces sp. NTD91, assembly GCF_059510455.1. Taxonomy (NCBI): domain Bacteria; kingdom Bacillati; phylum Actinomycetota; class Actinomycetes; order Kitasatosporales; family Streptomycetaceae; genus Streptomyces; species Streptomyces sp. NTD91. The sequence continues at coordinate 51,975 of NZ_JCAJZW010000001.1, forward strand.
CTGGGGATCGCCGGGTTCTGCCGCGGCCCCTGCATGGCGATGTCGGCGACCTGCGCACCGGCCGCCTTCAGCACGCCGGACGGCTGCACCGAGTTCGCGGGCAGGTCGATGATGTCGGGGTTCTTGGAGGCGGCCTGGACGAACTTCCACACGACGTCCACGGTGTCGCCGACCCTGGCCGTGGCCGGGGCGGTGATCTCGACCTTCGTGGTGCCGTCGATCGGACTGATGCCCGCCGGGGGCACGCAGTGGGTGGCGTACGACACCTCGGCCGCCTGCGCGGGGCCGGCGGCGACGCCCAGCAGGACGCCCGCACCGCTCAGCGCCAGCGCGGCGCCCGCGGCCGTACCTCTCCTTCGGATGCTCACGTCGGTCCTTTCCTGGTGGGAGTCGTCGGACTCGTCGGGCTGTCGGTGTGCGGTGCGGAGAGCCGGCCGGCCGGGTCGCCGGGGACGGAGTCCGGGGCGAACCACGGCAGGGCCAGGGTCGAGGGGGGCGGTTGCCCGTGGCCGCGGTCGCGCGGCAGCCGGGGCAGGCTCAGGGCGCGGGTGCGACGGGGACCGGCCGGGCGCCGCGGCCGTACCCGGTCCACCACGGCCATGCCGACGCGGAACACTGCGGCCGGGACGACCACGCCGAGCAGCAGCCAGAACAGCGTCACGCCCCAGGGGCGGCCGACGCCCCACGGCTGTTGGGCAAGGACTCTGCCGTCGTACTTCAGGGAGACGGTGTAGTCGCCGTGCGCCCCGGCGGACAGCTCGACCGGCAGGCTGACCTCGGCCTTCCGGCCGGGCGCCAGGGTGCCGTGCCACTGGCGGTCGTCCCACTGGGGGGCGAAGACGCCGTGCGCGGAGCCGACCTGGAAGACGGGGTCCTTGATCGTGCCCGTGCCGGTGTTGCCGACGGTGAAGACCAGGGTGCGGCCGGGCGGAGCCCCGAACCAGGTCAGCAGGCCGCTGGAACCGGTGAGCCGGGTGTCGGAGAGGATCGCCAGCCGGCCCCCGGACGGCTCGGCAGGCAGCGGGGCCACGGGATGCCCGGCCACCCGGAGGACGGCGTCCGCCTGCGCCGTTGCGCCGGTGACGGTGGCCACGTGCACCACGCAGGGGCAGGGCACGGGCGGCTCGGCGACCGGCAGCTTCTTGCTGAAACCGCCGTGGGCGTCGGTGGTCACGGCCCGCCCGTCGCTGTTGGCACAGGAGTTGGTGCCGCCGATGACACCCCGCGCCGGTGTGGCACGCCCGCACACCAGCAGCATGAGCAACGTGCGCGACCGCCAACCGCTCCCGCTGACGGTGACCGAGCCCCCGGCGCCGGCCTGGGAGACGGACAGCCGGACGGCCGGCCCGCCCGCCGCGTACGCCCGTCCGCCGCCGGGCAACAGAACGAGCCACGCGAGCACCGAAGCCACCGCCACCAGCCGCAGCATCCCCGCCTTTCCGCTCACTTCACCGCGCCTTCCGCCAACTCGTGATCGCACCGGGGCACTTCGTCGGCAACGGAAGCCCGCCGGCTCGCGCTCCCCGGACGGCCGTCCGGGGTACGGCCCCGCCACCTGCGTACGGCGACCAGGGCGCCCGCCGCCGTGAGCAGCGCTCCGCCCGCCTCCGTCACCGCCGCCCAGGGGACGAACCGCACCGAGGTGGTCGCCGTGTCATGGGCTCCGCCCGGGGCGGTGACCGTCAGGCGTACGTCGACCGCGTCCAGCGCGGGCCGGCCGGGCCAGGGCTCGGTGAGTTCCAGGCGGGCGCCGGGGCTCAGGCGGACGGGCAGGGTGCGCGGTGCCCGGTCCAGAACCCGGCCGAGGACGCCGTCGGCGCGCACCGCGAGTCTCGGCACGAGGACGGTCGTACCCCGGTTGACCAGCTCGTACGTGATGCGGTCGGCGCGCACGGCGAGATGCTCGACGGTCAGCGCGGCGAGCGCCGGGCCGCCGACGCGCAGCCGGATCGCAACGGTCGCCGTACGCCCCCGCGCGTCCCGTGCGACGACGGCCCCGGAGCGGTCGCCGGGCGCGGCGCCGGCCGGTACGGTCAGCATGAACGGCACCTCGGCCCGGGTACGGGCCGGGACGCGTATCCCGTGCTCCGCCCTGCATGCGAACACGGTCCGCAGACCGGTCCCGGACAGCCGCACGACCACCGCCGTCCCCCCGGGATTGCTGACGGCCACCGTGTCCTGCAGCACCGCCCCGGGCGTCCCCTCGGCGTAGAAGGCCGGCCGGCCGTCGCCCACGGGCGCGACGGACCACCCGCTGGAGGCGGCGGACGTGCTCGGCGCGGCGCCCAGCACGGCGGCCGGCACGGCACAGAGGCACAGGGCGGCACGGAGCAAGGCGCGGGCGGGGGACGGCATGGGCGGCTCCAGCGGTTGGCCTGGGCTGGCGATCACCTGGGCTTCGGCTGTCGTCAGTGGCGGGTCGGGTGGCTGCGGCGGGTGAGCCAGAGGGTGCCGGCCGCGCCCGCGAGGAGGACCGTGCCGCCGAGGGTGCCGAGGGCGATCACGTCGTCGTCCGGCCCTGTCTGCGGGAGCTGCCCGCCCGCAGAGGAGGACGAGGGTGCCGAGGACGAGGACGAGGTGCCGCCGGCCGCCGTCACGTCCAGCGTGAGTCCCGGTCCCGGATGGTTGGTCGGCGTACAGGTCGTCGTGGTACCCAGCGCCTTGATGACGAGCGTGCCCGGGGTGAAGGTGACCTTGCCGGTCCTCCTCGGCGTGTAGGTGCCCGCCAGGTCGCTGATCTTGATGGGCGTGTCGGCGGGGATCGCGGCCGCGTTGGGCGGCCCGCTGACCGGAAGCGTGCCGCTGTCGGCCCCGCCCACCACGACGGTGGCGCTCGGGGTCATCGCGCCCCTGCCCAGCTCGACCGGGCTGGAGGAGACCCCCTTCTGCCAGGACATGGTGATCCGGTAGCCGCCACCGCTCTCGACGCCCCTGATGTCGATGGGCGAGACGGCGCTCTTGACACCGATCGGCGTCTGGCAACGGTAGTTCACGTCGACGACATCGGCGTGGGCGGCCGGCGCCGACAGCAGCACCGCCGAGCCGGCCAGGGCCGCGGCGGACGCGAGCACGGCGGTTCGTTTCGGGTACGACACGGTCGGTCCACCCCAATCCTTCCGGGACAGGCGCTGACGGCCGCGCCCGTACGGCGTTCCTGACGGCACATCAGATTTGGCCGTCAAGGTACGCCGGGCGCCGTGAGGAAGGAAGACGCGTCACACGCCTCAGTTGCGGCGATCCGGCGTGTGTCGCGTGGCCGGAGTGCAGGGTGGGCCCGGCCCTCACGGCCCGCGCAGCCCCTCCGGCAGGCCCCGGCGCCGCAGCACCTCGGGCATGGTCACCGTGCCGTCGGGCCGCTGGTGCTGCTCCAGGAGCGCCGGCACCAGACGGCTGGTGGCCAGGCCCGAGGCGTTCAGGGTGTGGACGTACAGCGCCCGGCCACCGCCCGTCGGCCGGTACCGGATGCCACCGCGCCGGGCCTGGTAGTCGCGGGCGTTCGACACCGAGCTGACCTCGACGTAGGCACCGAGGCTGGGCAGCCAGACCTCGACGTCGTACGTCCTGGCCTGCGCGGCGCCGGTGTCCCCGGCGCCGACCGGGTGACCCGGTGGTGCAGGCCGAGCTCGGCCACCAGCTGTTCGGCAGCGGCCAGCAGTTCGAGCTGGGCGGTGTCCGAGTCGGCGGGCCGGGTGAGCTGGAACAGTTCGTCACCGCGCAGGGACCCGCACCGCCGCAGGAACGCGCACGACCGACACCACCGTCACCGCGCGGACGACCGACGGCTGCCACACGAACGGCCGTCGTCACCGCCGGACCGCGCGCACCCGGGGCCACCGTCACCGGCGCGGACGGCCGGCGTCGACGTCGTGGTGCTGGATCCGGTGGCGGTTCGTGCGGGAACCCGCGAACCGTGTCCGTGCATCCGGCGGACCGACGGGAACCGGGCCGGACTAAGCCGGTGCGCCCAGTTCTGCCCACACCGTCTTTCCCGGCCGGCCGGCGGCGCGGACGACACCCCAGTCCAGGCAGAGCCGCTGGACGATGAACATGCCGTGGCCACCCGGGCGGCCGGCGCGGTGCGGGGTGCGGGGGGCCGGCTGGCCGGCGCCGCGGTCGGAGACCTCCACCCGGATCACCTTGTTGTCGCAGGCCAGGAGGAGTTCGTCGGGGCCCTCGGCGTGCAGGCAGGCGTTGGTGACGAGTTCGGAGACGACGAGCAGCACGTCCTCGGCGGCGGCCCGCTGGTCGGCTCCGGATGCGGGCAACCAGCCCCAGGCGTACAGCGCCTGGCGGGTGAAGTCGCGGGCCAGCGGGACGACACCGCTCTCGCCCCGCAGGCCGATTCTGCGGAGCTGAGGGCCCCGGGTCTCCCGCGCGCCGCCGGCGGACCCGGACGGCGCGGACGGTGCGGCCGCCCCCATGGGCCCGCCTGCCGTCGGCGCACCCTCGTCGGAGCCCCCGGAAGCGCCGCTGGGCTCCGGGCCGCGGTCGCCCGGCGAGCAAGGCCGGGTGGTGCTCATCAGCGCTTCACCTCACCGATTCACCAGTTCACGATGGAAAGTCCGGCACCGGTCAGCGCCGACCGGCCCGTACATCGTCCTCTTCCGTCTGTCCGTCTTCCGTCTGTCCGTCGTCCGCGTGTCCGTCCCGCACCCGCCGTCCGTCCTTCGTGTCGTCCGCCGACGGTCCGTGGTCCCGCTCGCCGTCCCTCCGGCCGACCCGACCGGCCTGGTCCGTCCGCGGTCCCGCTCGCCGTCCGACGCGCCGGTCCTGCCCGTGCTGTGCACCCCGGCCGACCCGGCCGTCCGGTCCACACCGTCCATCGGTCGTCCGCGCGGAGCGTCCCGCCCGCCGGTCCGTCGCACGCGCGTCCCGTCCAGTGGTTTTCGCCGGCTCCCGAGGTCGTCCGGGCCGGCGGTCGTCAGGGGGTCTCCCGCCTTCTCCTGCCCTCTCCTGCCCGACCGATCCGGCACGACACCCCTGTTTTCGGCTCACGGGTGCGGGAGGGCAGGGACGGCGGACTCAGTCGCCGCCTTCGGCCAGGGCCGCCTCCACGGAGTCGTGCACGGTGAAGACCGCCTCGGCCCCGGTGATCTCGAACACGCGGGCGACGACCGGCTGCATCCCGGCCAGATGGACCCCGCCGCCGGCGGCGTCCGCCTTCAACCGGGCTCCCAGCAGGACGTTCAGTCCCGTGGAGTCGCAGAACTCCAGGCGGGTGCAATCCACGACAAGGCGCGAGAAGCCCTTGTCCAGGAGGTCGTCGAGGGGCTCGCGCAAAAGATCGGCGGTGTGGTGATCGAGCTCACCCGCTGGTGTCACAACGGCGCTGGAGCCCTCTTCCCGCACCTCCACCAGAAGCCGGCCCGACTGTGCGCTGCCGACCGTCCCGTGGTCCATGCCGTCTCTCTCCCGAGGTCGTGGACGCTGACTGCTCTCGAACACTACGCCCTCCAAGCGAACTCCGGCACCCGAAGAACTTCACATAAGTGGACATAACCACACAGAACGCACTTGCGATCGGCTTGCTCGACCGGGTAGGCCTAGTAGGGACACCTACCCCTACACGCCGGCTTCGGAGGCGCCGCACACCGCAGTGCAAGCACTGGCTTCGGCAGCCATATGCCGAGAACGATGGAGGACACCATGTCACCCCGGCTCGACGCATCGCATACCCCGATCGCGACGTCGACACCCCCACCGGAACAACTGGATCATCCCATCGATGCCCTCGACCCCTTCGAGGGACTCCCGGAGATCCCCCCGTACGACGAGATCGGCCCGGTGGACGCGCGGGCCCTGTCCAAAACCCTCTTCGAGCGCCTGGAGTCGCTGGAGGAAGGGACGCACGAGCACTCGTACGTCCGCAACACCCTCGTCGAGCTCAACCTCGCACTCGTCAAGTTCGCCGCCTCCCGCTTCCGCTCCCGCAGCGAGCCGATGGAGGACATCGTCCAGGTCGGCACCATCGGCCTGATCAAGGCGATCGACCGCTTCGAACTCGCCCGCGGCGTGGAGTTCCCGACGTTCGCGATGCCGACCATCATCGGCGAGATCAAGCGGTTCTTCCGCGACACCTCCTGGTCCGTGCGGGTCCCGCGCCGGCTGCAGGAGCTGCGCCTGGACCTGGCCAAGGCCGGGGACGAGCTGGCCCAGCGGCTGGACCGGGCCCCGACCGTCCCGGAGCTGGCCGAGAAACTCGGCATCTCCAACGAGGAGGTCGTCGAGGGCATGGCCGCCTCGAACGCCTACACGGCCTCCTCGCTGGACGCACAGCCCGAGGAGGACGAGACCGAGGGCGCGCTGGCGGACCGCATCGGGTACGAGGACCACGGCCTCGAGGGCATCGAGTACGTGGAGTCGCTCAAGCCGCTCATCGCCGAACTCCCGCCCCGGGACCGGAAGATCCTCTCCCTGCGGTTCGTGGCGAACATGACCCAGTCCGAGATCGGCGAGGAACTCGGCATCTCCCAGATGCACGTCTCCCGCCTGCTGTCGCGCACGCTGGTACGGCTGCGCAAGGGTCTGACGATCGAGGAGTGACCTCCGCGTCCTCCGCGCTCCCGTCGCGGTGACGACGCCGCAGCGGCCCGGCCGACCGTGCCGGACCGCTGCGGCGTCGCCACGCCCACCTCTCCGAGTGGTGCGGGTATCCGTGAATCCGCCCGCCATTCCCGGTTGTTGCACATGATTCCGGCCAACCGGGCCCGTGATACCAACCGTTATCCGGTTACCCGGGGAAACGTCTTTTCCCGGCAGTCCGCCTCCACCACTATGGCCCCCCAAACCGGCTGGTGTGCCGGACCGGGACCGCAACGGCGCGGCCCCCGGTGGTGCGAGGAGGCTGGACGATGGCTCAGGGGGACGGAGCCGACACGGGTACGCAGGACGCGGCCGCGGAGCATCAGGACGCGCCGGACGCCCGGCTGACCGAACTGCTGCGCTCCTCCATGGCCACGGCGTACCCGGCCCTGCTGGAGCTGCGCCGCCGGCATCTTCCCGCGGTCCTCGCCTATGCCCGGCTGTGTGCGGCGAGCGAGTCCGCCGCCCGCCGGCTGGCGGCCGAGACCGTCACCGGGGCGGCCCGCGAGACGGCACGGGGCGTCGACCCTGCCGTCCCGCTGCGCCACCGGCTCCTGCTGCTGACCTCCAGGGTGGCGGCGAGCTGGGCACGCGACGAGCGCTCCGCCGGACTCGACCCCGGACTGCTGCTCGTGCTGAACAGCTCCGGACTGCCCGGGGGCCCCACCCCGCCGCTCCTCACGGCCTTCCGCTCGCTGCCCTCCCGCGCCCAGGGTCTGCTCTGGTACGGCGTGCTGGAGCAGGAGCCGGAGCGCCGGACCGCCTCCTTCCTCGGCCTGAGCCGCACCGACGTGTCCTTCGGCACCCCGCAGGCCCTCAAGGCCATGGCGCAGGCCTGCCTCCGGGAGCGCCTCGCCGCCTCCGACGACGCGCGCTGCGCCGACTTCCGCCGGCTGATCGAGGAGGCGGTACGGCCGGACGGCCCGCGCCGAAGTGCCGACCTGGACGCGCACATGGCCCGCTGTCCGCACTGCACCGCCGCGTTCGAGGATCTGCGGGCCCTGCGCGACGCGCCCCGTCAGGCCCTGGCGGAGGGCCTGCTGCCGTGGCGCGGAACGGCGTACATCCGCGCCGGGGAACCACGGCCCGCCCCTGAACCCCCGGCGGTACGGCAGGCCTGGCCGCCCCGGCGCCGGGTCCTGCTGGCCTCGACGGCCTTGGGCGTGGCCGTGACACCGCTCCTGGTGTTCGTGCTCATCCCGGCGCACTCCGACGACCGGCAGCCGACAGCGGCGCCCCCCTCACCCCCCTCGGTGACGGTGACGGCGACGATCTCCGTCACTCCCTCCCTCACCGGGCCGGCGGTCGAATCCCCGTCTCCGGCCTCCACTTCACCGTCCCCGACCACGCGGACGTCGCGGCCCACCCAGAAGCCCACGCGGTCGCCGTCGCCGTCGCCGTCCTTCAGCCCGCCCGGCTCTTCCTTCACCCAGGTGGTGAACCTCGTCACGGGCCGCTGCCTGGACATCCGCGACGGCGATCTGGAAAGGGGCAACGACGTGGTCACGGCACCCTGCGACGGCTCCTCGACGCAGCGCTGGCGGGTGGACACCGGTCTGGGCGTGCTCCGCTCCGCGGCCGACGACGGCTTCTGCCTGGACAGCCGGGGTGCGACCGACCGGGGCGTGGGCATCTGGCCCTGCGACTCGGTCTACGGCGACAACGGCGAGAACCTCCGTTTCACCGTCGACCCCGACGGCACGATCCGCCCGGACATCGACACCGGGACGGCGGTGACGCCGGACGGCAGGTACGGGGTGTCCCTGCAGCCCCTGGAGGACGGCGGGGACCAGCGGTGGCGGGCGGGGGCGCGGTGAGCCGATGCTCCGGGCGCGCCGAGGCCCGTTGCCCGTCGGCGGTCCGCCTCGCTCAGACCACCCGCACGCCCCGCCGCCACACCCCGCTGACCAGGGGCACACCCGGACGGTAGGCGAGGTGGACGTGGCTGGGGGCGTCCAGGAGGGTCAGGTCGGCGTACGCGCCCGGGGTGAGGCGTCCGATGTCGGTGCGGCGCAGGGCCGCGGCGCCGCCCGCCGTGGCCGACCAGACCGCCTCGTCCGGGGTCATCCGCATGTCGCGGACGGCCAGGGCGATGCAGAACGGGACGGACGAGGTGAAGGACGAGCCGGGGTTGCAGTCGGTGGAGAGGGCGACCGTGACCCCCGCGTCCAGCAGTCGGCGCGCGTCCGGCCATTCGGCGCGGGTGGAGAACTCCGCGCCGGGCAGGAGCGTGGCCACCGTACGGCTGTTGGCCAAGGCGTCGACGTCCGCGTCCGTGAGGTGGGTGCAGTGGTCGGCGCTGGCCGCGTCCAGTTCGACGGCGAGCCGGACGCCGGGGCCGTAGGAGAGCTGGTTGGCGTGGATGCGGGGGTGCAGGCCCTTCGCCTTGCCGGCGGTGAGGATCGCGCGGGCCTGGTCGCCGTCGAAGGCGCCCTTCTCGCAGAACACGTCGATCCAGCGGGCGTGCGGCGCGCAGGCCTCCAGCATCTCGCCGGTGACCAGGGCGACATACGCGGCCGGGTCGTCGGCGTAGTCGGGGGGGACGATGTGCGCGCCGAGGTAGGTGACCTCGGCGGTGTGCCGTCCGGCGATGCGCAGGGCGCGGGACTCGTCCTCGACGGTCAGGCCGTAGCCCGACTTCGTCTCGAAGGTGGTGGTGCCCTGGCGCAGGGCCTCGGCCAGGTAGTGGGTCAGGTTCGCCTCCAGCTCCGCGTCGGTCGCGGCTCGGGTGGCCGCGACCGTGGTGCGGATGCCGCCGGCGGTGTAGGAGCGGCCGGACATGCGAGCGTTGAACTCCTGCGTGCGGTCACCGGCGAAGACCAGGTGCGAGTGGGAGTCCACGAAGCCCGGCAGCACCGCCCTCCCGCCCGCGTCGACCCGATTGTCAGTGACGGGTGCTTTGCTGGATTCACCGGTCCACGCGACGCGGTCGCCGTCGATGACGACGGCCGCGTCCTGGATCAGACCGAGGGGGGAGTTCTCGCCGAGGGAGGGGTCGTTGGTGACCAGCGTGGCGATGTTGGTGATGACGGTGCTGCTGCTCATGGTGTCCTCGTGGGTGGTCGTCAGGAGCGGAGGGCTTCGACGGCCCGCGCCAGTGCCTGCGGCACGTCGGGCACGAGGGTGTGCGCCCCGTCGCGTACGACGTGCCGCCCGCCCACGACCGTGTGCCGTACGTCCGCTGCCGTCGCGGCGAAGACGGCGGTCTCCGCGCCCAGTCGCGGCACCGGTCCTGCCGTTCTGACCGAGTCGAGTGCGATGGTCGTGAGGTCGGCGAGCGCGCCGGTCTCGATGGCGCCCGCCTCCTGCCAGCCGAGCGCGGCGTGGCCGTCGGCGGTGGCCGCCCGGAGCAGGGCGGCGGCCGTCCAGTGGCCCCGGGTGCGGGTGCGCAGCCGCTCGTTCAGCTCCATCGCGCGAGCCTCCTCGAGCAGGTCGATGACGGCGTGGCTGTCGGAGCCGAGGGACAGCGGGGAGCCGGCCCGCTGCAGGGCCACGGCGGGGCCGATGCCGTCGGCCAGGTCCCGCTCGGTGGTCGGGCACATGCAGGTGCCGGTGCGCGAGCCGCCGAGCAGGGCGATGTCCTCGTCGGTGAGGTGGGTGCTGTGCACCCCGGTGGTGCGCGGGCCGAGGACACCGTGGTCGGCGAGGAGCCGGGTGGGGGTGCGGCCGTGCGCGGCGAGACAGGCGTCGTTCTCGGCGGTCTGCTCCGAAAGGTGCACGTGCAGCGGGGCCCGCCGCTCCTCGGCCCACCCCGCGACGGTTGCCAGCTGCCCGGCGGGCACGGCCCGTACGGAGTGGATCGCCGCCCCGATCCGTGCGTGATCCCGTTCCTTGAGAACTGCACAGCGTTCGGCCCAGGCCTCCGCGCTGCCGTCGGAGAACCGCAGCTGGTGGGTGTTCGGGGCCTCTCCGAAGCCGGAGGACAGGTAACAGGTGTCGAGGAGGGTGATCCGGATGCCGGCCTCGGCGGCGGCCGCGACCAGCGCCTCCCCCATGGCGTTGGGGTCGGCGTAAGGGGTGCCGCCGGGCGCGTGGTGGACGTAGTGGAACTCGCCGACGCAGGTGATGCCGGCGAGGGCCATCTCGGCGTACGCCGCGCGCGCCAGGGCGTGGTAGCTGTCCGGGGTGAGCCGGTCGGCGACGGAGTACATCACCTCGCGCCAGGTCCAGAAGGTCCCGGAGCCGACCTGGACGGTGCCGCGCAGCGCCCGGTGGAAGGCGTGGCTGTGGGCGTTGGCGAGCCCCGGCAGGGTGAGCCCGCGCAGCACCTCAGCGCCGGGCGGCGGGGTGGGCGTCCCGGTGCGCACGGCGCCGATCCGGCCGCCCTCCGCCTCGACGACGACCCCCGGCTCGACGTGCGTGCCGAGCCAGGCGTGCTCCAACCAGTAGGTCCGCTTGGTCACCTGCAGGCCAGCCCTTCCAGTACGTCGGCGAGCGCGCGCACCCCGGCCACGCAGTCGTCCTCGGCGGCGAACTCGGCCGGGGAGTGCGAGACACCGGTGGGGTTGCGCACGAACAGCATGGCGGTCGGAATGCTGCCGGAGAGGATTCCGGCGTCGTGTCCGGCACCGGTGCCGAGGACGGGCACCGTCAGGCCGGTGTCCCTGCCCAGGATGCGGCCGAGTTCGTCGCGCAGGGCGTGGTCGAACTCGACGACCGGGGTGAAGGACTCCCGGACCACGTCCAGGTCGACGCCGTGGGCGTCGGCGTGCTCCCGCGCCGCCTTCTCGATGCCCCCGACCACCGTGTCCAGGGTGTCCTGGTCGGCGGCGCGGGAGTCGAGCCAGCCTCTCACCAGCGAGGGGATCGCGTTGACCCCGTTGGGTTCCACCGCGATCTTCCCGAAGGTGGCGACGGCACCGGCGAGTTCGGCCTCGCGGCGGGCGGCGAGCACGGTCTCGGCGTAGGACAGCATCGGATCGCGGCGGTCCACCAGCCGGGTGGTGCCGGCGTGGTTGGCCTCGCCCCGGAAGTCGAACCGCCAGCGGCCGTGCGGCCAGATGGCACTGGCGATGCCGACCGGGTCCCCGGACAGGTCCAGGGCACGTCCCTGCTCGACGTGCAGTTCGACGAACGCGCCGATCCGGGCCAGCCGCTCCGGGTCGGCCCCGATGCCCTCGGGGTCGTACCCGGCGGCCTCCATGGCCTGCGGCAGCGTGACCCCGTCCCCGTCGGTGAGCCGGTGTGCCTGCTCGACCGTCAGCTGCCCGGCGGTGAGCCGCGACCCGACGCAGGCGAGCCCGAACCGGGCCCCCTCCTCGTCCCCGAAGTTGACGATGGCCAGGGGCTTGGTGAACCGCGCTCCCCTCCCGCGCAGTTCGTCCAGGGCGGCGAACGAGGACACGACCCCGAGGGGCCCGTCGAAGGCCCCTCCGTCCGGCACGGAGTCCAGATGCGACCCGGCGACCACGGCATCCCCGGCCGCCGGGTCCCCGAGCCAGGCCCACTGGTTCCCGTTCCGGTCGGCCTCGTACGCCAGCCCCCGCGCCTCGGCCTGCTCCTTGAACCAGGCCCGGCATTCCGTGTCCGCCCCGGTCCAGGCGTAACGCCGGTAACCGCCGGAGTCGGGGTGCCGCCCGATGGGGAGCAGCTCTCGCCACATCGCGTGGAAGGAGCCGCCGCCCCCAGGCTGGGAGCCGTCGGTCCGTCCAGGTCCCGGCTTCGCTCGACCGGGGGCGTCCCCGTCACCCTGCCGGGGACGGGTGGGCACGGCCGAACCCGCGTCGGGCGACGAGACCTCGGCCCCGGCCGACGAGCTGCCGTGCCCGCGCTCGTCGACGGTCACGCGCCGTCTCCCTCACGCATCGGCACGCGCACGCCCCGCTCCTGCGCCACCGACTCCGCGATGTCGTACCCCGCGTCCACATGGCGGATGACGCCCATACCGGGGTCGTTGGTGAGCACGCGCCGGATCTTCTCGCCGCCCAGCTTCGTCCCGTCGGCCACGGTGACCTGCCCCGCGTGGATGGACCGCCCCATGCCCACGCCACCACCGTGGTGGAGGGACACCCACGAGGCACCGGAGGCCACGTTGACCATGGCGTTCAGCAGCGGCCAGTCGGCGATCGCGTCGGACCCGTCGAGCATGGCCTCGGTCTCGCGGTACGGCGAGGCCACCGAGCCGCAGTCGAGGTGGTCGCGGCCGATCGCCAGTGGCGCGGCCAGCTCACCGGAGGCGACCATGTCGTTGAAGCGCTCACCGGCCTTGTCGCGCTCGCCGTAGCCGAGCCAGCAGATGCGCGCGGGCAGGCCCTGGAAGTGGACGCGCTCACCGGCCATCTTGATCCAGCGGGCCAGGGACTCGTTCTCCGGGAAGAGGTCGAGGATGGCCTTGTCGGTCCTGGCGATGTCGGCGGGGTCGCCGGACAGCGCGGCCCAGCGGAAGGGGCCCTTGCCCTCGCAGAACAGCGGCCGGATGTAGGCGGGGACGAAACCGGGGAAGGCGAACGCGCGGTCGTACCCGGCCAGTTGGGCCTCGCCGCGGATGGAGTTGCCGTAGTCGAAGACCTCGGCGCCGGCGTCCATGAAGCCCACCATGGCCTCGACGTGCCTCGCCATGGACTCACGTGCCCGCGTGGTGAAGCCGGCCGGGTCCTTGGCGGCGGCGTCGGCCATGTCCTCGAAGGCCACGCCGACCGGCAGGTAGGAAAGCGGGTCGTGGGCGGAGGTCTGGTCGGTGACGATGTCGATGGGGGCGTTCATCGCGAGCAGCTGCGGGACCAGTTCGGCCGCGTTGCCGAGGACGCCGATGGACAGGGGGCGGCGGGCGTCGCGGGCCTCCACGGCCAGCTGGAGCGCGTGGTCGAGGGAGTCGGCCTTCACGTCGAGGTACCGGTGCTCGATGCGGCGCTCGATGGCGCGCGGGTCGCAGTCGATGCAGATCGCGACGCCGTCGTTCATGGTCACGGCGAGCGGCTGGGCGCCGCCCATGCCGCCGAGGCCGGCGGTCAGGGTGACCGTGCCCGCCAGTGACCCGCCGAACTTCTTCGCGGCGACGGCGGCGAAGGTCTCGTAGGTGCCCTGGAGGATGCCCTGGGTGCCGATGTAGATCCAGGAGCCGGCGGTCATCTGGCCGTACATGGTCAGGCCGAGGGCCTCCAGGCGGCGGAACTCCTCCCAGTTGGCCCAGTCGCCGACGAGGTTGGAGTTGGCGATCAGGACGCGCGGCGCCCATTCGTGGGTCTGCATGACGCCGACCGGGCGGCCGGACTGGACCAGCATGGTCTCGTCCTGCTTGAGGGTCTTCAGGGTGCGGACCATCGCGTCGAAGGAGCGCCAGTCACGGGCGGCCTTGCCGGTGCCGCCGTAGACGACGAGCTTGTCGGGGTGCTCCGCGACCTCGGGGTCGAGATTGTTCTGCAGCATGCGCAGGGCGGCTTCCTGCTGCCATCCCAGGGCGCTCAGTTCCGTGCCGCGCGGTGCTCGTACGGGGCGGGGTCCCGACATCGTCTGCCTCCTCCATGTTGCTCTGTCTATTCACATCCTGACTTTCTGAATAGAACTAGTCAATACATCGGGGCGTCCCCGTCGGCGCGCCGGCGGTGTTTGGCTGGATGCACGCGAGACGGAGACGACCGGACACGAGGGGAGAGACCGTGGAGCGGGACATCCGGGACGACGAGGCCGAGGCGGGACGGGCGGAGGCGCGGGAGCGCGCCGCGCGGCGGGACGAGGCGGTGCGGGCGGCCGTGGAGCAGGGGCTGCTGGGGCCGGACGCGGCGGTGGTCGGACTGCTGGACGTGACCGGGATCCGGGAGTCGGCGGCGGCGCTGCGGGCGGCGTTCGACGCGATGGTGCCGCCCGGGACGCCGGTGCTGCACGCCTTCGCGGTGAAGGCGACCCCACTGGTGCCGGTGCTGCGGCTGCTGCACGAGGCGGACATCGGCGCCGAAGTGGCGAGTCCGGGCGAGCTGGCGCTGGCCCGCGCGGCGGGCGTGCCGGCCGGCCGGACCGTGCTGGACTCGCCCGCCAAGACCCCGGCCGAGCTGCGGGAGGCACTGGCGCTGGGCATCGCGGTGAACGCCGACAACCCGCAGGAGCTGGACCGCCTGGACGCCCTGGTCCGCACGTCGGCCACCGCCTCCCCGCTCGGCATCCGGGTCAACCCGCAGGTCGGCGGCGGCTCGATCGGGGCCACGTCGACGGCGACGGAGACCTCGAAGTTCGGGGTGGCGCTGCGCGACGAGGGGGCGCGCGAGTGGGTCGTACGGGCGTGTCTGGACCGGCCGTGGCTGACCCGGCTGCACGCGCACACCGGCTCCCAGGGCATCCCGCTGGCGCTGCTGGCGCAGGGCGCGGCGGAGACGTACGCACTCGCCGAGGAGATCAACGAGCGGGCGGGGCGACGGCAGATCGACACGCTCGACATCGGCGGCGGGCTGCCGGTGAACTTCGCGGCCGAGGCGACGGCGCCCTCGTACGCGCAGTACGCCCGGCTGCTGGCCGAGCAGGTGCCGGGGTTGTTCGACGGGCGGTACGGGCTGGTGACCGAGTTCGGGCGGTCGCTGCTGGCCAAGCAGGGGACGGTGGTGGCCCGGGTGGAGTACGCCAAGAGCGCGGGCGGGCGGCGGATCGCGGTGACGCACGCGGGCGTGCAGGTGGCGACGCGGACCGTGTACGCGCCAGGGGCGTGGCCGCTCAGGATCGCCGCGTACGACGCCAAGGGGCGACCGAAGCCAGGGCCGGACGTCGTGCAGGACGTGGCCGGGCCGGCCTGCTTCTCCGGCGACCTGCTGGCGGAGGGCCGCGCGCTGCCCCTGCTGGAACAGGGCGACTACGCGGCGGCGCTGGACACGGGCGCGTACTACTTCGCCCACCACTACGCCTACAACTCCCTTGCCCGGCCGGGCATCTACGGCTTCGCACCCAACGGTGCGGGAGGCATGACGTTCGCGGCCGTACGGGAGCCGCAGACCATCGCCGAGGTGGTGACGGAGTCCGGCGGGGCGCACGCGGACGCGCTCACCACCCTCAGAGCACCCGGGAGCCGTTGACGGACCCCCGGTACCGTCGAACAAATGGATCAACTCGCCCGGGTCAGTGCCTAGTTGACCCACACTAGTACGCCGGACGCATGTTCCACGGGAAAATGCCGAAGGCCTCACATCCTGCCCGCACCGTGCGTAGTGTCACTGTCACTCAGCCGGAGTCCCAGGCGGGAGGGGAGCCACGGTGCCCGGAATCGACGAGTGCCTGCTGGAAGCGATGCGGTTGCCCGGTGCCCGGGGAGCCGCGCTGGTGGACTGGACCAGCGGCCTTGCCCTCGGCACGGTCGGGGAGGCGCCCGGCGGCGATCACGAGAGGACCGCCGCCGAGACCGCCGAGCTGGCCCGGATGGCCGCCGAGCACGGCGCCTTCGCCGCCCAGGGCGACGGGCACCCGCCCATCGAGGACGTGATCGTCAGCAACCGCGACAGCTACCACCTGCTGCGGTTCGTGGACACGTCGTTCGACAGCAGCGTCTTCCTGCATCTGTGGCTCGGCCGCGAGGAGGGCAATCTCGCGCTCGCCCGCATCCGGCTCGGCGAGATGGCGGACCGGCTGGTCCTGGGATGAGCGTGGTGCAGACACCTCCGCCGCCGCTGCCGGTGCGGGACACCTCGCAACCCCGGGCGCTGTCGCCGATGCTGACCCGGCTCGCCGAGGAGCGGGCCACCGGCGTCCTGGTCCGCGAGCACGGCACCCTGTACCTCGCCGAGGGCCGGGTGGTGCATGCCGAGAGCCCGCTCGCCCCCGGCCTCGACGTGCTCCTCACGGCCCACGGCACCCTCGCGGCCACCGCCTGGCAGCGGGCCGTCGCCGACGCCTCCGGCCCGCTGCACGCCGCCGAACTCCTGTTGGGGGCAGGGCTGTTGCCCACCGGCGCGCTGGAGCTGTGCCATCTGGACGCGCTGTACGACGCCGGGTACTTCGCGCTGGCCCCGAGCAGCGCCCCGGGCCGGTTCCACTACGACCGCGCGCCCCGGCTCGGCCCGCTGCCCTCGGTGCCGGTCGTCGCCCTGGAACGCGAGACGCTGCGCCGCCGACTGCTGCTGCACCGGCTGTGGCCCGACCCGGCCGCGGACACGGCCCCGCTGATCCGCGCCGCCCCGTTGGCCGCCGCGCCGCTCACCTCCCGGCAGCGAGCGGTCCTGGACCGCGTGGACGGCGTCCGCACGGCCACCGCCATCGCCCGGAACCTGGGCCGGCAGGCCTTCCACACGCTGGTCGACGTACGCCGGCTCGCGGCGGCCGGCCAGGTCGCCCCGCTGCCGACGGCACCCGCCGCGCCGCCCCCGTTCCCGGTCACCGACCCCGACATCGCGCTGCTGAAGAGGCTCAGGGATGCGCTGGAGGCGCTTTGAACGGCACCGCCCCGCCGAGAGGAGAGAGCTGATGGTGTCCGAGGAAGATCTCCAGGCGGTCCTGGACGAGCTGCACCGGCTGCGCAACCGGGTCCCGCAGCTCACCGGGGCCCTCGCGGCCGGCGTCGACGGCCTCGTCGTCGCCCATGACACCCCCGGGGTCGACCCGGAGGGCCTCTCCGCGCTCACCGCCGCCGCGCTCGGCGTCGCCGTCCGGATGACCGACGCCACCGGAAACGGTGGCTTCCGGGAACTGCTGGTACGCGGCGAGCGCGGCTGCATCGCCACCTACGCGGCCGGCCGGACCGCCGTACTGACCCTGCTCGCCGAAGGCCGGGTCAACGTCGGTCGGCTGCACCTGGAGGGCCGCCGTTCCGGCGCCCGCATCGGGGAGCTGCTCGACGCCGCCGAGGCCGCCGCCCGGGCCGCACGCCAGACCCCCCGCTCCGCACCCGCACGCACCCGCACCACCCGCGCGCCCCGCACCACGGCCGCCGAGGCGCGCACCGCAACCGACAGTTGAGAGGACCACCATGGCCAACACCGAAACCGCGCTGAAGGAAGCCCTCACGTCCATCGAGGGCGCCACCGGCGTCGCGCTCGTCGACTACACCAGCGGGATGGCGCTGGGCACGATGGGGGGCAGCAAGAGCTTCGACCTGAACGTGGCCGCCGCGGGCAACACCGACGTGATCCGCGCCAAGATGCGCACGATGGAGATGCTCGGCCTCAAGGCCGACATCGAGGACATCCTGATCACACTGTCCGACCAGTACCACCTGATCCGCCTGCTCAAGAGCCGCGGCGGCAACGGCCTCTTCCTCTACCTGGTCCTGGACTCCGCCCGGGCCAACCTGGCGATGGCCCGGCACCAGCTGAAGCGGATCGAGGAGGAACTGGAGGTGTAGTCACACCAGTTGTGCGGTACGGCGGCGGGCCCCGCCCGGGGCCGCGTCGCCGGCCGCGATGCCCGTACCGCGCAGGCCTCTGACGGTCTTGCCCGCCGGGCGCCCGCCGCGCTTGTCGAGCCAGTCGACGCGCACCCACAGCAGCGTCTCCTCGGCGCGCTCGCGCCGCCCGATCCAGGCGGCCTTCAGCCGCAGCCCGGTGCCGAGCCCGGCCAGCAGCATGCCGCCGGCCGCGGGCACCGCGAAGGAGGAGCCGAGCGCCACGGCGAAGGCCAGCAGCAGCCACCAGCGGTGGCCACGGCGCCAGTTGCGCACGGTCACCGCCCGGTCCTGCAGCACGTCGTACTTGCCCGCGCGGGCCGCGCCGCGGGCGAGGGCGCCGTACCGGCCCCGCCGCGCCAGCGCCACCACCGCCGCGCCCACGAGGAACAGTGCGGCCCCGGCGAGCACCCCGATCCGGCGCCCGGTGAGCCCGGGCGGCAGCACCCCGATCCCCGCCGCGAAGACCCCGAACCACCACAACGGTGCGGCTCCCGCCCGTACGACGACGGCCACCCGGGCCAACCCCTGTCCTCCGCGCGCCACGTCAGCCTCCCGTCTCACGTGTCCGTAGAGCGCCTGTGTCCGGAGGGGAAATTTAACGCGCGAACGTGAGACGAATCTGAGAGCACCTGTGCGAGGGGCTCACTCCACGAACAGGCCCCGCGCCGCCGCCTTCGCGTCGAACTCCTCCAGCCGGGCCTGCGCCTCGGGCAGGTCGTCGCAGACCGCCTCCAGCAGCACCCGCCCGAGCAGCATCGGCGCGCACGCGGTGTCGAAGGCGAGTCCGGTGCCGACGGCGGCCGGCAGCAGCAGATCGGAGTACTTGGCGACCGGCGCGAACGCGGAGTCGGCGACCGTGACGGTCGTCAGGCCCAGGTCCTTGGCGTAGGCGAGGGTGTCGACGACCTCACGCGGATGCCGGGGCAGCGCGAAGCACAGCAGTGCGGAGGCGCCCGCGCGTACGGCGGCGTCGATCCGGTCCTGGAGCATCGTGCCGCCCTCGTCGAGCAGCCGGACGTCCGGATGGACCTTGGCGGCGAAGTAGCAGAAGCCGTACGCCTGGGAGGCGGCGGCGCGCAGGCCGAGCACCGGCAGCGGACGGGAGGCGGCCAGGATCCGGCCGGCCTTCTGCACCGGGCGCGGGTCGGCGAGCAGGTCGGCGAGGTGCCTGAGGTTCTCGATCTCGGCCTCGACGGCCTGCTGGTACTCGTTGAAGGCGACCGCCTCGGCGGCCGGTTCGGCCGGGACGACCTCGCGCAGGTGCTTGCGCAACGCCGGGTAGCCGTCGAAGCCGAGCGCGACCGCGAACCGGGTCACCGACGGCTGGCTGACCCCCGCCAGTTCGGCCAGCTCCACGCTGGACAGGAACGGCACGTCCGCGGCCCGGCGGACCATGCTGTGCGCGATCCGCCGCTGGGTCGGGGTGAGCCGGTGCCCCTCGAACAGAGCCTGCAGCCGACCCGCGGGGCTGTCGGGCACGCCCGTCGCCTCGGTACTCCTGTCCACGCTCATGACGCGCTCCCCCTCCAGATGTCCGCGAACCGGTCCAGCAGTACGGCCGCCTCCGTCACGTCGTCCGTGAGCG
The DNA here is from genome assembly GCF_059510455.1 of Streptomyces sp. NTD91. Taxonomy (NCBI): domain Bacteria; kingdom Bacillati; phylum Actinomycetota; class Actinomycetes; order Kitasatosporales; family Streptomycetaceae; genus Streptomyces; species Streptomyces sp. NTD91. The sequence continues at coordinate 71,435 of NZ_JCAJZW010000001.1, forward strand.
GCCGGTCGGCCGGGTCGGCGTCCAGGACCGGCTCGGCGAGCGCGAACGCCCGGCCGGCCGGCAGCCCCGGGCCGGGCCGCAGGTCGCGCCGGCGCGGCGCGCGGACGGCGGCGACCAGGCGGCCGACCACCAGACGATACGCACCGCACGCGCGCGGGGTCTGCCGCGCGGCGAGCGAGGCGAAGCCCGCCTTTTCCTCGACGCCCCGGGAGAGTACAGGGTGGCCCAGCGAGGCGGGCGCGGAAAAGGCACGTCGATCGCCGAGGGCCGCCCCGGCCGCGTCCTCCGGGATCACCACGCCGGGGGAGGCCGGTTCGCTGCCGGCAAGTACGGTGCGGATCAGGGTGTGGGCGGGCTCGTCGCGGCTGGACAGGCGGGAGGTGGACGGCCGGGGCACCTGGGCGAGGGCGGCCCCGAAGTGGTCAAGGGCGGCGAGGGCCGGTACGGCGTCGTCGACGCCGGGCCCGGTGCCGTCGAGGACCACCGCGGCCGACTGCACCGACGACGGCGCATCCACGTTGCGTGGCAACATCACGCCCAGACTCCCCTCGACCCGGACATCCGGCCCTGCCCTCGGTCATCCGTCACGGCCGATTCGCACCAGCCCGTTGACAAGCTATTCACACACCAAGAACTCTGCATGACGTTATACAGCCCGGCAAGGGACATCTCGGATCCAGTTCGATGCGGTCCACGAGCGTTTCCCGAACGGCACCTCAGCAGGCGACGGCCTCGGCCACCTGCGGCGCCTGGCGCTGGGACGCCCTCGCGGTGTACGCGCTGGGCCCGCTCGCCCAGCTGCCCTTCCTCGCCACCGCGCTTCTGCACCGGCCCCCTGGTGGACCGGCTGGGCGGCGCAGACGTCTGCTGGGCCGTCGGCCTCGCCGTACCGGGGCTGCTGTACCGGCTGATCGGACGGCGGAACGCCGCGTACCGGCCCGGGAACCCGAGGGGGAAGAGGGGGGTTGTCCCCAGTGCGGAGGGCGTGAGCGCTCCCTACCGTAGGGGCCATGACCGGAGTGGACGGGCGGGACACCGACCTGAGAAGAGAACTCGACGCCACCCTGCAGACCCGCGGGGAGCTGGGCGAGGAGTACGAGTCGGCGCTGGTCGACTCCTTCCTGGAGAAGGTGGAGCAGCGGATCGACGACGTGGTGGACCGCCGGGTGCGGCGCCATCTGGCCGAACAGCGGATGTCGACCGCGCGCGACACCCGGCGCCCGAAGAACACCGACACCTGGGCGGAGCGCTTCGGACTCGCCGTCATCTCGCTGGTCCTGGCCGTCCCGCTGACCGCCGTCGGCGGCGGCATCGCGGGGACGGCCGGGACGGTGGCCACGTGGGTCGGCATCGTCGGCGTCAACTTCGCCCAGGCGGTGCGCACCAACCCGGACCTCTTCACCGGGCGGCGGCGCACCTCGTCCGAGGACCGATCTTCCTGACGCCGGCCGGGTCGGCAGGCCCAGGGCCCGGCGCAGGTCGACGTGCCGGGGCCGACTGGTGGCATGGGCGACGACGTCCGCGACCTCCGCCCGAGAGGCCGCCGATCGCCCCGACCATCTCGTCCGGCTGCCCGGGCAGCTCCTGGCTGCGCGCCTGGGACGCCCGCGCGGTTCGTCAGGCCCGGCTCGGTGTTCGTCACCCGCACGTCACGCGGCCCGGACACTGAGCGCAGGTCCGATCGGGTCCGGCAGCATGACGCACGCGTGCCGACGACGAGGCCGGCGGCGGTACGGCCGGACAGTTCTCGTACGAGGGTGCCAGGTTGCCGGGAATTCGGCACCGCGCGCCGAACCCCCTGGAAAAGACTGTCGCGGGGACCGCCGCACCCCCGTCTCCGGGGGGCGGGACGACGGCGGTCCCCGCGAGGGACGCGGGCCGGGTCAGGGCCGGGCATCACGCGTCCGTGGCGTCCATGGAGGTCCGGGAGCCGCTCCGGAGGTCCTTGGCGCCGTTCGGCGCCGACCAAGGCGGGGAGCCTCCCCCAGCGCCTTACGCCTGGGAGGAACCCTCACCCCTGCCGACGCCCTTCAATCTGCCGGACCCGTGTTAAGCCGGTGCTGCGCGCACGTGACACGCTCGTACCACTTCCGCGAACCCCGGCTCACATCAAGGAGTAGCGGTACACGGCAGTTCACCGGGGGTTCGCTACTGCTTTCCGCCCTTGGCGAGAAACGCCAGCAGGTCCTGCCGGCTGACCACGCCGGTGGGCTTGCCCTCGACGAGGACGATCGCCGCGTCGGCCGAGCCGAGCACGGACATCAGGTCACCGACCGGCTCGCCGGAGCCGACCTGGGGCAGCGGGGCGGACATGTGCTTCTCCAGCGGATCGTCGAGGGAGGCCCGCTTGGAGAACAGGGCGTCCAGCAGCTCACGTTCCACCACGGAGCCGACGACCTCGGCGGCCATCACGTCCGGGTGACCGGCGCCCGGCTTGACGACCGGCATCTGCGAGACGCCGTACTCGCGCAGCACCTCGATGGCCTGGCCGACGGTCTCCTCGGGGTGCATGTGCACCAGGGAGGGAATGGTGCCGCCCGCCTTGTCGCTCAGGACGTCGCCGACGCGGGCGTTCGGCCCCTCGTCCTCGAGGAAGCCGTAGTCGGCCATCCACTCGTCGTTGAAGATCTTGCTGAGATAGCCGCGCCCGCTGTCCGGCAGGAGCACCACCACGACGTCGTCCGGGCCGAGCCGTTCGGCCACCCGCAGCGCCGCCACGACCGCCATGCCGCAGGAGCCGCCGACCAGCAGGCCCTCCTCCCTGGCGAGCCGGCGGGTCATCTGGAAGGAGTCCTTGTCGGAGACGGCGACGATCTCGTCGGCGACGGTGCGGTCGTAGGCGGTCGGCCAGAAGTCCTCGCCGACGCCCTCGACCAGGTACGGCCGCCCGGAGCCGCCGGAGTACACCGAGCCCTCGGGGTCGGCGCCGACGACCTTGACGCGGCCGTCACTGACGTCCTTCAGGTAGCGGCCGGTGCCGGAGATGGTGCCGCCCGTGCCCACGCCCGCCACGAAGTGGGTGATCTTCCCCTCGGTCTGCTCCCACAGCTCGGGACCGGTGGAGTGATAGTGCGAGAGCGGGTTGTTGGGGTTGGAGTACTGGTCGGGCTTCCACGCGCCCGGGGTCTCACGGACGAGCCGGTCGGAGACGTTGTAGTAGGAGTCCGGGTGCTCCGGAGCGACGGCGGTCGGGCACACGACGACCTCGGCCCCGTACGCGCGCAGCACGTTGATCTTGTCGGTGGACACCTTGTCGGGGCACACGAAGATGCACTTGTACCCCTTCTGCTGCGCCACGATGGCCAGGCCCACCCCGGTGTTGCCGCTGGTCGGCTCGACGATCGTCCCGCCCGGCTTCAGCTCACCGCTCTGCTCGGCCGCCTCGATCATGCGCAGGGCGATGCGGTCCTTCACGGAGCCGCCCGGGTTGAAGTACTCCACCTTGGCCAGGACGGTCGCCTGGATGCCCTTGGTCACGCTGTTGAGCCTCACCAGCGGGGTGTTGCCGACGAGGCTGATCATCGAGTCGTGGAATTGCACCGTTGTCTCCGGTTGCTTGCAAAAAGAAGTGGTCGTGGTGGTGCAGCCAGCCTAAGGCCAGGTACGTGGCCGGGGCGGTCGTTCACTCCCCGTCGAGATTGGCGCACGGTCGGTACGGGGCAAGGAGTGGGTGTACGGCTACGAGGAGGTGGCGGCGACGCATGACGCGCATGTCGAGGGCGAGAGTGGCCCGGCGTATCGCGGCCGGGGCGGCGTACGGCGGTGGCGGGGTCGGGCTGGCCGGCGCCGCGGCGGTCGGCCTGTTGCTGGCGGAGATGCGGCTGGCCAGACGCCATGTGGGCAACGGCAGCGGCGGCCGGGTTCCGGTCGCCGACGGCGTGTACGGCCACGCTTACGACATCCCCGGGGAACCACCCCTGCGCCTGACCATGCTCGGCGACTCCACGGCGGCCGGACAGGGCGTGCACCGGACGGGCCAGACGCCGGGGGCGCTGCTGGCGTCGGGCCTGGCGGCGGTGGCGGAACGCCCGGTGGAGCTGCGCAACGTCGCCCTGCCCGGGGCGCAGTCGGACGACCTCGACCGCCAGGTGGGGCTGGTGCTGTCCGTCGGGCTTCCCGTCCCGGACGTCTGCGTGATCATGATCGGCGCGAACGACGTGACCCACCGGATGCATCCGACCCGCTCGGTGCGCCACCTGGCGGCGGCGGTACGGCGGCTGCGCACGGCCGGTGCGGAGGTGGTGGTGGGCACCTGCCCGGACCTCGGCACGATCGAGCCGGTGCAGCAGCCGCTGCGCTGGCTGGCCCGGCGGGCCTCCCGGCAGCTGGCGGCGGCACAGACGATCGGGGTCGTGGAGCAGGGGGGACGGACCGTGTCCCTCGGCGACCTGCTGGGCCCGGAGTTCGAGGCGAATCCGCGGGAGCTGTTCGGCCCCGACAACTACCACCCCTCGGCGGAGGGCTACGCGACGGCGGCGATGGCGGTGCTGCCGACGGTGTGCGCGGCGCTGGGGCTGTGGCCGGAGGAGGAGCGGCCGGACGTGGCACGCCACGAGGGCTTCCTGCCGGTGGCGCGCGCGGCCGCCGAGGCCGCGTCGGAGGCCGGCACCGAGGTCACGGCGGCCATGCCGACGGGGCCGCGCGGCCCGTGGGCACTGCTGAAACGGCGCAGGCGGCGGCGCGTGCCGGAAGCCGAGCCCGCACGGCCGGCCACGTGATCGAGCCCGCACACCCAAGCAAGCGCTTAGTAAATTGCGGCCAGTGTCACACCGCGACACCGGTGACCTGGACCATACGTAGCGGTAACTTCCCAACCGGCCCTGCCCGAAAAGCAAACTGTCCACTGGAGCCGTGATGCCCGAAGCCGTCATCGTCTCGACCGCCCGCTCCCCCATCGGCCGCGCCTTCAAGGGCTCCCTCAAGGACCTGCGCCCCGACGACCTCACCGCCACGATCATCCAGGCGGCGCTCGCCAAGATCCCCGAGCTGGACCCGAGGGACATCGACGACCTGATGCTCGGCTGCGGCCTGCCCGGCGGCGAGCAGGGCAACAACCTCGGCCGGATCGTCGCCGTGCAGATGGGCATGGACCACCTGCCGGGCTGCACGATCACCCGTTACTGCTCCTCGTCCCTGCAGACCTCCCGCATGGCTCTGCACGCCATCAAGGCCGGCGAGGGCGACGTCTTCGTCTCGGCCGGTGTCGAGACGGTCTCCCGGTTCGTGAAGGGCAACTCCGACAGCCTCCCGGACACGCACAACCCCTTCTTCGCCGAGGCCGAGGCCCGTACCGCCGCCGTCGCGGAGCAGGAGGGCACCACCTGGCACGACCCGCGCGAGGACGGCCTGGTGCCGGACGCGTACATCGCGATGGGGCAGACGGCGGAGAACCTGGCCCGCTGGAAGGGCGTCACCCGCCAGGAGATGGACGAGTTCGGCGTCCGCTCGCAGAACCTCGCCGAGGAAGCCATCAAGAACGGCTTCTGGGAGCGCGAGATCACCCCGGTGACCCTCCCCGACGGCACCGTCGTCTCCAAGGACGACGGCCCGCGCGCCGGCGTCACCCTGGAGGGCGTCGCCGGCCTCAAGCCGGTCTTCCGCCCGGACGGCCTGGTCACCGCCGGCAACTGCTGCCCGCTCAACGACGGAGCCGCCGCCGTCGTCATCATGAGCGACACCAAGGCCCGCGAACTGGGCCTCACCCCGCTCGCCCGGATCGTGTCCACCGGCGTCTCCGGCCTCTCCCCCGAGATCATGGGTCTCGGCCCGGTCGAGGCGAGCAAGCAGGCCCTGGCGCGCGCCGGCCTGACCATCGACGACATCGACCTGGTCGAGATCAACGAGGCCTTCGCCGCCCAGGTGATCCCCTCCTACCGCGACCTCGGCATCGACATCGACAGGCTGAACGTCAACGGCGGCGCGATCGCCGTCGGCCACCCCTTCGGCATGACCGGCGCCCGCATCACCGGCACCCTGATCAACTCCCTGCAGTGGCACGACAAGCAGTTCGGCCTGGAGACGATGTGCGTCGGCGGCGGCCAGGGCATGGCCATGGTCATCGAGCGCCTCAGCTGACGCACGTTCGGTAGCGAACCGGACACGTAACGTCGGAGAACGGCCCAGAACCGGGGAAAGCCCAAGGTTCTGGGCCTTTCCGTGATCCAATCTCGCCCAGGATGTGACCTATCTGACTCGCCGACCGCATCGCTGCAGGTCAGCGCAGGCCGGCGCAGCACAGGACGCACCCCCGAAGCCAAAGCCCTGTCCCTTTCGTGACGTTACGCACTGACAGCTGCTTAGTCCGCCCTTCAAGCTGATGTAGGAAGTCGGGGGTCGACTTTGAACCGGGAGTACGTCAGTGAGCGCCATGCCGATCGCCCTGCTGCTCACCACGGCCGCCACGGGCGCCGTGGGCGTCGCCGTCCTGCGCACCGTTCTGAAGCTGCGCCGGCAGCTGGCGGAGCTTCAGGCCCAGCTCGCCGAGAACCAGGCGGCCGCCCTGGGCGCGCTGCTGCCGAGCGCGCGCGGCAGCGCCGACACCGACGGGATACGCGCGGCCGTGGCCGAGGCGCTCGCCGAGGAGCGGGAGCGCGAGCTGGCCGAGGCGCGTGCGTTCTGGGCGGCGCAGGAGGCCCGTGACGCCTCCGACGCGCCGACCCTGCTCGGTCTGCCCGAGCACGACCTGTTCCTGCCTCGGCAGACCGACTTCGCCGGCCTTGAGCCGGTGTCCGAGCCGACCGTCGAGGCCGACGAGTTCGCCGGGGAGTCCCCGGAACTGGCCGCGGCCCGTCGCCGTCACCCCTCGCACCCCGACTTCGTCCCGGTGCAGTCGTCGGCGGTGAACGACCACGAACGCACCGTCACCATGCTGGAGCAGCTGTCCGCGGAGCGCGTCGAACTCGCCGACGTCCGTCCGGGCCCCCTCGGCACCCTCGACGTCTACGTCTTCGCCGACGGCACCACGCTGTGCATGACCCCGGGCCACCGCGAGACCGCCGAGCGCCTCGCGGCAGCGGTCGAGGCGGGCGAGGCCCCCTACCTCCTGGGCGGCTCCGGCATCTCCGGCGCCTACACCCTGACCTTCGCCTGCGGCGAGGACATGGTCTACATCCTGGCGGACAGGGTCATCGCGTCGCTGTAGGGCAGCGCCCCGAAGGGGCGCCTCAGACCCCGGCTCTCTCCCGCGCCTCCTCCACCAACCGCACCGCCTCGGCGACCTGATCGTCACTCTCCAGCACCAGCGACAAGTCGTGCGCCGCCACGAGGATTTGGTCCGCCGCGGCGAACATCCCCGCGTCCGGCATCTCCCGGGGCTCCGTCCCCGGCTCCTCGACGGCCTGCGCCCACCGTGCCAACGACCTGGCCAGCGCCAGCGCCTCCGCGGCGGCGCTGCGTTGGAGCCGGCTCTGCGGCGCGGCGCGCAATCTGTCGGCGAAGTGATCCACGGCTCGGGTCAAGGGCGTCGTATCAACCACGCGCCGAGCGTAACGCGCCGCACTGTTGCCAATACGCGAACGCTCAGGCACCGTGACGTGAAGGACCGGCTTACATCCCCTTTGCGTTCGGAGGCGCCGATGTCCCAGCTCTTCTCGGAGGAGACCCACCGCAATCTGCTCGCCCGCATCCCCCATTGCACCGGTCGTGAAGTCTCCGACTGGCTGCGCACCGTCGAAGAAGGCCCCGCCCTGTTCCGCTTCGAGGAGAAGGTCAGCTGGCTCCGGCACGAGTACGACCTCGCGTACGGCCACGCGAAGGCGATCGTCCACGAGTACGACCTGAGGAGGGCAGCACGCAAGCTGCTCTAGACACGAAAAGGGTCCCGGAGCCGAACTCCGGGACCCTTTTTCACGACCGGTGAGCGCGCTAGTCGTTGTTGGTGAAGATCGCCACCAGGCGCAGCATCTCCAGGTAGATCCAGACCAGCGTCACGGTGAGACCGAACGCGGCCAGCCAGGACTCGTTGCGCGGGGCGCCGTAGGCGATGCCGTCCTCGATCTGCTTGAAGTCGAGGGTCAGGAAGAACGCGCCGAGCACGACGGCGACGATGCCGACGAGCGCGCCCAGCGGACCGAAGCTGCGCAGACCGCCGTTCTCGGCGACGCCGAAGGCGACCAGCAGCAGGTTCACCGCCATGACCACCAGGAACGCCAACGCGATGGACATGCCGATGCGGGCGTAGCGGGCGGTGACGCGGATCCAGCCTGCCTTGTAGACCAGCAGGGTCGCGGCCGAGACCGCCATGGTGCCGAGCACCGCCTGGAAGGGGGCGCCGCTCCAGCGGCTGTTGTACATCTCGCTGATGACGCCGAGGAAGACGCCCTCGAAGGCGGCGTACCCGAGGATCAGCGCGGGCGACGGCGTGCGCTTGAAGTTCTGGACCATCGCCAGGACGAAGGCGACGATCGCCGAGCCGATGGCCAGGCCGTAGCTGGTGGCCGTGACCGGCAGCAGCGCCCAGGCGAGGACGGCGCCGACGGCGACGGTGCCGAGCGTGATGGCCGAGCGGACGACGACGTCGTCCATCGTCATCCGGTCGGTGGTGGCGGGGGCCTGCGGCGGCGCGCCGAACTGGACACCCTGCTGGGCGTACGGGTTCTGGGCGTAAGGGTTCTGCGCGTACGGGTTGCCCTGTGCGTACCCGGCCTGCGGCGCGGTGTTGAAACCGGCGTAACCGCCGGCGCGGCTGAACCCCCGTCGCGAGAAGACCGGGTTGCTGCTCCTCATTTCACTCCTCCATGGCTGCCGTGCGCAGCCTTGGCTCAAGAGTAATGGATTGGCAAAGGATCGACCATGATACCTGAGGAGGATCTTTCCCCTGCCGTGCTGCCCAACACGCTACGCGTACCGGTGATTCCCGGCCATGGGTGATCGGTTTCCATGACGAACCTGCTACCTCGCCGAGACCCGCTCCTGACCCGCTTGCCCCGGTCGGTCCAGCGGGAACCCGGTGTACGCCTCGGCCAGGTCGGTCTCGGCCGCTCGGGAGGAGGCGATCCGCTCCAGGCGCGCCAGCTGGAGGCGGGCGTCGAAGGGGGTGCCCCCGGGGGCCGGATGGAGCATCGTCGTCATGTCGTAGGAGAACCGCTCGGCCTGCCAGACGCGGCGCAGGCAGGTCGCGGAGTAGGTGTCGAGGAGGTCCGCCGAGCCGGTCTCCTTCTCGTGGGCGAGGGCACGGGCGAGGGTGACGACGTCACCGACGGCGAGGTTCAGCCCCTTGGCGCCGGTCGGCGGCACGATGTGGGCGGCGTCACCGGCGAGGAAGAGCCGGCCGTGCCGCATCGGCTCGTGCACGAAGGAGCGCATCGGCGTGACCGACTTCTGGGTGACGGGGCCGCGTTCCAGCCGCCAGTCGTCGTCCGTCTCGAAGCGGCGCTCCAGCTCCGACCAGATCGCGTCGTCGCTCCAGTCGTCCGCGTTCGCACCGGCGGGCACCTGGAGGTAGAGCCGGGAGACGGACGGGGAGCGCATGGACAGGAGGGCGAAGCCGCGGTCGTGGCGGGCGTAGACGAGTTCCTCGTGCGAGGGCGCGACGTCGGCGAGAATGCCGAGCCAGGCGTAGGGGTACGTCCGTTCGAAGCCGCGGGACAGGGCGGCGGGGAAGGCCTCGCGGGCCACGCCCCAGAAGCCGTCGCAGCCGACGGCGTAGTCGCATTCCAGCACGTCCTCGCGGCCCTGGTGCCGGAACAGGATGCGCGGCCGGCCGCTCTGTGCGTCCTCCACGGCCAGCGCCTCCGCCTCGAACATCAGCGGCCCGCCCTCCTTCAGCTGAAGGGCGATCAGGTCCTTGCAGACCTCGGTCTGGGCGTACACCGTCACCGACCGGCCGCCGGTCAGGCCGGGGAAGTCGATCCGGTGCCGGCGGCGGTCGAAGCGCAGTTCGATGCCGTCGTGCCGCAGCCCCTCCCGGTCCATCCGCTCCCCGGCGCCGGCCGCGCGCAGCACGTCGACCGTGCCCTGCTCCAGGATTCCGGCGCGCTGCCGATGTTCCACGTAGGCACGGTCGCGGCTCTCCAGGAGGACCGAGTCGATATCGGCGCGGTGCAGCAGCCGCGCGAGCAGCAGTCCGGCCGGCCCGGCTCCGATGATCCCGACGGTGGTGCGCATCGGTTCGTCCCTTCCGGTTCGACTCTAGGCGTTCGTCTGGTGAACTTTCCTTCACGAACGTGCGCCGCTGAGTCTGCGCCGGAGGCCGACCGATGTCAATGGGGCGCGGGAACCGCGCGACCAGCCACGACACCCGGCGGCCGCACCGTTTCCGCGCCCCTGGTCTCAGTTCCCCGGCCAGCCGTCCAGGTGCCGGTGGAGCGTGACACCGGGCCGGGCCGAGGAGGCCGCCTTCGGCGCGTGGGCCACCGCGTCCCGCAGAACCGCGCCGACCTCGCCCGCCAGGCCGTCGACCCGCTGCTTGAGCTCGGCCGCCGGCAGCGCGGAGCGGGTCAGCGCGTCCAGCCGGCGGTGGATGTCCGCGAGCTGTTGCCGGGCGCCTGCGTCCAGGGTGAGCGGGGCCGGGGTGGACACGACGAACTGGTAGGCGCCGGCCAGGGTCTGGCAGCCGGTGCACTCCTTGTTGGCCGCGTCGCTGAGGTTCACGGCGTTCAGGTGCGTGCGCTCACCGGCGATCGTGACGATCTGGAAGGACAGCGCGACGGACCGGCAGTGGTCGTCGGCCGAGCAACCGGAGGAGACGGCGTTGGCCTGGTTGCGGACCCCGGCCGCGTTCACGGTGCCGAACTGGCGGATGGTGAAGGAGTCCTCGGCCCGCGTGTGGTGGGCCCGGTCGGCGTGGCTGAAGACGTGGTCGGACGCGAAGGCCGCGTGCGCCGCACCGGTCACGGCCTGCGCCGGTACGGCCGTGGCCGCGCCGGCGACTCCGGCGGCTCCGGCAGCGAACAGGCCCATGCGCAGGGCGTGCCGGGCGAAGGGATGGTTGCTGGAGCGTGCCTTGCGGTGGCTGCTCATGGGGTCTCCGTACATGGTTCGGGCGGCCCGCGAGGGCCGAGAGTGTGGCTGATGCGGTGTCAGGAGGACGCCGGTGCCGGCGAGCCGGCGGTCGGCGTCGCCGTGGGGCTCCCGGCCGTCGACGCGGGGACGCTCTCCGACGGAGTCGAGGTCGGAGAGGCCGGGGTCCCGGAGCCCTGGCCGGCGGGCGGGGTGGGATCCGCGGTGGTGCCGCCGGAGGAGGACTCCGGCTGGTGGGTTCCCGATCCGGTCGGAGCGCCCGGTGCCGCCGGGCCCGACGCCGACGACGGGGGCGCCGAGACGGACGCGCTCCCCGAGACGCCCGGCGACGGCGCGTCCCCCGGCGCGGAGGCGGAGGCCCCCGGCACCGCCGACGGCGACGCGGAGGCGCCACCGGTGCCGTACCCGCCCTGCCCGTCGTGGCCCGGGGTCGAGGCGTCCCTCGGCGACGGTGCCTCGGTCGGCACCCCGGGTTGCAGGATCGGTGCGATCGGGGGCTTCTTCGGCAGCGGCTTCGGGGTCATGCCGGACACCCAGGCGTAGGAGAGCCCGGTCAGTCCGGCGAGGGCGAGCACGCACAGCGCGAGGCGCAGCCGGGGCCGTCCTGCGGTGGAGCGTTTCGCGGCCCGGAACAGCCGGCCGCCGATCTTCACGGACAGGTAGACGACACCGGCCATCGGGCACAGCAGCATCACGCTGCCGATCACCCCGACGAGCCCGGTGACGACCTGCCCGTGCGCGAACGCCTCGCCGGTGCCGATGAGTTGCGCGGTCAGGGAGCGCACCATGGTGGTGAGGATCCGGGGCAGGTTCCACAGCGCGTATCCCATCTCGCCGGCGATCAGCGGCACCATGGTCAGCACCCAGGTGGCCACGACGGTGCGCGCGGACCGCTTGAGCCCGGCGACCTCGGTGCGCGCCGCCCGGCCCTTGGCGCCGGGCACGAGCGAGAGCAGGATCGGCTTGATCTTGCCGTAGAGATCCGGCACTCCTGCGAGGTCGCCGAGGATGTAGTAGCCGTCCAGACGGACGGCCGGCATCAGCTGTTCCAGGATCTCGAAGTGCCCGAGGTAGACGGCGGCCAGGAAGAACTGCGCTCCCGTCGCGAAGTAGGCGCCGGCCATGGCGAGCATGAAGACGACGTTGAAGTACACCCCGCCGAGATCCGTGCGGAGCCGGCCCCCGCGCGAGATCCGGTAGACGTCGGTGACGTCGGTGTACATCGACGGCCAGATGAGGAACAGCCCGCAGCCGATGCAGCCGGGCCGGGCGCCGCCGTACCGGCAGGCGGAGGCGTGGCCGAACTCGTGGAAGACGAGCGAGGCCACGGTGAGCCCGAAGACGATGAGGATCAGCACCGGCTGGTCCAGGACCTCCAGCACCGGTTCGATCGCTCCGAAGAAGCCGAACAGCCAGACGTCCATCGCGAGCGCCGCGAGCAGCACGGCGGCGACCACGGCCGGGCGGTGCAGCCAGGCCAGGCCTCGCGCGATCCGCCCGGTGCGGCGCTCGTCGAAGATCACCCGGTGACCCTTGAGGGCGAGCAGCAGGTCGGAGCGCGGGGCGTCGACCTCGTCGTCCTCCTGGCCCTCGGGCACGGTCACGCCGAGCGGCTGGAGCTTGTTCTCCAGCAGGTAGCGGATGTTCTCGCCGCTGACCTCGCGGCCGTAGCGGGCGCTGACCCGGTGGGCGATCGTCTCGGCGTCACGGATCCCGTCGACCGACGATGCCACCAGGTACAGCAACCGCGACAGCTGTACGACCTGCCCGTCCCCCCGACGGGCGATGTACTTCGGCTCGGTGAAGCCCGAGCCCTGGTACTCGCCGTGCAGCCGCAGTCCCGCGCTGAGCCGCGGGGCCGGCCGGACCGGCGTTCCGACGGCCGGCAGGCTGCCGGTCGTCACCTGCTCGTACGTCACCGGCCAGCCGCCGGGCCCGGGCACCGGACCGGTGTCGTACAGCGCGCTGGTGCCGTCGTCGAGCACCGTCATCCGTGGTCTCCCCCCACGCTGTTCCCCCCCAAGGGCCGCGGGACGGACCGCCCCGCACGCGTGCGATCCGCCCCGCGGCCGTTGTCGCGGCGGTGCCGTTACTGCTTGACGCTGATCGTCTGCTGGGCCGACGACTCGGCGTCCGACCACGAGGAGTGGTCGTTCACAGCGGCGGACTCGTTGTGCGCGTTGATGTGCGCGACGTGCTTGGTGACGGTGACCGTCTTGCCGAAGCTGAACTTCAGCCGGCCCAGGGCCTCACGGCCCGGCAGCAGCTCCGCGGACTCGGCGTCGAGCTCATGGGCGTTCAACATGATCGATTCCCCCTCGGGAAACAGGCGGTTCCGGTCGGAGAGAGTCAGGTTCCCCCCGGACTCTGTCCAACTTGGTCGGACGAGCTGTCCAACGAGATTGGACACTAGGGCCTCGCGGCACCCCCGCGCAACCCGTTCGGTGAATCACCCTTTCGGCGGCCCCGCTACCCGACCGTAGAATCGGCGCCGACAGGGACGGTTCGGTCGAGCGGCGAGCAGGAAGTGGACTTCGGTGGCCAACGCACTGCAGCAGTTGATCCGTGAGCGTCTCGACCGTCAGGGCTGGTCCTACGGCGACGTGGCTCGGCGCGGCGGAGTGCCCCGCTCCACCGTCCACCACCTGGCCACCGCCGACCGGGTCGTCCGCATGCCCCAGGCCACCACCCTGGAAGGCCTGGCCAAGGGACTCGAGCTGCCGCTCGACACCGTGCGCCGGGCCGCGGCCGAGGCCTGCGGCATCCACGTCTACGGCGGCCCGGCCGACGAGGACCCGGCCGCAGCGGCCACCCGCAGCACCGACCCCGAGGTGGAGGTGCTCATCGCCAGCGTGCAGCAGCTGTCGGCCGACGACCGCAGGCATGTCGCCGCCCTGGTCGAGTCGCTGCTCGGCCGCTCGGCGCGATCCGCACCGGAGAAGTGACCGGAAGGCCCGTTTCCCGGCCACGCCGGAAAAAATCATGCAACTGCACCCGAACGGTGCCACATCCCCCGCTAGTCTCTCGTCTGCCCGAGGAGCGAGAGCCGTACGACCACCCGGGCTCTTTGGGGGGAACGTGTTGTTCGTGCATGGCGGGCCGACCACCGCGGTGGTCCGGGGCCCCGCCGGTGAATCGGTCGTCCTGCTCTCCGGTGAGCTGCCCCGGGTGCTCACCGAGGACGCGGTGACCGAACTGCTGGACCTGGCCGCCGCGATCCTGGACGCGGACGAACTGGAGTTGTTCCACACCTGCCTGCACACCCTGCGCGCGGACGGCCTGAGGGCGGGCCGGCGCATCGAGGTGGACGGCGCGGTGCTGACGGTGTACGAGGGTTGAGCCGCGCGCCGAAGCCCCGGCGACGGGGCGCGGTGGTGCCCGGAGCCGGACTTGAACCGGCACGCCCGCGAAGGGGCAGCGAGGTTTAAGCTCGCCGTGTCTGCATTCCACCATCCGGGCAGGCCATGGGGCTCCGCTTCGAGGTTCGAGCCTATCGGGACGCATCCCCCGAACTGCGCGCGGGCGGACCGATGTTGTCTTATTTTATTGATGTCTGAGGGTGCATCAGCCCGCGGAACGGGCCATCCGCACTTGCCAACAGCGTGACGTGACGGGCATGCGCGCGTACGTGGAATGACGGAATTTCACCGTCCGAACGAGGGTGTTCCACCCGTTCTCGACACCGTTCGAGCGCGGTTCGACGACGGCCCCGGGGCGGTCCCGGCAGCCACCGCCTCTCAGGGTCCCCCGTCCTCCCCAGGTATGACACGGCGCTCTCCCGTCCGACCCGAGTCGCCACCCGGAACCGGAACAGCGACTGACTACACACGCTCGTGGTGCCGGGACGATGGAGCGGTCCCCATGGAACACACGTCGTCCCGACAGGAGCACCGTCCCGTGACCACCACCCCCACCGCCGACCGGACCACCGCCGTGGCCGCACGCGCCACGGAGCTGTCGAAGATCTACGGGCAGGGTGAGACCCGGGTGGTCGCCCTGGACCGGGTCTCCGTCGACTTCCGGCAGGCCGAGTTCACCGCGATCATGGGCCCGTCCGGCTCCGGCAAGTCCACCCTGATGCACTGCGTGGCCGGCCTCGACACCTTCTCCTCCGGGTCCGTGCGGATCGGCGACACAGAGCTGGGCTCGCTGAAGGACAAGCAGCTCACCAAGCTCCGCCGCGACAAGATCGGCTTCATCTTCCAGGCGTTCAACCTGCTGCCGACGCTGACCGCCCTGGAGAACATCACCCTGCCGATGGACATCGCCGGACGGAAACCGGACAAGGCCTGGCTCGACCGGGTGATCTCGATGGTCGGCCTCTCCGGGCGGCTCGGCCACCGGCCCGCCCAGCTCTCCGGCGGCCAGCAGCAGCGCGTGGCCGTGGCCCGCGCCCTCGCCTCCAGGCCCGAGATCATCTTCGGTGACGAGCCGACCGGAAACCTCGACTCGCGCTCCGGCGCCGAGGTGCTGGGCTTCCTTCGCAACTCCGTGCGCGAGCTGGGCCAGACCGTGGTCATGGTGACCCACGACCCGGTGGCCGCCGCATACGCCGACCGCGTGATCTTCCTCGCGGACGGCCGCATCGTGGACGAGATGTACGGCCCCACGGCCGACTCCGTCCTCGACCTGATGAAGCAGTTCGACGCGAAGGGCCGTACTTCCTGATGTTCCGCACCGCCCTGCGCAACGTCCTCGCGCACAAGGCCCGGCTGCTGATGACCGTCCTCGCCGTCATGCTCGGCGTGGCCTTCGTCTCCGGGACGCTCGTCTTCACCAACACCATCTCCGACGCCTACCAGAAGAGCTCCGCCAAGGGCTTCGACCAGGTCGACGTCGCCGTGCAGTCCGAGTACCAGAAGTCCAGGGGCGACAGCGTCGGCAAGCTGTCCGACCTGACGCAGGCCACGCTGGACAAGGCCGCCGGGGTCCCCGGCGCCGCCTCAGCGACCGGTGTCGTCAGCGGCTTCACCGCCGTCGCCGACCGGCACGGCAAGCTCGTCGGCGGCGACTGGCAGTCCAACGGCGGCAACTACTGGGGCCCCCAGGACGCACGGTATCCGCTGGTCAGCGGCCACGCCCCGCACGGCAGCGGCGAGGTGCTGCTGGACTCCAGGACCGCGAAGCGGGCCGGCTACCGGGTCGGCGACACCGTGCGCCTGTCCGTGAACGGCCCGGTCCTCACCCCGAGGCTCACCGGCATCTTCACCACCGACGACGGCAACGTCTCCGCCGGCGGCAGCCTCGCGCTGTTCGACACGCCCACCGCGCAGGCGCTGTTCGGCAAGAAGGGCGGCTACGACGAGATCGACGTCAAGGCCGCGCCCGGCACCAGCCAGACCGCGCTGAAGGCCGCGCTCGACAAGGCGCTGCCCGCGCATCTGGTGAGGACCACCACCGGCAAGCAGCTCGCCGACGACCAGGCGAAGACGATCGCCGACTCGATGAGCAGCCTGAAGCAGGCGCTGCTGGTGTTCGCGGGCATCGCGCTGTTCGTCGGCACGTTCATCATCGCCAACACCTTCACCATGCTGGTCGCCCAGCGCACCCGGGAGCTGGCCCTGTTGCGCGCGGTCGGCGCCTCCCGCCGCCAGGTCACCCGCTCGGTGCTTCTCGAGGCGTTCGCGGTCGGCGCGGTAGCCGGCGTGGCCGGTCTCGCCGCCGGCATCGGCATCGGTGCCGGCCTGCGCTCGCTGCTGGGCTCCTTCGGCGCGAGCGTGCCCGACGGGCCACTGGTGATCACCCCGGGCACGGTGGTGGCCGCGCTGGCGGTCGGCGTCCTCATCACCATGCTGGCCGCCTGGCTGCCCGGCCGGCGCGCCGCGAAGATCCCGCCGGTGGCGGCGATGAGCAGCATCCACGCCAAGGCCACCACCAAGTCGCTGGTACTGCGCAACACCCTCGGCGCGCTGTTCGCGGGGGCCGGTGTCGCGGTGGTCCTCGCGGCCACGACGATGGACGCCGACTCCGCCCAGGGCCCGATGGGCATCGGCGCGGTCCTGCTGGTCATCGGCGTGTTCATCCTGACCCCGCTGCTGTCCCGCCCGTTGATCGCGGCCGCCGCCCCGGTGCTGCGCGCCTTCGGCGTCTCCGGCAAGCTGGCCCGGCAGAACTCGGTGCGCAACCCGCGCCGTACCGCGGCCACCGCCTCCGCGCTGATGATCGGCCTGACTTTGATCACCGGCATGACGGTGATGGCGGGCAGCCTGCAGACCGCGATCGACAAGATGGCCTCCTCGGCCATCCGCGCGGACTACGTGGTCTCGATGGCCAACCGCTCCCCGCTCTCCCCCGACGTGGCGCACAAGCTCGCCACCGCCAAGGGCGTCACCGCCAGCAGCCCCCTGCGCAACGCCGAGTCCCGCATCGACGGCAAGACCGAGTTCCTGACCGGCGTCGACGGCTCGTCCATCGGGAAACTGACGGACCTGAAGGTGGACGAGGGCTCGTTCACGGTGAGCGGCACCCGGGTCGTCGTCGACAAGGACCGTGCCAAGGACTACGGCTGGACGCCCGGCTCGCACTTCACCGCGCACTTCGAGGACGGCAGGGCGCGCACCCTCACGGTCGCCGGTGTCTACGAGGGAAACGACATGATCAACGGGATCATGCTCGACAACACGGTCCTCACCCCGCATCTGAAGAACCCGGCCGACATGCAGGTCATGGTCAAGACGGCGGGCGGCGCCTCCGGCGCGACCAGGGACCGGCTGGCCGAGGCGCTCGGCACCAACCCGGCCATCAAGATCCAGGACAAGCAGGACATCTCCAACAGCATCGCGCAGATGTTCACGACGCTGCTGAACATGCTCTACGGCCTGCTCGGCATGGCGGTGATCGTCGCGGTCCTCGGCGTCATCAACACCCTGGCCATGTCCGTGTTCGAACGCGCCCAGGAGATCGGCATGCTCCGCGCGATCGGCCTGGACCGCAAGGCCGTCAAGCGGATGGTCCGCCTGGAGTCCCTCGTGATCTCCCTGTTCGGCGGGGTGCTCGGCATCGGCCTCGGCGTGTTCTTCGGCTGGGCCGCCGGTCAGCTGCTGGGCACGAAGATCCCGACGTACGAACTGGTCCTGCCCTGGGGCCGGATGGCGGTGTTCCTGCTGCTGGCGGCCACGGTCGGCGTCCTCGCCGCCCTGTGGCCGGCCCGGCGCGCGGCCCGGCTGAACATGCTGGCGGCGATCAAGGCCGAGTAGCCGTACGACACCGGCGAGGAGCCCCGCCGGGGCGGGGTCCCCAGGGGGTTTCGTCCGGATCAGCCCGGGTCCGCGAGCCCGGCACGGCACCTCGCCGTGTTGTCGGACCACCCGAGTTCGCCCAGTGCGCGGGTGTTCCTCCGCTTTGCGACGCACCGCACCGGACGCCGCGGCCCGTCCGACCTGATCCGAACGAAACCCCCCAGCCGGCGCTCAGGCGGTCCAGGTCCTGGCGCGCAGCGGCAGTGCGGACACACCGGATTCCGGGGTACGGACGGCCAGCACCTGGTTGACACCGATCCGGTTGTGCTCGAAGGCGAGCGCGGAGGCGGCCATGTACAGCCGCCAGACGCGGGCCCGGCCGGGGCTGGTGAGGCGGACCGCGCGGTCCCAGTCCCCCTCCAGATTGGCCACCCAGCGGCGCAGCGTACGGGCGTAGTGCTCACGCAGGGACTCCACGTCCCGTACCTCGAACCCGGCGCGCTCCAACTGGGTCACGGTGGTGCCGACCGGAGCGAGTTCACCGTCGGGGAAGACGTACGCGTCGATGAACTCGTCGACCTCGTACGTCGATTCGTTGCGCTGCGGGCGGCGGGCGATCTGGTGGTTGAGCAGCCTTCCGCCGGGCTCGAGCAGGCCGTACAGCTGCCTGGCGTACTCCAGGTAGCGTTCGGCGCCGACGTGTTCGGCCATGCCGATGGAGGAGATGGCGTCGAACGGCCCGTCGGTGACGTCCCGGTAGTCCTGTACACGGATCTCCACCCGGTCGGTCAGCCCCTCGTCGGCGACGCGCTTGCGGGCGTGCGCCGCCTGCTCCTGCGACAGCGTGACCCCCACGACGCTCACGCCGTGCTCACGGGCCGCGTGGACGGCCATCGAGCCCCATCCGCAGCCGACGTCCAGCAGCCGCTGACCGGGCGTCAGGCCGAGCTTGACGGAGACGAGTTCGAGCTTGTCCCGCTGGGCGGTCTCCAGGGTGCCGCCCTCCTCCCAGTACGCGCAGGAGTACACCATGGAAGGACCGAGGACGAGCTCGTAGAAGTCGTTGCCGACGTCGTAGTGGTGGCTGATGGCCCGTCTGTCGGTGCGCCGGGTGTGCAGATGCCGGCGCGGTCTGCGGACCTCCTCGCGCGGTGGGGCGGGCGGGAGCGGCGGCCCGGCCAGCTTCAGCAGGTCGCGTGCGGCGGCCCGTACGGCGGGATCGCGCACGGCGTCCAGGAGGCCGCGGGCGTCCTCCCCTCGCTCCCACACCAGTCCCGCCAGCGCGTCCAGCGTGGCGTACAGGTCGCCCTCGATGTCCAGGTCCCCGGAGACCCAGGCGCGGACGAGGCCCAGCTCTCCCGGTTTGAACAGCATGCGGCGCAGGGCGCGGCGGTTGCGCACGACCAGCGTCGGCGCGCCCGGCGGGCCGGCCTGCGACCCGTCCCAGGCGCGGATCCGCACCGGGAGCGGAACTCCCAGCAGCTGCTCGGCAAGACTCCTCAGCCGCGACGCGGCGTCGGCCATGGCGCACACCTCCAAGACGACGATCCCGGATGCCGGTAACCACGTAAACACCGTCCGCTGTCTCGCGCAGTCCCGCAAAGGAGTTACAACTGAGCAAAACAGTTGCAGGTGCCACACGGATGGAGGCGGGATCCGTGTGTCGGCGCCCGGATCCGGAAGTGCCGCAGCACGCCGAAGGGGCCGCCCGCACCACGGATGGCAGGCGGCCCCTTCGGGGCGTTCGGACGACCGGGGTCAGGAGGCCTTGGCCTTCTCCTCGGTCTTCGCGGCGGCGACCGGCGCCGGCTTGGCGGCCTCGTAGAACTCCTCGCGCGGGTTCTCCATGGCGCCCAGGGAGACGACCTCGCGCTTGAGGAACATGCCGAGCGTCCAGTCGGCGAAGACGCGGATCTTGCGGTTCCAGGTCGGCATCGCCAGACCGTGGTAGCCGCGGTGCATGTACCAGGCGAGGCGGCCCTTGAGCTTGATCTTCATCTTGCCCATGACGATCATCGCCACGCCCTTGTGCAGGCCGAGACCGGCGACCGCACCCTTGTTGGCGTGCTCGTACTCCTTCTGCGGGAAGCCCCGCATACCGGAGACCACGTTGTCGCCGAGCACCCTGGCCTGGCGCAGCGCGTGCTGGGCGTTGGGCGGGCACCAGGCGTTCTCGTTGCCCGCCTTGCGGCCGACGAGGTCCGGGACCTGCGCGTTGTCACCGGCGGCCCAGATGTAGTCCGTGCCCTTGACCTGGAGCGTGGGCTCGCAGTCGACGTGGCCGCGCGGGCCGAGCGGCAGACCGAAGCGGGCGAGCGCCGGGTTCGGCTTGACGCCGGCGGTCCACACGATCGTGCCGGCGTCGACCTCGAGGCCGTTCTTCAGCACCACGTGGCCGTCGACGCAGGAGTCCATGGAGGTGGAGAGGTAGATCTCCACGCCCCGGCTCTCCAGGTGTTCCCTGCCGTACTGACCGAGCTTGGGACCCACCTCGGGGAGGATCTTGTCGGCGGCGTCGACGAGGATGAAGCGCATGTCCTCGCGGGACACGTTCCTGTAGTACTTGGCCGCGTCCCGGGCCATGTCCTCGACCTCGCCGATGGTCTCCGCGCCCGCGAAGCCACCGCCGATGAAGACGAAGGTGAGCGCCTTGCGGCGGATCTCCTCGTCGGTCGTGGAGTCGGCCTTGTCCAACTGCTCCAGCACGTGGTTGCGCAGGCCGATGGACTCCTCGATGCCCTTCATGCCGATGCCCTGCTCGGCGAGGCCGGGGATCGGGAAGGTGCGGGAGACGGCGCCGAGCGCGATGACGAGGTAGTCGAAGGGCAGCTCGTACGCCTCGCCCACCAGCGGGGCGATCGTGGCGACCTTGCGGTCCTGGTCGATGGTGGTGACCCGACCGGTGAGGACCTCCGCCTTCGGCAGCACGCGCCGCAGCGGGACGACGACGTGGCGTGGGGAGATGTTGCCGGCGGCGGCTTCGGGGAGGAAGGGCTGGTAGGTCATGTACGACCGGGGGTCGACGACCGTGACGGTCGCCTCGCCGTAGCGCATCTTCTTGAGAATGCGCCGAGCTGCGTACAGGCCTACGTACCCACCGCCTACTACGAGGATCCTGGGACGCTCCGTGGTGCTCATGCCATCGAGTATCCACCCGCTCCCAGGGGGGTGCTCGTGCGCCCCTTCACAAGGTATGGCAGACCCTGTGCTACACTCCGCGGCCCGCGTGATCCAGATCATGAGCGACGAGCGGAACCACGGTCCCCTTTGGACCGTTGTCAATGCCGCGTGAGCTGCCTCTCCGGGTCGGTGAGGCATCCGTGAGGATGCCGGAACGCGTTCGGAACACCCCTTTCCGCAGCACCCCGGCACCCTTCATCTGAACATGTTCAACCGGTCTTTGACCCCCCGGAAGGGCCAACCGGGCCCCTTTCACGGACCGACCGGGCCGAATTCCTTGTGAAGAACTTCACGAACTTTCCGGGGGCGGTTGCACCGGAGGGGCGCCGAAGGGCCCCTCCATGCCGCTCAAACGTTATCCGACCTGCTCAGCAGACCGCTACCCATCAGTAACAAGAGAGAGCTACGCCACCGACCACGCGATGCCGTCGAGGATGTCGTGCTCGCTCACCACGACCTCCTCGGCACCGGTCCGCTCCATGATCGCGAGCAGCACCAGGGCGCCCGCGCCGATGACGTCGACCCGGCCCGGGTGCATGGACGGGACCGCCGCGCGCTCCGCGTGGGTGGAGCGCAGCAGCCACTCGGTGATCTCGCGGACGCGGTCGCGGGAGATCCGGGAGTGGTGGATGCGCGCGGAGTCGTACTCCGGCAGGTCCTGGGCGATGGCGGAGACGGTGGTGACGGACCCGGCGAGCCCCACCAGGGTGCGCGCCCCGCGCAGCGGGACCGTCTCCTCGGCGAGGTCCAGGGCGGCCTCGACGTCGGCCCGCATCGCGGCGATCTCGTCCTCGGCGGGCGGGTCGGAGACCTTGCCGTCGTGCACCAGGTGACGTTCCGTCATCCGCACGCAGCCGACGTCCACCGAGCGCGCCGCCCGCACCCGGTCGTCGCCGACCACGAACTCGGTTGAGCCGCCGCCGATGTCCACCACGAGGTAGGGCCTGGCCAGGTCGTCCCGCCCCGTCAGCTCCTTGGTCGCGCCGGTGAAGGAGAACTCGGCCTCCTGGTCGCCGCTGATCACCTCCGGCTCGACCCCGAGGATGTCCAGCACCCCGCGCACGAAGTCGTCCCGGTTCTCGGCGTCGCGGGAGGCGGAGGTGGCGACGAAGCGCACCTTGACGGCGCCGAGTCCACGGATCACCCCGGCGTACTCCCGGCACGCAGCGAAGGTCCGCTCCAGCGCCTCGGGCGCCAGCCGGCCGGTGCGGTCCACGTCCTGGCCGAGCCGCACGATCGTCATCCGCCGGTCCAGCTCCAACAGCTCGCCGGTGGCCGGGTTGACGTCGGCGACGAGCAGCCGGATGGAGTTCGTGCCGCAGTCGACGGCCGCGACCCGGGAGAAGCCCTCCGAAACCGGCGGCCCGGCCGCGAAGGAGCCGCGGCGCGCCTCGGCCGGGTCCAGGACGGCACCCTGCTCCCCGGGGTGTTCGTCCGCCGGGTCGGGCGCCGCCAGCGGCTGCACGCACGGCCCCTTGCGCCACCACTCCGGCAGCATCGCGATCGCCTCGTCGCCGAGCGGGTTGACCCCCGGTCCGGCCGCCAGCGAGTGGGCGACCAGGACGTGCAGGCACTTCACACGGTCCGGCATGCCGCCGGCGCTGGGGAAGCCCTCCAGGACCTCGATGGCGTCCCGGCGCGCGATGTAGTCCTCGTGGGCGGCCCGGTAGGCCGCGGCCAGCTCGGGGTCGCTCTGGAGGCGTTCCGTCATCTCCTTCATGACGCCGTTCGCCTCCAGCGTCCCGATCGCCGAGGCGGCGCGCGGGCACGTCAGGTAGTACGTCGTCGGGAAGGGCGTGCCGTCGGGCAGCCGCGGCGCGGTCTCCACGACGTCCGGCTGGCCGCACGGGCAGCGGTGCGCGATGGCCCGCAGGCCCCGCGGCGGGCGGCCGAGCTGCTGCTTGAAGGCCTCGACGTCCGCGTCGGTGGGCTCGGTGCGCGGAGTGGGCGGCGGGGGCGTTTCCATGACTGCTTTCGGATTGGCTTTCTGTCGATCACTGCATCGATGACTGCATCGACTACTGGTCGGAGGCGTCGGACTTGTCCACGCCGTCCCAGACGTTCGCGTACCAGGGACGCCGGGCGCCCCCGCGGTCGGCGCGGGACTGCTTGGCCGGGCCCGGAGCGATCACCGTGTACCCGGTCTCACCGGGCATCACATAGTGCAGCCTGCGCCGGATCTGCTGCTCGGCGTAGGAGTCGTCCTGCCAGCGCGCCTTGAGGTCGCGCAGCTGCTCCACCCGCTTGCGGGCCTGCTGCTGCTGACGCTGGAGGTCGGAGATCTGCGCACGCTGGGAGACGTACTGCCGCATCGGATAGGCGAGTGCGACGACCAGCGAGCACAGCACCAGCGCGAGCAGCGCGGCGCGGCCGGTGAGCCGGGAGCGGCGGGCCTGACGCCTGCTCTGGGAGCGGTACACCCGGGCCGCCGTCTGCTCGCCGAGCAGCCGCAGCCTGGTCGCGGTGGAGAAACGGTCCCGGTCCTTCACGGCCATCTGGCTCCTCCGCCTCCCCTTCGCCGGTGTGGCTTCACACGTGCGTACGTCCCCGGACACGGTACGGGACCGAGTACGGGGACGTACGTACGACTGGCTAGGCCTTACTCCACGTTGGCTCAGCCCGTGAGGCCTCTCAGCCCTTGAAGCGCGGGAAGGCGCTGCGGCCGGCGTACACCGCGGCGTCGTCGAGGATCTCCTCGATGCGCAGCAGCTGGTTGTACTTGGCGACGCGCTCGGAGCGGGCCGGGGCGCCGGTCTTGATCTGACCGCAGTTGGTGGCGACGGCGAGGTCGGCGATGGTGACGTCCTCGGTCTCGCCGGAGCGGTGGGACATCATGCACTTGTAGCCGTTGCGCTGGGCCAGCTCGACGGCGTCCAGGGTCTCGGTCAGCGAGCCGATCTGGTTCACCTTGACCAGCAGGGCGTTGGCGGTGCCCTCCTCGATGCCGCGGGCCAGGCGCTCCGGGTTGGTCACGAACAGGTCGTCGCCGACGAGCTGGACCTTGTCACCGAGCTTGTCGGTGATGACCTTCCAGCCGGCCCAGTCGTCCTCGAACAGCGGGTCCTCGATGGAGACCAGCGGGTAGGCGGCGACGAGCTCCTCGTAGTACTCGGTCATCTCGGCGGCCGAGCGGGACTTGCCCTCGAACTCGTACTTGCCGTCCTTGTAGAACTCGGACGCGGCGACGTCGAGCGCGAGCGCGATCTGCTCGCCCGGGACGTAGCCGGCCTGCTTGACGGCCTCGAGGATGAGGTCCAGGGCGGCGCGGTTGGACTCCAGGTTCGGGGCGAAGCCGCCCTCGTCGCCGAGGCCGGTGGCCAGGCCCTTGCTCTTCAGGACCTTCTTCAGCGTGTGGTAGACCTCGGCACCCCAGCGCAGGGCCTCGGAGAAGGACTCCGCGCCGATCGGGGCGATCATGAACTCCTGGATGTCCACGTTGGAGTCCGCGTGCGAGCCGCCGTTGAGGATGTTCATCATCGGCACCGGCAGCAGGTGCGCGTTGGGACCACCCAGGTAGCGGAAGAGGGGGAGGTCGGACGCCTCGGAGGCGGCGTGGGCGACGGCGAGGGAGACGCCGAGGATGGCGTTGGCGCCGAGGGAGCCCTTGTTGTCGGTGGCGTCCAGGTCGAACATGGCCTGGTCGATCAGCCGCTGCTCGGTGGCGTCGTAGCCGACCAGCTCCGGGCCGATCTGCTCGATGACGGCGAGGACGGCCTTCTCGACACCCTTGCCCTGGTAGCGGTTGGGGTCACCGTCGCGCAGCTCGATGGCCTCGAAGGCGCCCGTCGAGGCGCCGGACGGGACGGCGGCACGACCCGTGCTGCCGTCGTCGAGGCCGACCTCGACCTCGACCGTGGGGTTGCCTCGGGAGTCCAGGATTTCCCGGGCTACGACGACGTCGATGGACGGCACGAGCATCTCCTTCTTGGGATGTGACGCTGGAAGTGCGGGGCGTGTGCCTTGCGGCTGCGCCGTGCGACTAGAGCCTAACCGTCCCCGGGGCGCCGGCCACCGACCGACCGTCCCGTGGACAGGAGGGACACGCAGACGGTACCCATTGTTCACCGCCGGAACAAAGGGGGTGCGGAAGAAAAGCGGGGAACGGCCGGGCAAAGAAAAGCCCCGCCCCGGCGCGTACGGGGGAACACGCGCCGGGGCGGGGAGCCCGTGGGGAGGGGGGTGGCCCTCACGAGGCCTCCCGTGCGGGGCGGCGGCTGTGAGGGCGCCGTGGGCCCGGCCGGAGAGCCGGGTGTCACTCCCCGGCTGTCACTTGAGGTGCAGCTGCTGGCCCGGGTAGATGAGGTCGGCGTTCTTCACGATGTCCTTGTTCAGCTGGAACAGCTTCTGCCAGCCGCCCTGCACGCCGTGCTTGGCGGCGATGGAGCTGAGGGTGTCGCCCTTGACGACCTTGTACTCGCCGTCACCCTTCTTGACCTTCGTGCCGGTCGCGGTGGTGACGGTCTTGTTCGCCGACGGGGCCGTGCGCGTGGTGGAACGGGTGGCGGCCTGCTGGCCGGTGGAGCGGGTGGTGGTGCCGCTCGAGGACTTCGTGGAGGCCGCGGGAGCGGAGCCGTTGTACGGAGTGCTCGACAGGCCGGTGCCGCAGACCGGCCAGGCGCCCTTGCCCTGACCCGCGAGGACCTTCTCGGCGACGGCTATCTGCTGCGCCTTGCCGGCCAGGTCGGCGCGCGGGGCGTAGGCGGTGCCGCCGTAGGCGGCCCAGGTGGAGTTGGTGAACTGCAGGCCGCCGTAGAAGCCGTTGCCCGTGTTGATGGACCAGTTGCCGCCGGACTCGCACTGGGCGACGGCGTCCCACTGGGAGGCGGTGGCGGCGGAGGCGTTGCCCGCCGCCATCAGCGGGGCGGCGACGGCGGCGCCGGTGACACCGGCGAGAGCGACGACGCGGACGGCCTTGGACGGGCGGCGGTGCTTGCCCTTGGCGGAAAACAGCATGGATCGATCCCCTCACCGACGCCTGCGAGGTGAGCTGTCGGGTTCGGGCCGGTTGAGTTGCCCGGCCGCACACCCGCTTGCGCGAGGTGCGGCTTCACCCCTAGCCGGTCCAGACTGAACTGCTGGGCGCGGCACTTACCTTGGGTCCCCCGCTCCTGCCTACGGCGCTTGACGCGACGACTGTTCCCGGGCAACCGCTGGCAGGATTCGGCGTGTGCGACTGCCGGGGCTCGTGGTGACGAGCGGTCCTGACCGTAGACATGCCGTCGGCGGAATTTCAAAGACGATCAGGGCTTCTGAGACTCATCCCACACTTTCGCCAAACCGGACATCACTGATCAAGTAGGGCGTCAACTAGTCCTGTTCCGCGCCCTTTTCGCCGTCGATTTTCAGGGTCTGACCGGCGGCGATGCGGTCCGGGTCGGCACCGATGACCTTCTTGTTGCTCTCGTAGAGCGCGTGCCAGCCGCCGTCGACACCGAGCGAGTCGGCGATGGAGGCGAGGGAGTCGCCCTCGCGGACGGTGTACGTGTCCGGTCCGTGGCCGGCGTGACGGCCGGAAGAGGCGTCGCCCTGACCGTTTGTCACGCTTTCGTCCGCACTCGCGCCACGGTGACGTCCGCCACTGCCGAGCGCTCCGGTGTCGACCAGGCTCCAAGAACCGGCACTCTGCTGGTAATTGTCCGAGTTGTCAGCACCGGGCATCGCGGTGGAAGACCCGGCGCCCCCCTCTGAGCTTCCGTCGCCCTGCGAGGCGGACTCGTGAGTTTTGTCCGGCTTGGGGGTACTGGTTCCGGCGGAACCGGTCGGATCCGGGGTCCCGGTGGCATCGCCACCGGGGCTCGGGGCGGGCGTGCCGCTCGCGCCCGAGGAGGGGCTGGAGGAGTCGGAGCCGGAGGAGTCCGAGCCGGGCGCGTGGCCCGAACCGGCGCCGCTGGAGGACGAATCCGGCAGACCGGACGAGCCGGAGCCGTCCGCCGAGCCGGAGGTGTCGTTCGAACCGCCACTGCCGCCGGATGCGGAGCCGCCGACACCGGTGTCGACGTCGAGCGAAGCGGAGTGGGAGGTCAGCCCGGCGGTCAGCGCGCACATGGCCCACGGCGCGGTGCCCCGGTCGGCGAGGATCTTCTCGGCGACGGCTATCTGCTGGTTGCGGCTGGCCTGGTCCGCACTCGCGGCGTACTGCGTGCCGCCGTACTTGTCCCAGTCCTCCTGCGAGATCTGCAGACCGCCGTAGTAGCCGTTCCCGGTGTCCGCGCTCCAGGATCCGCCGCTCTCGCACTCGGCGACCTTGTCCCACGTGGTGCCGTCGGCAGCGTTGGCGCTCGCGGCGCCGAGCAGCGGGATGGCGATGGCGGAGCCGGTCACTCCGGCCGCGACGAGGAGGGCCGGAGCCTGACGGGGGCGACGGTGACGACCGTTCCCGGAGAGCATGCGGAAGCCTTTCGTGCGACTGCGGAACCGGCGCGGCGAACAGTGCCCTCGCCACGCTGATGGGTGAACGTAGCGCCAGACGATCACTTGTCACAAGTTAATGCCGCGTAGATCACGTGAAGATCACATAATTGAACGTCCGTCACTTTTACCCGCACGGAGTGTGTTCAGGCGGTGGGTGTGAACTCCACGGGGAGGGTGCGCAGGCCCCGCATGATGAGCCCGCCGCGCCACCGCAGGTCGGCCGGATCGGCGCCGAGCCGCAGGTCGGGAAGGCGGGTGAGCAGGGTGGCCAGCGCGGTCCGGGCCTCCAGCCGGGCGAGCGGCGCGCCGAGGCAGTAGTGGATGCCGTGGCCGTAGCCGAGGTGCTGGTTGTCGCGGCGGGCGAGATCCAGCACATCGGGGTCGGCGAACCGCTCCGGATCCCGGTCCGCAGCCGCGAGCACCACGAGCACCGGGTCGCCCGGCGCGATGTCCTGTCCGCCGACGGTGAGCGGCTCGGTGGCGAACCGCCAGGTGGCCAGCTCCACCGGCCCGTCGTAGCGCAGCAGCTCCTCCACTGCGGTCTCCAGCAGGCCGCTTTCCCCCTCGGCCAGGGAGGCCTGGAGCCGCTCGCGCTCCCCGTGGTGGGTGAGCAGGGCGTAGGTGCCGTTGCCGATGAGGTTGACGGTCGTCTCGAAGCCGGCGAACAGCAGGATGAAGGCCATCGCCGCGGCCTCGTTCTCGGTGAGGTGCTCGCCGTGGTCGGAGGCGCGGATGAGACCGGAGATGAGGTCCTCACCGGGCGCGGGCTCAACGGGCAGCGCCTCGCGCTTCTTGTGGATCAGCTCGGCGAGGTAGCCGCGCATCTTCTTCACGGACCGCGCGACCCCGCCCCTCGGCCCTCCGCCGTGCCGGATCATCATTCCCGCCCAGTCCCGGAAGTCGTCCTGGTCCTCGCGAGGGACGCCGAGCAGGTCGCAGATGGCGTAGATGGGCAGCGGGAAGGCGAACTCGTGGATGAGGTCGACGGAGCCCTCCCCGGCGAACCGGTCGATGAGACGGTCGGTCAGCTCCTGCACGCGCGGCCCGAACTCGGCGACCCGGCGGGGTGTGAACGCCTTGCTGACCAGCCTTCTGAGCCGGGTGTGGTCCGGCGGATCGATGTTCAGCAGATGCGTCATCAACTCCGCCTTGCGCTCGCCCGGGATGCCGGTCCTGCCCTTGGCGTGCGCGGGCTCGTCGTGATGCGCCGGGTTCTTGCTCAGCCGCTGGTCGGCGAGGGCCTGCTTGGCATCTCCGTACCGCGTGACCAACCAGGCCTCCACCCCACTGGGCAACCGCGTCCGGTGCACCGGCGCGTGCTCACGCAGCCAGGCGTAGGCGGGATAGGGGTCGGTGGCGAACTCCCAGGTGAACAGGGCGGGTACGGGACCTCCGGCGGAGCCCTCGGCGAGGGCCGGGGAGGGGCCGGGGGGCGGGTCCCCGGCCGGTGCCGGGGCGGAGCCGAGGGCCGAGCCCTCGGCAGGGCTCGGGTGGGGGTGGGGCCGGTCGGTCACGGGTCGACCGTATCCGGGGCTTCGTGGCCCTCCGCGTCACGGTGGCCGGTGCGGGTGCGGTGTATCGCCCCGGGGGCGACTCCCTCCGCCTCACGGATGGCGTCCCGGTACGCCCGTGCCGCCGCGCGCAGGGCCGCCTCCGGGTCCACGCCCTCCGCATCGGCGCGGGCCGCCAGGGCCAGCAGCCGGTAGCCGACGCCCTCGCCCTGCGGCAGCGGCACGTCCAGGCCCGCCGTACGCGCGCGGGAGACGAGCTTGGCGGCGAGGGCCAGGCCGGGCTGGCCGAGCGGGACGCCCTCGGTCACCGACGCGCGCCGCTTCTCCTCGGCCTTGGTGCGCAGCCAGTGCTCCTTGACGTCGTCCGGCGTCTCCGCCTTCTCGTC
Organism: Streptomyces sp. NTD91; assembly: GCF_059510455.1. NCBI lineage: Bacteria > Bacillati > Actinomycetota > Actinomycetes > Kitasatosporales > Streptomycetaceae > Streptomyces > Streptomyces sp. NTD91. Next base: position 101,060 of record NZ_JCAJZW010000001.1, read on the forward strand.
CCCGAAGACGTGCGGGTGCCGGTGGACCAGCTTGGCGACGATGCCGCCGGCCACGTCGTCGACCGAGAACGGAGCGTCCGGATGCTCCTCGGCGATCCGGGAGTGGAAGACGACCTGGAGGAGCACGTCGCCCAGCTCTTCGCGCAGCTCCTCGCGGTCACCGGTCTCGATCGCCTCGACCAGTTCGTACGCCTCCTCTATGCCGTACTTCGCGAGGCCCTCGTGGGTCTGCCGGGAGGACCACGGGCACTCGGCGCGGATGCGGTCCATGACCTGCACGAGGTCCAGCAGGCGGGCGCCGGGCAGGTCGTAGGAGGCGGGCAGCAGCTCCAGGTCCGGCATGGCCACGCGGCCGGAGCCGGCCAGCCGGGCCAGGCCGTCGGTGAGCGCGGGCTCCCCCTCGCCGGTGGTCACGACCACGACCGTGCGCCCGCCGGCGCACGCGTCGACCAGCTCCTGCGCCGTGGGGGACGCCTCCCGGACCGCTATCCCGGCCTCGCGCAGATACGGCAGCTGCGGATGCGTGCCGTCCGCGCACAGCACGGCGTCGGCGTCGCGCAGGGCCTGCCAGGCGGGCCAGGACAGCAGGCCGGGGGCGACACGGTGACTCGTGGTGAGCAGGACGACGCGGCCGGGACCGGCGGCGGGGACGAGGTCGGGACTGGATGCGTTCACGATCCGAACGTAACCCACCCCGCCCAGGAGTGGATCTGGTTGTCCACAGGGCGGGGGCGGTCGTGTGATCGTACGACCGGCTGCCCTATGCGGTCAGCGGCTGACCGCCCGACGCCGTCGTGACCTCCCGAACCCAGGGCGTCTTGGCGTCCACACGGCTGCTCTTCTGCACGTCCCAGGTGCCGTAGCGCGGGTTGAGGTCGATGCGCAGTTCCTGGGAGGCCTTGGACAGGGCCTTCCAGAAGGCGGGCTGGGTGGTGTCGGTGCCGAGCTGCCGGGCCAGCTTCTGCGCCTCCAGCTGGAGCCTGAGGTTGTCGTCGAGGCGGGCGGGCGCGATGCCGTACTTCTGCAGCCAGGCGGTCTGCAGGCCCTTGGCGCCGCCGGCCTGCTGCTCCAGACCCGTGCGCATCTGCTGGACCTCCTCGCGGGTGACCGTGATGCCCGCGTCCTGCGCGGCGCGGTGCAGCACCCGGTCGAGGACCATGTTGGACAGGGTGTCCCGGGTCAGGCTGCTGGTGGAGGCGAGGACCTGCTGGTACTGGGTCTCGTCCGGCACCGCGGACCGCTGTGCCGCGCGGACCTCGTCGACCCGGCTCTCCAGCTGCGCGACGGTGATCCGCTGCCCGCCGACGACGGCCGCGGCGCCGGGGTGCGCGTCGTTTCCGCAGGCGGTCAGCAGGGGTGCCGCGGCGGCGATCGCGGCGGTGAGGACGAGCGCGGTGCGACGGCGGCGGTGCAAGGGGACCTCCAGGGGGAGATTGTGCGGCGGTGCACAAAGTCTTGCGGTGATCGATGTTAGGCAGCGCCCAGGCTCAGGCCAACCCATTCGACCAACGATTCACCACGACTTACGGCACCGCCGCGCCCCGGCCGGACGGTCCCGGCTCAGCCGGTGATGGCCACCGGCCCGTCCCAGGCGTCACGGTCGACGGTGAACGTGACGCCGCCGTGCGTCTCCTTGCTGTTGACCATGTACTGATGGCCGCGGCTGTGGTCGGTGAACTGGGTCGACCCCCACGGCCAGTCCGCGGTCGTCGTGTTCTGCTTGTCCCACAGCGCGTACCAGAGGTTGCCCGGCAGGTCCGTCTTGTCCTTGGCGGTGGCGATGGCCTTGGCGCTGGAGCTCGTGAAGCCGTAGTAGCCGGCCCGGTACGTCTTGGCGTGCAGCCCCTTGTCGAAGGCGCGCACGTACGTGAGCACGGCGTCGTTGCACGACGTGTTGGTGATGTCGTACGCCTCCATGTCGAGGTAGATCGCGCTGCCCGCCTTCATGCCGAGCGCGGAGGCCTTGGCCACCGCGTCGGTGGCGTCCGAGGCGCCGAGCGAGGCGGCCGTGGACGCGGTGATCTTCTCCGGGTTGGAGCCGGACCGGCAGGGCGGCTGGGCGCCGACGTAGATCGGGATGAGCTTCCAGCCCACGGAACTGACCGACTTCACCCAGGAGGCGGTGAGGTTGGGCTGGGAGCAGCCGCGGTTCCTGCCGCCCACATAGACGGCGGCGGCACCGTAGAAGCCGGTGTGCCAGGCCTTCATCGCGGACAGCGAGGGCGCGGCGCAGGTGTCGAACGCGCGGCCGGTGAAGGTCTTCTGCGCGGGCCAGCCGGTGGCGGCCATGGAGGTCTGCGCGGCGATCCCGGCACCGGCGACGACGGCCGCGCCGGCCACCGCCCATGTCAGGTATCTGCGCTTCTTGGACTGACGATGGCCGGCCATGATCCCACCCCTGTTGTCGTACGTCGCCTGGTTGAGCGAAGCGCAACGTATCAACTGCCGCCGCTAGCCCCGCACCTGGCCCAGCCACTGGAGGGTGCGCCGGATCTCCAGGGCCATCGGCCAGCCGGGCCCGTGCAGCCTCTCCACGTCCATCAGCAGCCGGGCGAGGGTGTCGTGGGCGGACGTACGGTCACCGAGGGCGAGCAGCAGATGGCCGATGCGCCGGCGCACCTCGTGGGCGAGCTGCGGGTCGCCGGAGACGTACTGGTTCTCGTAGTACGGCAGCAGCGTGCGGTACTCGGCGAGCGCCGCCGCCGGCTGGCCCAGCTGCTCCAGGCACTGCGCGGCCTCGTAGCGGTAGCGCAGCGACTGCGGGTCGGCCCGGCCGGCCTCGGCGGCGCGTTCGTCCGCGAGCCGGCGCAGTTCGGGCAGCGCGCGCCGGTACTGCCCGTCGTCCATGAGCGTGGCCGCGTACTGCTTGCGCAGCGTGCGCACGACCGGGGAGTGCTCGCCGTGCTGCTCGGCGGCGGCCGGCAGGATGGCGCCGAGAATGTCCACGGCCTGGGTGATGCGCCCCTCCCCCAGCAGCCGCTTGACCTCCTCGACGGCAGCGGCGACATCGGGCTTCTCGGCCACCGGCGGCGCCGGAGCGACGGGGACGGGCTGGGGCGCGGGGGTCCGCGCGCGGTCCGGCCAGGGAGCGTGCGGGCGCAGGAAGGGGCGCGTGGGGTCCAAGGGGGCCCCGGTGGGCGTCCCGCGCGCGGGCAGGAGCGCCGCCAGGTCCTCGTACACCTCCTGCGCGGACGTGGGCCGGTGCTGCGGGTCCTTGGCGAGCAGGCGCAGGACCAGCGCCTCGAGCGCCTCGGGAACCTCGGAGCGGACACGGCGCACCGGCAGCGGCGGCTCGTACAGGTGCCGGTGCAGCACCCCGAGCGCCGTGGAACCCGCGAACGGCACGTCCCCGCTGAGCAGTTCGTGCATCAGCACCCCCAGCGCGTACAGGTCCGTGTACGGGCCGACCGCCCCGCCCATCGCCTGCTCCGGCGCCATGTAGGCGGGCGAGCCGATCGGGGAGCCGGTGTGGGTGAGCCGCGTGGTGTCGGTGTCCATCACGGACGCCACGCCCAGGTCCAGCACGGTGACCGTGCCGTCCTGCTTCACCATCACGTTGCGCGGCTTGAGGTCACGGTGCACGATCGGCACGGCGTGCACGGCACTCAGCACGGCGCACAGCTGCGCGGCCACCGCGACCGCCCACTGCCACGGGTAGGGGTCGTGCTCGGCGAGATGGTCCGAGAGGTCGGCGCCGTCGACGTACTGCATGACGAGGAACAGCTCCTCGCCCTCGCTGCCCGCGTCGTGCACGGTCACCAGGCCGGGGTGGTCCACCTGCGCGGTCACCCGGCACTCGCGCATGAACCGGCGGCGCAGCTCCTCCGCCTCCTGGCCCGCCACCTTGTCGGGGCGCAGCAGCTTCACCGCCACGCGCCGGTCGAGCCGCCGGTCGTACGCCGTCCACACCTGGCCCATGCCGCCCTGCCCGATGAGGGTGGACAGTTCGTACCGGCCGGCGACGACACGTCCTGTCGCCACGCTCACCTTCCGCCCTCGGAGCCGTCGTCACGGCCCTCGTGCTTGCGCAGGTAGTCGCTCAGCTCGTCCAGTTCGGCGCGCACCTGCTCGATGTGGCTGGGCGCCGGGCGCTGCGGCGGCTGGGGCGCGGGCGCGTGCGGTACCGGCGGCGGGGTGTGCGGGGCGACCGGAGCCGGCGGGAACGGCGTGTCGTGGGCCGCCCTGCCGATCGGGACGGTCGCCGCCGTGTACGGGTTCACCGGGCCCGGAAAGGCGTAGCCGCCGTGCGCCGACGCCTGGGCCGCGTACGCCTGCCGCCGGCGCGCGTAGTGGCGGATCTCCGCGGCGAGGTAGTACACCATCGTGCCCACCAGGGTGCCCAGCAGCAGGACCAGGCCGAAGTAGCCGAGCGGGGTGTGTATGTCGTCGCCGGATTCGGTGCCTATGAGCACCAGGCTGAGGATGTCGGCGACCAGCGCGGCGCCGAACAGGCACCAGTCCACCGCCCGCCGTGTGACGGCCGCCAGCCGCAGCGGCATCACCCAGGCCAGCAGGCCCATGCTGAAAAACCCGGTCGCCATGAACAGCACACGCAGCAGAACCAGCCACGCGGTGTGCGGCGGCTGCTTCACCGGCTGTCCGTAGCCGAGGCCTTGCATGACTGCTCCTGATGCCTGAAGTGGGCGTACACGTCCGACCGGCGTGCTCCCCCGGGAGGAGAACGCCGGTCGTGCGATTGTCGCTTCGAGCATATGACCCGGGACCGACGAGGGCACGGACAAGCCCCCCGGCTGTACCGAACCGTTGTCCTGTCCGTGCCGGCGGTCAGCCGGGCGCCACCGTGCCGTCCGTCAGGCCGTCGTACGTCCCGCGCACGAGCTGCTCCCCGAGCCGGCTCGCCTGGCGCAGCGCCCGCTCGAACTCGTCGAGCGCGCGGAAACGCGCGCCGTAGCGCCGCTGGTCGTCCAGCGTGAGCCGGGGCAGTTGCAGGCGGCGCACGTCCAGCCGGGTCGCGGTGGAGGCGTAGCTGCTGGCCTGCCGGTTGTTCGCGGTACCGCGCAGGAACCCGGCGAGGAACCACGGGTCGAGCGCCGCCCGATCGGGGCGCAGCAGCACGAGGTTGCGCCCCAGGGCGGCGCCTTTCGTGACGTCGTCGATCACGCGCGCCACCGAACCGCCGCCCAGCACCGGTACGACGACGTCGCCCGGCTCGGTCAGCACGGCCTCCTCCTCGCTCTCCGGGAGCGTCCCCGAGGGCTCGGTACCGGCGAGGACGTCATGGTCGGTGAGCACGGGCACACGCGCGCGACCGCCGTTTCCGCCGGTGCGCATCATCAGCGCTCCCCCGCGCGCGAGTTCACCGATGGTGGTGAGCGGCCAGCGCGCGCCGGGCGCGGGGACGGCGGGCGGCGGAGTGAGGTCGGTGGTCAGGCGCAGGGTCTCGCCGAGACGCTCGCGCACCGCCGTGAGCTGCTCCGCGCCGTCGGCCACGGCCGCCGGCGGCAGATGACGGGCGGGAGCGAGGTCGACGTCGTCGTCGAGGAGTTCGATGACCGGCACGGAACGGGCGAGTCCGGGCCGCTCCGTCAGCCGTCCCGCGCGTTCGAAGTCACGCCAGGCGTCCAGGACGGCCTCGCGCACGGCCGGCCAGTCCGGGCCGCCGCGTCCCTCTCCGGCGAACCTCCCGGTGTCCACGAGCAGCACCTCGGGCGACGCCGGCGTACGGTCGGGCCGGCGCAGCACCCACACGTGCAGCGGGATGTTGTACGGCGGCGCCGCCCCGACCGGCAGCGCGACCACGGCCCTGAGCGCGCCCCGGCGCAGCAGGTCGGCGCGGATCCGGCGGCCGGAACGGCGGGAGGCGGCGGCCGGCGGCATCAGCAGGACGGCGGCGCCGCCGTCGGTCAGTCGGGCCAGCGCATGCTGCACCCAGGCCAGTTCGGACTCGGTGCGGGCCGGGAAACCGTACTCCCAGCGGGGGTCGTAGGCGAGTTCGTCGTGGCCCCAGTTGCGCTCGTTGAACGGCGGATGGCACAGCACCGCGTCCGCCCGCAGCCCCGGGTAGGCGTCGGCGCGCAGGGTGTCACCGGCCGCGCCGCGCACGTCGGCCCGGGAGTGCAGCGCGAGCCGCAGCGCGGTGAGCGCGGCCAGTTCGGGGGCTCTGTCCTGGGCGTACAGCTGCTGGCCGGGGCGGGTCTCCACGGCCCGCAGCAGCGCGCCGGTGCCGCAGGCGGGGTCCAGGACGGTATGGGCCGGACCGGCGAGGTCGGCCATGAGACCGGCGAGTTCGGCCGGGGTGAGCGTGTACTGGCGGGGGTTGGCGTCCAGGTGCCGCCCCAGCAGGAACTCGAACGCCTGCCGCGCCCCGATCTCGGCGGCCAGCTCGGCCGCGCCGCGCAGCAAGGGGGCGGAGGCGAGGAGTTGGGGGCCGGTGGGAGTGCGCAGGGCGGGGGCGGCGGGGGCGTGGGCGGGGGCGGAGGCCGGGGTGTGAACAGGGCTTCCGGTGTTCACAGGCCGGGCGGGGGGTGCGGCGTTCACAGCGGCGGGTGCGACTGCCGCGTTCACGGCGGCTGCCGGGGGGCCCGCGTTCACACCGGGAGGTTCGGAGACGGGGTTCACACCAGAAGTGTTGTGCCCCCTGTTCACACCGGACGCCGCTGGGCCTTCGTTCACACGGGGTGTCCTGACGTCGGTGTTCACACCGGGTGTCACAGCTTCCGGATTCACACCGCCCCCCGTCGGGCCGTCGTTCACGCCGTCCCTCTGGCCGGCCGTGTTCACACTGGCCCCCGCCCGCACCGACCGACCGCCGCGCACCCCCCGCCCGGGCGCGCTGCCGAAGCGCGGAGTCAGTACCTGCTCCAGCGCGCCCGGCAGGATCGCGGCGAGGCGGGCGTCCGAACCGGCGCTCGCGTCGAGCCAGACCGTGGGGCGCTCGTGGATCAGGAGCAGGGCGCAGCCCGCGTGCACCAGGGCGGTCAGCGGGCCCTCGGGGTGTCCGACGAGTTGCTGCCAGACACGTTCCCGCAGCGGGACCTCGGCGAGTTTGCCCTGCTTGCGCAGCCAGGCCTCGACCTCGGCGAGAGCGAAGGACGGGCTGGTCTCGGTACCGCCGACCGGTTTGGGGAAGTCGGCGTGCCGGCGGCGCCAGTTGCTGACGGCGGCCCGGCCCACTCCGGCGAGCCGGGCGATTCCGGCTGCGGTCACCTCTGTCGCGTTGTCCTGCACCGGCTCGCTCCCCTCGTCCCGTGTGTGCGCTGCCGAGCATACCGGCGTACACAGGAGCAGTGCATTCACGGCGTGTACTCACTTGGTTATGTGAACCGTGTTGACTCGGTTCACAGCATCTGCTGTTATTGACCAAGCGAACGAGCGGCCACCGGAGGGGGAGGCCGCCGCTGTGGGGAGGGATTCGCCATGGGCATGAAGGCCAAGGTCGCCCTGGGGGCCGTCGTGGGGATCGTCGTCATCGGTGCCGTGTCCGCGAACGCCGGAGGCAACGGCAAGGACGGTCGTTCCGGCGGCAGTGGCAAGGGTTCTTCCGCCTCCGCCGAGCACACCGGGGGGACGAAGGACACGAAGGCCGACAAGGGCTCGGGCGGCGGGCAGGCGGCCGGGAAGAAGAAGGCCGCGTTCGCCGGGGACGGCCAGTACCGGGTCGGCTCGGACGTGAAGCCGGGCACCTACCGCACGACCGGCAACACAGACGACGGGTGCTACTGGGAACGCGCCAAGGACGCCAAGGGCGAACTGGAGTCGACGCTGGCCAACGACAACGTCACCGGCACCAGCTACGTGACCATCGAGCCCACCGACAAGATCTTCAAGTCCAGCGGCTGCGCGGACTGGGAGGCCGTCGACCCGAAGGCGAAGGGCGCGCCCGCCTCCTCGATGGACGGCGACGGCGGCATGTACAAGGTCGGCACCGACATCGCTCCGGGCACCTACAGGTCCACCGGCAACCCCGCCGACGACAACTGCTACTGGGAGCGCGCCAAGGACGCCGAGCACGGGCCGAACTCGGTCATCGCCAACGACAACGTGACCGGCACGGCCATCGTCACCATCAGCCCGGGTGACGCCTACTTCAAGACCACCGGCTGCGGCACCTGGAAGAAGACGGCCTGAGCCCCCCGCCTCACGCCCGCTCACCGCTCACCGCTCACCGCTCACCGCTCACCGAACTGTCCCACTGGAGCCGGCTGTCCGGGCTCGAACCCGGGTGGCCGGACCGGCTCCGGACACCGTACGGAACGCCGTACACACATCCCCGTACACCCAGCACCTGAAGGACTGTCATGCGTCTCGCCCCCCGTGTCGCCACGCTGCTCGCCGTCGCGGCGCTTCCGCTGGCCCTCACCGCCTGCTCCTCCGGTTCCTCCTCCGACGCCGGCGGGGCGAGCACCGCGCCGACCAAGGCGAAGGACCCCGACGCCGGGCTCCCCACCGGCACGCAGCTGAAGAAGGCGCTGGCGCCCGCGTCGGTCCTCCCGGCCGGGTTCGCCCCCGAGGCCGACGGCGCCTCGGACACCGGCGGCACGTTCCTCGACCCCTCGGGCCGCAGCACGGCGAAGCCGGACTGCACCCGGCTGGAGGCCACGTCCTGGATCCAGGTGACCGGTTACAAGGGGGGCGTGTCGTTCGCGCAGAACGACTACGTGAACCACGGCAAGACCGAGGAGATCGCCCAGGAGATCGACGCGTTCCAGGGCGGCACCGCGACCGCGGTGCTGAAGCGGATACAGGCCGTCGCAGCCGAGTGCGCCACCTTCACGGACACCGACGCGCACGCCAAGGTGAAGCTCACTGGCACATCCGCGGCCGGGCTCGGGGACGAGGCCTACACGATGACGCTGACGAGCGGCTCCTGGCAGAACGGCACCACGCTCATGGCGGTTCGTTCCGGGAACTCGGTGATCACCGTGCTGTCCACGGCGGGCGCCGACAACGGTGCCGCCAGCGCGAAGAAGGTGACGACGCAGATCCTGAGCGCCCTCAAGGCCCTCAAGACCGCCTGACCGGCGCCCCGTAGGAGAACGCGGCACCCGCTCGCCTCGCAGCGGGTGCCGCATCCGCATGTGGCCGCCGGGCGTCGCGCGAGACGCCGCTCAGCGCGCGCGGAAGCGGGCCGGGGCCTTGGTGGGGTTGCCGCCCGCGGGGAGTTTCTGGCCGGGGCAGCCGCTGAGGACCTTCTTCATGGCGGCCTTCTCGGCGGCGGTGACCCACAGACCGTACTTCTTCTTCACCGCGACCTGGTCGGCCACGTAGGTACAGCGATAGGCCTTGTTCGGCGGGAGCCAGGTGGCAGCGTCGCCGTCGCCCTTGCCGCGGTTGGTGCTCGCGTCGACGGCGATGAGGTTGAGGGGGTCGTTGGCCAGGGCTATGCGCTTTGCGGCGTCCCAGTACTCGGCGCCCTTCTGCCAGGCGTCGGAGAGGGGGACGACATGGTCGATGTCGACCTGGCTGCTGCCGCGCCGGTAGGTGATGTCCTTGCCGGAGTAGGGGTCGGGATCGAGCAGTCCGTAGGAGACCTTGCAGGTCCCGCCGGTGAACCTCACGTCCTTCAGGTCGCGTTTGAGGATGTCGTCGCGGGTGTCGCAGGAATTGGAGTCGGTGTCCGCCCAGGCGGTGCCGAACCGTTCCCGCGAGTAACCGGTCCTGGGCGCCCGGCCCTTGACGGCCAGTGAGTCGACGGCGGCCAGGGTCGCGCCGGGGCCTCCGGTCGACGCGGGGTCGGAGGACCCGCCGGTCTTGTCCGTCCTGCAGCCGGCCACGGCGACCAGTACGGCCGCGGCGGCGACCGCCCCGCCCCTCAGACGCGTCACGGTACGTCCCCCTTTGCCGCCCAGGTCCGCCCGTCGGACTCGGGCGGAATCGTTCCGTCCCTTACCGTAACCGCCGCGCGGCCGACAGCGGATGGGGAGGAGAGCGGCAGTTCGGGGCGACGGGCGGTGGAACGGGGGCGTGGCGGTGCCGTGCGGGGTGGCGCGGCCGGTGTGCGTCCGCGCCCGCTCACACCGCGCCGCTCCGCTTGCTCCGCCTCCCCCGCGTCACGACCCCAGGACCGAGGCGAGGAACTCGCCCACCCAGCCAAGCAGTTCACGACCGACCAGCGGCTTGCCGCCGACCTTCGCGGTCTTCGGGCGCGGGACCAGCACCTGGTGCACGGCCGGCTTGATGACCGTACCGGGGTAGAGGCGCTTGACCCGCAGTTCCTGCGACTCGCGCAACTCCACCGGAGCGAAGCGGATGTTCGCGCCCTGGAGGACGATCTCGCCGACGCCGCAGGCGCGCGCCAGCATCCGCAGCCCGGCCACCAGCAGCAGGTTCTCCACCGGTTCGGGCAACTTGCCGTAGCGGTCGGTGAGTTCCTCGCGCACGGCCTTGACGTCCTCTTCGGAGTTGGCGGAGGCGATGGCGCGGTAGGCCTGGAGGCGCAGACGCTCGCCGGGCGCGTAGTCGTGCGGGACGTGCGCGTCGACGGGCAGCTCGATCTTGACCTCGAGCGGCGGCTCCTCCTCGATCTCGCCGGTCTCCAGCTGGCGTCGGTAGTCGGCGACGGCCTCGCCGACCATGCGGACGTACAGGTCGAAGCCGACGCCCGCGATGTGGCCGGACTGCTCGCCGCCGAGGAGGTTGCCGGCGCCGCGGATCTCCAGGTCCTTCATCGCCACGTACATGCCGGCGCCCATCTCGGTGTGCTGGGCGATGGTGGCGAGCCGTTCGTGCGCGGTCTCCGTCAGGGGCTTCTCCGGGGGGTACAGGAAGTACGCGTACCCGCGCTCGCGGCCCCGGCCGACGCGGCCGCGCAGCTGGTGCAGCTGGGACAGGCCGAAGGTGTCGCCGCGCTCCACGATCAGGGTGTTGGCGTTGGAGATGTCGATGCCGGACTCGACGATCGTGGTCGAGACCAGCACGTCGAACTTCTTCTCCCAGAAGTCGACGACGACCTGCTCCAGCGCGGACTCCGACATCTGGCCGTGAGCCGTGGCGATGCGCGCCTCGGGGACGATCTCGCGGAGCCGGGCGGCCGCGCGGTCGATGGACTCGACGCGGTTGTGGATGTAGAAGACCTGGCCCTCGCGCAGCAGTTCGCGGCGGACGGCGGCGCCGATCTGCTTCTCCTCGTACGGTCCGACGAAGGTGAGCACCGGGTGGCGCTCCTCCGGCGGGGTGGTGATGGTCGACATCTCGCGGATGCCGGTCACGGCCATCTCGAGGGTTCGCGGGATCGGCGTCGCGGACATCGTGAGCACGTCGACGTTGGCGCGGAGCTTCTTCAGCTGCTCCTTGTGCTCGACGCCGAAGCGCTGCTCCTCGTCGACGACGACCAGGCCGAGGTCCTTGAACTTCGTCTCGGAGGAGAACAGGCGGTGGGTGCCGATGACGACGTCCACCGAGCCCTCCCTGAGGCCCTCCAGGACGGCCTTGGCCTCGGTGTCGGTCTGGAAGCGGGAGAGCGCCCTCACGTTCACCGGGAACTGCGCGTACCGCTCGGAGAACGTCCCGAAGTGCTGCTGCACCAGCAGGGTCGTCGGCACGAGGACGGCGACCTGCTTGCCGTCCTGTACGGCCTTGAAGGCGGCCCGCACCGCGATCTCGGTCTTGCCGTAGCCCACGTCACCGCAGATCAGGCGGTCCATGGGGACCGACTTCTCCATGTCCTCCTTGACCTCGGCGATGGTGGTGAGCTGGTCGGGGGTCTCGGCGTAGGGGAAGGCGTCCTCCAGCTCGCGCTGCCAGGGCGTGTCGGAGCCGAAGGCGTGGCCGGGGGCGGCCATGCGCGCGCTGTAGAGCTTGATCAGGTCGGCGGCGATCTCCTTGACGGCCTTCTTCGCGCGTGCCTTGGTCTTCGTCCAGTCAGCGCCGCCGAGCCGGTGCAGGGTGGGTGCCTCGCCGCCGACGTACTTGGTGATCTGCTCCAGCTGGTCGGTCGGGATGTAGAGGCGGTCGCCGGGCTGGCCGCGCTTGGCGGGCGCGTACTCCACGACCAGGTACTCGCGGGTGGCGCCCTGCACGGTGCGCTGCACCATCTCGATGTAACGGCCGACGCCGTGCTGCTCGTGGACGATGTAGTCGCCCGCCTCCAGGGTGAGCGGGTCGATGGTCTTGCGGCGGCGGGCCGGCATGCGGGCGCCGTCGCGGCCGGCGGTGCGCTGGCCGGACAGGTCGGTCTCGGTGAGCACGGCGAGCCCGAGGACCGGATCCACGAGGCCGTACTCGATCGAGCCGCAGGAGACGTGCACCACCGACGGGCTCAGTTCGCCGAGGTCGGCGTCCAGGCGGGCGGCGATGCCCTCGTTGCCGAGCACCTCGACGGTGCGGGCGGCCGGGCCGTGGCCCTCCGTGACGAACACCGTGCGCCAGCCGTCGGCGAGCCAGCCCTTGGTGTCGGCGAGAGCCCGGGCGGTGTCGCCGCGGTAGCTCTCGGGCGCGTGCATGCCGAGCTTGAGGGTGTCCGCGTCGAGTTCTTCGTCGGCGGCGAAGGGTGAGACGGACCACCACATCATGTCCAGCTCGCGCGCGCGGTCGCGGACGTCGGCGATGGACCACAGGGACGCGGCGCCGACGTCGATGGGGGCCTCGCCGCCGCCCGCGGTGGCCGCCCAGGAGGCCTGCAGGAACTCCTGGCTGGTCGCGACGAGATCGGCGGCACGCGTGCGTACTCGCTCCGGGTCGCAGACCACCGTCATGGCGCCCTCGGGGAGGACGTCGAGGAGCAGTTCCATGTCGTCGACCAGGACGGGGGCCAGGGATTCCATGCCCTCGACGGCGATGCCCTCGGCGATCTTGCCGAGCAGTTCGCCCAGCTCGGGGTGCTCCTCGGCGAGGGCACGCGCGCGTGCCCGGACGTCGTCGGTGAGCAGCAGCTCGCGGCACGGCGGCGCCCACAGACCGTGCTCGGCGACTTCGAGGGAGCGCTGGTCGGCGACCTTGAAGTAGCGGATCTCCTCGACGTCGTCGCCCCAGAACTCGATGCGCAGGGGGTGTTCCTCGGTGGGCGGGAAGACGTCCAGGATGCCGCCGCGCACGGCGAACTCGCCGCGCTTCTCGACGAGCTCCACGCGCGCGTAGGCGGCGGCCGCGAGGGCTTCCACGACATCGTCCAGGTCGGCGGTCCGGCCCGTTCTCAGGGACACCGGTTCCAGGTCACCGAGGCCCTTGACCTGCGGCTGCAGCACCGAACGCACGGGGGCCACGACGACGGAGACCGGCCCGGTCTCCGGGTCGTGGGCGCTGGGGTGGGCCAGACGCCGCAGGACGGCGAGGCGGCGGCCGACGGTGTCGCTGCGCGGGCTGAGCCGCTCGTGCGGGAGGGTCTCCCAGGAGGGGTACTCGACGACGCCCGCCGCGGGCAGCAGGGAGCGCAGGGCCGCCGCCAGGTCCTCGGCCTCGCGGCCCGTGGCCGTGACCGCGAGCACCGTACGGCCGGCCTCGCGGGCCAGGGCGGCGACCGTGAAGGGGCGGGCCGCCGGGGGGCCGACGAGGTCGATGTGCATGCGGTTGCCGTCCGCGGCCGCCGAGATCGCTTCCGCGAGGGCGGGGTCCTTGACGACGGCGTCGAGCAGACCGTGCAGGCTCATGGGGCTTTTTCCGTCCAGGGGTGGGCAACGCAAGCAGCCCGGCGCGGGGGGCGGCCGGGGGTGTCCAGCCTACGACTCCGTCGGGGGGTGGCGTCGGGGCTGTGGACAACCTCCGCGTTTCCGGTGCCGGTGCCTCGGCGGGTCTTCCCGGGGCTCCGGCCCCTGGACCCCCGTTCCCCACCCGCCCACCAGAAGAACCCGGTGCCGGGAAGTCCTGGTGACTTCCCGGCACCGGGTCTCCCCCGCAACCCCCGTATGCGGTGGTCGTGGTGTCGGCCGGTCCTCGGTACTAGTCCGTGGCGATCGCGTTCAGGACGTTCATCCGGCCCGCCCGGAACGCCGGGATCAGTGCGGCGAACAGGCCCACGAAGGCCGAGGCGACGAAGACCGTGACGATCGTCGGCCAGGGGATCTCGAGGATCTTCAGGCCTTGCAGGGCGAGGAGCTTCTGGGCGGTGGCGCCCCAGCCGATGCCCAGGCCGAGGCCGAGCAGGGCGCCGAAGACGGCGATCACCACGGACTCCAGGCGGATCATGCGGCGCAGCTGGCGGCGGGAGAGACCGATGGCCCGCATCAGGCCGATCTCCCGGGTCCGTTCGACCACCGACAGGGCCAGGGTGTTCACGACACCGAGGACCGCGACGATGATCGCGAGGGCCAGCAGGCCGTAGATCATGTTCAGGAGCTGGCCGATCTGGTCCTTCAGCGCCTTCTTGTAGTCGGTCTGGTCGCGCACGGTGAGCTGCGGGTAGTCGTCGTGCAGGACCGACTTCAGGGACTTGTAGGCCGCGGCCTGCTGTCCGTTCTTCGCGGTGGCGAAGACCAGCTGGTCGAGCGGCATCTTCGCGGCGGGCACGTACCTGGCGAGGGTACTGATCGACGTGTACATGGCACCCTTGTCGATCACGTCGTCGCTGCTGGTGACGGCCCGGACCATCAGGTGGGCGGTGGAGCCCTCCTTGAACGCGACGGTGATCTCCGATCCGACGTGGATGCCGTGGGCCTTGGCGAACTTCTCGGGGACGGACATCGAGTCGGGCAGGTAGGCGTCGGCGAGGTTCCCGGCGACGGTCTTCTTGCGCAGGTCGGTCGCGTAGGTCCGGTCGGCCGCGGTGATGTCGGTGTCCTTGAGGGTCCGGCCGTCCGGGGTGGTGAAGTCGGCCTGGGTGGGCTTGTACTCGGTGACCCGGGCGAGCCCGGGCGTGTCCTTGATGAGCTTGACCGCCTGGGGCACGACGCGCTGGCCGTTGTCGCCCTGGATGATGAAGTCCGTGCCGACGGTCTTGTCGAGTTGGTCGGTGGCGGAGGCGACCATGGAGGAGCCGACCACCGACAGGCAGGCCACCAGGGCCAGGCCGATCATGAGGGCCGCGCCGGTGGCGCCGGTGCGGCGCGGGTTGCGCAGCGCGTTGCGCTCGGCCATGCGGCCGACGGGTCCGAAGATCCGCAGGATGACCGCGCCGAGGACCCGGACCAGTCCGGCGGCGAGCAGCGGGCCGATGACGACGAAGCCGATCAGCGTGGTGACCACGCCGAGGCCCAGCCAGCCGGAGCCCGCCTCGGCCTTGTCGGCGCCGGCGGCGACGTACAGGCTCCAGCCGCCGACGGCGGTGAGGAGCAGGCCGATCACGGCGCGGACGGTCCCGGCCTTTGCGTCGGCCGGGGCGCCGGCGTCGCGCAGGGCGGCCATCGGGGAGACCTTGCCGGCGCGGCGGGCGGGCAGGTAGGCGGCGAGGACGGTGACCACGACACCGAGGAGCAGGCCGACGGCCGGGGTGGTCCAGGCGACGGTCAGGTCGTCGGTGGACAGGTGCATGCCCATCTTGCCCATGAGGTTCATCAGGCCCACGGCGATGCCGACGCCCGCGCCGACACCGAGCACCGAGCCGATCACGCCGAGCAGCAGCGCCTCGATGAGCACGGACCGGTTGACCTGTTTGCGGGAGGAGCCGATGGCGCGCATCAGGCCGATCTCCCGGGTGCGCTGGGCGACCAGCATGGAGAAGGTGTTGATGATCAGGAAGATGCCGACGAGGAAGGCGATCCCGGCGAAGCCGAGCATCGCGTACTTCATGACGTTCAGGAAGCTCTCGACGCTCTTCTGGTTGGCGTCGGCGACCTCCTTGGCGGTCTGCACCTTGTAGCCGCGGCCGAGGACTGCGGTCACGTTCTGCTTCAGCCTGTCGTCGCTCACGCCCTTGGCGGCGGTGACGTTGACGTTCGTGTAGACGCCGGTGCGGCCGATCAGGGTCTGCTGGGCGGTCCTGGTGTCCAGGTAGAAGATGGCCGCGCCGGGGTTGGTCACCTTGAAGGCGGCGATGCCGGACACGCGTGCGTGGTGCGTGCCGACGACCGAGATCATGCCGATGTCGTCGCCGAGCTTCAGGTGGTGCTTGTCGGCGGTGTCCTCGTCGACCATGACCTGGTCCGGGCCCTTGGGCGCGGCACCGGAGACGATCTTCATGGTGCGGGCGTCGTTGCCGTTCCAGCTGCCGACGATGGTCGGCGCGCCGCTGCTGGGCGACAGTTTGTCCTTCGTGGCGTCGACGACGGTGACCGAGGTGGAGAACACCGTGCCCTCGGCCTTCCGGACGCCCTGGGCGCCGCGGACCGTGCCGACGACGGAGGCCGGCATGACCGGCGGCTTGCCGGTGCGGGAGGTGGTCTCTCCGGTGTCGGAGGAGTCCTTCGCGCTGACGGTCACGTCCGAGGAAGTGGCCTGGAAGAGTTTGTCGAAGGTGGTGTTCATCGTGTCGGTGAACACCAGGGTGCCGCACACGAACGCCACCGACAGCAGGACCGCGACCGCCGAGAGCGCCATCCGGCCCTTGTGCGCGAAGAAGTTGCGCAGCGAGGTCTTCACGACGGTCATGACGTGCGCCCCCGGGCGTCGAAGTCCTTCATGCGGTCGAGGACCTGATCGGCGGTCGGCTGGTACATCTCGTCGACGATCCGGCCGTCGGCGAGGTAGAGCACGCGGTCGGCGTAGGAGGCGGCGACGGGGTCGTGGGTGACCATCACGATGGTCTGGCCGAGCTCGTCCACCGAGTGGCGCAGGAAGCCGAGGACTTCGGCGCCGGCGCGCGAGTCGAGGTTTCCGGTGGGCTCGTCGCCGAAGATGATCTCGGGGCGGGCGGCGAGTGCGCGGGCCACGGCGACGCGCTGTTGCTGGCCGCCGGAGAGCTGGGCGGGCCGGTGCTTGAGGCGTCCGGCGAGGCCGACGGTCTCCACCACGCGGTCCAGCCAGGCCCTGTCCGGCTTGCGGCCCGCGATGTCCATGGGCAGCGTGATGTTCTCCATGGCGTTCAGCGTCGGCAGCAGGTTGAACGCCTGGAAGATGAAGCCGATCCGGTCCCGGCGCAGCTGGGTGAGCTTCTTGTCCTTCAGGCCGGTGATCTCGGTCTCGGCCAGATGGATCCGACCGCTCGTCACGGTGTCGAGGCCGGCGAGGCAGTGCATCAGCGTGGACTTGCCGGACCCCGAGGGGCCCATGATGGCGGTGAACTGGCCCCGCGCGATGTCCACGTCGACGTGATCGAGGGCGACGACACGGGTCTCGCCGGACCCGTACGCCTTCACGACCTGCCGCGCCCGCGCGGCAACGGCCGTAGGCCCTCCAGTGCCCCCGTGCCTGGGAATGGTCACAGCCGATGTCACGGTATGTCTCCTATGTCGGTCAGCGAGTCGGTGAGTGGTCGGTACGGCGTCGAGTCTCGCGGTCGGCGGGGCCGTCGCGCGCTGGTGCGAAGCCCCCTCTTTCCCGGGGGATAACCCCACCCCGCCGGTGCGACCGGCCGTCTCCCAGCGGCGTAAAGCCAGGTTAAGGACGACACCGGCCCCGTCTCGTCCTCCGGCGGTACGAACCCTCCCCGAGCCGTAGTACGGAGGAACCCCTAGGGGGCGTCCACCGTCGGGTGGAGTCGTCCTCGGGGACGGCTCCACCCTTCGACCCAGTGAGCCTCCACCCTCCCGTCGCGTCAGGGGCAAGTTCCGCGGGGCGCGGGAAGCTGTCGTACCGGCGGACGGGTGCAGGGGGCACGGGAGGGGATCCGGTGGGCAGGACGACACCCGCGGCACGCGACGGCGCCGTCGGCGAGCGGGGCACCCGGCGCCGGCGCGCCGTCGTCGGCGCGCTGATGCCGGCGATGGCGCTGGCCGCGCTGGACTCCACCGTCGTCGCCACGGCCGTACCGCAGATCGTCGGCGACCTCGGCGGGTTCTCGGTGTTCTTCTGGCCGTTCTCCGGCTATCTGCTCGCCGCGACCGTCACGCTCCCCGTCCACGGAAAGCTGTCGGACACCTTCGGCCGCAAGCCGGTGCTGGTGACGGGCGCGGCGCTGTTCCTCGCGGGCTCGCTGCTGTGCGCGGGCGCCTGGAACATGGCGGCACTGATCGCGTTCCGGATCGTGCAGGGCCTGGGCGGCGGGGCGCTGCAGGGCACCGTGCAGACGCTGGCCGCCGATCTGTACCGGCTGGCGGAGCGCCCACGCTGAACGGCCCACCGGGAAGCGCAGGTTAACGCGGGTAACACTTCCGGTGACGGCGGGTTTGCGGGCAGCAAGCGCATACCGACCGGCCAGTTCGGTGAAAACGCCGCGCACCGACCGGACCCGCGAGTACCGTGCGTGGCTCCGCCCCCCACCTCCCTGCGGTCCGCCGCCACGGACCCGAGCCACGCAAGGAGCCCCGGGATGTCACACGACCCGCCGCACCCGTCGTACGACCCGTCCCAACCGTATGCCGACGCCTTCCCTTCCGCCCGCGACCGGCCCCCCACCGCGTACGGCCCGCCGCACCTCACCTACCCCTGGCAGCCGGCTCCCCCGCCGCCGCCCCGCCCGGGGCGACGGATCGACCGCAGCCCCGTCGGCCACCACAGCGACCTGCGGGTGCTGCGCAGCGCCTACCGCTGGCAGCGGCGCACCGCCACCCTCACCGCGCTCGGCTACTTCACCCTGTTCCTGGTCCTGTCGGCGTGGGCGCCCGGGGTGATGACGCGCACGGTCGCCGACGGCATCCCCGTCGGCCTGCTGCTCGCCGTGGCCCAACTGCCGGTCACCTGGCTGGCGATCGCCCTGTACGAGCACACCGCCCGCCGGCACGTCGATCCGCTCGCGGACCGCATCCGCAAGGAGGCCGAACTGAACGCACGCCGGGGAGCGCTCCGGTGACCGCGGCAGGCACACCCGCCGTGGGAGGATTCACCGGATTCAGCGGCTCGGCCCAGTCCATGTCGTTGGTCGCCTTCTCCACCGTCGCCACCGTCACCCTGCTGCTGTGCGTGATGACCGGCCCCGACCACGACGACCTCGACGAGTTCTACACCGGCTACGGCTCCCTGTCCCCGCTGCGCAACGGCCTGGCGATCGCCGGCGACTACATCTCCGCGGCCACCGTCCTCGGCACCGGCGGAGTGATCGCCCTGTGCGGCTACGACGGCGTCGTCCTCGCCCTCAGCACGGCGCTTTCGCTGATGCTGCTGATGTTCCTGCTGGCCGAACCTCTGCGCAACGCGGGCCGGTTCACCATGGGCGACGCGCTCGCCCGCCGGCTGCCGGGCCGCTGTGTGCGCATCACGGCCTGCGCGGTGACCATCACCGCGCTGCTGCCGCTGATGCTGGTCCAGCTCGCCGGGACCGGGCAGCTGATGGCGTTCATCCTGGGCTTCACCGACGGTCCCCTGAAGACCGCGTGCGTCGTCGGCCTGGGCGCGCTGATGATCGCCTACGCGGCGATCGGCGGCATGAAGGGCACCGCGCTCATCCAGATCCTGAAGATCGTGATGCTGGTCGGTTCGGGCGCCGTCGTCGCCCTGCTGATCCTGCGCCGCTACGACTGGGACCCGGGCGCCCTGTTGGCCGCGGCCGCGGCCAACAGCGGGACCGGGCCCGCCTTCCTGCACTCCGGCGTCGAGTTCGGCACCTCGGGCACGTCCCGTCTCGACATGGTCGCCTCGGAGCTGACCGTGGTGCTCGGCGGCGCCTGCCTGCCGCACGTCACCATGCGCATGTACACCGCCTCCAGCGCCCGACAGGTCCGCCGCTCCATGTCCTGGGCGGTGTCGATCGTCGCCCTGTTCGTGCTGGTCATCACGGTGGTCGGGTTCGGCGCCACGGCGCTGGTGGGCCGCACCGCGATCGCCGCGGCCGATCCGCAGGGCAACACCGCCTACCTGCTCGGCTCGCGGGCGGTGTTCGGCGCCGACGTGTCCGCGGCCGAGACGTTCCTGTTCACCATGGTGACGACGGCGATCTTCCTGACCCTGCTCGCCTCGGTCGCCGGGATGATCCTGGCCTGCGCCAACTCGCTCGCCCACGACGTGTTCGCGGCCCGCGTGCAGGAGATGCCGGCCCGGCGCGAGATGGCCCTCGCCCGCCTCTCGGCGCTCGCCACAGGCGTGCCGACGATCCTGCTCGCCACCCTGGTGCAGCACCACAGCCTGCAGCCCCTGGTGACGCTCTCCTTCTGCCTGGGCGCCTCCGCCATCGCGCCCGCCCTGGTGTACGGGCTCTTCTGGCGCCGCTACACCCGCAGCGGACTGCTGGCCACGCTGATCGGGGGCACGCTGACCGTGCTGCTGCTCATGCCGGGCACCAACCTGGTCTCCGGATCACCCGTCTCCGCCTTCCCGCACGCCGACTTCAACTGGTTCCCGTTCACCACCACCGGCATCGTCTCCATCCCGGCCGGCTTCTTCTTCGGCTGGCTCGGCACGGTGGTCTCCGGCCGCGCCAAGGCGGAGCGGCAGCGACGCCAGTACGAGGCGGTGGAGGGGTGGATCCTGGCCGGTGCGGTGCGCAGGGGCGGCTGACGGGCGCGGCGGGGCGTCATTCCGGGGCCGCCCGGCCCGTCAGCGAGTGCAGCCGGCTGCGCGCGTGGTCCATGTGCTCCCGTACGACGTCCCAGGCCTCCCCGTGCGCGCGCAGCACCTGTTCCGTCTCCAGGGCGATGTGTTCCTCGCGCAGACGCGCGTCGGCGATGATCCCGGCGGCACGCGCGTGCGCCTCCTCCTGGCTGCGCAGCGTGTACTCCTCCGCCTCCTGCAGGGCCCGCTCGGCGTCGGACAGTTCCTTCTCGGCCCGGCACATCCGCTCGGCGAGCCGGGCCTGCAGCGCGGCGGCCCGGCCGGCCTCCTCGCGCTCGGCCCCGGCCCACCGCTCGGCCAGCTCCCGGGACTGCTCGGCGAGCATGCCGGTGGTGTGCTGCCGTACCTCCCGCACCGCGGCGAGCACCTCCGAGCGGCCTTCCTTCACCTCGCGCCGGGCGCCGGTGCGCAGGTCGTCGGCCTCGGCGCGCGCGGCCAGGAGCCGGCGGCGGGCGCGTTCGTCTGCCTCCGCGCGGAGCGCCTGCGCCGTCTCCCGCGCCTCCCGCCGTACCTCCTCCGCATGCGCCCGCGCGTCCTCGACGTGCTGGTGCGCCTCGCGTCGCGTGCGCTCGCGCAGCTGCGCCGCCTCCTCCAGCACGAGCTGGAACACCCGGTGCGCGCGCTCCCCGAGCGACTCGTACGTCTGCGGCGGGAGCTGGGCGACGGTCTCGCGCAGCCGCGCGGCCTCCGCCTCCATGTCCTTGGCGAGCACGGTCAGCCGCGCGGCCCGCTCCCAAGCGGCGTCGCGGTCGTCCGACAGCTCCGCCAGGAACGCGTCGACCTGCTCGGGGCGGTAGCCGCGCCCCCGGACCGTCACGAAGCCGTGCGGTGACATCGATGCGCTGCCCACCCTGGGGACCCCTCTCCACCGGACATGCACGACAGGATGATTTCGCGCATATCCTGATGGATCGGACGTAAACGTTCATAACGCGACACTCCGCAGTCGCGTCACGCTCCGAACGCTCCGGATCCCACACCCCGCGATCGGCGGACGCCGGGCGCACCGACTGCAGCACGTCCGACGCGGCGGCGGCGGTCAGGCAACGGCACCGTTTCGTGCCGCTCGCGCATGGCGGGTGAGGACGGCGGCGCCCACCCGTTCGGCCGACCGGCACTCCAGCTCGGCCGGCGGGCCCCCGGCCGGGAACAGCCGCCGGCCCTGCCCCAGCACGACCGGGAAGGTCAGCAGCCGGTACTCGTCGACCAGGTCCTCCTCCCTGAGCGCGTCCACGACGGCGAGGCTGCCGGTGACCACCACGTCCCGCCGCTCGGCCCGCACGGCGTCCGCCGAACCGCCCTTCAGCTGCGTCGAACGGGACCACTTCGACACGTCCGGGGTGCCGCGGGAGACGACCAGCTTCGGTACGGCGTTCATCCGCGCGGCGAACACGTCGTCCCGCCCCGGCCACAGCCGCGCGAACAGCTCCCAGGTGGTACGGCCCAGCAGCAGGACCCCTTCGTTCCAGCACCCGGCCGAGCCGGAACTTGTCCCCCGCGACCGCCTCCGGGCCGTGCCGGAAGGCCCAGCCGCCGTACGGCGTACCCACGGACCCGTCCGGGTCGGACACGATCCCGTCCAGGGTGACGAACTCGATGACGACGCCACCAGCGCCAGCCGCAGATCCGCGCGCGCCTCCACGTCGAACCGGGCATCCGGGAACGGCTCCAGCCACGGCACGTCCCACGCGGGCGTCAGCGGCGCCCCGGGATCGTCCGAGGGTGCCCCGAGACCGGACGGCAACGGGCGGCGCGCACGGCTCTCCAGCGCGTTCAGGCAGGCGTTGGCCGCGATGCGGTACAGCCAGGTCCGCACGGAGGCGCGCGCGGGGTCGTAACGGTCCCGCGCCTTCCAGGCCCGCAGCATCGTCTCCTGCGTCAGATCCTCGGCCTCGTGGAACGAGCCCAGCATGCGATAGCAGTACGCCACCAGCTCGCCCCGGTACGGCTCGAAGTCCACCGGCCCGATCATGCCCTCCACGCGTGCGTGGAGGGCATGATCGGCTCACCTGCCGTCCGGCTCGCCTACAGCAGCCCGTCCCACATCTGCTCCAGCAGCACCGACCACCAGGTCTCCGGCGAACCCAGCGCCGCCGGGTCCAGCGCGGCCAGCTGCGCCTGGAAGTCGACGGTCCAGCGGCCCGCCTGCTCCTGGTTCAGCCCGAACCGCAGCCGCCACATCCGGCCCAGCAGCGCCAGACAGCGCGCGAACTCCGGCAGCCCGGTGTTCACGAACTGCGGCGGCACCGGAGCGCCGCCCGGCCCCGCCTCCACCGGCACGGCCACGATGTTCGCGGTGCCGTACTGCACACAGATCGCCTTGCCGAAGTCCGTGCCCATCACCAAATACGAGCCCGCGTCCGCCGCCGGCTGCACCCCGCGCTCGGCCGCCAGCTCCGCCAGCGTCGGCACCGGCCGGCCCGGCTGGGCCTGCGCCCAGAAGAACGGGCCCATGTCCACCGGGAGACCGGCCACGACCAGCGTGTGCGCCACGATCGGCGGCACACCCTGCCGCGACACCGCCTGCTGCTCGAACCGGAAGATCCCCGGTCCGAAGGCCGCCGCCAGCTCCTGCGCGATGCCCTCCGGCGGCACCGGCGGCACCGCCTGCACCGGCGGCAGCGGCGCCCGCACCGGTGCGGGCCGCGCCGGCCCGTCCGCCACCTGGTGCAACTCGCCCTGGTGCGCCAGCAGTTGCTGCATGCCCTGCTGCCGGCTCGCGTGATCCGTGCCGTACGGCGCGATGCTCGTGATCCGCGCCTGCGGCCACTGCTCGCGGATCATCCGCGCGCAGTAGGCACCCGGCAGCTCGCACGACTCCAGCTCCGTGTGCAGCTCCAGCACCTGGTCCGGCGGTACGTTCATCGCCCGCAGCTCGTGGAAGATCTGCCACTCAGGGTGCGGCGTGCCCGGCGCCGAACGCCGGATCAGCTGCTGCTCCGAACCGTCCTGCGCCCGGTAGCGCAGCACGGCCTGATAGCCGGGGCCCACCGTCGGCTGCCCCTGCTGCGGATATCCGTACGCCGGGGCCTGACCCGGCGCGGGCATGCCCGGCGGCGGCATCGCACCCGGCGGCATCGGCTGCGGGGCGCCCGGCATGCCGAGCGCGCCGGGGGCGGGCGGCGGCGGGGGCGCGCCCGGACCGGCCACCGGGGGCCCGGCCAGCACGGTCTCCGCGTGATGCACGGCCCCGCCCGGAGCACCGGGGGCGCCGGGACCGGCAGGCACACCCGCGGGCTGCGGCGTGCCTGGGTCGCCGGGAGCCATGGGAGTGCCCGGGGCGCCCGGAGCCGCGGGAGCGCCCGGCCCGGGAGGCATGCCGGGGGCACCCGGTGACTGCGGGGTGCCGCCGCCCAGCAGGCCGGGGTCGGCGAACACGGTCGCGGCGTGGTGCACGTCGCCCGGAGGCGCGGCCGGCGGATTGGGGGCACCCGGAGCGTTAGGCGCACCCGGCACGCCCTGTCCCCCGGGACCCTCCGGACCCAGCGCCGACACCAGCTGCGTCGGCACATACCCGCCGGCGGGCGCACCCGGCGCGGGCGGCGTCGCCGCGCCCCCCGGGCGCACGCCCGGGGTACCAGGGGCCCCCGGCGGCGGAGGCGGCGCACCCGCACCACCCCGCGCCTTCCTCGGCGGCGGCGCGGCCTTGCTCGTCGCGGCATCGGCGATGTCCCCGGCGTTCGGCGCGAGCCGCCGCGCCGACCCCCCCGCGTCCGCCGTCGCCTGCGGATAGCCGTACCCCGGAGCACCCTGCACAGCGCCGGGACCGGGCGGATAGCCGTACGTCGGGGCACCCGGGGCCGACATCGGCGTGCCGCCCTGCGCAGCCCCCGGAACAGCAGGGGGCGGGGTGCCGGGTGCCGACGGGTACCCGGACACCCCCGGCTCGGGCGCACCGGGAGCCGCAGGCTGCTGCGGAGAACCGTACGGCGGCGTACCGGCCGGCCGCGGAGGCGTGCCCTGCGCAGCCCCCGGCGCACCACCCGGTGCGGACGGGCCGCCCGGCGCGTGCGAGGGGTCGAGGGCCGGCGCGACCGCCGTGGCCGGCAACTGGCTGCCCCCCGACATCAGCGCGGTCTTGGCGTCCGGTGCGCTGGCCGGCGGCCGCGGAGCCTCGTCGGAATCGCTCAGCGGCGGTGCGAACACCGTCGCCGGCAACGGCACCGACCGGTCGTCCTCAGCCGGGCCCGCGTTGGTGTCCGTACCGGCCCAGGGCGTGGCCCCCACCGGCACATCCGCCACGGGCGGCGCATCCGAAGGAGCCGGCGCACCCGAAGCCCCACCAAAAGCCCCGTGCGCCCCGGAACCCGCCGGCGCCCCGGCCTGCGTCCGGGCGAGCCCCGCCCCACCGGCCGAAACCCCGCCGGCGGCACCCGACGGCCCGGCACCCGACGACTCCGCACCGGAGCCCGGACCGTCCCCGCCCTGCGGCCTCCGCTCCCCGACACCCAGCTTGTCCGCCGCCTCCTGCAACCACTCCGGAGGCGTCAGCAGGAAGGACGTCTGATTGAGATCCACCCGGGCCGCCGCCGGCGCCGGAACCGCGTCCTGCGGCTCCTCACCACGGCCGTACTCCTCCTCGTACCGGCGGATCACCTCACCCACCGGCAGACCGGGCCACAGCGTCGCCTCCCCGCTGTCCCGGGCGATCACCAGCCGCTGCGCACCCGCGTCCGAACGCGGACCCTCCGCCCGGTCCTCACCCCACACCACGAAGCCCAGCTCGAACTCCCGCACCCGCACCTCACGATGCTGGTACGCCGGGACCTCGCCGTTGATCCACTCCTCGGCGCGCTCCTGCGCCTGCGCGTAGGTCACCATCGCCTGAAGCTCACTCCCCCACCACGCCGGACGACACCGGAACGACGCGCGCGAAACCACCGTCGACCATCAGATGCGCCACCGTCTCCAACTCCGGTGGACTGCCCGCCAACCGCGTGAGAAACGCGTCGAAATCCTCACCGCACGGCAGCAGCAGACGCTCCACCCGCTCCGCCGGCGCCCACGACGGATCCACGTCCCGCACATCGTCGTACGCGCAGAACCACACCGAACCCAGCCGCTCGCCCTTCACCTTCACCGCGAGCAACCCGCCCTGCACGAACGCCACCCCGAGATAATCCTTCGTCAGATGGTCGCGCAGACACTTGTTCACATACACCAGGTCGTTGACCGCCGCCTCGTCACGCACGGTGAAGAACGGCTGGTCCAACAACAGACCCAGCTCCGCGTCCAGCGCCGTACCCACCGGCGCACACCCGCCCGCCGCCTTCAGGAACGAGCGATACGCACCCGGCAGCCGGTACCCCAGGTCCTCCTCGACCCCCTGCACCTGCGCCTCCGACACCGCCACACCCGACTTCGGCAGCCCGAAATGCGCCGGCCGCGTCTCCTGCAACGGCCGCGTCCCCCGCTTGCCATGGTCCACCGGCGCCGTCGCGACCCCACCGTGATGCCGCAACAACGCCTTCACCTCGACCGGCACCAACTCCAGCCGCCGCGAACCCGCCACGTGATGCCACGTCCAGCCATGCGGCGTCGCCACACCCGGCACCGTGTCCCACAACTCGTGCCCCGCCGCCGCCAACGCCGCGTTCGCCGACACGTAGTCCGTCAGCCGCAACTCGTCGACACCGAAACCCTCCGGCGGCTCGGCGATCTCCACCGCCACACGCGCGTACGGAGAGAAATCCGGGTAACCACACTCATCGACCCGTACCCCTCTCGGGTGACGCGCCGCCCGCACCGGATCCGGAAAGTGCACGACCTGCCCGGCATAAGCCGCGTTCGGCGGCGCGGCTTGCTGCCCGAGCCGACCTGTCGTCATGGCGGTAGCCCCCTGCGGCGTCATCTCTGGCCTGAACGGCGGTGTCGATCGCGAACGCCGACAGCCTATGCGGTACGCCCACCCCGGTCACCGGCCCACCAGACCCCGGCGAAACCACCCCTCCGCACACCGTGACCAGCCGTCACCCCACCGTGACGACCACCCCCGACCCGGGCGTGTCGCACCGCCCCAGCTTCCGCACCAGCCACGCCCTTTGGCACCCTGTGTCCTTCGGGGGGATGCCCGGGGAGGGAAGAACGATCATGAATACCTTGCGAACCGGAGGTACGGACGTGCGGGCCGGCGACCCACGCATCGGCTGGAGCAGCACCGACACACACCCCGCCCCCACCCTCCGCCACCGCCGCGACGGCATCCTGCCCACCGTCGCCGCCGCCCTCTCCGTCCGCGGCGCCACCCTCACCGGCACCGCCGCCCGCGGCGACCAGCCCCCACCCCTGCACCCCCTCGTCCAGGACTTCCTCGACACCCTCACCAGCGCCCAACGCGACCGCTTCACCGGCCGCTGCGCCGAAACCATCCTCATCTCCCGCCACCTCACCGCCGCCGACGCCACCCGCAGCAGACGCGCCGCCCGCAAACCCATGACCAACGGCGAAGCCCGCAAAGCCCTCAAACACGCCAAACTCACCGCCCGCCGCATACGCGAGGACGGCGACCCCCTCCACGGCAGCTTCGCCACCCCCTGCCGCGCCTGCACCGCCCTCAGCGCCCACTTCGGCGTCCGCATCGTCGACCCCACGGCAACCGACGGCTGAAAACCACCGTCACCCCGAGTACCACCCCGCCGACACGACGAACGAAGGGCAGATGCACCCCGACAACGCCACCACCCCCAAGCTCCCCGCCGGCCACGAGTACGCGACCGGGGCCGGGACCGCCCCACCCCGCTTCCCCGTCCCCGTCGACGCCGCCCTGCGCACCGCCGGCTGGCAACCCGGACGCTGGGACATAAAACAAGCCGAAATCTGGGCCGACGCCCTCCGCGACCACACCTCACCCGCCGGACACCGGCACACCGTCTTCCCCGCAGCCGTCGAAGCCTGGGCCGAATTCGGCGGCCTCAGCATCACCCCCCACGGCCCCGGCCGCCAGATCGCCCCCACCACCCTCCACCTCGACCCCCTCCACGGCCTCCACCACGCCCGCACCCTCGGCGACCTCGGCCGCGCCCTCGGTACCGAACTCTGTCCCCTCGGCCAGGAGACCGACACCACCGCCGTCCTCGCCATCGACACCGAAGGCCGCGTCTACACCGTCGACCACACCGGCGACTGGTACGTCGGCCCCGACATCGACCACGCCCTCACCACCCTCATCACCGGCATGGAACCCGTACGCCTCACCGCCGGCTGACCAGAGCTCCTACGCCGCGGGAATCACCGCCGACACCCGGAAACCCCCCGCATCCGTCGGCCCCGACACGAACACACCGCCCAGCGCCACGACCCGCTCACGCATCCCCACCAGACCGTTACCACCCGACGGCAACCCCGCCGCCGACGCCGACCCCGGCTCCGGCGGCGGCTCGTTCTCCACCTGCATCGCGATCTCCGACACCCGATGCGCCAACCGCACATGCGTCTTCGCGCCCGCCGCGTGCTTGTGGACGTTCGTCAAGGCCTCCTGCACCACCCGGTACGCCGTCTGCTCCACCGCAGCCGCATACGACCGCGCCTCCCCCTCCACCGACAGATCCACGACCATCCCCGCCGCCGCCGACTGCCCGATCAACTCCTCCAGCTCCGACAACGACGGCCCCTCCTCCTCGCCCGCCCGCGACGCCGCGACCGCGGCCACCTCCCGCACCGCGGCCAACGGCACCCCCGGCACACGCCGGCCCGGATCCTCCCCCGCCCGCAGAACCCCCAGCATCTGCCGCAACTCCGTCAACGCCTGCCGCCCCATGTCCCCCACCAGCGCGGCGTTGCGCACCGCCTTCTCCGGATCCTTCCGCGCCACCGCCTGCAACGCCGCCGCGTGCACCACCATCAGACTCACCCGGTGCGCGACCACGTCATGCATCTCACGAGCGATCCGCGTCCGCTCCTCGTTCCGCGCCCACTCGGCCCGCTCCTCCGCACGCTCGGCCAGCAGCTGGAGCTCCCGCTCCAGACTGTCCGCCCGCTCCCGCAGGCTCTCCATCAACCGCCGCCGCGCCCCCACATACAGCCCCAGCAGCACCGGCGGCGCCGTCAGACCCAGCGCCGTCGTCACCGCCGCGAACGGCACGAACCAGTCGCCCAGCGTCAGATCACCGCGCGCCATGTCCTGCCGCACCCGCACGAACGTCACCACCGCCGTGCCCACCAACGACATCCCCGCAAGCGCACCGATGACCCGGCGCGGCACCTCACACGCCGCCAGCGTGTACAGACCCACGATCCCCAGCAGGAACCCCATCTGCGCCGGCGTGATCGCGATGGCGACCAGCACCACCGCGACGGGCCACTTCCGCCGCACCAGCAACACCGACCCGGCGACCACCCCGAAGACGATCCCCACCGCCACCGGAACGCCCGCGTCCCGCGCGAACGGCACACCCTCCGCACCGCACTCCACGGCAGACACCAGCGCCAGACTCCCGTCCAGCGCCGCGCTGCGCCACCTGGCCCACCACCACGGCCCGCTCCCGGCCCTGGCGTGCTCTTCCCCCGTCGTGGTCATGCCCTCCAGCCTACGGGCGACGCCTGCGCCTTTTCCGGTGACTTTCACCGACCTCCACAGCCCTCGGCCCGTAACCGAACGACATCGAAACCCACCAGAATCACTCGAACTGGTGAACCCGTCCCATCCGATCCCGGAACCGGTCATTCCAGCCGGACGGTATGCCCATGGCACATTCATCCAGCAAATACGCCGACTTCGAGAGCCTGCGGGAGCGGGCGGTCGCACTGCGGCGGGCGGGGCTCAGCCTCCGGCAGATCCGGGACGAGCTGAAGATCTTCAACAACGACATCCTCAATCAACTCGTGAAGGGAGAGCCGCCGCCGGAGTGGACAAAGCGCCCGAACGCGAAGGACGACCTGCGGGCGAAGGCCCGGGAGCTACGACTCCAGGGCTGGACCTACGACCGGATCGAGGCGGAGCTGGAGTGCTCGAGGAGTTCGGTTTCACTGTGGGTCCGGGACCTTCCGAAGCCCGGGCCGCGGTACACACCGGAGGAGCAGCGCGCGCTCATGCGAGAGGGGCTGGCAAGGCGCCGAGCCGCAGAGAGGGAGAGGCGCGAGGAGACCAAGGTGGCCGCGCTGCGAGAGATCAGCGGACTCACCGATCGTGAACTCTTCATGGTGGGCATCGCGCTGTCCTGGGCAGAGGGCTCGAAGAGCAAGCCGTACGACCGCCGTGAACGCACGATCTTCGTCAACAGCGACCCCGGCGTGATCAAGACCTACCTTGCTTGGCTGGATCTGCTCGAGGTGGATCGCGAGCGCCTGACCTTCCGGCTCCTCATCCACGAGTCGGCGGACGTCGACAGGGCCCACCGCTTCTGGGCGGCCGTAGCCGACATCGACACATCGGTCTTCGCCAAGCCCACGCTGAAGAAGCACAACCCGAAAACGGTCCGCAAGAACACCGGGGACGGCTACCACGGGTGCCTGGTCATCGGGGTTGCCCGGAGCGCCCACTTGTACAACCGCATCGAAGGCTGGTGGAACGGAATCGTGGCTCAGGCTGAGGCACGTCTCGGGTAAGGTCTGAAGCGCTGTTCCCCCGTGGTGTAACTGGCAGCACACTGGTTTTTGGTACCAGCAGGACAAGGTTCGAATCCTTGCGGGGGAGCCATAGCACCCAAGACCTAGGTTCGGGCCCTGACCGGTGAAACCCCCGTCAGGGCCCGCTCTCATGTCCGCCAGAAGTCCCCCCGGTATCCTGCGGCTGTCATCCCCACTCACCCACAGCCGAAGGGCAACCCCGTGAGCGCCATCCGCCCGGCAGCCGTCGTCGTTCTCGCAGCGGGTGAGGGCACCCGTATGAGGTCGGCCACACCGAAGGTCCTGCACCAGATCTGCGGTCGTTCCCTCGTGGGCCATGTGCTGGCCGCCGCCCGTGACTTGGACCCCCAGCACCTGGTCGTCGTCGTGGGACACGCCCGTGAGCAGGTGACCGCCCACCTCGCCGAGATCGACCCGGCCGTCAGGACCGCCGTGCAGGCGGAGCAGAACGGCACCGGGCACGCCGTGCGCATGGGGCTGGAGGAGCTGGGCGGGTCCGTGGACGGGACCGTGGTGGTGGTGTGCGGGGACACACCCCTGCTGACCGCCGAGACGCTCGAGCAGCTCGCCGGGACCCATGCGGCCGACGGCAACGCCGTGACCGTGCTGACCGCCGAGGTGCCGGACGCCACCGGGTACGGCCGGATCGTCCGGGACGAGGCGACCGGTGCCGTCACCGCGATCGTGGAGCACAAGGACGCGACCGACGCCCAGCGGTCGATCCGGGAGATCAACAGCGGGGTGTTCGCGTTCGACGGTCAGTTGCTGGCGGACGCGTTGAAGAAGGTGCGCACGGACAACAGTCAGGGTGAGGAGTACCTCACCGATGTGCTCGGGATCCTGCGCGAGGCCGGTCACCGTGTCGGTGCGTCGGTGGCGGGTGATCACCGGGAGATCGCGGGGATCAACAACCGGGTGCAGCTGGCCGAGGCGCGCCGGATCCTGAACGAGCGGTTGCTGACCGCTGCCATGCTGGACGGGGTCACTGTGGTGGATCCGGCGTCGACCTGGGTGGATGTGTCCGTCACCTTCGAGCGGGACGCGGTCGTGCATCCGAACACGCTGCTGACGGGGTCGACGCACATCGGTGAGGGTGCCGAGGTGGGTCCGAACAGCCGGCTGAGGGACACGCAGGTGGGTGCGGGGGCCCGGGTGGACAACACCGTGTCGGACGGGGCGGTCGTGGGGCCCGAGGCGTCCGTGGGGCCGTACGCGTATCTGCGTCCCGGGACTCGTCTGGGTCTCAAGGGCAAGATCGGGACGTATGTCGAGACGAAGAACGCCAGCATCGGTGAGGGCACGAAGGTGCCGCACTTGTCCTACGTGGGCGATGCGACGATCGGTGAGTACACGAACATCGGGGCGGCGAGTGTGTTCGTGAACTATGACGGAGAGCACAAGCACCACACGACGGTGGGCTCGCACTGCAAGACGGGTTCGGACAACATGTTTGTGGCTCCTGTCACGGTCGGGGACGGTGCCTACACCGCCGCCGGGTCTGTGATCACGAAGGATGTGCCGCCCGGTTCGCTGGCCGTGGCCCGCGGTCAGCAGCGGAATATCGAGGGTTGGGTGGCTCGGAAGCGTCCGGGGAGCGCGGCCGCGAGGGCGGCCGAGGCGGCGTCCCGGAGGGGCGAGAACGAGGACTGACCGGAAACGGGTGCGCCGAAGTCGGCGTACCGTGATAAGTGCACATCCGCACGCGTGCACCCGCACCCTTACCAGCTGATTCGGCCTCCGTTGCGCAGAGGCGAGGCTGCGTGAGCAGTCGGCTGGCTGAGACAACCTCTGAGGAGACTGTGCTGTGACCGGGATCAAGACGACCGGCGTGAAGAAGTTGATGTTCTTCTCCGGCCGCGCCCACCCCGAGCTTGCCGAGGAGGTCGCCCAGCAGCTGGGTGTCGGGGTCGTCCCGACGAAGGCCTTCGACTTCGCGAACGGTGAGATCTATGTCCGTTACCAGGAGTCGGCTCGTGGTGCGGATTGTTTTCTGATCCAGAGCCACACGGCTCCGATCAACAAGTGGATCATGGAGCAGTTGATCATGATCGACGCACTGAAGCGTGCTTCGGCTCGTTCGATCACGGTGATCGTGCCGTTCTACGGTTACGCGCGGCAGGACAAGAAGCACCGGGGTCGTGAACCGATTTCGGCGCGTCTGATCGCGGATCTGATGAAGACGGCGGGTGCGGACCGGATCCTGACGGTGGATCTGCACACGGATCAGATCCAGGGCTTCTTCGACGGTCCGGTGGACCACCTGTTCGCGCTGCCGCTGCTGGCGGACTATGTGGGGCAGAAGGTGGACCGGGACAAGCTGACGGTGGTGTCGCCGGACGCGGGTCGTGTGCGGGTGGCGGACCGGTGGTGTGACCGGCTGGGTGCGCCGCTGGCGATCGTGCACAAGCGGCGCGACAAGGACGTGGCGAACCAGGTGACGGTCCACGAGGTCGTGGGTGAGGTCAAGGGCCGGGTGTGTGTCCTGGTCGACGACATGATCGACACCGGTGGCACGATCTGCGCGGCGGCGGACGCGCTGTTCGCGCATGGCGCGGAGGATGTGATCGTCACGGCCACGCACGGTGTGCTGTCGGGTCCTGCCGCGGACCGGTTGAAGAACTCGCGGGTGAGTGAGTTCGTGTTCACGAACACGTTGCCGACGCCGGCGGAGCTGGGCAGGGATCTGGACAAGATCACGGTGCTGTCGATCGCTCCGACGATCGCGAGTGCGGTGCGTGAGGTGTTCGAGGACGGCTCGGTGACGAGCCTGTTCGACGAGCAGTGAGGTTTCCGCAGGGGCCGCGCTGACCGCGGCTGAAGATCGTTTTGGGTACGGCCTCCCCGTCCGAGTAGACTGCTGCAGTTGCTCGGCGAGGGAGGCCGTACTCGTGTACGGCGGTCCGTTATCGACGCGCTCTTCGTAGCAGGCCGTTCGTGGCCGGGTGACCACGTCCGTTCCGAGTTCCTACGAGGAGTGATCATCATGTCCGAGGTCAAGCTCACCGCCGAGACCCGTACCGAGTTCGGCAAGGGTGCCGCCCGTCGCATCCGCCGTGACAGCAAGGTTCCGGGTGTCCTGTACGGCCACGGTTCCGAGCCGCTGCACCTGACCTTCCCGGGTCACGACCTGCTGCTGGCGCTGCGTACGCCGAACGTCCTGATCTCCCTGGACATCGACGGCAAGACCACCGAGCTGGCGATCCCGAAGTCCGTGCAGCGTGACCCGCTGAAGGGCTTCCTGGAGCACGTCGACCTGCTGCTGGTCAAGCGCGGCGAGAAGGTCACGGTGGAGGTCCCGGTGCACACCGAGGGCGAGCTGGCCCCGGGTGGCAACCTGCTGGAGCACGTCCTGGCCGCGCTGCCGGTCGAGGCCGAGGCGACCCACATCCCCGAGGCCGTGACGGTCTCCGTCGAGGGTCTGAAGGCCGGTGCCTCGATCCACGCCAAGGACATCACCCTGCCGAGCGGTGTGACCCTGGCCGTCGAGGAGGACGCGGTCGTTCTGCAGGTGCTGCAGGCCCAGGCCGAGGAGACCGAGGGCGAGGCCGCCGAGGAGGGCGAGGAGGCGGCCGAGGCCTGATCCTCGACCGTCGTCGTCATCGGTTCAGCCGCCGCTGCCCCTCGCGGGCGACGGCGGCTGGCGCGTATCAAGGAGACATGGACGTGACCACCCCCGCCAGCACTGATCCCTGGCTGATCGTCGGGCTCGGCAATCCCGGGCCGGAGTACGCCATGAACCGGCACAACGTCGGTTTCATGGTGGTGGACCTGCTCGCGGAGCGGATCGGGGGGAAGTTCAGGCGGGCGGGCAAGGCGCAGGCGCAGGTGCTGGAGGGGCGGATCGGTCCGGCGGGGCCGGCCGGCCGCCGGGTGGTCCTGGCGAAGCCCATGTCGTACATGAATCTGTCCGGCGGTCCGGTGAACGCGCTGCGGGATTTCTACAAGGTGCCGGTGGCGAACATCGTCGCGGTGCATGACGAACTGGACATCGACTACGGGACGCTGCGGCTGAAGCTGGGCGGCGGGGACAACGGGCACAACGGTCTGAAGTCGCTGACGAAGGCGATGGGTCCGGACTATCACCGGGTGCGGTTCGGGATCGGGCGGCCTCCGGGTCGTATGCAGGTGGCGGACTTCGTGCTGAAGGACTTCTCGTCGGCGGAGCGCAAGGAGCTGGACTACTTGGTGGACCGTGCGGCGGACTCGGTGGAGTGTCTGGTGACGGAGGGTCTCGAGCGGGCGCAGAGCGCGTACAACTCCTGACATGTGCTGGTACGGCGGGCAGGCGAGTTGACCGGGCGTGGCGGTATGGCCAATGATCCCGGCCATGCCTGCCTCAGCCACCACTGCTCGCCGGGCCTCCGTGACCGCGTTGCGGTTCGGGCGGGTCGCGACGATGGGCGCGGTCGCCGCGTTGATTCTGTTCGCCGGGGTGTGGGGTTCCTGGGGGACCGCGCAGCACGTGATGCTGACGAAGGGCCGGGAGCGGGGCACGGTGCGGGTGACCTCGTGTGCGGGTGACACATGCACAGGTGCGTTCACGCCGGTGTCGGCGGGTGCGCGGGCACGCGCGCGGGTGGAGCTGGCGAAGTCGGTGGCGGTGCGCAAGGGGCAGACGTACGACGTGGTGCTGAAGCCGGGTACGGCGGTCGCCGTGCGTTCGGGTCCTGCGGGGATCCTGTATGCGTGGGTGCCGTTGGGCGGTGCGTTGCTGCTGGCGTCGGTGGTGGTGGCCGGCGGGATGCGGCTGACGCGGGTGGCGTGGGTGCTTGCGGGGTGCGGGGCGGCGTTGCTGACGGGGGCTTTTCTTGCGGTGTCCGCCGGTTCGTGACGCCACGCGCGGGTGGGCGGCGCAGGTGTTGTGTCTTTGTGATTGACGCTGGGTCAACGGTCGCTGGAAGCTGGGCCGCCCCCTCCACATCCTTCCCGTAGGCCTCTCGAAGATGGACCAGCCCCATGCGTACCCTCATTCGTGCCGGCGTGCTGACCGCCGGTCTGTCGGCGGCGCTGTTCCTCGCGCCCGCCGCGCACGCCGCTCCGCCGGGTGACAACGGCGATGTGAAGATCCACAAGTCCACGACGGACGAGCACGACGAGCGCAACGAGCCGCATGTGTGCTCGTTCTATCTCGACGCGTTCCACTTCGACGGCGGCCAGCAGGTCGACTGGCGGATCGAGGTGTGGGCGCCGACCGGTGGGACGAAGGGCACGACGGTGAAGTCGGGAGCCCTGTCCCTGGACTCCGACGGGCACGGCCGTACGCAGGACATGACGCTGCCGGACGGGCACTACAAACTGTTCTGGAACTTCGACGGCGAGAAGGGCGCGGCCAAGCACAAGGTGTTCTGGACGAACTGCCAGGACTCCGGCAGCGGTGGCGGCGTCCCGTCGTCGGGTCCGTCGACGGGTACGACGTCGAGCGCGTCCCCCGCACCGTCCTCGTCCTCCTCCGCCTCTGCGTCTGCGTCCGCGTCGCCGTCCTCGCCTGCGTCCGGCGGGTCGTCCTCGGCCGCTCCCGCTCCGTCCTCCTCGCCGTCCGCGCAGGGCGGTGGCGGTCTCGCCGAGACCGGTAACGGTGTTCCGTTGGGCGCGCTGTCGGGGGCCGCGGCCGTGCTGGTCGGCGCGGGCGGCTATCTGGTGGTGCGGCGCCGCAAGGCGCGTGGCCGACCCTGACCGGAGCCGGAGAAACGGGGGTGCCCCCGGGGCCGTACGGCCTCGGGGGCACCTTTTTCGTGGGGTGGCTGTCAGCCGGTGTTGCGCAGGCCTGCCGCGACGCCGTTGACGGTGAGGAGCAGGGCGCGGGAGAGCAGCGGGTCGGGGCTGCTGCCGGCGGCTGCGGCGTCGCGCTGGCGCTTGAGCAGGGTGACCTGGAGGTAGGAGATGGGGTCGAGGTAGGCGTCGCGGATGGCGAAGGTCTGCTTGAGGACGGGCTGGGCGTCGAGCAGTTCCTTCTCGCCGGTGACGCGGAGGACTTCGCGGACGGTCAGTTCGTGTTCGGTCCTGATGGTGTCGAAGACGTGCTTGAGGTCGTCGGGGACGAGGGTGTCGACGTAGTGCTGGGCGATGCGCAGATCGGTCTTCGCGAGGGTCATCTCGACGTTGGAGATGAAGTTGCGGAAGAAGTGCCACTGCTGGTGCATCTCGTCGAGGACGGTGTCGAGGCCGGCCTCGCGCAGGGCCTTGAGTCCTGATCCGACGCCGAACCAGCCGGGGACGATCTGCCGGGACTGGGTCCAGCCGAACACCCAGGGGATGGCACGCAGGCCGTCGAGGCCGGCGCCGGAGTCGGGGCGCCTCGACGGACGCGACCCCAGGTGCAGTTCCGCCAGCTGGTCCACCGGGGTGGCGGCGAAGAAGTACGCCGGCAGGTCGGGGTCCTCCACCAGGCGGCGGTAGGCGCCGTGCGCGGCGTCCGACGCCACGTCCATGGCGGCGTCCCAGCGGGCGAGGGCCTCGTCGGACTGGCGGGGCGCGGTGTGCAGGGCGGAGGCCTGGAGGGTGGCGGCGACGGTGAGCTCCAGGTTCTCCCGGGCGAGGGAGGGGATGAGGTACTTGTCGGAGATGACCTCGCCCTGTTCGGTGACCTTGATCTCGCCTTCGAGGGTGCCCCAGGGCTGGGCGAGGATGGCGTCGTGGGAGGGGCCGCCGCCGCGGCCGACGGTGCCGCCGCGGCCGTGGAACAGCCTGAGCCGTACTCCGTAGCGGTGCGCCACGTCGCGCAGCCGCCGCTGGGCGCGGTGGATCTCCCACTGGCTCGTGGTGATGCCGCCGAACTTGGAGGAGTCGGAGTAGCCGAGCATGACCTCCTGGACGTCGCCGCGCAGCGCGACCAGGCGCCGGTAGGACGGGTCGGAGAGCATGTCCTCGAGGATGGTGTCGGCGGCGCGCAGTTCGTCGGTGGTCTCCAGCAGCGGCACGATGCCGATCTTCGCCCAGCCGGCGTGCAGGTCGATGAGGCCGGCCTCGCGGGCGAGGACGGCGGCGGCGAAGACGTCGTCGGCGCCCTGGCACATGGAGATGATGTAGGACTCGACGACCTCTGGGCCGAAGACCGCCAGTGCGCGCTTGACGGTCTCGAAGACGCCGAGGGTCTTGGCGCCCGCGGCGTCCACCGGGGCCGGGGTGGGGGCCAGCGGCCTTCTGGAGCGCAGTTCCTTGGCGAGGAGCTTCGCGCGGTACTCGCGTGGCATGTCGGCGTAGCGCCAGGACTCCTCGCCGAGGCGGTCGAAGAGCTGGCCGAGGGCGTGGTGGTGGGCGTCGGCGTGTTCGCGGACGTCCATGGTGGCGAGCTGGAGGCCGAAGGCGGCGAGGGTGCGGATGGTGCGGGCGAGGCGTCCGTCGGCGAGAAGGCCGCCGCGGTGCTCGCGCAGGGAGGTCTGGATGATCCGCAGGTCGGCGAGGAGTTGGCTGGTGCCGAGGTAGTCGCGGCCCGCCTCGTGCGGGGTGCCCTTGGCCAGGCGCTGCTTGGTGTTCTCCAGCTTCTGCCGGATGCAGGTGGCCTTGAGCCGGTAGGGCTCCTCGGCGTTCAGGCGCTTGTAGCGGGGGCTGATCTCGGGCAGCCGCTCCAGGTCCGCCTTCAGGGACTCCAGGAGCTCTTCGGTGGCGCCGGTGTAGCGGATGGAGTTGGAGAGCAGGCCGCGCAGTTCGTCGATCATCTCCAGGGCGTCGTTGATGCCGTGTTCGTGCTGGAGGATGAGGACGTCCCAGGTGACCTGGGGGGTGACGTTGGGGTTTCCGTCGCGGTCGCCGCCGATCCAGGTGCCGAAGGTGAGGGGGCGGGTGTCGTCGGGCAGCTTGACGCCGACGCGTTCCAGTTCGGCGGTGAGGTCCTCCAGGACGTCGCCGACGGCGCCCGCGTGGAGTTCGTCCAGGTAGTAGATGGCGTTGCGGGCCTCGTCGGCGGGTTCGGGGCGTACGACGCGCAGCTCGTCGGTCTGCCAGACGAGGTCGATGTTCTCGGCGAGGCGGACGTCGTGGCGGCGGCGGTCGGAGCCCTGGACGGGGGTCTCCAGGAGCGCGGCGATGCGCCGGAGCTTGTTCAGGACCGACCGGCGCGCGGCCTCGGTGGGGTGCGCGGTGAACACCGGCCGGACGTTCAGGTTCTGGACGGCCTGCCTGAGGTGCTCGGGGTCGGCGTCCTTCAGCCGGTCCGCCGTGCGGGCGAGGAGGCCGCCCTCGGCGGCGCGCCGGGCGCGCAGTTCGCGGCCGCGGTGCACCTGCTCGGTGACGTTGGCGAGGTGGAAGTAGGTGGAGAAGGCGCGGACCAGCTTGGCCGCGGTCTCCAGTTCGGTGCCGCGCAGCAGCTCGGCGGCGGCCTCGCCGTCCTCGCGGGTGAGGCGGCGGACCTTCTCGACGAGGTCGAGGAGCTCGGGTCCTTCTTGCCGTACGAGGGTCTCGCCGAGGAGATCACCCAGCCGGCGGATGTCGGCGCGCAGCTCGCTGCTGGTCGTGGTGGTCTGGTCGTCGGCACTGCTCACAGGTGCGGCTCCTTGCAGTGTTGAAGCTCGGCTGGAGGGGAACCCGGCCGGCTGCCGCGGCGGCGGGTGCCGCATACGGGCCGGAGCGTCCGGGAAGGAAACTTCAGCGGACCGCGCTGTCCGACCGAGTTCAAGGATAGGTGTCGATGAGGACGCGCAGGCTCCGGGGCTCTTGCCGCCGCACGACACGCTGCCATACTTACGACGCCGTAGGTTACGGAACCGTAGGGAAGGGCCGTCCGCTCCCGTGCGGTTCCCTCGGCCCGGCACCTGCCTCGACCCTCGACCCCACAGGGGACGCGCATGACCTCAAGTTCCGATGTGATCGAAGAAGCCCGTAAGGCCACCGACACCTCCTCTCCCTCCGCCACGCTGGGTGGCGAGCAGAAGCGTTCGATCGAGCAGATCACGCTGCTTTTGTTCATCACCGTGCCGTTCCTGGCGCTCGTGGCGGCTGTGCCGCTGGCCTGGGGCTGGGGGGTGAGCTGGCTCGATCTGGGCCTGCTGGTGTTCTTCTACTTCCTGGGGTGCCACGGCATCACGATCGGTTTCCACCGGTACTTCACCCACGGTTCGTTCAAGGCGAAGCGGCCGCTGCGGATCGCGCTGGCGATCATGGGGTCGCTGGCCGTCGAGGGGCCCCTCGTGCGCTGGGTGGCCGATCACCGCAGGCACCACAAGTTCTCCGACGCGGAGGGCGACCCGCATTCGCCGTGGCGGTTCGGCGAGACGGTTCCGGCGCTGATCAAGGGCCTGTGGTGGGCTCACATCGGCTGGATGTTCGACGAGGAGCAGACCCCGCAGGACAAGTACGCGCCGGATCTGATCAAGGACCCGGCGATCCGGGCGATCTCCCGCCAGTTCGTCCTGTGGACGGCGACGTCCCTGCTCCTGCCACCGCTGATCGGCGGTCTGGTGACGATGTCCTGGTGGGGTGCGTTCACCGCGTTCTTCTGGGGTTCACTCGTGCGGGTGGCGTTGCTGCACCATGTGACGTGGTCGATCAACTCGATCTGTCACGCGGTCGGCAGGCGGCCGTTCAAGTCGCGGGACCGTTCGGGCAACGTGTGGTGGCTGGCGGTGCTGTCGTGCGGTGAGTCCTGGCACAACCTGCACCACGCCGACCCGACCTCGGCGCGGCACGGGGTGATGCGCGGCCAGATCGACTCCTCGGCGCGGTTCATCCGCATCTTCGAGTTGCTCGGGTGGGCGTACGACGTGCGCTGGCCGTCACGCTCGCGTATCGATTCTCGCCGCAGCCCCGGTGATGACGGCTCCCGGCGCCAGAGGGAGACCGCGAAGGCGGCATGATTGACGCCGTGGCGACCGACTCCAGCAGCACCTCCAGCAACGAAAAGCCGCGGCGGACCCGCCGGACCCGTATGACCGGTGCCGAGCGCCGCCAGCAGCTGCTGGAGATCGGCCGCACCCTCTTCGCGGCGAAGGGTTTCGAGGGCACCTCGGTGGAGGAGATCGCCGCCAGGGCCGGGGTGTCCAAGCCGGTGGTGTACGAGCACTTCGGCGGCAAGGAGGGCCTGTACGCGGTGGTGGTGGACCGCGAGATGCGCCGCCTGCTGGACATGGTGACGAGTTCCCTGA
This sequence comes from Streptomyces sp. NTD91, assembly GCF_059510455.1. NCBI lineage: Bacteria > Bacillati > Actinomycetota > Actinomycetes > Kitasatosporales > Streptomycetaceae > Streptomyces > Streptomyces sp. NTD91. Next base: position 141,109 of record NZ_JCAJZW010000001.1, read on the forward strand.
CGGCCGGACACCCCCGGGAGCTGTGCGAACAGGCGGCGTTCGCGCTGCTGGACTACATCGAGGAGTACACGGACGGCTTCCGCATCCTGGTCCGCGACTCCCCCATTCCCCAGTCCACGGGCTCCTTCGCCTCTTTGATCTCCGACATCGCGACGCAGGTGGAGGACATCCTGGGCCGCGAGTTCAAGTCCCGCGGCTTCGACCCGAAGCTGGCCCCGCTGTACGCGCAGGCGCTGGTCGGCATGGTCGCGCTGACCGGCCAGTGGTGGCTGGACGTACGCCGCCCGAAGAAGGCGGAGGTCGCCGCGCACCTGGTGAACCTGGCGTGGCACGGCCTGGACGGTCTGGAGCAGAAGCCGCGGCTGATCGGGCACCGGAAGAGCTGACCCGAGCGGGACTATCCCGTCGGCTCGAGGAACTCCAGCCGGTTGCCCACCGGGTCCTGCGAGTAGAAGCGCAGATGGCCGGGGAGGTTGTCGTCCCAGGTCACCTTCGCGCCCCTGGCGGCCAGCCGGGCGGCGTACGCCTCGATGCCCGTCACCCTGAGCCCCGGATGGGCCTTCTTCGCGGGCCGGAAGTCGGCCTCGACGCCCAGGTGCAACTGCACGGCACCTGCCTGGAACCAGCAGCCGCCGCGTGCCGCCAGTGCCGGTGGCTTCGGGATCTCCGTCATGCCCAGCACGTCGGCGTAGTAGGCCCGCAGCGCGTCCTCCGACCCGGGCGGGGCCGCCAGCTGCACATGGTCGATCGCGGTGAGCACGCTCAGGCCTCCTTCACGGCGACGGCGAACAGGCGGCGGAAGGGCAGCACGGTGCCGTACGGCGCACTGGGGTAGGCCTGCCGGAGCAGGTCCCGGTACTCGGTCAGGAACCGCTCCCGTCCCTCGGGGTCGTCGGCGAGCGCGGTCAGCGCGGGCCTGAGCCCGGTGCCCTTCACCCAGTCCAGGACGGGATCCTCGCCCTGCAGGACGTGGAAGTAGGTCGTCTGCCACACGTCGGTGGCGCAGCCCAGGCGGGCGAGGTGGTCCAGATAGGCGCCGGGGGTGTGCACGGAGTCGGTGCGGCGCAGCACGTCGCCGAGGCGGGACTTCCAGCGGGGGGTGGCGGCGAGGTCGCGCATGAGGGAGTGCAGCGGGGCGTCGATGTTGTCCGGTACCTGGAAGGCGAGGGTGCCGCCGGGCTTCAGGCCGGTGATCCAGTCGGCGAAGCGGTCGGCGTGCCCCGGCACCCATTGCAGGGTCGCGTTGGAGACGATCAGGTCGTACGGCTCCTCGGGCGCCCAGGTGCGGACGTCGGCGTGGGCGAAGTCGAGCCGTCCGCCGCCCGTCGCGGGGCCCTCGTGCTCGGTGTGGGCCCTGTCGAGCATGGCGGGCGAGTTGTCGTAGCCGGTGACGTGGGCGGCGGGCCAGCGTTCGGTGAGGTGGGCGGTGACGTTGCCCGGGCCGCAGCCGAGGTCGGCGATGCGGGGCGCCGGTGTGGGCAGGGCGGGCAGACGGGCGAGGAGGTCGGCGAAGGGACGGGCCCGGTGACCGGCGTGCCGCAGGTACTGCCCGGGGTCCCAGATGGGTGTCGTCATGGGCACCACTGTCACCACGCATTTATCTCGATGTCAAGACGCTCGACATCAAGAGACTTCATGTCGACACAACCACTACACTGATCTCCATGGAGGACGAGGTCGATCGGCTGGTCGCAGCGTGGCGCCGGGAACGTCCGGACCTCGACGTGGAGCCGCTGGAAGTGCTCAGCCGGGTGAGCCGGCTCGCCCGGCATCTGGACCGTGCCCGGCGGCTCGCCTTCGCCGAGCATCAACTGGAGCCGTGGGAGTTCGATGTGCTGACCGCGCTCCGGCGCGCCGGTACGCCGTACCAGCTCTCCCCCGGCCAGTTGCTGACGCAGACCCTGGTGACCTCGGGCACGATGACCAACCGGATCGACCGGCTGGCCAAGAAGGGCCTGGTGGAGCGACTGCCGGACCCGAGCGACCGGCGGGGCGTGCTGGTCCGGCTGACCGACACCGGCCGGGACCGCGCGGACCAGGCGCTGGCCGGCCTGCTGGAGCAGGAGCGGGCGATCCTCGGCGAGCTGTCCAGCGCCCAGCGCGCGGAACTGGCCGGGCTGCTACGCCAGTTGACCGCCCCGTTCGACAACATCCCCGGTTAGGTCGGCCGGTCCGACCCCCGCGCGGCGGGCGAGGGCGACGGCGGCCAGCGTGGAGTGGACGCCCAGCTTGCCGAGGACGTTCTGCATATGGGTGCGCACGGTGTGTGGGGAGAGGAAGAGCCGCTCGGCGACGGCCTTGCGGCCGAGTCCCGCGACCATGCAGCGCAGCACCTCACGCTCGCGCGGGGTGAGGGACTCCACCAGCCGCTCGCTCTCGGTGCGGTGCCGGCGGGCGGCCGTCAGCTCCCTGAGGACGCCGGTGAGCAGCGCGGGAGGCAGATGGGTCTCGTCGCGCAGCACACCCCGGATCACCGTCAGCAGCCGGGACAGCGAGCAGTCCTTGGCGACCCAGCCCGAGGCGCCGGCCTGCAGCGCGAGCGCCGCCCGCCGGGAGTCGTCCTTCTCGGCGAGCACGACGATCCGCACGCCCGGCTGGGCGGCGCGCACGCCCGCCACCAGTGAGATCCCGTCGACGAAGCCCTCCGCGTCGCCGTCCTGCACGGGCACGGCCGACCGGCCGCCGGGCACGCTGCCGCCGAGGTCGGCGTCGACCAGCAGCACGTCGAAGCGGCGGCCCTCCCCGGCCGCCCGCTCCAGGCAGCGCAGCGCGGCGGGGCCACTGCCGGCGGCGGACACCTCGACGTCCGGCTCTGCGGCCAGGGCGGCGGCGAGCGACTCGGCGAAGATGCGGTGGTCGTCGACGACCAGGACTCGGATACGAACCACGAAACCCCTCCCGGACCGGGCCTGGTCCTGTGGAGAACGAGACGCCGCACGGGCATGTCGCCCACGGAACGGACATGGCACCCACGGAAAAGGGCATGCGCCGCACGGCCGCTGCCGTCACGGAAACAGATACCCCACCGCGGGCGCCGTACCCGCCTGTCTCGCCCCCTGATCAGCACCGGCCCCCACCGGCGCTGCTCCTCAGAGTACGGATGCCGGCACGCAGCGGAAGCGGATTTGCAGAACTGGCCGTCCCGCGCGCGTGTCGTGAGCCACGGGTTTCGTTGTGAGACGAAAGTCGACAAAGCCGGACGCGATCTGCTCGGGGCGGACCGCGTCGGCGTCAGATCAGCCGGACCGCCCCCGCCGACGGCACCGCCTCGAACACGCGCGGGGCCGTGCGGCCCGCGGAGGCGAAGGCCTCCTCGGTCGCCTTGGTGAGGGTGTCGACGTCCGTCGCCTCAGCCAGCACGATCGCCGAGCCGCCGAAGCCGCCGCCGGTCATGCGTGCGCCGAGGGCGCCGTTCGCCAGGGCGGTGTCGACGACCAGGTCCAGCTCCGGGCAGGAGATGCGGAAGTCGTCGCGCAGGGAGGCGTGTCCCTCCGTGAGGACGGGGCCGATGGCGCGGGTGTCGCCGGCGCGGAGCAGGCCGACGACCCGCTCGACCCGCTGGTCCTCCGTCACCACGTGCCGGACCAGGCGGCGCACCTCCTCCTCGTCGCCGAGCCGCTCGAGCGCCGCGTCGAGTCCGTCGTAGGAGATGTCCCGCAGGGCGTCCACGCCGAGCAGGGCCGCGCCCTTCTCGCAGCCGGCCCGGCGCTTGCCGTACTCGCCGCCGCTGTGCGCGTGCTTGACCTGGGTGTCGACGACCAGCAGGCGCAGGCCCTCGGCCGCGAGGTCGAAGGGGATCTGCTGCTGGGACAGGTCGCGGGTGTCGAGGAAGAGGGCGTGGCCGGCCTCGCAGCAGGCGGACGCCGTCTGGTCCATGATGCCGGTCGGGGCGCCGACGTAGACGTTCTCCGCGCGCTGGCACAGGCGCGCCAGTTTCCAGCCCGGAAGTCCCAGGTCGTACAGGTCGTTCAGGGCGAGGGCGATCACCACCTCCAGGGCCGCCGAGGACGACAGCCCGGCGCCGGTCGGGACCGTCGAGGACAGGTGGACGTCCGCGCCGGTCAGGGCGTGGCCCGCCCCGCGCAGCGCCCAGACGACGCCCGCCGGGTACGCGGTCCAGTCGTCGTCGCTCTGCGGCGCCAGGGCGTCCAGCCGCAGTTCCCGCACGCCGCCCTCGATGTCCGCCGAGTGCAGGCGCAGGACGCCGTCGGTGCGGCGGGAGACCGCGGCGACCGCCCGGTGCGGCAGGGCGAACGGCATCACGAAGCCGTCGTTGTAGTCGGTGTGCTCACCGATCAGGTTGACCCGGCCCGGTGCCGCCCAGACGCCGTCCGGCGCGGCCCCGTACAGCTCGGTGAAGCGCTGCGCGACCTGCTGTGCCCCCACTACTGCCCCCTTGCGATGTGCTGTGCGAACTGCCACGCGTCCGCGACGATGCCCGCGAGATCCGCGCGGGACGGGTTCCAGCCCAGTTTCTCGCGGGCGGCCTCCGCGGAGGCGACGAGGACCGCCGGGTCGCCGCCCCGGCGCGGGGCGACCACCTCGGGGATCGGGTGTCCGGTGACCTGCCGGACGGTCTCGATGACCTGGCGGACCGAGAAGCCCTCGCCGTTGCCGAGGTTGCAGATCAGGTGCTCGCCCGGGCGGGCCGCCCCGAGGGCCAGCAGGTGCGCCTCGGCCAGGTCGGCGACATGGATGTAGTCGCGCACGCAGGTGCCGTCCGGGGTCGGGTAGTCGTCGCCGTAGACGGAGATCGCCTCGCGGCGCCCCTGGGCGACCTGGAGGACCAGCGGGATGAGGTGCGACTCGGGGTCGTGACGCTCGCCGTACGCGCCGTACGCGCCGGCCACGTTGAAGTACCGCAGGGAGACCGCGGCCAGGCCGTGGGCGTTCGCCTCGCTGGTGATCATGTGGTCGACGGCCAGCTTGGTGGCGCCGTAGGGGTTGGTCGGCCTCGTCGAGGCGCTCTCCGTGATCGGGACCTGCTCCGGCTCGCCGTACGTGGCCGCCGTGGAGGAGAACACCAGCCTGCGCACGCCCGCCTCGCGCATCGCGCCGAGCAGCGCGAGGGAGCCGGCCACGTTGTTGTCCCAGTACTTCTCCGGCTTCACCACCGACTCACCGACCTGCGAGGACGCGGCGAAGTGCAGCACGCCTTCGTAGGAGGGGTCGAGCCACTTGGCGGCGTCGCGGACGTCGCCCTCGACGAACGCGGCACCGGCCGGGACGCCCTCGCGGAAGCCGGTGGAGAGGTCGTCGAGGACGGTGACCTCGTGACCGGCCTCCAGCAGGTGCTGGGCCACGACACTGCCGACGTAACCGGCGCCACCGGTCACCAGGTACTTCATGAACTCGCTACCTCTCGCAGTCGCTCGGCCGCGCGCTCCGGCGGCACGTCGTTGATGAACACGTTCATGCCGGACTCGGAACCCGCGAGAAACTTCAGCTTGCCGGAAGTGCGGCGGACGGTGAAAAGCTCGAGGTGGAGCGCGAAGTCGTCGCGCGTGACCCCGTCGGACTCCTCCAGCGCGCCGAACGGGGCCTGATGCCAGGCCGCGATGTACGGCGTCGGCGGCTCACCCTCACCGAAGATCCGGTCGAAGCGCCTCAAGAGTTCCAGATACACCTGGGGGAACTCTGTGCGCGCCGCCTCGTCCAGGGCGAGCAGGTCGGGCACGCGGCGCCGGGGATACAGGTGGACCTCGTACGGCCAGTGCGCGGCGTAGGGCACGAACGCGACCCAGTGTTCACCCTCGAGGACGACCCGCTCACCGGCGCGTTCCCGCTCCAGGACGGCGTCGAAGAGGTTCTCGCCGCCGGTCGCCTGCTTGTGCGCGGCGAGTGAGCGGAGCATCAACGCGGTGCGGGGGGTGGTGAACGGGTAGGCGTAGATCTGTCCGTGCGGGTGACCCAGTGTCACACCGATCTCGGCTCCGCGGTTCTCGAAACAGAAGACCTGCTCGACGGAGGGCAGATGCGACAGCTCCGACGTCCGGTCCGTCCAGGCGTCCAGCACCAGGCGCGCCTGCTCGACGCTCAGGTCGGCGAAGGAGGCGTCGTGGTCGGAGGTGAAGCAGACGACCTCGCAGCGGCCGGAGTCCCCGGCGAGGGAGGGGAACCGGTTCTCGAAGACGACGACGTCGTACGACGAGTCCGGGATCTCGCTGAGCCGGTCGCCCTGCGTCGGACACAGGGGGCACTCGTCGGCCGGCGGGTGATAGGTGCGTCCCTGGCGATGGGAGGCGACGGCGACCGCGTCGCCGAGCAGCACGTCACGGCGGATCTCGGACGTCGTGTGGGTCCGCTCCAGCGGGCGGCGGTCCGCGGCGTCCCGCACGATGTCGTCCCGCAGGTCGTAGTAGATCAGCTCACGACCGTCGGCCAGCCGTGTCGAGGTCTTCTTCAACGCCGGACTCCTCTACGTCCCGCACCCAATCACTCAACACAACCAAACATAACAAACCACAACTCGACAACACCTTGGATCATCACAATCAAACAAAGGACACCAACAGAAGTGTTCAAACACTGAAGGCGGAGGCGTAGGTTCCGCTCTGGATCAGTTCGCGCAACGAAGCGAGTACCCATGCAAACCCCCACAGACAGCCCCGTGTCCCTGGCGGCGCAGCTACGGCTCCCCACCAACTGGCTGGACTACACCATCCTGGCGATCTACTTCGTCGTCGTGCTCGGCATCGGCTTCGCGGCCCGGCGCTCGGTCAGGACCAGCCTCGACTTCTTCCTCTCGGGACGCTCGCTGCCCGCCTGGATCACCGGCCTCGCCTTCATCTCGGCGAACCTGGCGGCCACCGAGATCCTGGGCATGGCCGCGAACAGCGCCCAGTACGGCGCGTACACCGTGCACTGGTACTGGGTCGGCGCCGTCCCGGCCATGGTCTTCCTGGGGCTGGTGATGATGCCCTTCTACTACGGCAGCAAGGTGCGCTCGGTACCGGAGTTCCTGCTGCTGCGCTTCGACCGTGCCGCCCACCTGCTCAGTTCGATCCTGTTCGCGTTCGCCGCCATCCTGATCGCGGGCGTCAACCTCTACGCCCTCGCGATCGTCGTCGAGGCCCTGCTCGGCTGGCCGCAGTGGGTCGCCATCGTCGTCGCCGGCGCCTTCGTCCTCGCGTACATCACCCTCGGCGGTCTGTCCTCGGCGATCTACAACGAGGTCCTGCAGTTCTTCGTGATCCTCGCCGCCCTGATCCCGATCACCGCCCTCGGCCTGAAGAAGGTCGGCGGCTGGGACGGCCTGACCCACAAGCTGACCGCGAGTCACGGGGCGAACTTCACCACCGCCTGGGGCGGCACCGGCATCGGTCACGTCAACCCGCTGGGCGCCAACTGGCTGACCATCGTCCTCGGCCTCGGCTTCGTCCTCTCCTTCGGCTACTGGACGACCAACTTCGCCGAGGTGCAGCGCGCCCTGTCCGCGAAGAACCTCTCCGCCGGCCGGCGCACCCCGCTGATCGCCGCCTACCCGAAGATCTTCATCGTCTTCCTGGTGATGATCCCGGGCCTGGTCGCCGCCGCGCTCATCCCGAAGTTCGGCACCGCCGGCTCCGGCTACCAGTACAACGACGCCATCCCGTTCCTGATGCAGGAGCTGCTGCCCAACGGCGTGCTCGGCATCGCGGTCACCGGCCTGCTCGCCGCCTTCATGGCCGGCATGGCGGCCAACGTGTCGTCCTTCAACACCGTGTTCACCAACGACATCTGGGCGAAGTACGTGGCGCGGGGCCGTGAGGACGCGTACTACGTCAGGTTCGGCCGCCTGATCACCGTGATCGGCGTCCTCGCCTCCATCGGCACGGCGTTCCTGGCGTCCTCGTTCTCGAACATCATGGCGTACCTGCAGACGCTGTTCTCCTTCTTCAACGTGCCGATGTTCGTCGTGTTCATCGTCGGCATGTTCTGGAAGCGCGCCTCCGCCAAGTCCGGCTTCTGGGGCCTGCTCGCGGGCACCGTGACCGCGATGATCAACTACTTCGTCCTCTACAAGAAGGGGATCATCGCCATCCCCTCCGACCAGGGCGCCAACTTCGTCTCCGCGATCGCGGGCTTCGTCGCCGGCGCGGTCGTGATGGTCGCGGTGTCCCTGTTCACCGAGCCCAAGCCGGCCCAGGAACTCCAGGGCCTGGTCTACGGCACCCGCTCCCCGGGCATGTCCGAGCCGGCCGCGCCCGGGGACGAGGCCTGGTACCGCAAGCCGGCCCTGCTGGGCTGGGGCGCGGTCGTACTGGCCGCCGTCTGCTACATCCCGTTCTCGTTCTGACGCGGGAGGATCGAGGAAACCATGAACGACAACGCGCACTCCGACCGCCCGCACGAGGGCTTCCACTACAGCGAGAACGACGTCCTGCGGGAGGTCACCGACCTGGAGGGCAAGTCCGCGACCGCGGCCCGCATCTTCGACCTGCGCCGCATCATCGGCGGCCTGTTCGTGCTGTACGGCGTCATCGTCACGATCACCGGCATCACCGATTCCAAGGCCGCCATCGACAAGGCCCAGGGCGTCGACATCAACCTCTGGACCGGGATCGGCATGCTCCTGCTGGGCATCTTCTTCCTGGTCTGGCTGAGGCTGCGGCCCACTCCTCCGCCGCTGCCCGAAAAGGGCCTGCCGGAGGAGGGGCAGGACGAGCAGACGCCGTAGTCCTCCGCGGGGCATGGGGGCTGGTCACGCACGCGTGGCGGAACCGCACGTCGACACGGCCCCGCGCCCCTCACGGGGCGCCCGTCAGCGCACCCGCAGCGGCGCCACCGCCTACTCGGAGCCGGAGCCCAGCGGCCCCGCCCGGTCCAGCAACCCCGTGCGCGCCGCCAGCGCCGCCGCCTCCAGGCGTGATCCCACCCCCAGCTTCATCAGCACCCGCTGGACGTGGGTGCGGGCCGTGCTCGGGGCGATGCCCATGCCCGCCGCGATCACCCGGGTGTCCTCGCCGTCGGCCACCCGGACCAGCACCTCCACCTCACGGGGCGTCAGCACCGCCAACAGCCGCTGCGCCTCGTCGTCGGGCTGCGCGGCGGGGTTGAGCAGGTCACCGAACGCGCCCTGCAGCAACTGCGGGGCGACCGCAGCCTCCCCCGCCCGGGCCTTCATGATCGCCCGCTCGACGCCCTCGATCCGCTCGTCGTGCCGTACGTACCCCGACGCGCCCGCAGCGAACGCCGCCGCGATCCCGCGCGGCGACGGCACCGGCCCGAGCACCAGCACCGCGACCTGCGGCCGCTCCCGCTTGATCTTCACCACCGGGTCGAAGACACCCGGCTCGGCCGGCACCGCCGTGCCCAGCAGGCACACCTCCGGCGCCCGCGCGATCACCAGGTCCGCCGCGCCCGCCGCCGGCGCCGCCGCGGCGAGCACCCGGTGCCCGCGCAGCTTGAGCGCGGACGCGAGCGCCTCCGCGAGCAGGCGATGGTCGTCGACGACCATGAGCCGCACTCCCATAGAGCAACCCCCCAGTCCCCCCCATGGATGCCCCACTATGGACGCCCACCGGTCCGCAAGGACAGAGGGCCCCCCGGCACCTCCGCCCTCCATATGCCCCCGGAAGCTACACGCTTGTTCGACGTCGCGCTGCCCCTCTCGATGAGAAGTGCCCCGGATCGATGAAATCCGGGGCACTTCTCGGCAAGTCACCCATTCGGGCGGGACCCGCGACGACGGGCCGGTGAAACGGTCAGCCTCTCGCGCCGAACACCAGCACCAGGTCCGCCTCGCCGATCGACGAGATTCCCTTGCGGCGGGCGAAGACCTGCGCCATGTACAGCCGGCCGTCGCGGAAGAGGAACTCGTTGCTGTCGGGCAGGAAGTTGCTCTCCGCCTCCCGCACGTTCGTGTCGGCGGGGTTCACCAGCAGCTTGGTCGCCTTGAAGCTGCCGCCGTCGATGCTGACGACCTGACCGCCGTCCTTGTACGTCGGCGGCTTGTAGGCGAGCAGATTGCTCCCGTCCATGCGCAACGGCACGAGCGTGGTGTCGTCTCCGGCGTCGGCCCGCTGGCCGGTCGGCTTCCCGGTGGTGAGGTCGAAGGCGACGATCGAGTTGGTCTGGCCCAGACCGGAGGAGCCGTCGTGCTCCGCGGTCGGCAGGTAGAGCCTGCCGTTCCCGACGACGATCCCGTGGCAGTCCTCGAAGCGGGTGATGCCCTCGCACCTGCCGCCGTAGGCGTCGGCCGGCGCGGAGATGTGGGCGAGCAGCTTCCCCGTCTTGTTGTCGATGGAGAAGTAGTCCGTGATCCGGCTGCTGTCGCCCGCGGCGGCGGCCACCACCAGCGGGTCGGTGGAGACGACGGAGGCCTCGTCGATGCCCTGGTCCATGCGGTACTCGGAGATCACCTTCCCCGTCTTCGGGTCGAGGGTCTGGATGAGCAGCCGCGCGTTGTCGGCGTCTCCGCAGTTGCGTACCGCGACCAGCTTGGCTCCTCCGCCGTAGCCCGCGTCGTAGCAGTCGTCGCCCGGCTTCGGCAGCCACAGCGGCTTGCCGGAGTCGATGTCGAAGGCGGCGCCGCCGCTGGTGTCGCCGACCGCGACGGTGCGCTGGCCGACCGTCACATTCTGGTAGCTGACCGGGAAGTCACCGGACTTGACCGTCTTCGTCCACAGCTTCCTGCCGGCGTCGAGATCGATCGCGGCGATCTGCGTGCACCCGGCGAAGTGGGTCTTCGTGTCCCACTTCGGCTGGTAGGTGATCGCGGTCCTGCCGTCCGACGTGGCCTGCTTGCTGGCCGCACAGACCGGGCCGGGCAGCTTGATCGTCCACAGCTTGGTGCCCTTGGCCGGGTCGTAGCCGACGATCTCGGCGACGCCGCTCTTCGCGTACACCTTGTCGGTCAGCCACGAGCCCACGGTGCTCACCACGTCGTCGGTGGTGGGCAGCGGCACCTTGAACAGCACCTTCGCCGCCGGGTCGGCCGGCACCTTCTCCTTGCCGCCGCCCGTGCCGCCGCTGCCGTTCTTGCCGCCGGTGCCGCCGCTGGAGGAGGCGGTGTCGTGCTTCTTGCCGCCGTCCCCGGAGGAGTTGGCGTACCAGAAGCCGCCGGCGACGATCAGGGCGATCGCCACGACGGCGGCGACGACGATGACGAGCGCGGTGGTGTTCCGCCCGCCGCCGCCCTGCCCCGGCTGTGGCTCCATCGGCACCGTCGGCGGCTGGCCCGGGTAGCCGTAACCGGGCTGTGCGTACGGGTTCTGCGGCTGGCCCCCGTAGCCGGCGGCGGGCTGCCGGCCGTAGGCCGGGGTCTGGCCGTACGGGTTCTGCTGCGGGCCGGGGTAGCCGTAACCGGGCTGTGGCGGCTGGGGGTAGCCGTAACCGGGCGGCGGCTGAGGGGGCTGCTGAGTGGGCTGGTTCGGGTTCGAGGGGCCGTAGCCGGGCGGCTGCGGGGGCTGGTTCGGCGGCGGAGGGGGCGGCTGGGTCATGGCGCGGGTACCTCGGTGAGGCTCGGAAAGCCTGACGGGGACGGGGACTTGGTACGGACGGGGAGGACGCCGGGGCGGCGGCTCAGTTGCCGAAGGCCATGATCAGCTTCTCCTTCGCCTGGTCGTTGCCGGACAGCCGGCCGGAGGAGATGAAGAACCGACCGTCGGCCCAGTCCACGACGCTGTCGTAGAAGGTGTCCTCGATCTCGGCGGTGCCCTGCGGGTTCTGCAGCAGCTTGGTGATGCCGTGGGAGGAGCCGGTGACCGGGACCGACACCACCTGGCCGCCGGCATCGAACGACGGCTGCACATAGGCGACGAGCTTGCCGCCCTCGACCTTCACCGGGTACATCGGCTCGTCCGCCGGGGACTTCACCCGCCACTCGGCCTTGCCGTCGGTCAGGCTGACGGCGACGATCTCGTTGGCGCTGCTGGTGGTGTTCGTCGGCAGGTACAGCGTGTCGGCGTCCGCGGCCACACCCTGGCAGCCCTGCAGATCGCGCTCCAGGATCGCCCAGCCGCAGCGCGGGCCGAACTTCTCGTCGACCTTCACCTCCGAGCGGAACTTGCCGTCCTTGGTGAACGTGGAGATGTTCCAGGCCTTCTTGTCCTGGTTGGTCAGATAGACCACCAGCGGGTCCACGGAGAACGTCCGGGTGACCTGCCAGCCCTTCTTGACCGGCTGGGACCAGCGCACCCTGCCGGTGGCCGGGTCCAGTTCCTGGATCTCGTCGTGCTCGTTGCTGCCGCCGGCACCGCAGGAGGACACCTGGATCAGCCGGTCGTCCCCGCCCGCGTACGCGGCCGGGAAGCAGGCGGCGCCGTACTTCGTCTTGTCGTACAGCTTCTTGCCGCTGTCGATGTCGTACGCCGTGCCCGACTCCGAACGCCCCACCATCAGGGTCCTGCCACTCACGGTCAGTTCGACGTTGAGCGCGCTGTCGAACAGCCCGCCGTCGGCGACCTTGGCGCTCCAGCCCTTCTGCCCGGTGCCCAGGTCGATCTGCTGCAGCTGGTTGCACTTGGCGTGGTCGTCCGCGCCGCTCATGTACGCCACGACGACCTTGTCGTCCGCCGACTTCTGCGGGGTGACCGCGCAGATCTTCTGCGGGAAGGAGATCGGGCTCCAGGCGGGCCTGCCGTCGCCGACCCCGTAGGCGAAGACCTGCTTGTACGCCGCCTTCACCACCGCCTTGCCGGAGACCCACATGCCGGGCGCGTCGGCGCCGCCGCCGGGCGCGTCCGGGGCCGGCTTGTACCAGAGCACCTTCGCCTCACCGGCCTTGCGGCCCGCGTTGAGGTTCTCCGGGTCGTCGCCACCCCCGCTCGACGGGCTCGGCGAGCCGGAGGAGAAGTGCTTGGAGTCGTCGCTCTGCTGTGCGACCGGCTTCTTCTTGCCGCCGCCGTCACCACCGCTCGTGACCGCGTACACCGTGCCGCCGATGACGAGCAGTGCGGCCGCCGCGCCACCGATCATCAGCGCGGTCCTCTTCCTGCCGGGCGCGGGGGCCGGGGCGGGCGCGCCGGGGTACGGCGGTTGCTGCGGATGACCGAAACCGGGCTGGGGCGCGGCCCCGTAGGGGCCCGGCAGCTGCGGATGGCCGTAGGGACCCGGGGCGCCGTACGGGCCCGGCTGCTGGGGGTGGCCGTAACCGGGCTGGGGTGACGGCGGGGCGGTGGGCGGCTGCGGGGGCGCGGCAGGGACGCCCGGGGGGTTCTGCGGGACGCTCGGGGGGCCGAAGCCGCCCTGGGCCGAAGGCGGCTGGGGCGCTCCGAATCCGCCACCCTGCGGTGGCTGCTCCTGCGGCGCTCCGAATCCGCCCTGCGGCGGCTGATTGGGCGGCTGCGTCATCAGCGCTCTTCCCCCTCGTTCACTGATTTTTAGCCACGCCCTGAGGTTCTTGACGGACCCTGGGTCGTTACTCAGACAGTTCTCAGACGGCTCTTTCTATCACCCGGTACCGACAGCGCACGGGCCCGGATGCGCCGCTGTTCCCAAGGGACGACCGGCCCGTGATGCCACCGTTACGCGCCTTCACGCCCCCCCTCACGCGGCGCGTGCAACCGCCCCGCGCGCCGGGGAGGTTCGACGGCGGGACGAGAGCGGGGCGGCGAACAGGACGCGCGCGGTGGCCTGTTCGCGTCGGGCGGCCGGGCGTCTTGCCGCCGGGACGCGCGCCGACTACGCGTCCTCCGCCAACTCCAGCCAGCGCATCTCCAGTTCCTCGCGTTCACCGGTGAGGTCGCGCAGCTGGGCGTCCAGGTCGGCGACCTTCGCGAAGTCGGTGGCGTTCTCGGCGATCTGCGCGTGCAGCCTGGACTCCTTCTCGGAAATCTTGTCCAACTGGCGCTCGATCTTCTGGAGTTCCTTCTTCGCGGCACGCTGGTCGGCGGCGCTCCTCTCCGTGGTGGCCGGCTTGGGCGCCGCGGCGGCGGTCTGCGCCGCGACCGCCTCCTCCATGCGCTGCCGGCGCTCCAGGTACTCGTCGATGCCGCGCGGCAGCATCCGCAGGGTGCCGTCGCCGAGGAGCGCGAGGACCCGGTCCGTGGTGCGCTCGACGAAGAACCGGTCGTGGGAGATGACGATCATCGATCCGGGCCAGCCGTCGAGCACGTCCTCGAGCTGGGTGAGGGTCTCGATGTCGAGGTCGTTGGTGGGCTCGTCCAGGAAGAGCACGTTGGGCTCGCCCATCAGCAGGCGCAGCAGTTGCAGCCGCCGCCGCTCACCGCCCGACAGGTCGCCGACCGGCGTCCACTGTTTCTCCTTGTTGAAGCCGAACGTCTCGCACAGCTGCCCGGCGGTCATCTCGCGCCCCTTGCCGAGGTCGACGCGCTCGCGGACCCGCTGCACGGCCTCCAGCACCCGCCAGGCGGGGTCGAGTTCGCTGACCTCCTGGGAGAGGTGGGCGAGCTTGACCGTCCTGCCGACGGCGATGCGGCCGCCGGCCGGCTGCTCCTCGCCCTCGGAGTACGCGGCCGCGGCCATGGCGCGCAGCAGCGAGGTCTTGCCGGCGCCGTTCACGCCGACGAGACCGATCCGGTCGCCGGGGCCGAGCTGCCAGGTGACGTGCTTGAGCAGCACCTTCGGCCCGGCCTGCACGGTGACGTCGTCGAGGTCGAAGACGGTCTTGCCGAGCCGGGAGGAGGCGAACTTCATCAGCTCGCTGCTGTCCCGGGGCGGCGGCACGTCCGCGATCAGCTCGTTGGCGGCCTCGACCCGGAAGCGCGGCTTGGACGTGCGCGCGGGTGCGCCGCGCCGCAGCCAGGCCAGCTCCTTGCGGATCAGGTTCTGCCGCTTGGCCTCCTCGGTGGCGGCGATCCGCTCGCGCTCGGCACGGGCGAAGACGTAGTCGGAGTAGCCGCCCTCGTACTCGTACACGTCACCGCGCTGCACGTCCCACATGCGGGTGCAGACCTGGTCGAGGAACCACCGGTCGTGCGTCACGCACACGAGCGCCGAGCGCCGGTTTCGCAGGTGCCCGGCGAGCCAGGCGATGCCCTCGACGTCGAGGTGGTTGGTGGGCTCGTCGAGGACGATCAGGTCCTGTTCGTCGATGAGCAGCTTGGCGAGGGCGATACGGCGTCGCTCGCCGCCGGAGAGCGGACCGATGACGGTGTCGAGCCCCTTCGGGAAGCCCGGCAGGTCCAGCCCCCCGAACAGACCGGTCAGCACGTCCCTGACCTTGGCGTTGCCGGCCCACTCGTGGTCGGCCATGTCGCCGATCACCTCGTGCCGGACGGTGGCTGCCGGGTCGAGGGAGTCGTGCTGGGTGAGCACGCCGAGCCGCAGACCGCCCAAGTGCGTGACCCGCCCGGTGTCCGCCTCCTCCAGCTTGGCGAGCATCCGGATGAGGGTGGTCTTGCCGTCACCGTTGCGCCCGACGACCCCGATACGGTCCCCTTCGGACACGCCGAGCGAGACGCCGTCCAGCAGGGCACGGGTGCCGTACACCTTGCTGACGTTCTCGACATTGACGAGGTTGACGGCCATTTCACTCCTGTGTGCGGGGATCGGTCAGCCTTCTAGCCTAGGCCCTCGGGGACGGGGTCGGGGCGCGAGAGGATTGTCACTCTTCGTGATGACGTGATCGGGAACGGGCCGCACCCGTGCAGGGCGGGCAGCAGGATCCCGTCCATGGGAGGAACCATGACCGCCGAGTCCGTGAGGCACCGCGTCCAATGGCCGGTGCCGCCGCAGGACGGCTACACCGTGGACGACCTGTTCACGCTGCCGGATCTCCGCCGCACACCGAGCCGATCGACGGGAGCCTGGTTTTTCGCGGGTCCGCAGCGCTATTTCCACTTCGCCGCGATCGACCTGCTGGTCGGCGGCTTGCGCTGCACGGTGCCGTCCGGCCTCGAGGTGGCGCGCGGGATGACGGTGGTGCTGGATCGGCGTAACGCCCAGAACCGGACATCTCCGTGGTCCGTGCAGAAGCCCTCACCGACCGACGGCAGACCCACTTCAAGGCGGCAGATGTTCTGCTCGCCGTCGAAGTGGTCTCGCCGGACTCCGAGGCCCGCGACCGTGACTACGAGCCGCACAAGTACGCCGCGGCGGGCATCCCGCATTACTGGCCGGTCGACTGGCGGGCCAGGACGACCACCCGGTGGTCCAGGTCCACGAACGCGGTGAGGCCACCGGCACCTGCGCACCGACCGGCATCGATCACGACCACGTCAAGGTCAGCGTCCCGTACGACATCGACATCGACCTGACCACCATCGACAAGCTCTGATCCCGTCAGACCACCGTCGCCCCAGCCGCTGGGCCGGAGGCCACCCGCACCGAAGCGCACGTCCCCGACGCCCGCAGCGCCGCCGCCACCTTCTCCGCCGACTCGGCATCGCGTGTGAGGAACGCCGTCGTAGGCCCGGAACCGGAGACCAGCGCCGCCAGCGCACCTGCCCCCCGCCCCGCGTCCAGCGTGTCCGCCAACTCAGGGAACAGGGACAGTGCCGCAGGCTGAAGATCATTGGACACGGCCTCGGCCAGCGCCTCCGCGTCCCCCTTCGCCAGCGCCTGCAGCAGCTCCGCCGAAGCCACCGGCTCCGGGATCTGCCACCCCCGAGTCAGCCGGTCGAACTCGCGGAAGACCGCCGGCGTGGACAGCCCCCGACCGGCCATCGCGAACACCCAGTGGAAGGTGCCGCCGACCTCCAGGGCGGTCAGCAGCTCCCCCCGGCCGGTGCCGAGAGCGGCCCCGCCGACCAGACTGAACGGCACGTCGCTGCCCAGGTCGGCGCAGATCGCGAGAAGCTCGGCCCGCGACGCCGCCGTACCCCACAGCCGGTCACAGGCGAGCAGCGCGCCCGCGCCGTCCGCGCTGCCGCCCGCCATACCGCCGGCGACGGGGATGTCCTTGGCGATGTGGATGTGGACGTCCGGCTCGATGCCCCGGCGCCCGGCGAGCGCGAGCGCCGCGCGCGCGGCGAGGTTGGTGCGGTCCAGCGGCACCCGGTCGGCGTCCGGGCCCTCGCAGGTGATCCGGAGTTCGTCCGCGGGAGTCACCGTCACCTCGTCGTAGAGGCCGACGGCGAGGAAGACGTTCGCGAGATCGTGGAACCCGTCGGGGCGGGCGGCGCCGACCGCGAGCTGCACGTTGACCTTGGCCGGCACCCGTACCGTGACGCTCACTCGGCGTGCTCCTCGTGGTCGGTGACCGTGTCCTTGTGCTCGGCGATCCGCGCGAACTCCTCCACCGTCAGCGACTCGCCCCGCGCCTGCGGTGAGACACCGGCGGCAAGCAGGGCGGCCTCGGCTGCGGCGGCGGATCCGGCCCAGCCGGCGAGCGCCGCCCGCAGGGTCTTGCGGCGCTGCGCGAACGCCGCGTCGATCACCGCGAAGACCTCCTCCTTGGAGGCCGTGGTCTTGACCGGTTCCGCCCGCCGCACCAGCGACACCAGCCCGCTGTCCACGTTCGGCGCGGGCCAGAAGACGTTGCGGCCGATGGCGCCGGCCCGCTTCACCTCGGCGTACCAGTTGGCCTTCACCGAGGGGACGCCGTACACCTTGTTGCCGGGGGCGGCGGCGAGCCGGTCGGCGACCTCGGACTGCACCATGACCAGGGTCCGCTCGATGCTCGGGAAGGTGTCGAGCATGTGCAGCAGCACGGGTACGGCGACGTTGTAGGGAAGGTTCGCCACCAGGGCGGTCGGCGGGGGGCCGGGCAGTGCGGTGACGTGCATAGCGTCGGAGTGCACCAGCGCGAACCGGTCGGCGCGCGCCGGCATGCGCGCCCCGACGGTCGCGGGCAGGGCCCCTGCGAGCACGTCGTCGATCTCCACGGCGGTCACCCGGTCGGCGACCTCCAGCAGGGCGAGCGTGAGGGAGCCGAGCCCCGGGCCGACCTCGACGACCACGTCCTCGGGGCGGACCTCGGCGGTGCGCACGATACGGCGGACCGTGTTGGCGTCGATCACGAAGTTCTGGCCGCGCTGCTTGGTGGGACGGACACCGAGCGCTGCCGCGAGCTCACGGATGTCGGCCGGTCCGAGAAGGGCGTCGGGGGTGGGGCTGCTCACGGGACAAGAGTACGGGGAGGTGATGGGCCGGCGGTCCCCGGAGCGCACCGCGGGACGCGGGGCCGTGCCGGCATACGGCTCCGCCGCGACGGGGCCCTGATGCGAGCGAGGCCGAGAACTCGGGGAGCGACCGGCCACGACGCACCCGCCCACGGCCGGCGAGCCCGGCTACCCGTGCAACCGCGTCCCGCAGTGCGGCCAGGGTGTCGTCCCCCGCCGGATGTAGAGCTTCTTCGCGCGGAAGGTCTGTTCCGCCGCCGGGGCGTCCTGGGGGCGGCCGCTGCCGCCGAGGCTGTGCCAGGTACGGGTGTCGAACTGGTAGAGCCCGCCGTACGTCCCCGAGGCGTCGACCGCGTGCGGCCGACCGCCGGACTCACAGGTCGCGAGACGGTGCCAGTTCAGGTCCTCCGTGCCGGCCACGGTCCTCGGCAGCGCCTTGGTGCCCACCTTCACGATCTGCTTGCGCGGCCCGCGCACCACCTCGGAGGTCTCCCGGCGCACCTTGTCCCTCACCCCGTTGACGATCCGCAGGAGGTAGGTGTCGCGCCGCAGCCCCACCTGTCCGGCCTGCACGACGACCTCGGAGCCCCGGGACAGGGTGGGGTCCTTGACCCGCTCGACCTCGAACGGGATCTCCTCCTCGCGGACCTCCCGGGTGCCGCTGATCCGCAGGACGGTCACCGTCTGCCCGTCGCGCGGGAAGCTGTCGGGCGGGACGGAAGTGGTGTCCTGACCGCGCAGGCCGATCCCCGCCTCCTCGACGGCCCGGCGGACGGTGGCGGCGTTGGTGCGGATGGTCCGGGTGCGGCCGTCGGCCATGATCGTGACGGCCCGTTCGGTACGTACGTCGAGCGCCAGCCCGGTGCGTCCGATGGGCTGGCTGCGTGAGGCGGACAGGTATGCGCCCTCCGCGCGCACCCCCAGCTCGTCCAGCGCCCCCTTGACCGTGCGCGCCGTCGTCCACACCTCGCGCCGCCGGCCGTCGAGAGTGAGCCGTACCGGGCGTCCGTAGCGCACGGCGACCGCGTCACCGCCGGCGAGGGCCGTGTCGGGGGCGGGCGCGACCATGTCGTGCGCTCCCACGCGCACGCCCTCCTCGGCGAGCAGCTCGCGCACGTCGCCGGCGAAGGTGTGCAG
Organism: Streptomyces sp. NTD91; assembly: GCF_059510455.1. Classification (NCBI taxonomy): domain Bacteria; kingdom Bacillati; phylum Actinomycetota; class Actinomycetes; order Kitasatosporales; family Streptomycetaceae; genus Streptomyces; species Streptomyces sp. NTD91. The sequence goes on from NZ_JCAJZW010000001.1 coordinate 160,194, forward strand.
GGTGCGCTGATGGCCGTCGACGGTCAGCTCGACCGCCTTGTCCTGGGCGACGAAAGCGGTGGTGCCACCGGCGAGGAAGGCCACGACCAGCGCCTGCGGCAGCAGCCGCCGCACGGCGGACTCCGGACGTTCGATGCCACGGGCCCTGCGTCGGCGTGCGCCCCGCCCGCTCACCTCGGCGGCCGGTTCGCGCTCGTCGGCCTCCTCCGGGTCCGGGGCGGCCGCGGCGCGCGTCACGCCCACCCCCCGCCGGGGCCGGGCAGGCTCCTGGACGAGGTAGGCCTGCGCCTCGTACGCCGGCCGATAGGTGTCCGGGTACAGCCCGGCCGTAAGGGTCTCGGCGGTGTGCAGACAGATGCCGGGGCCGGACCGCTCGTGCGGCTCAGGGGGCCCGGGCGGCTGGTGGGACGGCGCACCGGCCTGCCGGTGCCGCTGCTGAGGCTCATCGGTCCCGAACGTCTCGTGATGCGACTTTCTCACGCCGACACGCTCCAGAGGTGCCAGAGGGGTCCGGAGAGGTCCGGATCGGGCCCACAGAACCTAGCGGAGCGGTCGTCACTCTCCAAAGCGACTCGACCACGCACTGTCGCGCATCGAGCATATGGCCCACTCTCGAACGAATGCGCGGCCGGTAGGAGCTCAGTAGCCGAAGGCGCGGGCCGTGTTGGCGGCCAGGGCCGTGGCCAGCGCGTCCTCGTCGATGCCTCGCACGGCGGCCATCGCCCGGACCGTGACCGGGACGAGGTACGGCGCGTTGGGCCGGCCGCGGTACGGCGCCGGCGTGAGGAAGGGCGCGTCGGTCTCCACGAGGACCAGCTCCAGCGGGGCGACGGCGAGGGCGTCCCGCAGGTTCTGGGCGTTCTTGAAGGTGACGTTGCCCGCGAAGGACATGTAGTAGCCCTCGCGGGCGCAGATCTCCGCCATCTCGGCGTCGCCCGAGTAGCAGTGGAAGACGGTGCGCTCGGGGGCGCCCTCCTCCTTCAGCACGCGCAGGACCTCCGCGTGCGCCTCCCGGTCGTGGATGACGAGGGCCTTGCCGTGCCGCTTGGCGATCTCGATGTGGGCGCGGAAGGACCTCTCCTGGGCCACCCTGCCCTGCGGGCCGGTGCGGAAGTGGTCCAGGCCGGTCTCGCCGACGCCCTTCACCTGGGGCAGGGCGGCCAGCCGGTCGATCTCGGCGAGGGCCTCGTCCAGCGCGGCGTCACCGCCCGCCTCGCGGGCGCCGTGCCGGGACCGTCCCGCCCGTCGCCCACCACCCTTGTCGGAGTCGCCGTGCGACGCAGCTTCGACGGGGTCGCCGTGCACGATGCGCGGGGCCTCGTTCGGGTGCAGCGCGACGGCGGCGTGGACGCTGTCGTGGGCGGCGGCGATCTCGGCGGCCCACCGCGAGCCCTTGATGTCGCAGCCGACCTGGACGACGGTCGTCACCCCCACCGACGCGGCCTTCGCGAGGCCCTCCTCGACGGTGCCGGACTGCATGTCGAGGTGGGTGTGCGAGTCGGCGACCGGAACCCGCAGCGGCGCCGGAAGCGGCGGTGCGGCGTTCTTGTCACCCTTGGCGGTCCGGCCGGCGTTCGAAGGCATGCCTCATCCTACGAAAGAGGCACACCCGCCCTGTCCGACGATCCGCTCAGCCGACCTTGCGGTGGAAGGAGCGGAGGAGGTCCGACAGATGCCAGTGGCGCGTCTCCTCGGGCCGCGCGGGCATCTGCGGCGCCTCGACCGGGCCCGCCTGCGGCACGGTGTGGTGCGGGTCGGCGCCGCGCACCGAGGAGACCTGCCCCGCCCGCATGATCCGCACGTCATGACCGTCGCAGTTGTGGCAGCGCGGCCGGCTCAGCGGCGACGGCACGAGCCGGCCGTCGGCCACGTAGAGCACGAACTCCTGCCCTTCGCCGTCCTTGTGGTGCTCTATCTCGTACGACTGCTCCCAGCCGTACCCGCATCGCATGCAGGCGAACGCATAGGACTCGTGAACGACGGCGGTGGGCGTGCCACGGAGGCCGGTCTGCCCTGCGATCTCGCTCATGCCAGCTCCTCTTGTCCGCTGGACAGACACCCCGCGACAGGGCGTCTCTTCAACCAGTGGACGCCTTCGCCGACGCGAATGCACCAGGGCTGTCGAGTGTTGGAGGCGATTTGAGGCTTCCTTGCAGAAAGGGCCCCGATCGGCGGCGTTTCCCTTTGCCCTCGGCGACAGCCCTTTGCCGTCCCATGGCCCGTTCGCTCAGCCGAGAACGTCCCTGCTCAGCAGGGGCGTGCGCAGCGTCGCGCGCGACCCGCCCGAGCTGCGCGCAAGGCCCCCGCACGCCCCCGGTCGCCGCTCCCCGCCCGCCCTGAGTCCTCAGGGGAGCGAACGCCCGTCACTCGCCCGAACGCTTCGCAGCAACCACCGCATCGAAAACGACCCGCTTGGGCACCCCCGCCTCGACCGCCACCGCGGCGATCGCCTCCTTGCGCCGCTCCCCCGCCTCCTCACGCACGCGTACCCGGCGTACCAGCTCCTCCGCGTCCAGTTCCTCGGGGCCACGCTCCGGCGCTCCCTCGACCACCACGGTGATCTCCCCGCGGACCCCCTCCGCGGCCCACCGCGCCAGCTCGGCCAGCGGACCGCGCCGCACCTCCTCGTACGTCTTGGTCAGCTCGCGGCACACGGCGGCCCGCCGGTCCGCGCCGAAGACCTCGGCCATCGCGGCGAGGGTGTCGTCGAGCCGGTGCGGGGCCTCGAAGTAGACGAGGGTGCGCCGCTCGGTCCCGACCTCCCGCAGCCGGGAGAGCCGCTCACCGGCCTTGCGCGGCAGGAAGCCCTCGAAGCAGAACCGGTCGACGGGCAGCCCGGACAGGGCGAGGGCGGTGAGCACGGCGGACGGCCCCGGTACGGCGGTGACCCGGATGTCCTGTTCCACCGCGGCCGCGACGAGCCGGTAGCCCGGATCGGAGACGGACGGCATCCCGGCGTCGGTCACCAGGAGCACGCGCGCGCCGCCGAGCAGCTCCTCCACCAGCTCCGGGGTGCGCGCCGATTCGTTGCCCTCGAAGTACGACACCACGCGGCCCTGGGGAGTGACGCCGAGGGCCTGGGTGAGCCGACGCAGCCGCCGGGTGTCCTCGGCGGCGACCACGTCGGCGCCGGCCAGCTCCTCGGCCAACCGGGGCGGCGCGTCCGCGATGTCGCCGATGGGGGTACCTGCCAGGACAAGGGTTCCAGTCACGCCCCCATCCTCCCAGGAGCCACTGGCAGCCCGGCCGGCGGCGACGGGCGGGCGGTCCGTACCGGGTCCGCAGACCGACCGTATTGCGACCGCTACGCCACATGCACGCGACTCGCACAGAACGGTTCCCTACCATGGCGCGGGTGACCAGTACCGCGTCCTCCATGGACCTCCGGCAGGGCCAGGCGCCGCACGACCAGCGGCCGCCGTGGCAGCAGCGGCTGCGCCGATTCGGGTACGTACCGGCGAAGGACGCGCCCTCGGGCGACGTACGCGACCGGCTGGTGCCGCCGTACGCGCGGCCCGCACCCCGGCTGTGGCAGGTGCTCGGCGTGCCGCCGGTCCTGGCCGAGCGGATCACGCGCTGGTCGGGCTGGGGCGGTCCGCTGCTGGTGACGCTGATGGCGGGCCTGATGCGGTTCTGGAACCTGGGCAGCCCACGCGCGGTGATATTCGACGAGACGTACTACGCCAAGGACGCGTGGGCGCTCGTCCACCGCGGTTTCGAGGTCAACTGGGACAAGAACGCCAACGACCTGGTCCTGCGGACGCACGGACACCTCCCGATCCCGACGGACGCGTCGTACGTCGTGCACCCGCCGGTCGGCAAGTACGTCATCGGGCTCGGCGAACTGGTCTTCGGGTTCGACCCGTTCGGCTGGCGGTTCATGACGGCGCTGCTGGGGACGCTGAGCGTGCTGCTGCTGTGCCGGATCGGGCGCCGGATGTTCCGTTCGACGTTCCTCGGCTGCCTGGCGGGCGCGCTGATGGCGGTGGACGGCCTGCACTTCGTGATGAGCCGCACCTCGCTGCTCGACGGCGTGCTGATGTTCTTCGTCGTGGCGGCGTTCGGCTGTCTGGTCATCGACCGGGACCGGTCGCGGGAGCGGCTGGCCGCCGCGCTGCCGGCCGACCGCGACGGTCGGGTCCGCCCGGACGCGCGCGTGGCCGACACGTTCCGTTTCGGACTGCGGCCCTGGCGCTGGGCGGCGGGGTTGATGCTGGGCCTGGCCATCGGCACCAAGTGGAACGGCCTGTACATCCTGGTCGCGTTCTGCCTGATGGCGGTGCTGTGGGACGTCGGCGCCCGGAGGACGGCCGGCGCCATGCACCCGTACGCGGCGGCCCTGAAGTACGACACGGGGATCGCCTTCGTGGCGACGATCCCGGTGGCGATCGCCGTCTATCTGCTCTCCTGGCTCGGCTGGATCCTCTCGCCGACCAACGGCACCGGCGGCTACTTCCGCAACTGGGCGGCCACCGACGGCAGGGGCGGCAGCTGGACCTTCCTGCCGGACTGGCTGCGCAGCCTGTGGCACTACGAGCACGAGGTGTACGACTTCCACATCGGCCTGACCTCCCCGCACACCTACCAGTCCAACCCGTGGAGCTGGATCGTGCTGGGCCGCCCGGTGTCGTACTTCTACGAGTCCCCGAACCCCGGCGCCGACGGCTGCCCGGTGAACGCGGGCGAGAAGTGCGCCCGTGAGGTGCTGGCGATCGGCACACCCCTGCTGTGGTGGGCGGCCTGCTTCGCGATCCTGTACGTGCTGTGGCGGTGGGCGTTCCGCCGCGACTGGCGCGCCGGCGCCATCGCCTGCGGCATCGCGGCGGGCTACCTGCCGTGGTTCCTGTACCAGGAGCGGACGATCTTCCTGTTCTACGCCGTCGTCTTCCTGCCGTTCCTGTGCCTGGCGGTGGCGATGATGATCGGCGCGATCATCGGCCCACCGGGCTCCTCCGACACCCGCCGGGTGATCGGCGCGACGGCGGCCGGCGTCCTGGTGCTGCTCATCGCCTGGAACTTCATCTACTTCTGGCCCCTGTACACCGGCACCGCGATCCCGATCGACTCGTGGCGGTCGCGGATGTGGCTGGACACGTGGGTCTAGCTGGACACACACGTCAGGGCGGCTCGGCGGGATGCCGGGCCGTCCTGGTCGTTGTTGGGTGTCCGAGGTCGTCATCGGCCGGCGTCGGACGGCCCGTAGACGGCCCAGCCAGCGCGGTCGGCAGATTTACGGACCACGCGACGGGTACCCCTTGAACTGCGGTTTCGCGGCTCACGGCGACCGCTGCCCCACGTCCGCCCCACCGGAAGGCGGCTCTGGTTCGCCGTTGAGCCGTTCAACGAGGAGCATCACCACATCGTCCGCCAAGTCGCCCTCGGTGTGGCGGACCAATGCCTCGTGCAGAAGTTCCAGGAACTCCGGCGGGGTGGTGCTGAGGCGTATCCCCTCCATGGCCTCCGGCAGAGCGAAGAATTCGCTGTCGCGGTTGCGGGCCTCTATCACGCCATCGGTGTACAGCAGCAGGCGGTCACCGGGGAGGAACGGGTAGCTCTCCGCTTTGGGGGGAAAGCCGGCGACAAGGTCTTCCATGCCGACGGGCGGCAAGGGAGAGGTCGGCATCAGCGTCTCGGCCCGGCCGCCCTGGTGCAACAGCAGCGGCGGCGGATGCCCACGGTTGACCAACTGCACCACGGGTTCGTCGGGCACCTGCGCGATGAGCACCGTAGTGAAACCTTCCAGCAGAACTTCCTCGTCGTATGCGCCCGGCACGGCGAGTTCCCGTCGCAACGCAGCCGCACAGTGGTTCATCACCTCCACCAGATCCTCCTCGTAGTGCACGGCCTCCCGAAACGCGCCCGCCGCCACTGCGACGGCTCGCACCGCAGCAAGCCCCTTCCCCCGGACGTCCCCCACGATCATCCGGACGCCATACCGGGTCTGTACGGCCTCGTACAGATCACCGCCCACCTGTGCGCCCGTCCCAGCCGCAAGGCACATGCTGGCCGCCCGCACTGGGCCCAGGCGCGCGGGTACAGGCCGTAGCACGACCTCCTGTGCCGCCACGGCGATCTGGCGAACCCGGTCGAACTCTCTCTGCCGGCGCGTCTGCATGGCGCTGCTCGTGATGAAGCCAGCCACCGACACCAGGGCCAGGGCCAGAAAGTTGGTATAGACCTGCAAGGTGCCCCACACCTGGTTGTAGGTAGCCGTGGTCACGCTGATCACAAGCGCGAGAGCAGCTGCCGCGGCGGTCCCCTTGGGACCCAACGTCACCGCCGCCAACGCCGGGATCGCCGTGAGAAAGGGGCCGGTGTAGATGAAGTGGGCAGGCGTGAGCTCGATGACCAGCACGGCCAACCCGATCAAGAAGGGCACACCCTGCATGAGGGCCAAGAGGAGCCGGCCATGGTCGCCGGCTCCTAGCCGAAGGAACGAGCGCAGGATCACCTGCATACCTTCAGCCTGCCTTGCTGAAGCTCACGCCTCCACTCGCCGCCCTCACGACACCCCCGCCGTCTGACGCTCGAGAACTACGAGCAGCACAACGGCTACTCGAAACGCCCCCACGGCGACCTGAACGACAAAAGGGTCCGCGTCCAGCACTCGGGCTGGTCACGGACCCTTTCGGTCGTGTGGCGGCGCCAGGAAGAACTCGACTACGAAACCGGCTGGCTGACCGTCGGCCATCAACTCAAGCGCATCCGGGGCAAGTACGTCTTCGCCCTGCCGAAAGGCGGCAAGGTCCGGGACGTGCCGCTTCCCAAGGCCGTGGCCACCGCGCTCCGGGACCACTCGAAGGAGTTCGAACCGATCGAAGTGACGCTTCCCTGGCGCACGCCTGACGGCCCGCCTGTGAAGAAGCTGCTCCTCTTCAGCGGACCGGAGGGCAACCACGTCCGCGTGAGCAACTTCAACGACCACCACTGGAAGCCCGCCCTGGCCGCCGCCGGCATCATCCCGGCGCGCGAGGCAGGCGAGCGGTACGCGTCGGCCCCGGAGCACGGCATGCACGCTCTCAGGCACTTCTACGCGTCGGTGCTGCTGGACGCGGGCGAGAACATCCGGGCCCTGAGCCAGTACCTCGGTCACGCGGATCCGGGGTTCACTCTGCGGACCTACACGCACCTCATGCCGAGCAGTGAGGGGCGCACCCGGAAGGCCGTCGACAACCTCTTCCTGGCGTCCGCCTTCCGCAAACAGACAGCCGAGGCCGCCTGAGAGCACAAAGTGGGCTGGAAGTGATGTGTCCCTCACATGGGGACGTTGAAGGGATGATCCACTTTCGGTAAAGCCCTTGATCGACATGTCCATGCCGTGCGTAAGGTGGCCAGGCCGCGGGCGAAGGACTAGACCACCCTTCCTCCCGCGACTGTCCGTCACGTGTCCGGGTGCGCGTCTGCAATGTTGGCCACTTCCCCGACGCGTTCATGCGAGAAGAGGGGAAGTTTCTTGCGTTTTGCACGATCTACCGGTGCTGCTGCCGCTACGGCAGCTCTTGCTGCGGGAGTCATCACCAGCCTGGCTTGGCCGGTCAACGCCTTACCCCTGCCCCCGAAGGGCAGTGCGCCGACGCATCCCGTCACCAGACCCCTGGCACTCACCACTGGGGACAAGCAGGGAGTCCTCGACAAGATAGCGACACAGATCACACAGAACCTCACCGAGGGTGACCGTGCGAAGATCCCCGGCTTCACGGAGATCGAGGTCGACCCGATCCACAACCAGCTCCGCTTGCACTGGAAGGGCACCCCGCCAAAACGCGTCACTGACATCCTGGCCCACCTACCCAACGGGGTCACCGCCAAGGTCATTCCCGCCCGCTACTCCAAGGCCGATCTCCACGCGGCACGCGACAGGCTGATGCGCGGGGGCAAGCCGATCGACCTGCATATCCGGTCGGAGTCCACGCCGGTCCGGATCACGAGTATGGGCGGTGCTGTCGACGGCAGCGGCCTGGAGATCACCTATGCCAGCGCTTCGGGCACGGCAGCGCGGGAATCGTTGGCGCCGGCTGTCCGCGAGGAGCGCTCGCGCGAGGTCAAGGCCCTGACCGACCGGCTGACCGGCATCAGCACCACGGCGCACTACAAGCCTGCACTCGATGTGGCCCCGCCGGCCGCAGCACCGGCTGACCGTGCCCCCTCGGTCAAAGACGGCTCTGCGGTGCAGGGCACCAGGTTGTGGGACATACCGGCCTGGACTGGAGGAGCCGCGCTCAGGACTCCTTCGGGAAGCCTGTGTTCCAGTGGATTCGGCATCAAGAACGAAAAGGGTCAGAACATGCTGACCACCGCTCTCCACTGCAATGGCAACGACGGCCTCTGGCGCACGTACGGGGGCAATACCGCTGTCGGCAGCAGCGACGGCCGAGAGTACGACACGCGTGTGGACGTCCAGGGGATCGACCTTCCGGTGCCGGAGGTCACCGGCTATCTGTTCGACGGGCCTGCTAAGGCCAACTGGCACTACGCGAAGCCGATCACTGGCCCGGCGCAGAACTTCATCGGTGACTACGTGTGCGAGGACGGTGCCAATGGCGGCGTCCATTGCCAGCTCAAGATCGAAAAGACTGATGTCGGGACCAGCGGTTCCGGAGGATGGTGGCGTCCCATCGCAGACCTCGCCTGCACCAGCGGGCTGACGTCCGACAAGAGTGGGTGCGCCACTCCGTCGAGCACGGACGACATCGCTGGGGTCAACGGTGACAGCGGGGCTCCCGTCTTCCGTGGCGTCAACAACTTCACGGCCGATGAGGCACGCGGAACGCTCACCGCCTTCGACGGGGAAATGCCGGGATCCTCGGCCGACCACCACGAAAACAGCTGTTCCGCGTCCGAAAAATCGGATGTAGTGGACACGACCACGAGCAGCGGAACGCCGTGGTGTTTCCCGGGCCTCTACTATGTTCCGATTCGGCAGACTCTCGCCACGATGAGCTGGACTCTCGTCACCGGTCAGTGACGTAACAGCTGGTGGAAGACGCTGAAGCGTCTCCCACCAGCATTCTGTGGCGCATCAACACGGAGGAGACTGCTGTGTACGGAAGTAGATCCCAACTGTTCCGGCGTATGGGCTGTTCTGTCCTGGTCCTGGCAGTCTTCGCGATGGTGGGGCTGCACTTCTGGAACCGTTTGGAGCGTTCGCACACTGAAGACGCCTCGGCGGTGGACAACCCGCGAGAGCAGAGCGTCATCGTGAGCGATAACGGTCGTACGATCAGCGCGGTCGAGAGGTGGGGTTCGTGCGAGAACCGCCCTCGCCTCGAAGCCCACGAATCCACTCACACTGTGACACTGTTACTGAAACGCACGTGGCCACTGTGGGGAGGACGTGGCGACGAGGTCACCTGTGGCCACAACGCCGGTGAGAGGATCAGCGTCCGCCTGGACGCTCCGCTTGGCGACAGGACGTTGACAGACAAGTTCACCGGGCGTCCTATCCCCTTCAGGACCGCGCCCTGACCGCTTTGGCCTCCGCCTCCCGTGCTTCAGGGCAGGGAGGCGGAGGTCAACGGCCGCAGGCGGAATCCAGGAACCAGACGCACTGTCGCGCAGTTCTTCCCCGCAAGGGAACTCCGCAGGAATCACGGGCAAGGCACACAGAGGCAGGGCTCGCGCGCGAGCGCAGTCCACGAGCAGCGACGAAGTCCTAGCGACCAGCCAACTTGATCACGGCCCAGAGACGGCCCAGGCCGCCTGTTCCACCCCCGGCCAGACGCAAACAGGCTGGTCAGGGTCCCATAAGGCCAGATCCGGCAGACTTCATCTACTTCTGGCCCCTGTACACCGGCACCGCCATCCCGATCGACTCGTGGCGGTCGCGGATGTGGCTGGACACGTGGGTCTGATCGCGCGACGCGCGCGTGCGGGGGCGTCCGGGCCGCGCGGAATGTCGCAACCGTGCTACGGATCGGCCGCCGGCGTCACCCGCCGGGGCGGGGACCATAAGGTGAGTGGCGTCGTTGGGGAGTGTGAGGGCTGCGGAGACCCCGGGGAAGGCACGGAGGAACTGAGGCTGTGGGCAAGAGAAGGCGCGTCGCCGAGCGACGGAGGACGACCGGGCCCGTGCTGGTCGGCGGGGTGATCGCCCTGGTCGTCGGCGGCGCCGGGTTCGCCGTCTACGCGCTGACCGGCGGCGGTGCCGCCGCCGACGAGCGGACCGCCGCCACGGCCGACCACAAGACCGTCAAGACCGGCTCGCTCACCGCCGCCGAGGTCCGCACGGCCTCCACCCGCTTCCTGAGCGCGTGGCAGCAGGGCAGGATCGCCGAGGCGGCCGCCGCCACCGACGACGCCTCCGCCGCCACCCGGTTGCTCAACGGGGTGGTCCAGGACGCCCACTTGAAGGACGTCGCCCTCACCCCCGGTGCGGCCGAGGGCGACACGGTGCCGTTCACCGTCAAGGCGACCGTGGCGTACCAGAAGCTCAGCAAGCCGCTGGCGTACGGCAGTTCCCTGACCGTGGTGCGGCGGGCGAGCGACGGCAAGCCGCTGGTCGCCTGGCACTCCTCGGTCGTCCACCCGGGTCTCAAGGACGGCGACACGCTCGTCACCGGCGAGTCGGGCACCCCGCCGATCAAGGCGCTGGACCGTGACGGCGGCGAGGTGACGGCCGCCAAGTACCCGTCGCTGGGCACGGTGCTGGACGGGCTGCGGGAGAAGTACGGCAAGACGGCGGGTGGCAGGGCCGGCATCGAGCTGCGGGTGGTGCGCGGCAAGGCGTCGCAGAAGGCCGGGCTGTCCGACAAGACGCTCGTGGAGCTGAGCAAGGGCACGCCGGGCACGGTGAAGACGACGCTGAGCCCCGCCCTCCAGGCGGCGGCCGAGCAGCAGGTGGCCAAGCAGAAGCGGGCGTCCGTGGTGGTCGTGCGGCCCTCGACCGGCGAGATCCTCGCGGTCGCCAACACCGACCACGGCTTCAACGTCGCCTTCCAGGGCTCTCTCGCGCCCGGCTCCACGATGAAGATCGTGACATCGACCATGCTCTTCGAGAAGAAGCTCGTCACCCCGGACGCGTCGCACCCCTGCCCCAAGACGTACAAGCTGGCCGGCTGGACGTTCCACAACGACGACAACTCCGAGATCAAGAAGGGCACGTTCCGGCAGAGCTTCGGGGCCTCCTGCAACAACGCCTTCATCGACTTCGCGCCGAAGCTGTCGAACAGCGACCTGACGAAGGAGGCCCAGCAGGTCTACGGCCTCGGCATGGACGACTGGGCCATCGGCGTGCCCTCCTTCGACGGTTCCGTCCCGGTGCAGAGTGGCGCGCAGATGGGCGCCTCGCTGATCGGGCAGGGCGGAGTCCGCATGAACCCGCTGAACATGGCGGCGGTGGCGGCCACCGTGGAGTCGGGCACCTTCCGTCAGCCCTACCTGGTCTCCCCCGACGTGGACCACCGCACGCTGGCGAAGGCCGCACGCACGATGTCGGCGAAGACACAGTCCCAGTTGAAGGACGTCATGCGGTTCACCGCGGACTACGGGACGGCGGCCAAGGCGATGGCGGGCATGAGCGGGGACTACGGCGCCAAGACGGGCTCCGCGGAGGTCGACGGGCAGAAGAAGCCCAACGGCTGGTTCACCGCCTACAAGGGTGATCTCGCGGCCGCGGGTGTGGTGCAGGCGGGCGGCCACGGCGGCGACACGGCCGGTCCGATCGTGGCGGCCCTGCTGAAGATGGGCGGCTGATCAGCTGCGCACGGGCTCGGCGGTGTAGGTGCGGCGGAGGAAGCGCAGCAGCGCCTTCGACTCGAACTGGACGACCTCGACACCGTTGTCGGAATGGAACTCGACGACAGCCTGGACCCGGCCGCACGGCCACACCCGTACCTTGCCGCTCTCGGCCGGTGCCCGCAGGCCCCGTTCCAGCAGCGTGCGGGAGAAGGTCCACTCCTGCGGGCCCGGCAGGCCGACCCGGACCGACCGTGGATCGGAGTCGGGGTCGTACCGCAGCACGACGGGCACGGCCCCCGGGTCCTCCTCGTCCGTGACGATATGGGCGCGTGCGTACTGCTCGACCACAGACATCGGACCGCCCTTTCACTCTGAGTCACCCTGCGCGAAAACCACGAGCCTGTTTTCCGCTTTACCCCTAATGTCCCATATTTTCTGGTTTGCGCCTCGCAGAGAGATGTCGGCGCCCGCGCAGTGACCCCGTGTCCTCTTCGCCGTACACGTGCTCGGCTTCCCCGTCGCCGCCCGGGCCACGCGGCCGGCCGCCCCGGTGAGGCGGACGTCACCGTGCCGACGGCGCGGGCGCGTCCGTGACCATGGGCGCGTGACGAACGAGGACCGCCCCGCCCCACCGAGGGGTCACTGCGGCTGGACGGGTGCTGGACCCGGACGTGGCGGACCACCTGGTGGACGCCGCGCACGAGGTCTGCCCGCACTCCAACGCCACCCGAGGCAACATCGATGTAACGATCCTGCTGGGCTGATCCCACCAAGGAATCGCAGGCACACGGCCGACGTTGCACGCACTGTCGCAGGCGATCGAAAGGGGCGGCGGACGTGGACGTGAACGGCACAGTGGCCGACGGCTTCGAGCCGGTCAGGGAGGCGTTCGCAGCGAACTTCGCGCTGCTCGGGGAACGCGGCGCGGCCGTCGCCGTCTACCGCGACGGGCGCAAGGTCGCCGACCTGTGGGCCGGCACCCGGGACGTGGACGGCTCGGCCCCCTGGGGGCCCGGGACCGCGCAGACCGTGCGCTCCGCGACCAAGGGCGTGGCGGCCGCCGCGCTGCTGCTCCTGCACCAGCGAGGCGACCTGGACCTGGACGCCCCGGTCGGCGCGTACTGGCCCGAGTACAAGGCGGCCGGCAAGGAGCGCACCCTCGTTCGGCACCTGCTCGCCCACCGCGCGGGCGTGCCCGTACTGGACCGCCCGCTGACCCCCGCCGAGGCCGCCGACCCCGACCTGGGCGCCGCGGCCGTCGCCGCGCAGGCGCCGGTGTGGGAGCCGGGCACCGACCACGGCTATCACGCCCAGACCTACAGCTGGCTCACCGGCGAACTGATCCGGCGGATCACCGGCCGCCCGGCCGGAGCGTGGATCGCGGACGAGATCGCCCGCCCCGTGGGCGCGGATCTGTGGCTCGGCCTGCCGGAGTCCGAGCACGCCCGCGTGGGCCGCGTCGGACCTGTCGAGGCTCCCGAGGCCTCGGGAGCCCTGAAGACCCGCCCCAAGCGCGCGGTGGCCGAGGCCTACGCCGACCCCGACTCGCTGACCCGCCGCGCGTTCGCGGCCATCACCCCGCTGCCCGACGAGAACGACCCCGCCTACCGCGCGGCCGTCCTGCCCGCGTCCAACGGCATCGCCACCGCCGACGGGCTGGCCCGCTTCTACGCCTCTCTCATCGGCGAGTTGGACGGCGGCGCCCGGCTCTTCACCCCGCAGACGGCGCGCCTCGCCCGCACCGAACAGTCCGCCGGACCCGACCGGGTCCTGGCGGTCGGCACCCGGTTCGGCCTCGGCTACATGCTGCACGGCGCCGCGTCCCCGCTGCTCTCCCCCGGCTCCTTCGGCCACCCGGGCCGGGGCGGCGCCCTCGCCTTCGCCGACCCGGAGACGGGGATCGCCTTCGGCTATGTCACCAACGGCTTCCGCAAGAGTGTGACGGCAGATCCGAGAGCGCAGGCGCTGGTCCGGGCGGTCCGCACGGCCCTCGCGTAGCGCCGCGTGCCGCCGCGCCCGGGGAGCCGTACGCCCCGGACGCTCACACGTTGATCGTGTGCGAGGTCCGTCCGGACGCCGAGTCGATCTCGTCGTGGGCCTTGGTCAGCAGCTGCATGGCCAGTTCGTTGAGGGCACGCGCGCCGGCGATCTCCTCGCCGACCCTCGGCTGGTTGGAGTCGACGCGATGCCGGGTGGCGTGGCCGTGCGACCGCACCTCGGTGCCGTCGGGCAAGCGCACCAGCGCCGCCGCCCTGGTGTGCTGATCGTCTTCCATGAACTCCAGCTCGACATGCCATCCGACAGTGGTGTGCATCATGACGATCACCTCCGGGAACCGCTGATTTCCAGCTGTTTCCAGGGTGCTCCCGCGCGCGGGGAACGTCACCTCGGCGGCATGGGTCACCCCTTGTCGTCCCCGGCCTCCTCGAAGCTGGCGAAGTAGGCGGCGGCCATGTCCTCGTCCGCGTGCCCCTGAGCGGCGGCGCGGGCGAACCGCTCCGCCGCCGCGGCGGCCACGTCCAGCCGTACGCCGCCGCGCTCGCCCGCGGCCACGATGAGCCGGGCGTCCTTCTCGGCGGTGGCGACCGCGAACGACGGCGGGGTCAGCCTGCCGTCGAGGACCAGCCCGGCCTTGGTGCGCAGGTAGGCCATGTCGAGCGGGCCGCCCTCGATCAGCTCGAAGAACGCCTGCGGATCCACGTCCAGGGCCCGGGCGAGGGCGAGGACCTCACCGGCGGCGGCGGTGGCCGCGAGCACCCAGATGTTGGCGACCAGCTTCAGCCGGCTGGCGCTGCCCGCGGCACCGTCGGACCCGGTCCACATGGTCTTCGCACCGACCGCGTCGAAGACGGGCACGACCGTCTGCCGCCCCTCCTCGGGCCCGGCGGCCAGCACGGTCAGCTGGCCGGCCTCGGCGGGCTGCTTGGTGCCGAGGACGGGGGCGTCGTAGAAGACGAGCCCGTGCTCGCGGGCGAACGCCGCCAGGTCGCCGACCAGTTCGGTCCCGGCGGTGGTGCACTGCGCCCACACGATGCCGGGGCGCAGGGCGCGCGCGGCCTCGCGCATGACGTCCAGGACGGTGGCGCCGTCGTACAGCATCGTCAGGACGACGTCGGTGCCCTCGACGGCCTCCGCCGGCGTGCCGGCGATCCGCGCGCCGTCGGCTGCGAGCGGCTCGGCCTTCTCCCGCGTGCGGTTCCACGCGCGGACCTCCAGTCCGGCGCGGCACAGGTTCCGGGCCATCGCGGCCCCCATGATCCCGGTGCCCAGAACGCTGACGGTCGGCTTGTCGGTCATTGAACGGCTCCCTGTCGTCCGGTTGCTGCCGGGTGGTTCTGCCCTGCCGGGCCACCCGGCGTGCAGCATCAACCCGATGCCGGCCACGAGCAACCCGGCCGCCGCGATCCTGGGTGCCCCGAAACGCTCTGTGAAGAACACGGCGCCGATCGCGGCCCCGACGAGGGGCGATGTCATCCAGCGGGCTACTGCAGGCGTTGACCACGGTGCGGGCGCCTTGCGGCGTCCGGCCGATCAAGGCGGGCAGTCGGGGGATCAGGGCGTCGGAGTGCACGTCCTCCGATCACACACCGCACGGGCACGCATCTCGGAATCGGCCGCTCCCCACCGGCTCCGCCCAGCAAGACAGCGCTCTCGTCGATCCGGATACGTACGGGCTATCCGTCTCCGGAGCGCAGGCACTTCTCAACTCCCGTCGACGCCAGGGTGGAGCTCGTGGAGCCCAGGTCCAGGGCGTCGGCCAGCGCGGTGATCGTGGAGACGCCGATGCCGACCCCGACGATCGCGGTGAGCAGCGGGAAACCGGCCGCGAGCAGCGATCCGAAGGTGACGACGAGGACGACGGCGGCGATCCCGATGCCGATGACCTCGCTGGATCCGGTCTCCGGGGTGGCGTTCAGTGCGTCACCGCCGACCTCGACGGTCGGTCCGGCGTCCCGCGCGTGCCGCGCGGCCTTCTTGAGGGCGTTCCGGGAGGAGTCCGTCAGCTCCATGCCGGAGACCTTGTACTTCACCGAGGCGTACGCGATCGTGCCGCTGCTGCTGACCGCGTGCCCGGCGTAGGGGTCGGCGACGGAGGCGACCTCGGAGCCGCTCAGCAGCTCCTTCACCGTCCTCTCGACGGTCGTCCTGTTGTCGCGGTCGGTCATCTTCTCGCCGTCGGGCGCCTTGAAGACCACGCGCGCGGTGGCGCCGTCGGCGCTCATGCCGGGGAAACGCTGTTCCAGCAGGTCGAAGGCCTTCTGCGCCTCGGTACCCGGGATGGAGAAGGACGTGTTGCCGGCGGGCGGAGCCAAGGCGGCCCCCACCCCGGCGACGATGAGCAGCGCAACCCATGTCAGGGCGACGAAGTGCCGTCGCCGAAAGGCGAGACGGCCGAGTCCGTACAGAAATGTGGCCACGTCGGACCTACTCCCGGTCAGGTCGTGGGTTCATCAGGGCAGGGGTGATCAGCCCGACGACGTGAGCGGTGACGTCAGATGGTGGGCTTGCTCGGGGACGGGAAGGCGATCGGGTGGTGATCAGCCGGTGGTGACGCCGAGGGCGGGGAGGACCACGGCGTCGATGTACGACAGGAGGAAGGCCTGCGTCGGCGGCTGCTCGTCGATGAGCGTGCGGGCGGCGAACCCGCCGATCATCATGTGCATCACGTAGTCGATCGCCGGGTTGTCCGCGCGGACCTCGCCCCGGTCGATCGCCCGTTGCAGCACACGGCGCAAAGCCGCCAGCTCCGGCTCGACGAGATGCTCCTTGAACGCCCGCAGCAGGTCCGGGTTGCCGTGGACGGCCATCGCCAGACCCCGCATCAGCGCGGAGTTCTGCTCCATCTCGCAGTCGTCGGAGCGCAGGGTGAGGGCGTGCAGGTCGCCTCTGAGCGACCCGGTGTCGACCTCGTCGGCGAAGCCGCCCGGCTTGCCGTGCCGCACCGCCCTGGCGACCAGTTCGGCCTTGCCGCCCCACTGGCGGTAGAGCGTGGCCTTGCTGGAACGGGTGCGGGCGGCGACGGCGTCCATGGTGAGGGCGTCGTAGCCGACCTCCCGGAGCAGGTCGAGCACGGCCTCGTACAGCTCGGCCTCCCGCTCGGGCGTGATCCGACTGCGACGCCCCGTCGCGACGACGTCGGTCATGCCGTCCACCTCCACGCTCCGGAGCCTCCTGCTTGTGTACATCATGAACATACCCCGAGAAGCTGCGAAACGAAACCGTTTCGTACGTGTTCCGGCTCACGGACGTCGGAGCCGTACAAGCGTGCGGGACGCGCAAGCGGCCGGTGCGGGTCGTGCGCGAGGCCGCGGCCGCCGACGGCGCACGAGTTGCTGGTGCCCTTGGACCGGAAAAGCATGGGGAGGTGAGCTATATGCGCCATCCGCACCTCAGCGGCGACCTGCTGTGCTTCGTGGCCGAGGACGACCTCTGGCTGGCCCCGCTCGACGCCCCGGGCCGGGCCTGGCGGCTCACGGCGGACCGCACCAAGGCCGGGCACCCCCGCTTCTCGCCGGACGGACGCCGCATCGCCTACACGAACTGGCACAGCCTCATGCCCGAGATCCACCTCGTCGGTGTCGACGGCGGACCGGAGCGGCAACTGACGTACTGGGGCAGTTCCGACACGCAGGTCTGCGGCTGGACCCCGGAGAACGACATCCTCGCCGTCGCCTCCCACGGCCAGCCCTTCTCGTACTTCACGTGGGCCTACAAGGTGTCCACCGACGGCGACCCCGGCCGCAAGCTCCCCTGGGGCCCGGTTGCCGACATCCAGGTCGCCGACCTCGACGGCGTGCACAAGACCCTGCTGCTCACCGGCACCCCGCCGCACGAACCGGCCTCCTGGAAGCGGTACCGCGGCGGCGCCATGGGCCGCCTGTGGCTGCACGGTCAGCAACTCGTGCCCGACATCGGCGGCCATCTGGCCTGCCCCATGTTCGTCGCCGGCCGGATCGCCTTCCTCTCCGACCACGAGGGCGTCGGCAACCTCTACTCCTGCGCCTACGACGGCACCGACCTGCGCCGCCACACCGATCACGACGCCTTCTACGCCCGGCACGCCTCGAGCGACGGCACGCGGGTGGTCTACCAGTGCGCGGGCGATCTGTGGCTGGCCGACGACTTCTCCCCCGGCGCCGTACCGCGCAAGCTGGACGTCCGCCTCGCCGGGCCGGCCAACGGGCGCCGCCACTACCAGGTGCCGGCCGCGCAGAACGTCGACGGCATCTCCGTGGACGAGACCGGCCGGGCCAGCGCCGTCGTCGTCCGGGGCAGCCTGTACTGGCTCACCCACCGCGACGGCCCCGCCCGTACGATCACCGACACGCCCGGCGTCCGGGTACGGCTGCCGGAGATGCTGGGCACCACCGGGCAGGTCGCGTACATCACCGACGCGGAGGGCGAGGACGCCGTCGAGATCGCTCAGCTCCCCCGCGCGACCGGCGACCGCGCGCCCCGCCGACTGGCCTCGGGCCACCTGGGCCGCGTCCTGGAGATGGTCTGCGACCCGCTGGGCGAACGGCTGGCGGTCGCATCCCACGACGGCCGGTTGCTGCTGATCGACGTGACGGCGGAGGGGGGTGAGGAGACGCTGGAGGCCGGGGAGATCCTGGCGGCGGCCGGGGAGGGCGACAAGGAGACCGGGCCTGCGGCGGACACCGCCGATCAACGAACCGGCCCGGCAGAGACCACCGGCGGCCGGGCCGGCGAAACCACGGGAACGCCCGCGGACCGGTCGGCCGATCCCACCGAGAGCGCCGCAGCCCAGCCCTGCGAACCCGCAGCAACCCCCGAAGCCCAGGCCCCGCCGTCCACGGGACCCGGACCCCGGCCCCCGGCCCCCGGCGAGACCGCCGGAGGCCAGGTCACCGAGCTGATCCGCTCCATCAACGGTCCCGTCCGCGACCTCGCCTTCTCCCCGGACGGCACCTGGCTCGCCTGGTCCCACCCGGGAATCGGCCGCTCACTGCGCCAGATCAAGCTGGCCCGGATCAAGGACCGGCTGGTCGTGGACGTGACCAACGGGCGCTTCGAGGACGAGAACCCGGTCTTCACCCGCGACGGCCGCTATCTCGCCTTCCTCTCCTGGCGCGGCTTCGACCCGGTGTACGACGTCCACACCGGCGACCTGTCCTTCCCGCTCGGCTGCCGCCCGTACCTCGTCCCGTTGAGCTCCGCGACCCCCTCCCCCTTCGCCCTGAACCCCGAGGGCCGTCCGGCGGCCGGCGGGCTCGACCCGGTCGAGGAGGAGGAGACGGGCGAGGCCGGCACGGTGACGGTGGAGGTGGAGGGCCTGGCCAACCGGGTCACACCGTTCCCGGTGATCGCCTCCAAGTACTCCGCGCTGCACCCGGTGGCGGGCGGCGGACTCGTCTGGCTGCGCTGGCCGATCTCCGGCGCGCTCGGCGAGACCTTCGCCAACCCCTCGGACGTCAGCGGCCGCCCGACCCTGGAGTACTTCAACATCACCAAGGCGAAGAAGTCCGAACTGGTCGACCATCTGGACTGGTTCGCGGTGAGCGGCGACGGCACCCGGCTCGTCGTCGTGGACGAGGGCGACCTGCGCGCGGTGCCCGCCACGGAGATGGGCGACAGCGACACGACCGTCTGGATCGACCTGCGCCGCATCCTGCACGTGGTCGACCCGCCCGCCGAGTGGCGCCAGGCCTTCGACGAGGCCGGCCGGATCATCCGCGCCTACTTCTGGGACCCCGGGATGTCCGGCATCGACTGGGACGCGGTGCTCGACCAGTACCGTCCCCTCGTCGAACGCGTCGCCTCCCCGGACGAGTTCGCCGATCTGCTGCGGGAGGTCCT
Source organism: Streptomyces sp. NTD91 (assembly GCF_059510455.1). Taxonomy (NCBI): domain Bacteria; kingdom Bacillati; phylum Actinomycetota; class Actinomycetes; order Kitasatosporales; family Streptomycetaceae; genus Streptomyces; species Streptomyces sp. NTD91. Next base: position 179,688 of record NZ_JCAJZW010000001.1, read on the forward strand.
CGGCGAACTGGGCACCTCGCACGCCTACGTCACCGCCGCCCGCCGCAACGAGGGCCCGCCCCACTACCAGCGCTGGCAGGGCCTCCTCGGCGCCAACCTCGTCCGCAGGGACGCGGGTTGGGCGGTCAAACGCATCCTGCCGGGCGACTCGTCGGACTCCAGGGCCCGTTCACCGCTGGCCGGCACGGGCATCCGCGAGGGCTGGATCCTGACCCATGTCGACGGCCGCCCGGTCGACCCGGTGACCGGGCCGTTCCCGCTGCTCGCCGGCTCCGGCGGTACGACCGTGGAGCTGACGTTCGTCCCACCCGAAGGGGAGCAGGGCCGGGCCCGCCGGTTCGCCGTCGTCCCGCTCGTCGACGAACGGCCGCTGCGCTACCAGGACTGGGTCGCCAAACGCCGCGAGGTCGTACGCGAGCTGAGCGGCGGCAAGTGCGGCTATCTGCACATCCCCGACATGGGCGGCTCCGGCTGGGCCCAGTTCAACCGCGATCTGCGCATGGAGGTGTCCCGGCCGGCCCTGATCGTGGACGTGCGCGGCAACGCGGGCGGGCACATCAGCGAACTCGTCATCGAGAAGCTGACCCGGACGATCCTGGGCTGGGACCTGACCAGGGACGCGCAGCCGGTCTCGTACACCTCGAACGCGCCGCGGGGCCCGATCGTGGCCCTCGCCGACGAGGCCACGTCGTCGGACGGCGACATGATCACCGCCGCCTTCAAGCTGCTGAAGCTCGGCCCGGTGGTGGGGACGCGCACCTGGGGCGGCGTGGTCGGCATGACCGGCCGGCACCGGCTGGGCGACGGCACGGTCATCACGGTCCCGATGAACGCGGCCTGGTTCGACGCCTACGGCTGGGCCGTGGAGAACCAGGGCGTCGCACCCGACCTGGAGATCATGCGCACCCCCCTGGACTGGGCCGAGGGCCGCCACGCCCAGATGGACGACGCGATCCAACTCGCCCTGGAACTCCTGGAATCCACGCCCGCTGCCGTCCCCCCCGACTACAGCGAGGTCCCCGACCGAACCCGCCCCGAGCTCCCCCCACGCCCCGGCTGACGCGGGCGAACCGACCGACGCGGGCGAAAGACGCAGGGCACCCTCCGCAGAGAAGGGCGCCCCACGCCAACCGGCCAAAGCCGAGGGCAGCGGCTACGCGTCGTAGTCCCGGTCGAAGCGGTCTTCCATCTCCGACTCGGTGTCCTCCATGTCGCGCAGGTTCTCGCGGCCGCGCTGCGGCTGCTGACCGCGAGAGGGCTGCTGGCCGCGCTGGGGCTGCTGCTGGCCGCCGGCCCGCTCGCGAGCCTCACCGAGCTTCTGCTTGCCCTGTTCCTGCCACTCGTTGGCCTTGTCCTTCATACCCATGTGGGTTCACTCCCGTGGTGGGTGAGGTGGGGGATCGGCCCCTCAGTGGGGCCTCACCCAGATTCACACGGGCCACCACGGAACGCATGTGGATCAGTCACCCTGCGTAGCGCGCGCCGCCTCGTCGGCCGCCCCACCCGCACCGACGAGCCCGGAGCGCATGCCCTGCAGCCGCGGCGCGAAGCGCTTCATCTCGCGCTGCCCGACCGTCCCGATGAGCGCCGGCACATAGCCGCGCAGGCCCTGCATGCCGCGCAGCCACCACTGCCCGTACACATGCGCCGAGCGGCGTTCGATCCCGGCGACCAGCCGGTCCACCGCCGGGCCCAGCGGGTAGGTCTTGTTGGACGGCCACGGCAGCCGCTGCCGCAGCTCCCGCATGACGTCGTCCTGGTCGGCGCCGCGCACCATGTCGGTGTCGGTCCAGGACAGGTACGCGACGCCGACCCGCACGCCCTGGTAGCCGACCTCGGCGCGCAGGCTGTGCGCGTACGCCTCCACGCCCGACTTGGACGCGCAGTACGCCGTCATCATCGGCGCCGGGGTGATCGCGGCGAGGGACGCGATCTGCAGCAGGTAGCCCCGGCTCTCCACCAGCACCGGCAGGAACGCCCGCGCGGTCACCGCCGAGCCGATCAGGTTCACCTCGATCACCCGCCGCCACGCCTGCGGATCGGAGTCGATGAACGGACCGCCCGTCGCCACACCGGCGTTGGCGACCACGATGTCGACCTTCCCGAACCGTGCCTTCACCTCCCGGGCGACCCGGCTCATGGTCTCGTGGTCGGTGACATCGGCGTACCAGTGGGCGCTCTCGCTGTGCAGCCGCGAGGAGACGTCCTTGAGGGCGTCCTCCTCCAGCCCGACCAGCGCGACCTTCGCGCCGCGCGCGGACAGCTTGCGCGCCAGCAGCTCACCGACCCCGCGCGCCGCCCCGGTGACGACCGCGACCTGCCCTTCGAGGCTGACCCTGCTCATGCGCCCTCCTTGATCTGCTCGGCCTGCTCGGTCTGTTCGATCTGCTCGACCTGCTCGGTCCGCGCCGTGTTCCGTTCGGTGCGCGTCCCCGCGACGTACGTGGTGACGAGTTCCCGGATCCGGCCGGTCACCTGGTCGGGGGCCTCGATCGGGGTCATGTGGCCGACGCCGGGCAGCTCGGTGAGGCCGATGCAGTGCGGCAGCGCGGCGGCCAGCGCGTGGGCGTGCACGGGAGGCGTGAGCCGGTCGGACACGCCGTGCACGATCGCGGTGGGCGTGCCCAACTCCCGTACGCCGTGGTCGAGATCGAGCACCTCGAGTACGACGGCCCAGGCGTGGCGTACGGCGCGCGGGCAGGCGTGCACGATCCGGGCACACGCCTCCACCATGTGCGGCGCGGAACCGGCGCCCATGGTGGCGTACTTGAGGATGCTCTTCGCCACCGGCGTCACCGGCCCGAGCGGGGCTCGCGAGCCGAGGATGCGCCCGGTGACCCAGGTGCGCACCCGCCCGGCGCCGAGCGGCACCACACGCGCCTGTGGGACCAGCCGCGAGCTGCCGGTGCTGCACAGCAGGACGGCGGCGGCGTGTTCCCGGAAACGCGGGCGCGTGGCGGCGGCCATGACCGTCATCCCGCCCATGGAATGGCCGGCGATCAGTGCCTTCTCCCCGGGCGCGAGCGTCTGCGCGAGCACCGCTTCGAGGTCGTCCGCCAGCGCCTGGGTGGTGCACGCGGGGCTCGCAGGACTGCGCCCGTGCCCCCGCTGGTCGTACGCGATCACCCGGTGGTCGGTCGCCAGGTCCCGTATCTGCGCGGCCCAGAAGGCGCTCGAGCAGGTCCAGCCGTGGGAGAGGACGACGGGCGGCGCGTCCTCGGGGCCGTGCACCTCGACGTGCAGCCGGGCGCCGTCGGCGGAGACGACGGTGAGTTCGCGGACGGGAGCGGGCGGGGCGTACGGCCCGGAGGTGACGAAGGCCACCGGGGCGGGGCGGCTCATGCGGCACCCTCGCTCTGCCGGGCGGCAGCCACGGCCCCGGGCGCGGCGGCGCCGGACGACTCGGCATGCGGTGCTGCCGTGCCGGACGACTCGGCGGGCACCCGGACGACCTCGTACTCCGCCAGGTCCACCCGCCGGGTCGCGCGCCGGAACTCCGACGTCGTACCGGGCCAGATGGTGGTGTTGCGGCCGCTCTCGTCGAGGTACCAGCTGGTGCAGCCGCCGGTGTTCCACACCGTGCGCTTCATCCGCTCCTGGACCTTGCGGTTCCAGTCCTCGACGGCCGTCGGCCGGGCATCGAGGGCCGTACGGCCGCCGAGGACGTTCAGTTGCCGCAGATAGTCGGCCATGTAGTTCAGCTGGGACTCGATCATGAGGATCATGGAGGAGTTCCCGAGCCCGGTGTTGGGCCCGATGATCGTCATCCAGTTGGGGAACCCGGCGGCCGCGGCGCCGCGCAGCGCCTGCATGCCGTTCTTCCAGGACTCGGCGAGGGTGACGCCCTCCGTCCCCACCACGCGCTCGGCGATCGGCATGTCCGTGACGTGGAAGCCCGTACCGAAGATGATCGCGTCGACCTCGGTCTCCGTGCCGTCCGCGGCCACGACGGTCGACCCGCGGATCTCGCTGAGCCCGCTGGCCACGACGTCCACGTTCGGCCTGGCCAGCGCGGGGTAGTACGTGCTGGACAGCAGGATCCGCTTGCAGCCGATGCGGTAGTCGGGGGTGAGCTTGGCGCGCAGGGCCGGGTCCTTGACCGCGCGGGCCATGTTGCGCTTGGCGAGCTGTTCGACCAGACCGAGTTCGTCGGGGTGCTTGGTGAACGCCTGCACCTGCAGCTCCCGGATGCCCCACAGCAGCCCGCGCCGCAGCTGGGTGGTGAAGGGCAGGGACCGGTGCAGCTGGCGCTCCGCGCCGCTGATGGCGCGGTCCATGCGGGGCATCACCCATGGCGGGGTCCGCTGGAAGAGGATGAGCCGGCCGACCTTCGGCTGGATGGAGGGCACGATCTGGATGGCGGAGGCGCCGGTGCCGACCATGGCGACGCGCTTGCCGCGCAGGTCGTAGTCGTGGTCCCAGCGGGCGGAGTGGAAGACCTTGCCCGGGAAGGTCTCCAGGCCCGGGACCTCGGGGATCTTCGGGTCGGACAGCGGCCCGGTCGCGGAGACGACGACGTCGGCGGTGAGCGTGCCCCGCGCGGTCTCGATCTCCCACCACAGCTTCTCGCCGTCCCACCTCATCAGCTTGACCTCGGAGTCGAAGCGGATGTGCGGCCGCAGCCCGTACAGATCGGTGACGTGCTCCAGATAGGCGCGGATGTGCCGCTGCCCGGAGAAGGCGCGCGGCCAGTCGGGGTTGGGCGCGAAGGAGAAGGAGTACAGGTGGGAGGGGACGTCACAGGCACACCCCGGGTAACTGTTGTCCCGCCAGGTGCCGCCGACGCTGTCGGCCCGCTCCAGGACGACGAAGTCGGTGATCCCTTCGCGGCGCAGCCGCACGGCGGCCCCCAGACCGCCGAACCCGGACCCGATCACCGCCACCCGTACATGCTCGTGCTCGGCCATCCCGAAGCCTCCACGCATCGCCTTGGACTCTGCCAGTGAACACTGGCGCAATGGGACTGTAGAGCAGCTCCGTACCGCACGGTAGGGGTCGGGAGAAGGAAAGTTACCGGCGGTACAACATAGGCTTCGGGCGTGGCAGAGGACACGGAACACCCGGAGGCAGGGCCGCCGGCACGGCGCGAGTACCGCATGGAGGAGCTGGCCGGACTGGCCGGCATCACCGTGCGCACGCTGCGCTTCTACCGCGAGCGCAAGCTGATCCCGCCGCCCCGCCGCGAGGGCCGTATCGCCTGGTACGACGACCACCACCTGGCCCGTCTGCGCACCATCGCCGCCCTGCTGGAGCGCGGCCACACCCTCAGCGGCATCGCGGAACTCGCCGAGGCCCTCGACCAGGGCCGCGACGTCGCCGACCTCCTCGGCGTCGGCACCCCGACCGAGGAGGAACCGGTCCGCCTCACCCCCGAGGAACTCGCCGCCCGCTTCGAGGGCGAGGTCACCCCCGAGAACCTCGCCGCCGCCATGGAACTGGGCTACCTCGGCACCGACGGCGACGAGATCGTCCACATCAGCCGCCGCCTGCTGGACGTGTCCTCCGCACTGGTCCGTGAGGGCATCCCGCTCGCCGAGGTCCTCACGGCCGGCGCCCGCGTCCGCGAACACGCCGACGCCCTGGCCGAACTCTTCACCGACCTGGTCCTCCGCCACGCCCCCGAGGAGGACCTCCACCGCCTGCGTCCCCTGGCCCGCAACGTGGTGGAGGCGGAACTGTCCCTGGCCCTCGACCGACGGATCAGCAAGCGGGGCTAGAGGGCGTGTTTCGAAAGTCCCGTCTGGTCCGCGACGTCTGGCACGGCACCTCGCCGCGTTGTCGGGATCGTCCACGTACACCCGGTACGAGGACGACCCTCCGCCTTGCGATGCACCGCACCAGACGCCGCGGACCCCGCCCTCCGGGCGGACGACGCCACTTTCGAAACACGCCCTAGGCTCGCCGATCGTTCACTCCATCGGGCACCTTTCCGGCAAGCGTCGGCGAATGTCGATTCGACCTTCGACAGTGAAATCGAAAAGGCTCCGGCGGCTGCGCCACCAGGGTTCTTCGGACCCGCTCGAACGGAACACAGCACTCGAGGCCTCGGACCACAGCGGTACGCTCGACCGCCACCGCCGAGCGACAGGGAGGGCGGCACCTGCCACCCGCGAGGACCTGCTGCGCGACGGAGTCGGAGTCCGCGTCGTCGCCGCCGAGGGCCGACGCGGCGGTGGGCCCGAACGAACCGACGGGCCGGACACATCACGCCCGACCCTCACGATCGGGGAAGGCGCCACGCGGCCGGGACACCGACGCGACCACCGGGTGACCGCACGTGGGCCTCGTCGCCGGAACGGGCACGCACGCGCGGTCGGCGTCAGATGTCGAAGACCACTGTCACCGGAGCGTGGTCGGACCACCGTTGCTCATGACTGGCCGCTCGCTCCACCACCGCCTTGACCGCACGCCGAGCGAGGCCGGGCGTCGCCACGGCAAGATCGATCCTCCACCCCGCATCGTTGTCGAACGCCCGCCCCCGGTAGGACCACCAGGTGTACGGGCCCTCGGTCTCGGGGTGCAGGGTGCGCACGACGTCGACGTAGCCGCCGTCCCCGGGGGCGAACACCCGGCTGAGCCAGGCGCGTTCCTCGGGCAGGAAGCCGGAGTTCCGGGTGTTGCCGCGCCAGTTCTTGAGGTCGGCCTGCTGGTGGGCGATGTTCCAGTCGCCGCAGACGACGACCTCGCGGCCCTCGGCGGCGGCCCGCTCGCGCAGCGCCTTGAGATAGGTGAGGAACTCGTCCATGAAACGGATCTTCTCGTCCTGCCGCTCGGTGCCGACCTCGCCGGAGGGAAGGTAGAGGGAGGCGACCGTGACGCCGGGCAGGTCGGCCTCGGCGTAGCGCCCGCCGGCGTCGAACCCGGCCGAGCCGAAACCGATCCGGACGGCGTCGGGTTCGCGCCGAGTGTAGAGGGAGACGCCCGCGCGGCCCTTGGTGGCGGCCGGGGCGTGCAGGACGTGCCAGCCGTCGGGCCGGCGCACCTCCTCGGGCAGCTGATGCGGCTCCGCGCGCACCTCCTGCAGGCAGACGACGTCCGCGTCCGTCTGCGCGAGCCACTCCACGAAGCCCTTCTTGGCGGCGGCTCGCAGGCCGTTCACGTTCACCGAGGTCACAGTCAGCACCCGGGCACGATACCGGCACGCTGGTCGGAGCCCGCAAAGTCCGGGGCACCCGCCGACTGCATAGAAGTACGATGCCCAGCATGTATGTACGCCGCGTACGTTTCGATCACCCCGACGCCGTGAAGCTCAACGACGAGGTCCAGGCCGAGTACGCCGAGCGCTACGGGGACGAAGGCGACGCCACCGTCCTCGCCGCCACGGACTTCGACCCGCCGAACGGCGTGTATCTGATCGCGTACGACGCGTTCGACCGCCCCGTGGCCACCGGCGGCTGGCGCAGCCAGGACCGCAACGACGTGGGCAATGAGGACGGCGACGCCGAACTGAAGCGCATGTTCGTCGTCGCGCAGATGCGCGGCCGCGGCCTGGCCCGCCGCATCCTGGCGGCCCTGGAGGAGGACGCCCGCGCGGCCGGCCGCGTGCGCATGGTCCTGGAGACGGGCACCAAGCAGCCGGAGGCCATCGCCCTGTACACCTCCAGCGGTTACGAGCCGTGCGCCAAGTTCGGCCACTACCGCCACCACGAGGACAGCCGCTGTTTCGCCAAGCGGCTGTAGAGACGATGAAACCCCGGTCGGCTTTCACCGACCGGGGCTTCATGCTGCGTGGACCTGAGGGGATTTGAACCCCTGGCCCCCTCGATGCGAACGAGGTGCGCTACCGGACTGCGCCACAGGCCCTTGCAACGAGTGAAACTTTAGCATCCCGATCGGGGTGCTTGGAAATCCGTTCCCGGACTGGTCAGCGCGCCTTCCCGGAGTATGGCGGGCGTCACTCGTTGGCCGCGCGCGGGCGGTCGCGGTCCTCGTACTGGTCGAAGAGGGGGGTGCGGCCGCGCTCGCGCGACCGGCGGGCGGAGGCGGCGGGGTTGCCTCCGCGGGAGCGGGTCCGGGCCTGGGGGCGGGCGTCTGCGCGGCCGGCCGTCGGCGTGTCCCCGGACGCGGGCGCCTGCTCGTCGGTCTCCGCCCCCGGCGCGTGGCGCGTCTCCTGCTCCGGCGCGACCGAGCTGGAACGCGCCGAACTCCAGGTGTCGGGCGCCCCGAGATCCACGTCGGACGTGGCACGCGGCGCGACCGGTGCGGTCACGTACGTCGGCAGGGGTACCGGCACCGGGTCCCAGCTGTCGCCGCCGGGCCGCCGCTGCCGCTCCCGCTGCTGGTCGACCCACTCGGCGTGGTCCGTCTGCTCGACCAGGGCGCGCCGGTCGGCGGCGAGCGCGGCGAGCCCGGGGTCCGTCCCGGTCTTGGGGGCCTCCTCCGGTTCGTCGGCGCCGGGGACCGCGTCCAGCGGCGGGCGGCGGCGCGGCTGGCGCTCGCGTTCCCGCAGCCGCTGGGCGGCGACCTCCGCGCGGCGGCGGTCCATCTGGTAGGCGAAGCGGCGGCGCTCCTGGGAGCGCAGGTACGCGATGTACGCGCTGAGCAGCACGGCCGGCGCGGCGGGCGCCCACAGGAAGGCGAGTCCGCCGACGGCCGCGACGATCGCGCCGAGGGTGAAGGCGAGGAAGAGGACCACGGTGGTACGCCGGCGGCGCGCGAGGACCTTCGAGCGCCGGGCGCGTGCTGCGGCCGCCTGCGCCGAGGGCGCCGACCGCGCGGACGGCACCCGTTCCCGCGCGGGCGCGGAAAGGGACTTGGGCGACGGCGCTGCGACCTGCTCGCGCGCCGGGTCCACCCTGCCGGGTGACTCGGACTCGATGCCGGAGTCCGCCTGGCGGCGGGTCGGAGGCACGGCGAAGGCCCGGACGTCCACCGAGTCGGTGACGGCGTCCGGTTCGCCGGCGTCCGGCTCCCCCTCCTGGGCGGAGCGTGCCCGCAGGTCCCTGGCGTATCGGCGCTCCATTCCCGCCCGTCCGGACAGCAGCCGGATGGCGGTGCTGAAGCGTTCCGTCGGACGGGCCTCGTTCAGCTCGTCCTGCCTACGGAGCCACATCGGCACCAAGTAGGCGGCCCAGGCCCCGACAATGACTGCGTAGATGAGGCCGCTGCTGCTCACGTCTCACACCGTAGAGGGGTTTACGCGAGGCCATCCGCCAATTGGGCCGGTGTGTCGCACGATCCGGCTGATATTTCCAGCTTTTTTTGCGACCCATGCGATCAGTGGACCGCCGCAGACGGGAATTCAATGCTCCCGAGACGGTCAACAGTCGGTCAATTTCGAACACATATTCAATTTACGTCGGCCGGCACACGGCTAGGCGTGATTCTCCGGCGTGTTCTGGGCATTGCGGCGCTCCGCCCGGGGGCGTGCCCGCTTCCACCGGGCGAGCAAACCGTCGGGCACCTCTTCGGCGGTGAGCGCGAACACCAGGTGGTCCCGCCAGGCGCCGTCGATGTGCAGATAGCGCGGCCGGAGCCCCTCCTCGCGGAATCCGAGTTTCTCCACGACCCGGCGGCTCGGCCGGTTCTCGGGGCGAATGCAGACCTCGACGCGGTGCAGTCCGACCGTGCGGAAGCAGTGGTCCACGACGAGCGCGACCGCCGTCGGCATCACCCCGCGTCCGGCCACCGCCTCGTCCACCCAGTAGCCCACGTGGCCCGAGCACATCGATCCCCAGGTGATCCCGGCGACCGTCAGCTGCCCGACGAGCCGACCCTGGTACTCGATGACGAACGGCAGCATCCGGCCGGCGCCGGCCTCGGACCGCAGGTGCCGGACCATCTGCCGGTAGGTCGGCCGGTGCGCTATCGGCCCGCTGGGGGTGGGCGGCGGAATGGTTGCCTCCCAGGGGCGCAGCCAGTCGCGGTTGCGCCGGTTCACCTCGCGCCAGGCCCGCTGGTCGCGCAGCCGTATCGGCCGGAGGACGACATCGCCGTCCGCCAGCACGACGGGCCATGATGGGCTGTTCAGCTCGCACCCCCGCTCATGGGTCCGGGGTGGTCGCCGCCGCGGATCTGGTCGACGGCGTGGACCAGCAGCGGCTCCAGCACGGCGAGTCCGTCCTTCACACCGCCCGTGGAACCCGGCAGGTTGACGATCAGGGTCCGGCCCGCCACCCCGGCCAGGCCCCTGGAGAGCGCCGCGGTCGGCACCTTCTCCCGTCCGAACGCCCGGATGGCCTCCGCTATGCCCGGCACCTCGCGGTCGATCACCGCGCGGGTCGCCTCGGGTGTGCGGTCGGTCGGCGAGATGCCGGTGCCGCCGGTGGTGACGATCGCGTCGTAGCCGGCGGCGACCCCCGCGCGCAGGGCCGCCTCCACGGGCTCCCCGTCCGGGACGACCCGGGGGCCGTCGACGGTGAGACCGAAGCGCCTGAGGCCGTCGGCGACCAAGGGACCGCCCTTGTCCTCGTAGACGCCCGCGGCAGCCCTGTTGGAGGCGGTGACCACCAGAGCCCGGTAGGTCATGCCCGGCTCCAGTCGCCCGACTTGCCGCCCGTCTTCTCCTCCACCCGCACGTCCGTGATGACCGCTCCCTTGTCGACAGCCTTGACCATGTCGATCACGGTGAGCGCGGCGACCGTCACGGCGGTGAGGGCCTCCATCTCGACGCCCGTGCGGTCCGTGGTCCTCACGGTGGCCTGGATCTCCACGGCGTCGTCCGCGACCGACAGATCCAGTTTCACACCGGACACCGACAACGGGTGGCACAGCGGGATCAGGTCCGGGGTGCGCTTGGCGCCCATGATGCCGGCGATGCGGGCGGTGGCGAGGGCGTCGCCCTTGGGCACTCCCTCACCGCGCAGCAGCTCGACCACGCGCGGGGAGACGAGGACGCGGCCGCGGGCACGGGCGGTGCGCGCGGTCACCTCCTTGCCGGACACGTCGACCATGCGGGCCGCGCCCGACTCGTCGATGTGCGTCAGGCGGTCCTGCACAGGGGATCCGGGGGTCTCCCCCCGGAAGGACTCAGTCATGCTGTGTGCCGCTCCCGGTTCGGGCCCGGCGCACTGCGCGGCTCGGGCCTGTTGTGCGCGACACGGTACCGCCCTGTCCGCGCACGCACCGGCCGAGGACCCCGTCGGGCGCACGCACGCCCGTGCCCGGACCTCAGCCGAGCAGCACGACCTCCACCTCGGTGCCGGGCGCGACGGACTCCACGTCCTCGGGGACGACGATCAGGGCGTCGGCGTGCGCCAGCGCCGCGATCAGGTGCGAGCCGGCACCGCCCACGGGGGTCACCTCGCCGTCGCCGTACGCGCCGCGCAGGAACTGCCGGCGTCCCTTGGGCGAGCGCAGTGCCCCGTCGGCTCTCAGCGTGGCCCGGGTGCGCGGGCGGTGCACGTCGGGGAGGCCCATCAGGGTGCGGATGACGGGGCGGACGAACAGCTCGAAGGAGACGTACGACGACACGGGGTTGCCCGGCAGGGCCAGCAGCGGCGTGTGGTCGGGGCCGACGGAGCCGAAGCCCTGGGGCTTGCCGGGCTGCATGGCGAGCTTGCGGAACTCGACGCCGCCACCCGCCTCGTCCTCGTCGCCGACGTGCGCCAGGGCCTCCTTGACGACGTCGTACGCCCCGACGCTCACCCCGCCCGTGGTCACCAGCAGGTCGGCGCGGACGAGCTGGTCCTCGATGGTGGAGCGGAGGGTCTCGGCGTCGTCGGCGACGGCGCCGACCCGGTAGGCGATGGCGCCCGCGTCCCGCGCGGCGGCGGTGAGGGCGAAGCTGTTGGAGTCGTAGATCTGGCCGCGGCCCAGTTCCTCGCCGGGCTGGACGAGTTCGCTGCCGGTGGACAGGACGACCACGCGCGGGCGCGGGCGCACGTGCACCGTGCCGCGGCCGATCGCGGCGAGCAGCGCGATCTGCGAGGGTCCGAGGATCGTGCCGGCCTCCAGGGCGCGGTCGCCGGCCTGCACGTCGCTGCCCGCGGCGCGCACGTGCGCGCGTGCCTCGACGGGGCGGTGCACGCGCACCTGTCCCCGGGCGCCCTCGGGTGCCAGGCTGCGGGCCCGCATGCCGCTCACGGGGCCCGCGCCGAGCCCGCCGTCGGTCCACTCCACCGGGACGACGGCCTCGGCGCCGGGCGGCAGCGGGGCACCGGTCATGATGCGGGCGGCCTGGCCGGGGCCGACCCGGACCGGGTCGGCCGCGCCCGCCGCGACGTCGCCGACGACCTCGAGGACGGCCGGGAACTCCTCGCCGGCGCCCGCGACGTCCGCGACCCGCACCGCGTACCCGTCCATGGAGCTGTTGTCGAACGGCGGCAGGGACACCGGCACCGTGATGCCGTCGACCAGGACGCAGCCCTGGGCGTCGAGCAGTTGCAGCTCGATGGGTTCGAGGGGGCGGACGGTGGTGAGGACGTCCTCCAGGTGCTCGTCCACCGACCACAGGTGGTCCGGGCCGACGGGGCGGGTCGCGGCGGTGCTCAACGTTGCTGCATCTCCTCGGCTACGTAACTGCGAAGCCAGGTCCGGAAGTCCGGGCCCAGGTCTTCACGTTCGCACGCGAGTCTGACAATGGCACGCAGGTAGTCGCCACGGTCGCCGGTGTCGTAACGGCGGCCCTCGAAGACGACACCGTGCACCGGACCGCCGATCTTCTCGTCCTCCGCGAGCTGCTGGAGGGCGTCGGTGAGCTGGATCTCCCCACCGCGGCCGGGTTCGGTCTTGCGCAGTATGTCGAAGATGTGCGGGTCGAGGACGTACCGGCCGATGACCGCGTAGCTCGACGGGGCGTCCGCCGGGTCCGGCTTCTCGACCAGTCCGGTCACCCGCACCACGTCGCCGTCGGCGGTCGGTTCCACGGCCGCGCAGCCGTAGAGGTGGATCTGCTCGGGCGCGACCTCCATGAGGGCGATCACGCTGCCGCCGTGCCGCTCCTGGACCTCGATCATGCGCTGGAGCAGCGGGTCGCGCGGGTCGATCAGGTCGTCGCCCAGGAGCACGGCGAAGGGCTCGTGGCCGACGTGCGGGGCGGCGCACAGCACGGCGTGGCCGAGGCCCCTGGGGTCGCCCTGGCGGACGTAGTGCATGGTCGCCAGGTCGCTGGACTCCTGCACCTTCGCGAGCCGTTCGGCGTCGCCCTTCTTCTCGAGGGCCGACTCCAGTTCGTAGTTGCGGTCGAAGTGGTCCTCAAGGGGGCGCTTGTTGCGTCCGGTGACCATGAGAACATCGTCGAGCCCCGCCGAAACGGCCTCCTCGACCACGTACTGGATCGCGGGCTTGTCGACGACCGGCAGCATCTCCTTGGGAGTGGCCTTGGTGGCCGGCAGGAACCGGGTGCCGAGGCCGGCCGCGGGAATGACAGCCTTGCTGATCCTGGGGTGCGACTGAGTCATGCCCGCAACCATATCCGGTGCCTTTGTGCGGAATCTGTGGCTCAGATTGGTTGACCCTTTATGACTGCATTCAAGAAGGGTGCGAGAACGACCCGTGGAACACGACGGACGCACGAGCGAGCCTGACAAGCGAACGTTGCGGCGGGAGTTCCTCTCGGTGAGGAACAGGTTGACGGACGATGACGTCGACGAAACGGCCCGCGCGCTGGCCGAGCGCGCCCTGGAGCTGCCCGAACTGGCGCGGGCGCACACCGTGGCGGCGTACGTCTCCGTGGGGACAGAGCCCGGCACCCCCGCGCTGCTGGACGCGCTGCGCACGCGGGGCGTACGGGTGCTGCTCCCCGCGCTCCTGCCCGACAACGACCTCGACTGGGGCGAGTACACCGGCCCGGGCTCCCTCGCCCGGGTCCGGCACGGCGGAAGGACGGCACTCCTCGAACCCCTCGGTGCGCGGCTCGGCCCGGACGCCGTGACGGCCGCGGACGTCGTCCTGCTGCCCGGGCTCGCCGTCGACGCGCGCGGGATGCGGCTGGGGCGGGGCGGAGGCTCGTACGACCGCGTGCTGGCCCGGCTGGAGCGCGCGGGCGTCCGTCCCCGGCTCGTGGTGCTGCTGTACGACGCGGAAGTCGTCGCGCACGTCCCGGCGGAGGCGCACGACAAGCCCGTGCACGCCGTGGTGACCCCGTCCGGCGTGCGCCGCTTCCCGGAGGCCTGACGGCTCATACGCGAAACGGCCCCCCACGCGGGCGTGGAGGGCCGTTCTCCGTTCCGTCAGCCGGTCACGGCTTGAGGACGAGGCTGTCGCTGGTGCTGTCGTCGACCGCCTTGGCCGTGAACGACCAGGGCAGCAGCTCGCCCTTGGCCCACAGGCTCGTCTGGTCCGTGTAGTGCGCGCTGAAGGCGTGCCCGGAGGCACCGGTCAGGTTGATCCACTTGGACTTGTCCAGGTCGGCGAGGTTGACGACCATCCGCATGGACGGCACCCACACGACGCCGTAGCCGCCGGCGGCGTTCCAGCCGGTCGCGTTGACCGTGGCCTCGCCGCCGCTGAGCTTCCAGGGGCCGCGGTTGAGGATGTACTGCAGCGCCTGGGGGCCGTCGGTGCCGAGCGTCTGGTTCTTCAGGAACAGGCGGTGCAGCCGGCCCCAGCTCCAGGTGTCGATGTCCTTGCCGAGCTTGGCGGTCAGCTCCCAGCGGGCGTCGATCATGGCGCGGGCGAAGAGCTGGTCCATGTCGTGGGCCGCGGGGCGGGTGCCCGAGCGTGGCGTCTTCCACCAGTCGCTGTTCGGCTTGTCCATCAGGTTCCGCACGACCTCGAACCAGCGGTCGCCGCCGTCCGGCTGCGCCTGGTCGGCGTCGCGCTGGCCGCACTCGCGCACCTTGGTGTCGTCGTCGACCGGGCCGGTGCTGTCGATCCTGTCGACCCACAGGCACTGTCCCTGGACACGCAGCTCCTTGGGGAGCTTGTTGCCGAACGCGAGCTTGAGGATGTTGCGCCAGACCGCGTTGAAGTAGGCGGCCGCAGCGGAGTCGGACTCCTGGGTGTAGTCCCAGCCCTCCAGCAGCTTCTGCGCGTCGCGCACGTCCTTGTCGTCGAGGTTGATCTTCAGCAGCCTCGGCACCAGGAGTTTGGCGATCTCGCTGCTGTTGTCCAGCTGCATCTGCCGCATGTCGTCGGTCGAGATCTTGCCGCCGTCCTTGATCTTGGACTCGATCAGGTCGGTGATGCGCTGGCTGCGGGTTCCGTAGCCCCAGTCGGTGGTGAGGGTGTACGGGTACTTGTCCTTGTCGACCACGGCCTGGTTGGCGGTGACGATGTAGCCGCGCCTGGGGTCGAACTCGTAGGGCAGCTCGTTCTGCTTGATGAAGCCGGTCCAGCGGTACTTGGAGTCCCAGCCCGGCGCCGGGACGGAGCCGTCGTCCACCGAGGAGCGGGTCGGGATCTTCCCGGGCAGCGTGTAGCCGATGTGACCCTCGGTGTCGGCGTAGACGAGGTTCTGCGAGGGCACGTCGAACAGGGCGGCCGCCTGGCGGAACTCGTGCCAGTCCGAAGCCCTGTCGAGGGCGAAGACGGCGTCCATGGAGGTGCCCGGGTCGAGCGCGGTCCACCGCAGCGCGATGCCGTAGCCGTCGCCGCGGTCGGGGGCGGCGGTGCTGACGGTGGCCCGCTTGCCGACCTGGACGAGTTCGTCGTCGCGGTCGGACAGCAGGGGCATGCCGTCCTGGGTCTGGCGCACGACGATCGTCTTGGAGGAGCCGCCGGCGACCCTGATGGTCTCCTCGCGGGTCCTGAAGGGCCGGACCTTGCCGTCGTACAGGTAGCCGTTCGCGGTCACCTTCTCCAGGTAGAGGTCGGTGACGTCGACGCCGGAGTTCGTCATGCCCCAGGCGATGTTCGCGTTGTGGCCGATGATCACACCGGGCATGCCTGCGAAGGTGTATCCGGTCACGTCGTACTGGCACGCGCTGGAGACCGTGCGGCAGTGCAGGCCCATCTGGTACCAGACGCCCGGCAGGGACGCCTCGAGGTGCGGGTCGTTGGCGAGCAGCGGCTTGCCGGTGATGGTGTACTTCCCGGCCACCACCCAGGAGTTGGAGCCGATGCCCTGGCCGTTCACCCCGACGGCGGTCGGGACATCGTCCAGGATGTTGTGGAGACCCGCCAGCTGGCTCGTGAGCGACGATCCGGTCGCGGCCGAGGCGGAGGAGCCGGTCGTGCCCGCCGTGGCCCCGGAGGCGCCCGTGGCACCCCCGGCGGTGCCCGCCGTGCCCGTCGTGCCGGTGCCGCCTGCGGCCGTGGACGTGCCCGAGGCACCGCCCTGCCGGAAGGACTGCGTCAGCGTGTCGTACTGGCCCTCCTGCACGATCGGCTTGTTACGGCTGTAGGGGTACTCCGGGTACAGGTCCTGGATCTGCTGCGGGCCGAGGCGGCTGGTCATCAGGGCGCGGTCGATCTCGTCCTGCATGTTGCCGCGCAGGTCCCAGGCCATCGCCTTCAGCCAGGCCAGGGAGTCGACCGGGGTCCACGGCTGCGGCTTGTAGTCGTTGGTGAAACCCAGGGCGGCGTACTCCAGGGAGATGTCCTTGCCGTCCTTGCCCTTCAGGTAGGCGTTGACGCCGTTGGCGTACGCCTGGAGGTACCTCTTGGTGGAGGCCGACAGCTTGGTGTCGTACTCCTGCTTCGCCACCCGGTCCCAGCCGAGCGTGCGCAGGAACTCGTCGTTCTTGATCTGGCTCGTGCCGAACATCTCCGACAGGCGACCGGACGTCATGTGCCTGCGCACGTCCATTTCCCAGAACCGGTCCTGCGCCTGGACGTAACCCTGCGCCATGAACAGGTCCGCGTCGGAGGACGCGTAGATCTGCGGGATGCCGTTGCCGTCCCGCTTGACGTCGACGGGTCCCGACAGACCCGGAAGCGTGATCGTTCCCTTGGTCTGCGGGAAGGAGGCACGGACGGTGCTGACCGACCAGTAGCCGCCGTAGGCGATGCCTGCGACGACGGCCAGGACCAGCACCAGCACGATCAGTCGGGCTCTGCGCCCCTTCTTCCTGCCGGACTCGGCGGGCGCGGCACCGGTGGTGGCGGTGTCTCCCGTTGTGGCGGTGGTGTTGGGGGGCATCGCTGTCCTTGCTGTCCTAACGCGAGCGGCAGGTCGGGCTGTGACTTTGAATGAGCGCTGGAGCAACCATAGGCGCAGGGCCCCGCGCCGCTTGACGCGGAGTCGGGAACCGGCGCGCACGGACGTTCGATCTTGCCCCGCCGAGCGTCAAGGAAGCGTCAAGAGTTAGGTAAGGTAATGAAGTACTTGGGTGCGGTGCGCCGCAGCCCCGGGTCTTGTGAACGTGTGCTCGCGCCTCCGGTGCGAGCCGAGGAAGGGAACCGCCGCTGACCGTTCACCACCTCAACCAGCTCCTGCTCGTCTGCTCCGTGGTCCTGCTCGTCGCCGTCGCGGCCGTGCGCATCTCCTCCCGCAGCGGGCTCCCCAGCCTGCTCGTCTACCTGGCCATCGGCGTCCTCATGGGCCAGGACGGCGTCGGCCACATCCACTTCAACGGCGTCGCGGCGACCCAGGTCATGGGGTACGCCGCACTGGTCGTGATCCTCGCCGAGGGCGGTCTCGGCACGAAGTGGAAGGAGATCAGGCCGGTCCTGCCGTCCGCCTCCGTCCTGGCCACCCTCGGAGTCGCCGTCAGCGTGGCCGTCACCGCGGCGGGCGCGCACTACCTGGTCGGGCTGGGGTGGCGCCAGGCGCTCATCATCGGCGCGGTGGTGTCGTCGACGGACGCGGCGGCGGTCTTCTCCGTGCTGCGCCGCATTCCCCTCCCCGCGCGCGTGACGGGCACGCTGGAGGCGGAGTCCGGCTTCAACGACGCACCGGTGGTCATCCTGGTCGTCGCCTTCTCCGTGGCCGGCCCGGTCGAGCACTGGTACCTGCTGCTGGGCAAGATCGTCCTGGAGCTCGCCATCGGCGCGGCCGTGGGGCTCGGGGTGGGCTGGTTCGGCTCCTGGGGCCTCAAGCACGTCGCCCTGCCCGCGTCCGGCCTCTATCCGATCGCGGTGATGGCGATCGCCGTCACCGCGTACGCCGCCGGCGCGCTGGGGCACGGCAGCGGCTTCCTGGCCGTCTACCTGGCCTCGATGATGCTCGGCAACGCCAAACTGCCGCACTGGCCGGCCACCCGCGGTTTCGCCGAGGGGCTCGGCTGGATCGCCCAGATCGGCATGTTCGTCCTGCTCGGCCTGCTGGTCACCCCGCACGAACTCGGCGACGACGTCTGGCCCGCGCTGGTGATCGGGCTGGTCCTGACCATGGTGGCCCGCCCGCTGAGCGTGGTGCTCAGCCTGGCGCCGTTCCGCGTGCCGTGGCAGGAGGAGACGCTGATGTCGTGGGCGGGGCTGCGCGGCGCGGTCCCCATCATCCTGGCCACCATCCCCATGGTGAACGGCGTCACCGGCAGCCGCCGCATCTTCAACATCGTCTTCGTGCTCGTGGTCGTCTACACCCTGCTCCAGGGACCGACGCTGCCCTGGCTGGCCCGCACCCTGCGGCTGGGCGAGAAGGGCGAGGCGGCCGACCTCGGCATCGAGTCGGCGCCCCTGGAGCGGCTGCGCGGCCACCTGCTGTCCGTCTCGGTCCCCGAGGGCTCGCGGATGCACGGGGTGGAGGTCAGCGAGCTGCGCCTGCCGTCCGGGGCCGCCGTCACCCTCGTCGTCCGCGAAGGAAAATCGTTCGTTCCGCTGCCCTCGACCGTGCTGCGCCGGGGCGACGAACTGCTCGTCGTCGCCACCGACCCGGTCCGCGACGCCGCGGAACGGCGGCTGCGCGCGGTCGCCCACGGCGGCAAGCTGGCGGGCTGGCTCGGCACGGACGGCGCGGGAAGCACGCGTTGACGGCACAGGGCACGCGGTCCGCCTCTCCGTGAAATCCCAGGCCGGTCACCCGCGTGGTGCCCCGTTTCACAGCCGTGGCAGCCGTTGATCCCTGTACGATGAAGCCGCACCCTGATCGAACCAACTCTGCCTGACGCAGAGCTGGCGCGACCGTATGGCGGCCGGGTCGCTCCCACCCGCAGTGGGCGCCGGCATCTACCGCAGTCCGCGCAAGAGGACAGCTCTCGGCGCCCGGCCCCACACACGGCCCGCGCTACCAGGCGGCAGAAAGGCACGGCCGTGGGATCCACGGTCACCACCACCGAACCGGAGAAGACCTCGCCGGCCTCGTCCCGCCCGGGATACGGGCCGCTGCTGCGCACCCGCGGCGCCTGGACCTTCCTGCTCCCCGGCTTCGCGGCACGCCAGCCGTTCGCGATGCTCACCCTCTCCATCGTGCTGCTGGTGCAGCACACCACCGGCTCGTACGGCGCCGCGGGCGCCACCGCGGCCGTCACCGGTGTCTCCATGGCGCTGTTCGCGCCCTACAGCGGTCGCTTCGCCGACCGCCACGGCCAGCGCGCCGTGCTGGTCCCCGGCGTTCTGGCGCACACCCTGGCGGGCCTGTCGCTGACGGCGCTCGCACTGGCCCACGCACCCCTGTGGGCGCTGTTCCTGGCGGCCGTGCCCACCGGTGCCTCGGTACCCCAGATCAGCCCCATGGTGCGCGCCCGCTGGGGCGTGAAGCTGCAGGGGTCGCCGCTGATGGCCACCGCGGCGGCCTTCGAGTCCGTCACGGACGAGCTGACCTTCGTGTTCGGCCCGCTGCTCGCGACCGCGCTGTGCACCGCCGTCGCACCGGCGGCCGGTCTGGTCACGGAGGGCGCGCTGACCCTCGTCGGCGGTCTGCTGTTCGCCGCCCGGAAGGGCACCCAGCCTCCGGTGAGGCGGGAGCGCGGGCACGCGCACGTGCGGCACGCCTCCGCGTTGCGCGTCCCCGGCGTGCGCGTGCTGGTCGTGACCTTCCTGGGCATCGGGTCCGTCTTCGGCGGCATGCAGGTCTCCCTGGCGGCGTTCACCGAGTCGATCGGCGAGCCCGGCCTGAACGGCGTCCTGTACGGCGTCTTCGCCGCCGGCAACATGCTGTCCGGCATCGTCTGCGGCGCCATCGCCTGGAAGGCCGCCCCACAGCGCCGCCTGGTCGTCGGCTACTCGGCGCTCGCGATCGCCTCGTCCGCCCTGTGGACGGCGCACTCGGCGCTGCTGCTCGCCGGGGTCGGCCTGCTCGTCGGCATGTGCATCGCGCCGGCGCTGATCACCGGCTACACCCTGGTCGAGGACCTGGTCCCGGCCGGCGCCCGCACGGAGGCCTTCACCTGGCTGACCGGCGCGGTCGCCCTCGGACAGGCGGCCGCCGTGACGGTCGCCGGGCAGCTGGAGGACCGGCTGTGGGGCGGTGCGGGCTTCCTGGTGCCGATGGCCGGCACGCTGCTCGCGCTGGCGACCCTGCTGGCGCTGCGGTCGCGACTGGTCCCGAGGCCGCAGAACCGCACCGTGGCACGTGGCGTCGGTCACCGCGTACCGATGACGGTGGACTGATCCCCGGGAATACGTCACTATGGATGGTCGTTAGCACTCATTGAGTGAGAGTGCCAGGAGGAAGACAGTGCCGACCTACCAGTACCAGTGCACCGAGTGCGGCGAGGGCCTCGAGGCGGTGCAGAAGTTCACCGACGACGCCCTGACCGAGTGCCCGAGCTGCGGTGGCCGCCTGAAGAAGGTGTTCTCCGCGGTCGGCATCGTCTTCAAGGGCTCCGGCTTCTACCGCAACGACTCCCGCGGCTCCACGTCGAGCAGCAGCCCGGCGTCGAAGTCGTCGAGCACGTCGTCGTCCGACTCGAAGTCGTCGAGTTCCTCGTCCGACTCGGGGTCGTCCACGGCGAGCTCCGCCAGCAGCCCCGCGGCCTGACACCGTTCTTCCCGGACCCTGCCGTCGTACGACGACCGCAGGGTCCCCGGTGCCTTCCGGCACCGCTCCCCCACGCGGGCGCCGCCCGCTAATGTGCTGGTCATGGCGAACGCAGAGATCGGCGTAATCGGCGGCTCGGGCTTCTACTCGTTCCTCGACGACGTGACCGAGGTCCAGGTGGAGACCCCCTACGGGCCGCCCAGCGACTCCCTCTTCCTCGGCGAGATCGCCGGCCGACGGGTCGCCTTCCTGCCCAGGCACGGCCGGGGCCACCACCTGCCGCCGCATCGCATCAACTACCGCGCCAACCTGTGGGCACTGCGCTCCGTCGGTGTCCGGCAGGTGCTCGGCCCCTGCGCGGTGGGCGGACTGCAGCCCGAGTACGGCCCCGGCACCCTGCTCGTGCCGGACCAGTTCGTGGACCGTACGAAGTCCCGGGTGCAGACGTATTTCGACGGGCTGCCGCTGCCCGACGGCACCGTGCCGAACGTCGTGCACGTCTCCATGGCCGACCCCTACTGCCCCACCGGGCGGGCCGTCGCCCTGAAGGCGGCCCGGGGGCGGGACTGGGAGGCGGTGGACGGCGGCACGCTGGTCGTCGTCGAGGGACCGCGCTTCTCGAGCCGTGCCGAATCGTTGTGGCACCGGGCGCAGGGCTGGTCGATCGTGGGCATGACCGGTCACCCGGAAGCGGCGCTCGCCCGGGAACTGGAGCTCTGCTACACCTCGCTGACCCTGGTCACCGACCTGGACGCCGGTGCGGAGACCGGCGAGGGCGTCTCGCACGAGGAGGTGCTGCTGGTGTTCGCGGCCAACGTGGACCGGCTGCGCGGCGTGCTGTTCGACGCGGTGGCGGCACTCCCGGAGACCGGCGCACGGGACTGCCTGTGCGTGAACGCGCTCGGCGGCATGGATCCGGGGTTCGAGCTGCCGTAACGCTGCCCTCCGCACCCCCGCGGCGGCTGTGAGGGCGGGCCGGGGACGGGCATGTGGGGTTCCCCGTTCGGGTGGCCGAGTTGTCCACAATCCGTCCGTGATCCACCGTCTCCGGCGGGATGCGGCGCGAGGCCTCATCGTGGCATGGCAAGCCGAACTCCTCGTCGCAGGCGGTGATTTCCGTGCCGTGGTCCTCGTCGTCCCCGAATCCGTCCCCTCGCCCGTCCTCGGCGTTCCCGGACGCGTCCACTCGTCCGCCCTCGCCCTCTTTCCCACCTCCCCTCCGGCTCCCGCGTCCGCTGGGCACGGACGCCCCGGCGACCTGCGAGGTCCCGCAGTTCCCGCCGGTGCGGGTGCGCGGCGGGCGGTATCGGCTGCAGCGGCTCGTCCGGCACCGCAGGCGGGCCGTCGCGGCCGGCCTCGCGGTGACCGCCGCCGCGCTCGTCGCCGCGGGACCGCGCACCGGGACCGCGCCGCACCGCGGGGACCGGGCCCGCGGTCACCCGGTCACGGCGCCCGCACGCCGGCCCGCACGCATGGACGTGGTGACGGCGCCGGTGCGGATCGCCGACGCGGCCACGGTCAGGCTGCTCCGGCCCGGCGACCGCGTCGACGTCATCGCCGCCGAGGACCCGTCGGCCGGTGGTGCCCGGGTGCTCGCGCGAGGTGTGCGGGTGACCGAGGTCCCCGAGCCGCTGGAGGGCGGCGCCGAGAGCGGGGCGCTGGTCGTGCTGTCGGTGCCGCGTGCCACGGCGGCCCGTCTCGTGGGGGCGAGCGCCACGGCGCGTCTGGCGGTGACGCTGTGCTGAACCGGCTCGGACACGTGCCGGGCGGCTCGCCGTCGGGATGCCCGACCGGTGGACCGGACTGGACAGGACGGCCTCACCGTGCCGTAGGTTGCGGAGCGCTTTGTTCCACAGCCTGTGCGTGCGAGGAGAGTCCCCGAGGTGAGCGAGAAGAGTCAACCGAGCGTCTGGCATGGCTTCAAGGCCTTTCTGATGCGCGGCAACGTCGTCGATCTGGCAGTCGCGGTGGTCATCGGCGCGGCCTTCACGAACATCGTCAACTCGGTGGTGAAGGGGATCATCAACCCGCTGGTCGGCGCGATCGGGACGCAGAACCTGGACAACTACAGCTCGTGCCTGAGCAGTTCCTGCAAGGGGACGCACGGCATCCAGCTGATGTGGGGCTCCGTCCTCGGCGCCGCACTGACCTTCCTGATCACCGCGACCGTCGTCTACTTCCTGATGGTCCTGCCGATGTCGAAGTACCTGGCGCGCCAGGCGGCCCGCAAGGCGGCGCGGGAGGGCACCAAGGAGGTCATCGAGGTGACCGAACTGGAGGTGCTCAAGGAGATCCGCGACGCGCTGGTCGCACAGCGCGGGGCGGGGCACGACCACTAGGGCGTGATTCGAAAGTCCCGTCTGGTCCCCGACGCCTGGCACGGCACCTCGCCGCGTTGTCGGGATCGTCCCCGTACGCCCGGTACGAGGACGACCCTCCGCCTTGCGATGCACCGCACCGGACGCCGCGGACCCCGCCCTCCGGGCGGACGACGCCACTTTCGAAACACGCCCCAGCCGCCGCGGACGGCTCAGAGGTGGTGGGGCGGCTTCTCGTCGAGGAAGCGCTTGAGGTCGGCGGCGCCGTCGCCGTCGGTCCGCTCGCCCCACCCGCGGTCGGTGTCGTCCGAGGACTGCCGGTCCAGGGGGTCGTCGAAGACCAGCGCGGGCTTCGGGTCGCGGGGCTCGGATGCGGGGGCGGTGCTCATGCCTCAAGGGTACGGCCCGGGGGAACCTCGCCCGATGAGAGTGCCCGCCCCCACCCGTTTTGTGAACGCATTCACAAGATTTCGGGGCTGTTTTCTGCTGTCCTGGAAGGCATGACGTCGAGTTCCGCTCCGCCGCCCGCCTCCCCGGGCGCGCCACAGCCCTCGGGACCGCTGCGAAGGCCCACCGCACGCGGGCGTGACGAGACGCACCAGGTCTCCTCGCCGCTGGAGCTCTTCTTCCATCTGGCATCCGCACCACATCGCCGAACGCTACGGCCGCCGCGATCGGCGCGGGCCTGGAAGTGGCCCTGGAGCACGCGGTCGGCAGGACGCACGTCTCCACGCTGTCCGCGTCCGCGTCCGCGGCCGCGACGCTGTATCTGCTGACCGTCTGGGCGCTGCACCCGCGGCACTTCAAGGTCGGCTCGCCCAGCAGCTGGTGCTGCCGGTCGCGGCGTTGCCGGTGATCTGCTGCACCTTCCTGGGCGACCGGGCGGTGCTCACCGCGGGGCTGGTGTCCGCAGCCACGGTCGCGACCGGAGTGACGCTGACGGCGCGCATGGTGGGCCGTCAGCGCACGGCGAGCGCCACCGCGCCGGCCGGCTGACTCCTGGCGGGCGCGGGGACGGGCCAGACTGGCCCCCATGACAGTTGACGCGATCACGGACGTCGCCGGGCTGCGCGTGGGGCACGCCACCCGCGGCGGAAGCGGCCGGCTCACCGGCACCACGGTCGTCCTCGCTCCGCAGGGCGGTGTGGTCGCCGCCGTGGACGTGCGCGGCGGCGGCCCCGGCACCAAGGAGACCGACGCGCTCGACCCGCGCAACGTGGTGCAGCGGGTCGACGCGGTCGTGCTGACCGGCGGCAGCGCCTACGGGCTCGACGCGGCCGCAGGGGTGATGGCCTGGCTGGAGGAGCAACGACGCGGGGTGCGGGTGGGGCCGGACCCGGCGCATGTCGTGCCGGTCGTGCCAGCCGCGTGCGTCTTCGACCTGGGCCGCGGCGGGGACTTCCGCGCGCGGCCCGAGGCGGCGACGGGCCGGGCCGCCGTGGAGGCGGCCGCGGCGAGCGCGCCGGGCGCCCCGGTGCGACAGGGGTGTGTCGGGGCGGGTACGGGGGCCGTGGCGGGGCGGGTCAAGGGCGGGGTGGGCACAGCGAGCACGGTGCTCGCGTCGGGGATCACCGTGGCCGCGCTGGTGGTCGTGAACTCGGCGGGGTCGGTGATCGAGCCCGAGACCGGGGCGCTGTACGGGGAGTTGTGCCAGGGGCGGGTGACCTACCCGGAGAGGTGCGTGCACGAGGCCGCTCAGCGGCGTCTGGAGGAGACCGCCGCCAGGAACACGCCGCCCCCGCTCAACACGACGCTGGCGGTGGTCGCCACCGACGCGCACCTCTCCAGGCCGCAGGCGCAGAAGCTGGCCGGCACGGCGCACGACGGGATCGCCCGCGCCGTACGGCCGGTGCACCTCATGAACGACGGGGACACGGTGTTCGCACTGGCGACCGGCACGCGACCCCTCGCCGAGCACCCGCTGGAGATGAACGGCGTCCTCGCCGCCGGCGCGGACGTGGTGACCCGCGCGATCGTCCGGGGTGTGCGCGCCGCCGAGTCGGTCGACTCGGTGGGCGGAGTGTGGCCGTCGTACGGGGAGTTGTACGGGGAGGCGTGAGGCGGACCGGCTCGTTCCGGCCTCGATTGTCGCGGTTCTGTCACGTGACGGCGTCAACGGGAGTCGACGGGAACCTCCGCGGGCGCCCGTGCACTCTTTCTCCACGCACTGGAACGGATCACGCACATCACATGAACTGGGAGCAGCCCGTGACAACGCCGGACATTGCAGCGCGGCGCGTACTGGGGGCGTGTGCCGCCCTGATGATCGGCAGCCTCACCCTGACCGCCTGCGGTGGCAGCGCCAACGCCACCGACGACGGCAAGGGCGGCAAGGACTCCCCCAAGGCGTCGGCGGCGCGGATCGTGATCTCGGCCAGGGACGGTTCGACCGGCGCGTCCATCAACGCGACCGGCGTGAAGGCCAGCGGCGGCAAGCTGACCGATGTGAGGATGACCGTCGCGGGGACGGGACAGTCCGTGCCAGGGGCGATATCGGCGGACGGCACCGACTGGAAGCCGAAGGAGCAGCTGGAGCGGGGGACGAAGTACGAGATCGACGCGACCGCGAAGGACGCGGGCGGACGCGCCACCGTGACCAAGTCGGTCTTCACCACGGTCACGACGGCGAACAGTTTCATCGGCACCTACACCCCGGACAACGGCACCACGGTCGGCGTGGGCATGCCGGTGTCGTTCACGTTCGACAAGTCGATCAGCGACAAGAAGGCCGTGCAGTCGCACATCACGGTCGGCTCCAGCAGCGGTCAGCAGGTGGTCGGGCACTGGTTCGGGGACCGGCGGCTGGACTTCCGGCCGCAGCAGTTCTGGAAGTCCGGCTCCAGGGTCACCGTGAAGATCGACCTGGACGGGGTCCAGGGCGCGCAGGGCGTCTACGGAGTGCAGAAGAAGACCGTCTCCTTCACCATCGGCCGCTCACAGGTCTCCACGGTCGACGCCAACACCCAGACCATGACCGTGGTGCGGGACGGCACGACGGTCAAGACGATCCCGATCTCCACCGGCGACGCCCAGCACACCACGTACAACGGACAGATGGTGATCTCCGAGAAGTTCCAGCAGACACCCATGGACAGCCGGACGGTCGGCCTCGGCAACGCCTACAACATCCCGGACGTGCCGCACGCGATGCGCCTGACCGGCTCGGGCACCTTCATACACGGCAACTACTGGTACAACAAGGGCAATCCGCCCTTCGGTCACATGGGCACCAGCCATGGCTGCGTCGGGCTCGCGGACGTACAGGGCGGACAGGGCGCCACGCCGGCCAAGTGGTTCTTCGACAACTCCCTCATCGGTGACGTGGTCGTCGTGAAGAACTCCCCCGACTCGACGGTCAGCCCGGACAACGGGCTCAACGGCTGGAACATGTCATGGAGCGCCTGGACCGCCGGAAGTGCCCTCTGACCGGCATGTTTTGATGCCACATCGGGCCGCGCGGAAACTTTTCGCGTGGCCCGCGCGTTTTCCAGGCGCACGTTTTCTCGGTTCCCGGACATGATGTCCGGCCGAGGGGCTACGGTATGCACCCACAAGGTGACATGCAGCAACGCCGGGAGAAACCTTGAGCGTTCCGTACGAGACGGCAGCGTACGAACCAGCCGAGTCGCCCGAGTCTCCTGAGGAGCATCTCGCGCGGCTCCTCGGCCGTGCCCTGAACTCCTTCGAACTGCCCGACGAGGTGTTACGGCAGCTCGACTGCGCACTGGCGCACGACGGTTCGCTGTACTCGGCGTACCACAGCGCAGGACTGCACCGGGAGACGTACCGGCACACCTGGCTGCTCGTCGACGGCTCCGCGGTCACGCTGTGGGAGCTGGTGCACAATCCCACGCCGGGCAGCGCCCCCGAGAGCGAGGTGTACGTCGACGAGGAGGAGCTGCAGGCGGCCACGGCCCGGCTCGGGATGCCGCCGCAGACGCCGGAGTTCGAGCTGCCCGCGCTGATGGGGCTGTGGGCGATCCCTGAGCCGAGGCAGGAGTTCGCGTCCGAGGACTCGGCGGACCACGCGCGCCGGCTGCTGCGCCGTGCGGAGAACCCGGACCGCCCCGATGGAAGGACGGCGGCGCTGCTGGCCACGGCCACGGCGCACGAGATCACGCAGGCGTTCGGGCGTCCGGGGCGCGCCGGTCGCGCGGGGCTGAGCTACGCGCTGTACGAGCACGCGTTCCTGCTGCCGGACGGCGGTCAGGTCTCCCTGTGGGAGGTCGAGCACACGGCGACGCCCGACGGGCGGCACATGTGCGAGGTGTACATGTCGGAGGACGCGGCCCGCGACGCCATGGAGCGGCGCGCGGCACGGCAGGGCTAGGTGTACTGACCCGTGAGGTTGGGGACGCGGCCGGTGCAGACCGGAATGTGACGACAACCCCTTGCGCGTACGGCGGCGTGCGCCCGGCTCGCGGGCGCTTGAGGGCTTCGGCGTCGTCGCGCCGTCAGCCGCCCGTGAGTTGGCGGGCCAGGCCCGCGAAGGCGTCCTGTTCCGCGGGCGTCAGCTCGACGGACTCCAGCTCCGGACCGGTGTCTCTCTGCCGCGGCAGGGCGGGGAGGGAGCGCGCGGTGGCGCGCCGGGGCGGGGTCGGGGGGCCCATGCGCAGCAGGCGGATCAGGACGACGGCCCACGCGACGGCCGCCACAGCGAGGACGGTCACGCCGATCAGCTGGAGAGTCGGGACGTGCTCAGGCATGCGTCCCAGTACACACCACGGTCCGGGACTTTGGTCCCGGACCGTGACGTATCTCGCAGGTGCCGTGAACAACTCACAGCGAACTAAAGGGACAAGGTGTCGCAGGGGGCGGGGGTCAGGCCGCGACCGGTTGCCTGGTCTCCTTCGCCGTGGTGTTCGCGGCGGGGTCGGTGGCCGTGGGCTCCGGCGTCTGCTTGCGCATGCCCTTGAGGAGCACGACCAGGGCCGTGGTGGCGCATACGCCGGCCGCGATCGCGATGAGGTACAGGAACGGGTTGCCGATCAGCGGGACCACGAAGATGCCGCCGTGCGGGGCGCGCAGGGTGGCGCCGAAGGCCATCGACAGGGCGCCGGTGAGCGCGCCGCCGACCATCGACGACGGGATCACGCGCAGCGGGTCGCCCGCCGCGAAGGGGATCGCGCCCTCGGAGATGAACGAGGCGCCCAGGACCCAGGCGGCCTTGCCGTTCTCGCGCTCGGCCCGGGTGAAGAGCCTGCCGCGCACGGTGGTGGCCAGCGCCATCGCCAGCGGCGGGACCATGCCGGCCGCCATCACCGCGGCCATGATCTTCATCGCGGAGTCGCTGGGGTTGGAGACCGCGATGCCGGCGGTGGCGAAGGTGTAGGCGACCTTGTTGACCGGACCGCCGAGGTCGAAGCACATCATCAGGCCGAGCAGGGCGCCGAGCAGGATCGCGTTGGTGCCGGTGAGGCCGTTCAGCCAGTCGGTGAGGCTCCGCTGAGCGGTGGCGATGGGTTTGCCGACGACCACGAACATCAGGAAGCCGACGATCGCCGAGGAGATCAGTGGGATCACCACCACCGGCATGATGCCGCGCAGGGCCGGCGGGATGGCGACCTTCTGGATGGCCATCACCACGCCACCGGCGATCAGACCGGCCGCCAGGCCACCGAGGAAGCCCGCGTTGATGGTCAGTGAGATCGCGCCGCCTACGAAGCCGGGGACGAGGCCCGGCCGGTCGGCCATGCCGTAGGCGATGTAGCCGGCCAGGACCGGGACGAGGAAGCCGAAGGCGACAGCGCCGATCTGGAAGAGCAGGGCGCCCCAGCTGTCGGCCTGGGTCCACACGAAGTGGTCCATCACCGACGGCGCCTTGTTGATCTTGTAGCCGCCGATCGCGAAGCCCAGGGCGATGAGCAGGCCGCCTGCGGCGACGAACGGAACCATGTAGCTCACGCCGCTCATCAGCCACTTGCGGAGCTTGGTGCCGTATCCCTCGGTGGAGTCGCCGGCGCGCTCGACCGGCGTGCCGCCCGACGCGGTCGCCGGCGCGCTCGTCTCGCCGCGCGCCGCCTTCTCGCGCACCTCGGCGATGAGTTGGGCGGGGCGGTTGATGCCCGCCTTCACGCCCACGTCGACGGTCGGCTTGCCGGCGAAGCGGTCCTTGTCGCGGACCGGGACGTCGTGCGCGAAGATCACGGCGTCCGCCGCCGCGATCACCGCCGGGTCCAGCCGGGTGAAGCCGGCCGAGCCCTGAGTCTCGACGACGAGGTCGACACCCGCCTCACGGCCCGCGTTCTCCAGGGACTCGGCCGCCATGTAGGTGTGCGCGATGCCGGTCGGGCAGGAGGTGACGGCGACGATACGGAAGGGGCGCCCGACGGAGCCGGCACCCGGGGTCGCCTGCGCCGGGGCGGATGCGCCCGGCGCAGGCGCGGTGGTGCCCGCCGCGGCGCCGGCGGAGGCCGCCACCGACGCCGCAGCGGTGTCTTCGGAGGCGCTCCCGGCAGCCGCGGCGCCCGCGCTCCCGGCGCTCTTCACGTCGCCCGCGCCGGCGCCCGCGCCCTGCGCGGGCGAAGCCGCCGCCTGCGCCGTGCTCGGCGTCTCGTCCCCACGGATCAGCGCCGCAGCGGTCCCCGCGTCGGTGACCGCGCGCAGCGCCGAGGTGAACTCGGTGTTCATCAGCTGGCGGGCCAGCGAGGAGAGGATCGTCAGGTGGGCGTCGTCGGCGCCCGCCGGTGCCGCGATCAGGAAGATCAGGTCGGCCGGGCCGTCCGGGGCGCCGAAGTCGATGCCGGCGGTACTGCGGCCGAAGGCGAGGGTCGGCTCGGTGGCGTGGACGCTGCGGCAGTGCGGGATGCCGATGCCACCGTCGAGGCCGGTCGGCATCTGCGCCTCGCGGGCCGCCACGTCGGCGAGGAAGCCCTCCAGCTCGGTCACCCGGCCCTGGGCCACCATGCGCTCGGCGAGGGCGCGCGCCGCCGCTTCCTTGGTACCGGCGGACAGGTCGAGGTCGACCAGGTCCGCCGTGATCATGTCGCTCATCGCGGGCTCCTCTGCACGCGTATCGCCCGGGGAGAGGGGTGGGCGGAGGTGGGGACGGGGGTGCGGTGGGGGGAGACGGTGGGGGGCGGTGCGGTGGCCGTGGTCAGCGGCGGGGAGCCCCGCCACGGCCGGTGGGGAGCGGTCGTACGGCGTCGGGCCGGGGCGTTCACGGCACCGGCTCCGTCAGCTCGCGGTCGAGGGGGATCTCGGCCGTGACGGTCACCGCCGACGGGTCCAGGTCGGCGGGGGTCGGCATCACGCTGCCGGGCAGCCGGACGGCGGCGGCGCCGTGGGCGACGGCGGAGGCGAGGGCCATGGGGCCACTGCCGCCGGCGACCAGGAAGCCGGCGAGGGAGGAGTCGCCGGCACCGACGTTGCTGCGGACGGCGTCCACGCGCGCGGTGGCGAACCAGGCTCCCTCGTCCTCGACGAGGAGCTGCCCGTCGGCGCCCAGGCTCGCGAGCACGGCGCGCGCGCCCATGGCGCGCACCTCCTCGGCCGCCTTCAACGCGTCGCCCACGGTCACCAGGGGGCGCCCGACGGCTTCCGCGAGCTCCTCGGCGTTGGGTTTCACCACATCGGGCCGAGCGCGCAGCGCCTCCGTCAGCGCGCGTCCCGAGGTGTCCAGCGCGATGCGCGCGCCCCCGGCGTGCGCCTCTGTGACGACGTCGGCGTACCAGGAGGGCGCGAGCCCACGCGGCAGGCTGCCGCAGCACGCGATCCAGTCGGCGTCGCTCGAGTGCTCACGGATGGTGGCCAGGAGCAGGGACTGCTCGGCCGCCGACAGTTCCGGGCCCGGCGCGTTGATCTTGGTGAGGACTCCGTCGGACTCCGCGAGCGCGATGTTGGAGCGGGTGTCTCCGGTGACCGGGACCGGCGCGACCTCGATGCCCTGCGCGTCGAGCAGGTCGGCGACGAGCGCTCCGGGTGCACCACCGAGGGGCAGAACGGCGACCGTGCGCCGGCCCGCGGCCGCGACGGCGCGCGAGACGTTCACCCCCTTGCCGCCCGGGTCCATGCGCTCGGTCTCGGCACGGATGACCTCGCCGCGGCTGAGTGTCTGGACCTCGTAGGTGCGGTCGAGGGAGGGGTTGGGGGTGACGGTGAGGATCATGCGCGCACTACTTCCGTGCCGCCGCGCTCGATGACGGCGGTGTCTTCGGGGCTCAGTCCGTGGTCGGTGATCAGCAGGTCCACGTCGCCCAGGTCGCCGAACCGGGCGAAGTGCTCCTGGCCGTGCTTGGAGGAGTCGGCCAGCAGGACCACGCGGCGGGCGGCGGCGAGCGCGGCCCGCTTGACCGCGGCCTCGGCGAGGTCGGGGGTGGTCAGCCCGTGCTCGGCGGAGAAGCCGTTCGCGGCCACGAACAGCACATCGGCACGGATCTCGCCGTACGCGCGCAGCGCCCATGCGTCCACGGCGGCGCGCGTACGGTGCCGTACGCGCCCTCCGACCAGGTGGAGCTGGATGCCCGGATGGTCGGCGAGGCGGGCGGCGATCGGCAGGCTGTGCGTCACGACGGTCAGGGAGGCCTCCAGCGGGATCGCGGCGGCGACCCGGGCGACCGTCGTACCGGCGTCGAGGATCACCGTGCCCTCGGCCGGCAGTTCGGCGAGGGCCGCCTTGGCGATGCGGTCCTTCTCGTCGGCCGCGGTGGACTCGCGCTCGGCGAGGTCCGGTTCGAAGTCGAGACGGCCGACCGGGATGGCACCGCCGTGCACCCGGCGGACGAGGCCGGCGCGGTCGAGGGCCTTCAGATCGCGACGGATCGTCTCCGCGGTGACCTGGAACTCCTCGGCGAGCGACAGGACGTCCACCCGGCCGCCGTCACGCGCGAGCCGGAGGATCTCCTGCTGCCGTTCCGGTGCGTACATCTCGCTGGCCTCCGACTCGAAGTCCGTTCATTCCTGACCGATGCCCGAACGTGTGGTTTCAGTCGAGAGGCTACGCCTGGATTTCCGGAAAGTAAACAGGTTCGGGCCTGAATCGGGCACGATCGGGCGTCCGTCCAGGCAGAGGGGTGTGCGAAGGGCCCGGCATCCGCGGCCGCGGATGCCGGGCCCTGACGGGGCGCGGTTTTCAGTGCACCGGCTCCGGCTCCCTCGCCGGCGTCCGAGCCCCCGCTCCCTCCATCTGCTGCGCCGGCCGCTTCGGCAGGGCGGACATCAGCAGGAAGATCGCGGCCATGATGCCGGCGACCCACCACAGCGCGAGCTGGAAGGCGTGCACGAAGGCCGGGCCGACCTGGGCCGGGGCGAGCCGGTCGCCGATCTCACCGAAGAACACCACCGACACCAGACCCAGGCCGAGCGCGTTGCCCATCTGCTGCACCGTGTTGATCAGCCCGGACGCGGAGCCCGCGTGCTCGCGCGGCACCTCCGAGAGCACCGCGTCCGTCAGCGGGGCGACGATCAGCCCCATCCCCGCACCCATGACGACCAGCGGCAGGGCCATCTGCCAGGACGCGACGGCGAGGCCGTACCGGTGCGCCTCCCACAGATAGAGCAGGACGCCCACGGCCATGATCAGCGCGCCTGCCTGAAGCACCTTCCGCCCGAACCTCGGGACCAGCTTCTGCACCGACAACCCGGCCGCCGTGGACACCGCAAGCGAGAACGGCACACCGGTCAGCCCGGCCCGCAGCGGGCTCCAGCCCAGACCGATCTGCATGTACAGCGTCCAGACCAGGAAGAAGATGCCGAGCGCGACACCGAAGACGGTCTGTACGGCGATGCCCGCGGCGAAGCTCTTCACCCGGAAGAGGGACAACTCGACGAGCGGGGAACCGTCCTTGGCTGCCTTCCGTTTCTCGTACGACACCAGGACGGCGAAGACCACGAGCGCTCCGGCCATGCAGAGGTGGCCCCACAACGGCCAGCCCAGCTCCCGCCCGCGGGTGAGGGGGTACAGCAGCATCAGCAGGCCCAGTGAGACCAGGGCGACACCGACCAGGTCCAGCTTCAACGCCCTGGGGGCCTTCGATTCGGTGATGAAACGGCGTCCGAGCAGCCAGGCCAGGACACCCACGGGGAGGTTGATGAGGAAGACGGGCCGCCACTGGAGGCCGAACAGGTTCCACTCCGTCAGCAGGGCGCCGAGCAGCGGCCCGGAGACCGCGCCGAGGCCGACGATCGCGCCGAACAGACCGAAGACCTTGCCGCGTTCGTGCGCCGGGAAGGTGGCGTGCACGATCGACAGCACCTGCGGCACCATCATCGCCGCCATGCCGCCCTGCAGGATGCGGGAGGCGACCAGCATCTCCGGGTTCGCGGCGAAGCCGCACAGGGCGGAGGCGAGGGTGAAGCCGCCGACACCGAGCAGGAACAGCCGTTTGCGGCCGTGGATGTCGCCGAGACGGCCACCGGTGATGAGACCCGCGGCGAAGGCCAGGGCGTAGCCGGCGGTTGTCCACTGGATCTGGCTGACCGAGGCGTGGGCGGTCCGCTCGATGGAGGGGATGGCGATGTTGACGATCGTGACGTCGACGAGGTCCATGAACGCGGCGGCCATGACGATCGCCAGGGCGAACCAGCGGCGGCGGTCACCGGGGTCCTGGTGAGCACTGAGGGTCTGTTCCGTGGAGGTCATGCCCTGAGGCTAGGGCGGCCTTAGGACAGAACACGTCCTAGAGGTGCGGCATCCTCGACGACATGACGACGGACGCACCGGCACGGCTGCTGCAGCTTCTCTCCCTCCTCCAGACACCCCGTGAGTGGCCCGGCGGCGAGCTGGCCGAGCGGCTCCGGGTGTCGCGGCGGACCGTGCGGCGGGACATCGACCGGCTGCGTGAGCTGGGCTATCCGGTGCAGGCCACGAAGGGCTCCGACGGCGGGTACCGGCTGGTCGCGGGCAAGGCGCTGCCGCCGCTGGTGCTGGACGACGAGGAGGCGGTGGCGATCGCGGTGGGGCTGCGGGCCGGCGCCGGGCATGCCGTGGAGGGGGTGGACGAGGCCTCGGTGCGGGCACTGGCCAAGCTGGAGCAGGTGCTGCCCTCCCGGCTGCGCCGCCGGGTGTCCACGCTACAGACGGCGACCACGGCGCTGACCAGCGGCGACGGGCCGAGCATCGCCCCGGAGACGCTGACCGTGATGGCCTCGACGGTGGCGGGGCACGAGCGGTTGCGGTTCGCCTACCGCGACAAGGACGGCGGTGCGTCGCGGCGGCTGACCGAGCCGCACCGGCTGGTGTCGACCGGACGGCGGTGGTACCTCGTCGCCTACGACCTCGACCGCGCCGACTGGCGGACCTTCCGGGTGGACCGGGTGAGCGAGCCGTTCGCGACCGGAGTCCGGTTCGCACCACGGGAGTTGCCGACCGGGAGCGCCGCGGAGTATCTGCGGCGCTCCATCCGGGGGCGGCAGGAGACCTACGAGTTCGCGGTGCGGTTCGCCGCCTCGGCGGAGCAGGTCTCCGCGCGGGTGCCGGCATGGCTCGGAGCACCGGAGGACGACGGGGAGGGAGGTTGCGTGCTGCGGGGCGCCTTCGACGGTCCCATGGAGTGGCTGGCGGTACGGCTGGCGATGGCGGGGTACGAGTTCGCGGTCCGGGGGCCGGATGAACTGGTGGCGTGTGCAGGGGAATTGGGTGGGCGGCTGAGCCGGGCGGGGGCGGGCGAGGCCGGGCAGGCGACTGTCGGGTGACGGCTCAGCCAGGGTCTTCCGACCATTCGCGTCGTTGCCCGAAGGGCGGCCGCGCGGCGTCAGGTGCGTGCTCTCGGGGTGCCGGCGAGAGTGCGTGCACGGCGTCGCGCGGCAGACGGGAATTGTCAGCCAGGCTCTCTAGTGCCGCGGCAGGCAACGTTTGCCCGTCAAGGAGCGGCGTCCGGTGCGTGCTCTCGGCGTGCCGGGTGCAAGCCCTCGTACTGGAGGTACTTGGGTTTGTGCCCGGTGCGGCGAGTGGGGGCACCTCCCACGCCCTTGAGGCAGTGGGGGAGCATGCCGGGCGTCGCGACGGGGCGAACGTTGCCTGTTGCGGCACTAGTCCTGCTCGCCGTCCCAGCGGAAGTTCCGCAGAGAGGCGAGGTTGCGCAGCGCCAGAGCCGCGGGGCCGTCCGGCCCGGTGGGCGGGGAGGAGGTGGCGGCCCAGGACTCCACGGCCACGCGGACGGCGGCACCGGCGACGGCCGCGGCGAAGCGGAGGTCAGGGGTGGACGGTGCGGGAGGCGCAGGCGCCGGGACATCACTGTCACGACCTCCGTGCCCCCCGTGCTCCCTGCTCGACGCGAGCCGGATCGCGAGGATCTCGGCCAGCGTGCGCTCCGATGCCTGGCACACCTCGGCCCACACCTTGCGCAGGGCGGGGCTGGCGTCGGCGAGGCGGATCAGGGTGCGGACCCATTCCCAGGACGCCGCCGAGACGGCACCCGCGCTGAAGGTGTGCCGGGCGGCGTGTTCCAGGGCCTCGGGAACGCCGAGACGGGCCGGGGCGGAGCGGACCGCTTCCGCCCAGCGCTGGGCGCCTGCCGCGTAGAGAGGGGCGACCGCTTCCTCCTTGGTGGCGAAGTAGCGGTAGAACGTGCGCGGTGCGATGCCCGCGGCCTGCGCGATGTCCTCGGCGCGGGTCGCCCGCAGGCCCTGGCGGACGAACAGGGCGGCCGCCGCCCGAGCGATCTCCATCCGGGTCTCGGCCTTCCGGCGTTCGGTCAGCGAGACCGGTGCGGGGACGGAATGCGGCTGATCAAAGGTGCCGGAGGTGGGGCCGGGGGTGGTGCTCATCCCGTCAGGCTATGCCCATGTGGCAGACTCTGCCATCCGACGGTCCACCCCGGGGTTCAGGTACGGGGTGGGCCGTCGTTCCACGACGCGCCGCACCTGTACCGCCCGCGCGGAACCGGGCCTCCGCGAAGGGGGGCCCACCGCTGCGAGCCGATGACCACGGTGACCGGCCACCGCGGTGCCGCTGTCGCGGGCGCTGGCCTGATGTGAACGTCCCGGGGTGCACCACGCGGTCGACCGACAGCCCGCGGCGCGCGATCAGTGAGGCCCAAGTGTCAGGCGGCGAACGGCAGTCGGTGGTTCAGCCGCGCCGAAACGGCCCGGCGGCGGGTCCACGATGAAGCCGGGCCTCGGCACCCGGGGGGGATAGGTGCCGAGACCCGGCAGGGAAGGTCCCGGCGCCGGGGGGGATGTGCGGCGGGACCTGGCTCTGTGACCTGGGTGGTGCGGTGTGGGCGCGTGGGGTCGGCCCAGTCGGTGCGGTGCGTGGGGAGTGCGGTTCCCGGGCCTGGCTGCTGCGTGGGGCCCGGAAGGGTTGTTCCCGCGGGCCCGGCACTTGAAGCGACGGGACTGCGCCACTTTGCGCCGTCTTCCGCCACCGGCGTGCGCCTCCCCCGGACACCCTACGCTCACGGGCAACACCCGCCCCGGACACCCTACGCTCACGGGCAACACCCGCCCCGGACGCCGTACACCCGGCGGCATCACGTGCCCCTGGGCGCCGTCGCACCACGGGGACCCGGAGGCCCCAGGCGTCGCGCCCCCTGACGCCCTGCGCCCTGGGGCCGCGCCCCCGAGCGCGCCGAACCCCTCACACCTCACCCGCGCCGGGAAGGGCCCGGCTCTCCCGCGCTACGCCGCCGCGTCGAAGCCGGTCTGGCGGGCCAGCTTCTTCAGCTCGAGGAGGGCGTGCTTCTCGATCTGGCGGATGCGTTCGCGGGTGAGGCCGTGCTCCTTGCCGACCTCGGTCAGGGTGCGCTCGCGGCCGTCCTCGATGCCGTACCGCATCTTGATGATGGAGGCCGTGCGCTGGTCCAGGCGGCCGATCAGGTCGTCCAGCTCCTCACTGCGCAGGAGGGTGAGGACGGACTGCTCGGGGCTGACCGCGGACGTGTCCTCCAGCAGGTCGCCGAACTGGGTCTCGCCCTCGTCGTCCACCGACATGTTCAGCGAGACCGGGTCACGGGCCCAGTCGAGCACGTCGATCACGCGCTCCGGCGTCGCGCCCAGCTCCTTGGCGATCTCCGCGGGCTCCGGGTCGCGGCCGTTCTCACGGTTGAACTCGCGCTGCACGCGGCGGATACGGCCCAGCTCCTCCACCAGGTGGACGGGGAGCCGGATGGTGCGGGACTGGTCGGCGATGGAACGGGTGATGGCCTGACGGATCCACCAGGTGGCGTACGTCGAGAACTTGAAGCCCTTGCGGTAGTCGAACTTCTCGACCGCGCGCACCAGGCCGGCGTTGCCCTCCTGGATCAGGTCGAGCAGGGGCAGACCGCTGCGCGGGTAGCGCCGGGCCACCGCGACGACCAGCCGGAGGTTGGAGCGGATGAAGACATCCTTGGCCCGCTCACCGGCGGCCACCAGGGCCTCCAGCTCCTCGCGGGAGGCGTCCGAGGCCGACTCCTCCTCACCGTCGAGGATCTGCTGCGCGAACACACCCGCCTCGATGGTCTGGGACAGCTCGACCTCCTTTGCGGCGTCGAGCAGCGGCGTACGCGCGATCTCGTCGAGGTACATGCCGACCAGGTCGCGGTCCGCGATCTCGCCGCCATGAGCGCGAACACTGCTTGCCGAGTCGACCGTCTCGCCGGTGGCGGACTGACGACGGGCGACGGCACGGGTTGCCATGCGTGCTCCCTTGCGATGGTGGGCTGGCGGGTGGTCCTGCTGAACGCTCGGCACCGAGGGGAGGGTCTCTGGGACTCTCTCCGAGTGCCCTGCATCCGTGGGAAACAACGACTGGAATCCGGACAGAATTCCCAACCCGCCCCCCAATTTTTCTGATCATGCAGTACCCTGTCCGCCACACGGGGAGGCGTGATGCCGACGCAACGTACAGAAGTGCAGGTCAGGCCGGGAATCGAGAAAGATCTCGACGCCCTCACGGCGATCTACAACCACTATGTACGTGAGACGGCCATCACATTCGATACCGCGATCTTCACTCCGGAGGAGCGCCGCCCTTGGCTGCTCTCCCACCCGGAAGACGGCCCGCACCGCCTGATGGTTGCCACGGACGCCCGGTCACAGCAGATTCTGGGCTACGCCACATCAAGCCCTTACCGGACGAAGCCCGCGTACGTCACTTCCGTGGAGACTTCGGTGTACGTCGGCCCGGACGCGGGCCGGCGCGGCGTCGGCACACTGCTCTACGACGCCCTCTTCAAGGCGCTCGCGGGCGAGGACGTGCACCGCGCCTACGCCGGGATCGCCCAGCCCAACGAGGCCTCCGAGCGGCTGCACGCCCGCTTCGGCTTCCGGCACGTCGGCACGTACCGCGAGGTGGGCCGCAAGTTCGGCCGCTACTGGGACGTGGCCTGGTTCGAGAAGGAGCTGTGACCCGCGGGGCTCCATGGCCCACTCGGACCGCTCACCCCGGACCCGGTCACCCGAACTGCACGGAGCGCTTCGCCAGGCCCATCCAGAACCCGTCGATCACGGACTTCTGCGCGTCCTGCTCGCCGCCCGCCTCCGCCGCGCCCATGGTGACGAAGAGCGGGGCGAAGTGCTCGGTGCGCGGGTGGGCGTAACGGCCGGCCGGGGCCTTGTCCAGGAAGTCCAGCAGGGCGTCCCAGTCACGGGCCTCCAGGGCGCGCCGGCCCCAGTCGTCGAACTCGGCGGACCAGCCGGGCACGCCCTGCCCCGCATAGCGCAGGGCGGCCAGGTTGTGGGTGAAGAAGCCGGATCCGACGATCAGCACGCCCTCGTCGCGCAGCGGGGCGAGCCTGCGGCCGATGTCCATCAGGCGCACCGGGTCGAGGGTGGGCATGGAGATCTGCAGCACGGGGACGTCGGCGTCGGGGAACATCTCGACGAGGGGGACGTAGGCACCGTGATCGAGGCCGCGGCCGGGGAGGTCCTGCACGGGGGTCCCGGGCGCGCGCAGCAGCTTGCGCACGGAATCGGCCAGCTCGGGGGCACCGGGGGCGGCGTAGCGGACGCGGTAGTAGTGCTCCGGGAAGCCCCAGAAGTCATGAACGAGCGGGACGGTCTCCACCGCGCCCAGCGCGAGGGGAGCCTCCTCCCAGTGGGCGGAGACCATGAGGATCGCCTTCGGCCGGGGCAGCTCCGCGGACCAGGCGGCGAGCTGACCGGGCCAGACGGGGTCGTCGGCGAGCGGCGGGGCGCCGTGGCTGAGGTACAGGGCGGGCATGCGCTCCCCGGTGTCGGTCATGACGGCTCCCCTGCTCCATTGCTTTAACTCTCAAGCTTTCCGTCGAGACTACGCCAGACTTGTTCAATTTTCAAGGAGCCGCCTCGTACAGTGGAACACATGAACACGGCACCGGAACCCGCCGCGCAGGACCGCTGGCTCACCGACGAGGAACAGCGCGTCTGGCACGCCTATCTGCACGCCACCACCCTGCTGGAGGACCACCTCGACCGGCAGTTGCAGCGGGACGCGGGCATGCCGCACATCTACTACGGCCTGCTCGTCGGCCTCGCCGAGGCGCCCCGGCGCCGGCTGCGGATGACCGAGCTGGCGATGCAGGCGAAGATCACCCGCTCCCGGCTGTCGCACGCGATCGCGCGGCTGGAGAAGAACGGCTGGGTACGCCGCGAGGACTGCCCGTCCGACAAGCGCGGCCAGTTCGCGGTGCTCACCGACGAGGGCGCCGAGGTGCTGCGGCGCACCGCGCCCGGCCATGTGACCGCCGTACGCCAGGCGCTGTTCGACCGGCTGACCCCGGAACAGCAGAAGGCCCTCGGCGCGATCATGGAGATCGTCGCCGAGGGCCTCCAGCCCGAGGAAGCGGGTGCGGACCTGCCCTGGCTCCGCTAGTGCCGCGGCAGGCAACGTTTGCCCGTCGAGGAGCGGCGTCCGGTGTGCGCTCTCGGCGTGCCGGGTGCAAGCCCTCGTACTGGAGGTACTTGGGTCTGTGCCCGGTGCGGCGAGTGGGGGCACCTCCCACGCCCTTGAGGCAGTGGGGGAGCGTGCCGGGCGTCGCGACGGGGCGAACGTCGCCTGTTGCGGCACCAGTTCACCGTACGGCCGCTCAGTGGGCCACCACCGGCACCGGCACCTGGTCCTCGATGTCCTCGCCCCGGCCGGAGGCCACCGTGGTGGAGCCCGGACGGCCGGCGTTGACGAAGGTGAAGGCGATCAGGGAGGCGAGGCCGAGGATGCCGACGGCGAACCAGATCGCGGTGCTGTAGCCGTGCACCATGCCCTGGAGCCCGACCAGTTGCTGCTGCGGCTTGGTGGCGGCCGCGGCGATGTGGTCCTTGACGTACGAGGTGGTCGCCGAGGCGGCGATGGTGTTCAGCAGGGCGGTGCCGATCGCGCCGCCCACCTGCTGCGAGGTGTTGACCATCGCGGAGGCGACACCGGCGTCCCGGGGCTGGACGCCCGCCGTGGCCAGGGACATCGCCGGCATGAAGGCCGTACCCATGCCGAGGCCGAGCAGCACCATCGCGGGCAGCAGCTGGGTGCCGTACGAGGAGTCGGTCTTCAGCTGGGTCAGGATCAGCATGCCGAGCGCGGCGACCAGGAAGCCGGGGCCCATCAGGAAGCGGGCCGGGATCCGGGTCATCAGACGGGTGCCGATCTGGGTGGAGCCGGTGATCATGCCGGCCACCATCGGCAGGAACGCGAAGCCGGTCTTGACCGGCGAGTAGCCCTTCACGACCTGCAGGTAGTAGGTCAGGAACAGGAACAGGCCGAACATGCCGATGATCGCGAGGCCGAGGGAGAGGTAGATCCCGCCGCGGTTGCGGTCGGTCACCACGCGCAGCGGCAGCAGCGGAGCCTTGACCCGGGACTCGACGAAGGCGAAGGCGGTCAGCAGCACCGCCGAGGCCACGAACATCGAGACGGTGACGCCGTCGCCCCAGCCGTCGGACTCGGCGCGGGTGAAGCCGTAGACCAGGGCGATCAGGCCGAGGGAGGACAGGACCACGCCGGGGATGTCGAGCGGGGAGCGGTTGCGGCCGCCCTCGGGCTCACGGATGACGAAGTAGGCGCCGGCCGCGGCGACGACGGCGAACGGGACGTTGACGAAGAAGGTCCACCGCCAGTTCAGGTACTCGGTGAGGAAACCGCCGAGGATCAGGCCGACGGCACCGCCGCCACCGGCGATCGCGCCGTAGATGCCGAACGCCTTGGCGCGCTCCTTGGCGTCGGTGAACATCACCGCGAGCAGCGACAGGGCGGCCGGGGCGAGCAGCGCGCCGAAGACGCCCTGGAGAGCGCGGGCGCCGAACATCATCGGGCCGGAGGTGGCGGCGCCGCCCAGCGCCGAGGCGAGGGCGAAGCCGGCCAGGCCGGTGACGAAGGCGCGCTTGCGGCCCCACTTGTCGGCGATGCGTCCGCCGAAGAGCAGCAGACCACCGAAGGCGAGGGCGTAGGCGGTGACGACCCACTGCCGGTTGCCGTCGGATATGCCGAGGTCGGTCTGGGCGGAGGGCAGGGCGATGTTCACGATGGTGGCGTCGAGGACGACCATCAGCTGGGCCAGCGCGATGAAGACGAGCGCCTTCCAGCGGTTGGCGTCGCCGCTCGGTGCGACGGCGCCGGGAGCCTTGAGGGCTGTTTCGGACATGGAGGTACCCACTTCGGGACTTCGTGACGGAAAAGTCGGATCGGGACGTCGTGACGGAGAGATCGGACCGGTCGGATGAATCGATGGACGTGGGTCAGCGGCGAACGGCGGCGGACCAGCGGCCGGCGATCGGCGGTGGACGGGCAGCGGCGCACCGGCTCGGTGGCTCGTCGACACTGACGGCCGGCAGCCGGGCACAGGGGTGGACTCGGGTCGGGGGCCGAACTAATCGGTCAGCACGCGCGCAACTCCTGGACGGTGACGGCCCTGCCCGGCAGGGCGGAGCGGGCGGGGGCCCGCAGGCCGTCGAGGAAGAGCTGGAGGTGGCGGTGGACGAAGCGGTCGCCGCGCAGGCAGTCCGTGCCGGCCGGGGGCCGGCTCAACTGGGCGACGGCGATGAGCAGATCGCCGACCCCGACGTCGGCCCGCAGCTGCCCGGCCGCCACGGCCCGGCCCATGACCTCCTCGACGAGCTTCTCGCAGCGCTCGCGGGCGGCCTCCAGGTCCGGGTGGTGCTGGTCGAAGGTACTGGAGACCATCGGGCACAGCGCGCTGATCCGCTCGTCGGCGGCGGCGTGCACGAAGTGCTCCAGTGCGGAGAAGGCGTCCCCGGTCTCCGCGAGGGCCACCTCGGCCGCCTCGGCCGTACGGTCCATCACGGAGCAGACGACCTCGCGGACGAGGGCGTCGCGGTCGGGGAAGTTGCGGTACACCGTGGCGTTGCCGACACCGGCCCGGCGGGCGATCTCGTCCAGCGGCACGTCCGGGCCGTGCTCGACGAACATCTCCCGGGCTGCGGTGACGATCCGCTCCCGGTTGCGCACGGCGTCGGCACGGGGCCGGGACACCTTGCGCGGTGCGGGGGTGGTCGCGGTCGGCACGGCGTACTCCTCGGGTGTGGGGCTGATGGCATGGCGCCCTGAGGATCCGGGGAAGCAGTCCCCGTTTCGCTCGGACACAGGTCCAAACGGGGAAACGGTCCCCGGTTATTTCCCACCCCGGAGAAGAACTCCTGTGACCTGAGACACATTCACGTCCCGCCGGGATTCACCCCGGTGCAGGTCCGGATTCCCACGATCGGTCTCCTCCAGCGCGCGGCCCCGCATCCCGCCGACACAGGGTGAGCGCAAGGGTGCAGCCGGAGACCTGCGGCTGCCGTGGAGCGAAGGGTCCATGCATGCAGCCGCAGCCGCCCCGCCGCACATCCCTTCCCACAGGAGCCCTCCGAGGCGGCTTCGCGCGCGATGTGCGCGGCGGGCGCTGCACGGGCGGAGCGGGCCGCGACAAGAGCGAAGGGGCCGAGGGGTGTGAAGGGGGCGAAGTGTGCCGGCGCGCACGCCGTCGCATACGCCGGCGCCGGGTGGCCGCCCTCGCCGTGGTGACCGCACTGACCCTTGCGGTCGGCACCTCGGCCGGGACCGGACACCTGACGGCGCCCACCACCGCCGGCCCCATCGGCTCGGCCCGCTCCGTCCTCGTCCCCTGCGCCGTCCACGGCAGTGTCGACGTGCAGATGACCGAGGGCATGCCCACCCCGCACGGCTACGCCCGCTCCACGGGCGCGCTGCGCGCCCTGACCCTGATGATCGACTTTTCCGACGCGCCCGGTCGAGGCAGCGCGATGAACCGCTTCCACGAGTTCTTCCCGCGGACCCAGGAGTGGTTCCGCACCGCGTCGTACGGCCGCCTGGACTACCGGCCGGAGGCACCGATCGCCACCTGGCTGCGGATGCCGAGACCCTTCAAGGGGTACGGCATACAGCGCGGCGCACCCTTCGAACCCGGTTACCGGCAGCTGGTGCAGGACATCGTGACCACCGCCGACCCGATGGTGAACTTCCGCGACTACGACATCCTCAACGTCCTGGTCACCCCGAACGCCGGCCCCTCCGCGCTGGACACGGTCCTGTCCGTCACCTTCGCGGGCAACGGCGAGGCCCCGGTCGCCGACGGCGTCCCCATCGCCAACGCGTCCTTCGTCTACTCCCGGCAGGACGACGGCTCCGGCTCCTACTCCCGCACCGGCTACCGGGTGCTGCCGCACGAGAACAGCCACACCTTCGGCCTTCCCGACCTGTACACGCAGGAGGGCGGGGGCGCGGTGGGGCACTGGGACATCATGAGCGAGGACTGGGGGGCCGGCAACGACCTGCTCGGCTGGCACAAGTGGAAGCTGGGCTGGCTGGACG
This sequence comes from Streptomyces sp. NTD91, assembly GCF_059510455.1. Taxonomy (NCBI): domain Bacteria; kingdom Bacillati; phylum Actinomycetota; class Actinomycetes; order Kitasatosporales; family Streptomycetaceae; genus Streptomyces; species Streptomyces sp. NTD91. The sequence continues at coordinate 223,348 of NZ_JCAJZW010000001.1, forward strand.
GCTCCCAAGTGGGCTGCGTGGCCGCCCGGGGCACCGTCGAGTACCAGCTGACACCGCTGTACCGGCCGGGCGGCGGCAAACTGATCCTCATCCCGCTCAACGCCCGGAGCACGTACGCCCTCGAGGTGCGGGAGCAGGGCGGCAACGACGAACTGGTCTGCCGGCCGGGCCTGCTGATCTACAAGGTGGACGGCGGCATCGACACCGGCCGCGGCCCGATCACCGTCTACGACAGCCACCCCCACAGCGGCGGCTGCACCCACAGCCCCAACGTCCAGGCCGAACTCTCCGACGCCCCCTTCGCCCCGGGCGAGACCTTCAGGGACCCCCGCCACGGGATCACCGTCCAGGTGGTCAGCCGGGACGAGGAGGGGGCCTACCGGGTGCGGGTTTCCCGGGAGTAGGCGGCGGGGAAGGCGCCCGCGGGTGCGCTACCGCCCGGAACCGCAGACCCCGCCGGACGCTTTCCGGCAAGGGCGACACCGGGCGGGGTTTACCGTAGGCGTGCCTGATTGCCGTACCGGAGAGCCCATGCCCGCGAAGAGCGCAGTGGAGACCGACGCCCCTGTCGAGGCGGGGGAAACGGTCGGGCCGTTGCTGCGCGGGGTCGGGGTGCTGCGGCGGCTGACCGAGGCGGGCGGCACGCTGAGCCCGAGCGCGCTGGAACGGGCCACCGGACTGGCCCGCTCCACGGTCGACCGGATCACCGCGACCCTGGCCCGCATGGACTACGTCCGCCTCGACGGCCGGGACGTCGTCCTCGCCCCTCGCGCGATGGAACTGGGAAACGCCTACCTGGCCGCCCTCCGCCTGCCCGAACTGCTCGGCGCGCACGCCGACGCCCTCGCCGACGAGCTCGACGAATCGGTGTCGCTCGCGGTCGGCGACCTCGACGGCATCCGCTTCATCCACCAGGCCACCCGCCGCCGCGCGATGTCCGTGAGCTTCCGCATCGGCGACCTGCTCCCGGCCGAACGCACCGCGCCGGGCGCACTGTTCGCGACCGAGTGGACCGAACCGGACTGGACCCGCTGGCACACCCGCCGCGCGACGGATCCCACGGACGCGGCCTTTCCCGCCGTCCCGCCCCGCCGGCCGACGGCCGAGGGACCGGCGGTCGACTCACCCGCCTTCGCGCGGCGGGTGGAACGGGCGCACCGGGACGGCTGGGCGGTGGACGACCAGCTGATCGAACCCGGCCTGGTCGCCGTGTCCGTGCCGGTACGGGATCCGCGCACCGGCCGCCTGGCCTGCGTCGCGAGTGTGGTCAGCCACACCAGTCGGCACTCCGCGGCCGACCTGCGCACGAGCCTGCTGCCCCGCCTTCGTACGGCGGTCACGGCGATGGAGACCGAGCTGCGCACCGCGCCACCACCGCGGCCAGGCCCGCCGCCGTCGGGCCTGGCGGCCTGGACGACGGCGTCCAAGCACCAGCTGGGCCGGGACTTCGTGGAATCCCTGGCCCGGGGACTGACCGTGCCGACCGCGTTCGGCGAGGGCCGCCCGGCGCTGTCCCTGAGCGAGGTGGCACAGGCGACCGGCCTGGCCCGGGCGACGGCTCGCCGCGCCCTGCTCACCCTCGAGCACCTCGGCCTGGTACGGGGTCGCCCCGACCGCACCTTCGCCCTGACCCCGCGTGTCCTGGACCTCGGCTTCCCGCCGCTGTCCCGCACCACCCTGCCGCGCCTCGCCGAGCCCCACCTCCGCGCGCTGGCGACCCGGCTGCACGAGCCGACGGCACTGGCGGTCCTCACCCCCGACGGCGCGGAGATCCAGTACACGGCCGGGGCGGGCACGAGCCGCGTCCTGACCGTGCACATCACGGTGGGCGCGCGCCTGCCCGCCGCGCAGACCTCCCTCGGCCGAGTCCTCCTGGCCGACACCGGCGCTCCCCTTCCCCCGGCCCTCGCCGAGATCCGCACCCAGGGGTACGCCCTGGTCGACGAGGAACTGGAGTCGGGCCTGCGCTCCATCGCCGTACCGGTACGGGACCGGACCGGCCGCGCGGTCGCCGCGCTGAACGTCGCCACCCACGCGGCCCGCCGCACACTCGACGACTGCGTCCACGACGTCCTCCCCGCCCTGCGCGCGACCGCCGCCCACATCGAGTCCGACCTCCACACGGCCGCCCGCTTCACCCCCGTCCCCACCTCCTGACCCGTCCCCGCACCCTGCCGTACCGAGACGCCCACCCACTACACACATGCCACCAAGGGACGAGTCATCTACGAGTTGCGGAAAGTCGGCCGCATCGGCCCGAAGGGAACCGAAGACATCTCGTGAGGTACGTGACAGCCGTTTGGGAACGACGGCGGGTTGTACGTCGACCTGCTCCTCGACGAGATCCTCCCGGGCGAAGACGGGGGTTGCGTGCACGAGATCGCGCTCACCGACGCGTCGATCACCGTCCGCTGCAAGGACCTGCAAGCCGTTTGGGGGGACGTGGGCTGAGGAGTCGACCGGGATCACCGACCCACAAGGCATCGGCCCATCGTCGACTGGGCGGACGGGAAGCACGTCAACATCTTCATCCCGCGCAAGAGATCTACATCCGGTGATCACCGTGCAGTTCACCGTACGGCCCGGCCAGGGCGACGCCAGCGGGTTCGATCCGGGCGACATGACCGTCACCGGGGACCTCGGCACGGCGGACTCGGCCGGGCACGCCCCCGATCAAGGGATGATGACCTGCCCTTCGGTGGTCCAGTTGCTGGACAGCCTGGGCGACTTTCTCCTCCCGCAGCGGCGCTGGCACGATCGCCGAGCTGACGGCCATGGGCAAGCCGTCCGTCCTGATCCCGCTCGCGACGTCGGCGGGCAACGAGCAGGAGCACAACGCCCTGCACCTTCAGGAGGCCGGAGCAGCCGTCGCCCTCTTGGGGGACACGGTCACGCCTGAAGGGCTGCGGGCCGCAGTCGCCCCGCTCATCTCCTCACCTGATGAGCGCCAGCGCACGGCACAGCAGGCCCGATCCCTGGGACGCCCGGATGCCGCCGACCGCTTGGCGGAGGTGTCGCTGAACGTGACCACCACTTGAATCCGGGGGTTGCACCTCACACGGGCCGCGTCGCAGCGACTACGGGGACCCGAGGCGCATGCCACCGGAGATCGCGTAGTGGTCGGCGACGGTCGATACCTTGGCCTTAAGTCACGCCTAACAGGGGAGCGTTACTGCGGAATTACCCTGGCATGGGTCTTCCTTGAACTTGCAGCCCTAGGGTCGGAAGCCGCAGCTGCGAACGGGGCGGGGGTATCAATGGGCGACGGCAAGGTCCCCGGCAAGGTGTTGGACATCAAGACCGCCGACATCAAGGCAGCGGCGCCGGCCTTCCAACAGGGCGCCATCGATCTGAGCAAAGCCCTGACCACTCTCATCAAAACCCTGGACGGCCTCGGCGAGCCCTGGGGCCACGACAAGCAGGGCAACCAGTTCGGCGGCGTCTACAAGCCGCACCAGAAGAAGATCGAGAGCGCGGCAGGCATCCTGGTGCTCGGCCTGACGAGCATTCACGAGGCCCTGGTCGACATGGCCGACGGGCACGTGGATCACGACGAGTTGGTCGCGGGCATGTTCACGGAAGTGAAGACCGGCAAGCAGGGCGGCGGTTCCGGTGAGCATTGAGGACAAGGCCCGCCACATCCTTCTCGACATGGGCCTGTGGTGGCCGGAGGCAGACTCCGGCAAGCTGCGGGACGCGGCGAAGGCGTGGCGTGCGTTCGCCGAGTCCGTGGACGACGTGCGCGCTCCCGTGCACCGCAGCGCGTCCGGGATCATCCACAACAACACGGGTGAGTCAGTCGAGGCGTTCCGCAAGTTCTGGGGCCGTTACGCCCAGGGCAAGGACGGCGGCTGGCTGAGCGATCTGGCGAAGTCCTCGCGGGAGATGGCCGGCGCGCTGGAGAAGTTCGCCGACGCCATCGACGACGCGATCAACAAGCTGTGGACGCGGATAGCCATCGACGCGGCCGTGATCGCGGGTGGCGTGGCGCTGGCCATCATGACCGCGGGCATCGCCTCGGGTGCGGCGGCAGCTGCGGCGGACGCGGTCATCGAGTTCGGCGCCACGATCGGCGTCGGGGTCTCCGCCGTGGTGGCCGACATCATCGGAGGTGCCTTCGTCGCCGCCGCGTTCGGCGGGGTGGAGTCGATCACCGTCGACCTCGCCATCGCCCAGCCGCTGCAGATGGCGACCGGCCTGCAGCACGGCTTCAGCCTGGACGAGGTCAACCAGGCCGCCAAGGACGGCATGATCTTCGGCGGAGCCCTGGGAGCGGGCGGCGGCCTGCTGAAGGCGAGCATGGAAGGCGGGCTCACCGACACCACCCCGCTGCTGCTGCGCCCGCCGTCGCTCCGACCCGATCTGGTCGATCTGGGCCCGGCGGCACGCAACGCCGACGACACCCCCTGCGTGGGCGAACCCATCGACGTGGCGACCGGCGCCATGCTGATGACCCAGACGGACCTCACCCTGCCGGCCGCGCTCCCCTTCGAGTTCACCCGCACCCACCTCTCCTCGTACCGGGGCGGCGTCCGTTTCGGCCCGACCTGGATATCCACCCTGGATGAGTGTCTCCAGATCGACGGAGAGGGCGTCGTCTTCGCCGCGGCCGACGGCATGCGCCTGGTCTACCCGATCCCCGAACCAGGCGTCCCCACGATGCCGGTGAAGGGTGCCCGCTGGCCGCTGGAGTGGGACGGCAAGCCGGACGGCGCGATGACGGTCACCGACCCGGCGACGGGCGTGACCCGCACCTTCGCCGCGCCCGTCCCCTCCCCATCCTTCGGCGTCTTCCACCTGGCCCTGGACTCCTGGACCGACCGAAACGGCAACCACGTCGACGTCGAACGCGACGACGAAGGCGTCCCCTTCGGCATCCGCCACTCCGCTGGCTACTACGTCGCCGTCGACACCCAGGGCCCGCGCATCACGGCCCTGCGCCTGCTGGACGAGCCGCCCTCCCGCTACCGCCCCGGCGCCGCGCCGGACGAGGGCACGGTCGTGATGCGCTACGGATACGACGCTGCCGGCAACCTCGCCGAGGTCATCAACTCCAGCGGCGAGCCCCTGCGGTTCACCTACGACGCCGAGGGCCGCGTCACCCGCTGGACCGACCGCAACGGCACCTGGTTCGTTTATGTCTACGACGAGCGCGGCCGGGTCGTCCGCACAGAGGGCGTCGACGGCATCCTCTCCGGCAGCCTGACCTACGACGACACCGCCCGCACGACGACCTACACGGACTCGCAGGGTCATGTCTCGGTCCACCGGTACAACGCCGGGGGCCGGGTGGTGGAAGAGACGGATCCGCTCGGGCATGTCACCCGCACAGAATGGGACGAGCACGGGGCCCGGCCACTCGCGGTGACGGACCCGCTGGGCCACACCACGCGGTACACGTACGACGACGCCGGCAACCTCACCGGCCTCGCTCTCCCCGACGGCACTGCGGCCCGGGCGGAGTACAACGCACTCGGCCTCCCGACCGAGGTGGTCGAGTCAGGAGGGGCGGTCTGGCGGCACACGTACGACGAGCGGGGCAACCTGCTGACGACGGTTGACCCGACCGGCGCCGAAACCCGGTACGTGTACGACGATGCGGGCCGTCCGACGGCGATCACGAACGCGCTCGGCCACACCCGCACGGTGGCGTACGACGACGCCGGCCTGCCCATCGTCCTGACGGATGAACTGGGCCACACGACAACGGTCCGCCGCGATCCCTTCGGTCGGGTCGTCGAGGCGACCGACCCTCTCGGCCACACCACCCGCCTGGGGTGGACCACGGAGGGCAAGCCGGCCTGGCGCGAAATGACCGACGGGACGCGTGAGTCCTGGACTTGGGACGCCGAGGGCAACCTGCTCTGCCATACGGACGTCGCTGGGAACACAACCCACCATTCGGTGGGCCACTTCGGCGTGCCGGCCACCCGTACCGATCCCGACGGCACGCGGTACGCGTTCGGCTACGACACCGAACTCCGTCTGACCTCCGTCGCGAACCCGCAGGGCATGACCTGGACGTACACCTATGACGACGCGGGCTGGACGACAGAGGAAACGGACTTCAACGGTCGTACCCTCACCTATACCCGCGATGCTGCTGGCAGCCTGGCCACGCGCACCAACGGCGCCGGACAGACGCTGCGCTTCGTGCGGGACCCGCTCGGCCGGGTAGTGGAACAGCACGCCGACACCGGTGACGTCACCACCTTCGCCTACGGCTCCGACGGCAACCTGTGCCGTGCGGCAAACGCGGATGCCGAGGTCACACTGGAGCGTGACCCGCTCGGCCGAGTGCTGTCGGAGACCGTGAACGGCCAGACGACCACCTATGTCCACGATGCCGTCGGCCGCCGGACCCGACGTACGACACCTTCAGGGCTGGTCTCCGAATGGACCTACGACCTGGCGGGGCACCCGCTCACCCTGCGATCGTCCGATGGCGCGCTGTACTTCTCCCACGACGCTGTCGGCCGTGAGACGCAGCGCAACCTCGGTACGGAGGTGACGCTCACCCAGACGTGGACCGCGGCGGGTCTACTGACCGGGCAGACCCTGACCGCCACCTCCCCTGACCGCCTCCTCCAGCATCGGACGTACTCGCACCGAGCCGACGGCTACCTCACCGAAATCCGGGAGCTGACGTCGGGCACCCGTCGTTTCGACCTGGATGGCATGGGCCGCGTCACCCGGACGCGCGCCCACGGCTGGAGCGAGACGTACGCGTACGCCCCGGCAGGCCACCTGACGCACGCCGCGTCGCCTGCCCATGAGACACCCGGTGAGCTGCGGTTCGAGGGCACGCTCGTCCGCTCGGCCGGTCGCACCTCCTATGAGCATGACGGCGAAGGCCGCCTAGTGCGCAGGACCCGCAAGCTTCTGAACGGCCAGACCCGTACCTGGACCTACACGTGGAACGCCGAGGACCGTCTCACGGAGGTGATCGCCCCAGACGGAACTCAGTGGCAGTACGCGTACGACCCGCTCGGGCGACGCATCTCCAAACACCGGGTCGCCGACGACGGCTCCGTGGCCGACCGTACGGACTTCGTCTGGGATGACCTGTGCCTGGCCGAGCAGACCACAGCAGACGGCTGGGTGACAACCTGGGACTACGCGCCGGACAGCCCTCGCCCAGTCGCCCAGACGCGCCACAAACCGACCGCGGCAGCCGCCAATACGTCGTTCCTGGCGCAGTTGGCAGCGGAATCACATCCCGAGCGAGGCGCTCAGTTCCACGCCGTCGTCACCGACTCCCTCGGTACGCCCACAGAGCTGGTCTCCGTCACAGGCGATCTGGTCTGGCAGCGTCGTACCAGCGTGTGGGGTACCCCCCTTCCGGCCCTGGACGAAGCGACGTCGCCAGTCGACTGCCCGCTGCGTTTCCCGGGACAGTACGCCGACCCCGAGACCGGTCTGCACTACAACCTGCACCGGTACTACGATCCCGAGACAGCGCGGTACATCAGCGCGGATCCGCTGGGTCTCGTCCCCTCACCGGATCACCACGCCTATGTACCGAACCCGCTGAGCTGGAGCGACCATCTCGGCCTCGCCGGGAAGGGACCGAAGGGCCCGCCGAATCCCCTGGACTTCGGACAGGGGTATACGGGCCGGGCTGACATCTTCCCAGTGAGCAACAAGGGCATGGACGTGGAAATCCACGTCTACGACAAGTCCATGCGCGAAGTAGGGTTGTTCAACAGCCAGGGATGGTTCAATAAGCACGGCATCAAAGCCTCGGAAGTCGAGGTCCCACCTGGCGTGGAGAATGCCATCAAGGGACGAGTCATCTACGAGTTGCGGAAAGTCGGCCGCATCGGCCCGAAGGGTACCGAAGACATCTCGGGAGACAAGTGGAGGCGACCGCCTCTCGCCGCGGAAGGTTGCAAATGAAGTACGTGACGGCCGTTTGGGACGATGGCGGGTTCTACGTCGATCCGAGGGCCTACCTGGCCGAACTCCCGAAGTTTCGCGATCAGCTGCCGGCCGGGGCAAGGGAATTCGCGTCGGATCCGGCGCATTATGCTCTCGGGCACGGCAATGGCCGCTGCGTCAAGGATCTGGAATTGTCCGGTATCCAGGTGGCCACCGACAAAAGCGGAGGGCTGACCCTGGAATTTGCCCCGAATCAGTGGAAGCACGACGCCGGGCTGCGCATCAGCTACTCAGGAGTGACGCACTTCTCCATCGACTATGAGCACTCCATTGACTGGATGCTGGTCGACACCGTGCTCCTCGACGAGATCCTCCCGGGCGAAGACGGGGGTTGCGTGCACGAGATCGCGCTCACCGACGCGTCGATCACCGTCCGCTGCAAGGACCTGCAAGCCGTTTGGGGGGACGTGGGCTGAGGAGTCGACCGGGATCACCGACCCACAAGGCATCGGCCCATCGTCGACTCGGCAGACGGGAACCACGTCAACATCTTCATCCCGCGCAAGAGATCTACATCCGGTGATCACCGTGCAGTTCACCGTACGGCCCGGCCAGGGCGACGCCAGCGGGTTCGATCCGGGCGACATGACCGTCACCGGGGACCTCGGCACGGCGGACTCGGCCGGGCACACCCCCGATCTAGGGATGATGATCTATCCTTCGGTGGTCCATCGGACCCAGGGGTTGATCAAGTTCCTTCGGTTCCCGGGTTGTTGGTGATGCCCAGGAGTGGAAGTGCTCGTTCGGGTTGGTCGCGGATTGCGCGGGTGGTCTTGGCGATGTTGTCGGCTCCCAGGGTTCTGAGCAGGCCGATGGCAAGGTTGCGGAGGGTGGCCACGGCTCGGGGTGCGGTGCTGGTGTGGACGGTGGAGGTGTCCTCGGCGAAGGTCACGTCTCTCACGTAGTGCAGGGCTTCCACGGTCCAATGGCCGCGGATCGCGGCGGCGAGTTCGGCGGGGCCGGTCTGGTGGGCGTCGAGGCTGGTGACGGCGTAGAGGTCTCACGGGTTTCGCGTCGGCCGGTCTGCCTGCGGCGGCGGTGGACGCGGACGGCCAGACGGGCGTGGGGGAAGGCGATCCCGCCGAGTTTGTCCGCGGGGCCGCAGGTCTTGACGGAGCGGGACTCGCGGCGGCCGTGTCCGGTGGAGGTCGTGGCGTGCTGGACCGGGATGTCCCGCCAGGGCAGGGCGGCGAGCTGGCGGTGTGTGTTCGGCTGGTTGGCTTTGATCACCGCGATGTAGTGGGCGTTCTTGGTCTCGACCAGCCAGGTGACGTTCGCCTGGACCGAGTGCAGCGCGTCAAAGGTGACAAGAGCTCCTTGAAGGTCCAGCGGCTCGAGCAGGGGCCGGAAGTGCGTGGTCTCGTTCGTCTTCGCTCCCACCTCCGCCTGGGCGAGGGTCACGGCCCGGTGGTGGGTGACCGCGGAGAGCAGGTGCCGGCGGGTGGCGGTCAGGTGGGCAGATCCCTTCAGTGCCTTACCGTCGACGGCGATCACGCGACGCTGTCCGGACCCGGCCCCGGCGGCGTCGTGCCGGCCGGTGAGATAGGCGCCGACCGCCCGGTGTTTACGAAACTCAGGAAGATAGATCGCTGGATCCAAGGACGAAGCGCATGAGGTTCAACAGGACCGAGCACCTCCGGATCATTCCGCCAGGCACCGAAGCCGGAGAACGCCTCATCGGGTTCCGCCAGGACAGCGAATCCGGATTCTCCACCCTGGATGAGACACACCGCCTCCGACGGATCCCCGCGTACGGAGCCGACGGCGCTCTGCTCATCTACATCCGGTACGCCTGGGCCAAGAACTCCGTGGCCCTCGGCATCACCCGCCGGACACAGTAGCCACGAGGCCGGTCCGTGCACGTCACCGTACGACACGCTCCGCCGGCCCATCCAGGGCGGCTCGACACACAGGGGGGCCACGCAACAGCAGGGCATGACATCTCAGTGCGCTGCCGCAACCGCTAGACTGTGCGCGGTGCACCACTCCGGTGGGGCGCCCTGTGGATGTCTGGGGCCCTCAGGGGTCGGGATTCGTCCGATGCGGGCGGATTTCCAACACCTTTGCCCACACATCCCTGCCTTCGTAGCTCAGGGGATAGAGCACCGCTCTCCTAAAGCGGGTGTCGCAGGTTCGAATCCTGCCGGGGGCACCAGGCAAAAGGCCCCGGACCGATCTTGGTCCGGGGCCTTTGACACCCAGTTTTGACATCAACGAGGGCGGTCACTGACGACCGGAACGCCTCCGCAACAGCCGGTCCATGTGGCTCATGGCCTCCCGCTGCGTGTCCTGGACGACGTGCGTGTACACGTCCATGGTGATGCTGATCTGAGAGTGGCCAAGGATCTCCATCACGACGCGGGGCGCGACTCCGGCCGCCGTGAGGAGCGTGGCCGTGCCGTGGCGAGCGTCGTGCAGGCGGATGACGCGGAGGCCGGCGGACTGGGCGACGCGGGTGAAGGACCGGTACAGGTTGCGCGGCTCGACCGGGCGGCCGGTGCGGGTTGTGAAGACGTAGTCCGAGTCCTGCCACCGCTCCGCCTTCGCGCGAGCAGCTGCTTGCCGCATGCGGTGCCAGCGCAAGGGTGCGATGCAGAGCGCGGGGAGCGGGACGGCACGACGACGACGGCCCTTGGGGTCGTCGTCGTAGAGGACGCCACGGCGGCGCTGGGTCTGCTGCCGGACGTAGAGGACGCGGTTGTCGAGGTCGAGGTCTGCCCAGCGGAGACCGACGATCTCTCCTCGACGGAGGCCCATGGCGAGGACGAAGGCCGCATAGAGCGGGTCCTTGCGGGAGGCCGCGAGGAAGTCGAGCGTCTCGTCGAGGGTCAAGGGCTTGAGCTCGCGGTTGTCGGTGCGGGGTGGCTCGACGAGCTTGGCGACGTTGCGGGTGATCAGTTCCTCACGGCAGGCGGAGGAGAGGGCCGAGCGAAGAACTCGGTGTGGCTCCTTGCCGGCCACTGGTGCGAGTGCTGGACCCAGGACCTCACCCAGGACAAGCCGCCGGCACTTCGAGCATCCTTCGACGCCTACACCGCACCCCAGGCAGACCGATGGGGCGCCATCGCACTCCGCACGATCTCACCGGCACTCGACGCCGACGCATCCGAGGAGGCTTGGGGTTGGCTCTACAACGGCCGCATCGAGACCAGGAGGGCTCTCCTACGCTCCGAGCCGTGCACTGTGTCAGTCACCCAGACCAGCACCCGCATCACCTGGACGATCCGCCCCGTGCTCTTCGTATCGCTCGCCCACCGACAGGGCACCGAACTACCAGCCTGCGCATACGTCTTCACACCCCACGCGACCGACTGAGTTGCAACTTTCTCTACTGGTTCAAGGCCCGCGCACGACGCGGGCGCGCGCCGCCTCTGCGGCGCGGCCTGCCTCCTGTCTCCGCCCCGGCTGGCCGCGCCCGGCGGCGCGCTGCGTGCTGCGTGCTGCGTGCGGACGTGGGAAAACCCGCTGTGGCTGGGGCGGTCGGCTCCACGACTTTAGCCAGCCACTTTGGCGCGAGCCTCGAAGATCATGGCCCCAACGTCGTGCTTTACCGGGCAGGTCCACAGACTGCCCGACGCGCCGGAAGCTTACGGGGCCATGATCACTCGCGCCAAAGCAGCTCCCGGCCAAAGTCGCTACGCCAACCGCGTGGAAAAGGTGCAGGTCACGGCAGAGGAACGGCCCTTGGCAACGAGCGTGATCACCTGTCACGATCCAGCCGTGGTCAACCTTTCGAAGATCGCGAGGCAGGCAGACGCCCTCCTCGACCTGATGGGCGTGGCGGTCGGTTCGCTGCTACTGGTGATCGGCATCGAGACCTACCGCGATGGTGGATCCGTGGGCTGGCCCATCGCCGGATCAGTGCTGTTCTTGGTCAACGAATCCGGGTGTGCTCGGCGACGCGCCGGCCGAGGTGTCGGGCGGTGTTCAGGTCTGCGTCGTGGACGTCGGGTATGTCGTTGAAGCTCTGTGCGCCGGCGCCGAGGTAGAAGCCAAGGCGGTTGTCGTCCTGGGGGCTGGATGTGGTGGTGTTCCAGCCCGGCAGAAGGTTCAGGCTCACCCAGAGCATCCCGTGCTGGGCCGCCAGGAGCGCCAGGTACTGCAGGGTGTGCAGCTTGTCGCCGCTCATGGAGCCGGAGTTGGTGAATCCCGCCGCGAGCTTGTCGCTCCAGGCGCGGGTCATCCACCGCTTGCTGGTGGCCTCGGCGAAGGCGTGGAACGCCCCCGACGCGGTGCCCATGTAGGTGGGGGTACCGAAGATGATGGCGTCCGCGGCGTCCATCAGTTCCCAGTCGGCGTCGCTGAGGGAGGCGACGTCCACGCGGTGGACGTGTGTCCCGGCGATGGAGCGCGCGCCGTCGGCGACGGCAGTGGCGATCTGCGCGGTGTGGCCGTAGCCGGAATGCGACGCGATAACGATCGAGATATCGGACACGGGTGTTCCTATCCTGCCGCGATGGCGGCGTGTTCGGTGGTGTGCCGGCAGACGATGAGCCGCCCGGTGCGGCGGTCGGCCGCACTGCTCCACGAGTGGGGACCGACGTCCCGGGCCTGGGTGCGGGGCATGCCCAGGTGTCGCGGGCCGGTGCCGACCACCATCAGTATGGATCGTCGTTCCGCTTTGAACAGTAGCATCGATAAGGCGGCGATACGCAATATGAGATATCGTTGTTCCATGAACGAGGGACGACGCGCCGCGCGGCGCCAGGTACTGCAGGTTGCCGCCAAGCTTTTGGAGGAGGGCGGCAGTGAAGCGGTCTCCACGCGCGCTGTCGCCGCCGCCGCGGGCATCACGGCCCCCGCGCTCTACCGGATGTTCGACGACAAGGACGGACTCCTGGCCGAGCTGGCCGCCTACGGATTCGAGATGTACCTGGCCGAGAAACGGGAGGCACTGGCGCTGACCCCGGACAACCCGGTGGCCGACCTCTACCGCGGCTGGGACCTGCACGTCGACTTCGGACTGCGACACCCCGCGTTTTACGTGCTCATGTATGGCACTGCGCGGCCCGGACGGCGGCCCCCGGCCGCGGACGAGGCGCACGCCCTGCTGGTGAGACTGCTGGGCCGGGCGGCCGAGGCTGGGCGCCTTCGGGTTCCGGTGGAGCAGGCGACCCGCGTCATCCATGCGGCGACGACGGGGGCCACGCTGGCGCTGATCGGCGAAGAGCCATCGCAGCGGGACCTGACCACTTCGGCGCGGCTGCGGGACACCGTCATCGCCTCGGTCACCACGGACTCGCCCGCCTCATCCGGGCCCGACCTGGCCTCGCACGCACTCGCCCTCGATGCCGCACTTGAAACCGCGCTCAGCACCGGGGTACCTCTGCGAGCCACGGAGACAGCTCTGCTGCGCGAATGGCTACAGCAGTTGGCAGGCTGAAGGGGTCGCCTACTCCGCAGGCGGTGGGCGCAGTCGGGTCACGCCGGTCGTGCAGGGGCCTTCCCTCGCAAAGTGGACACGCGTTTGGGTGGTTAAGCGGCCAGTGTGAGCTCATCGGACGCCTGCCGGTGCGGGTGTTCATAGTCGACGGGGCTGAGGTGTCCGTTGGCGGAGTGCCTGCGGCGGGTGTTGTAGCGGGTGAGCCACCGGAAGACGGTACGTCGGCAGAGTTCCGCTCCCGGGTAGTGGTGGGCGCCGTGCAGGGTCTCCCGCTTGAGGGCGGCGTGGAAGCTCTCGCAGGCGGCGTTGTCGGCGGAGGTGCCGACCGCGCCCATGGACCGGGGCACGCCCAACTCGCCGGTGGTCCTCCAGGGCGTCAAGGCCGAGGAAGCGCTGGAGGCACTGGTCAGCGGTACGGAGTGGGTCGCCGGTCACGCGGTGGGAATCCCTGCCCACGAGACGGTGATCCGCATTCCGGCCCGTATGGTGCCGATTCTGAGGGAGGCGTGCGATGTCGCAGAGCGGCGTGCCGAGCTTCGCTGAGCTGCTGGCCGGTACGCGCCGCAGCGCGGTGCATCTTGAGATGCGCGACGCGTACGGCGTCGGCGACGAGGCTGAGGAGTTCGAGCAGTTCAAGCGCACCGGCCACGTCGATCTCGATCCGACTGCGCGGTGGTGGCCCGGTTGGCTGGGCATGGTGCGGGAGGCCGTCGGCCGTGGCATGGTGATGCGCCGAGCCAGGATCGTTTCCGAGCCCGTGACGGACTACATCCGCTGGGAACACGCCGCCACCCCGCTGAACGTCGAGGCGGGTGAACTGGTGCGCTGGCTGCCCCGCCGGCGGGCCGTGGACATCGCGCTGCCGGGAGCCGACTTCTGGCTGTTCGACGACCGCCTGGTGCAGTTCAACCTCTTTTCCGGGGATGGCGATTGGGCGGATCCGCCCAAGGAATTCAGCGAGGACCCCGCGGTGGTCAAGCTGTGCTCGAATGCGTTCGAGGCCGTGTGGGAGCGTGCCGTCGACACAGCGAAACCCTGCCCTGCGAGCCCGAGACGGCTCGCCGTGCCCGGCGACTCGTCTCGGCCGCGCTGAACACCTGGGGTACAGGCGAGATGGCCGATGCGGGCACGCTCATCGTCTCCGAGCTGGTGGGCAACCCAGTCCGCCACACCCCGTGCCGCCTGATCCGGGTGTCCGTCCGGCGCGTCACGAACGATCTCGTACGGATCGGCGTCACCGACAAGTCCCACGCCCTGCCGACGATGGCTCCGGTCGCCGACGGCGATGAGACCGGGCGCGGCCTCCTATTGATCGACGCGCTGTCCCACCGCTGGGGCTACGACCGGATGCGCTGGGGCAACCGTCTGGGCGGAGCTGGCGGTCCCGGCATGCTGACCCTGCGGCTGCTGCCCGAGGACGAGCTGGCAGGCATCGCCGATCCGGAGCGGTGCGTGGAGCTGGCCGTACCCCGCCGCGCGCTGGGCACGATCACCGTCCGCACCCTGCGCCTGACACCCGCCGACCTCGTACGGCTGCGCACGGAAACCGATCTGGCGCTGGCAGGTATCCGCACCGAAGTCATGCGCGCCGAAGCAGCGTGGCGCGAACCACTCGCGCAGTGGCACGCCGAGGGGCGAGCCGCCGTCAAGGCCACCGAGCCGGACACGGCGCTGCTCCCGCTCGTCCTGGAGGGCCTGCGCGCCTCCCCGTAGCACCCACAGACCCCGCCCGGTGAACCGAAGGACATCAGAGAGGCGTGTCCGAAGTGTGCAGAACCGGTCCCGTGCAGCCGCGAGGCGACGTCGGGTGAGCACAGCACGGGGTGCGCACGTACATATCCGTGATCCAGGAGCCGGAAAACCGGAGAGACGACGGTGGTGCGACGACACGTGAACGACGGCAGGCACACACCCGGCTCGATCCTCGCGTTGATGGCCGTGCTTGTCGGCGTTCTCCTCGCAGGTGCGGCGCCCGCCTCGGCGCACGCCGTGCTGACCGGCAGCGACCCGCGCGACGGCACCGTGGTGAAAACCGCGCCGAAACAGGTCACAGCGACGTTCGACGAGTCGGTCGCTCTCGTCGAGAACTCCATGCGAGTGCTCGATCCCGACGGCCGTCCGGTCACGGCGGGCGATCCCCACCATGCGGGTGGCAGGAGCAACACTGCCCAAGTGTCGCTGACGAGTCGTCTGGGACAAGGCACGTACACCGTGTCCTGGCGGGTGGTGTCGGCGGACACTCACGCCGTGTCGGGCGCCTTCACCTTCTCCGTCGGCGAACCGTCGGCGACCCGGGCCTCCACCGCTGCCGCGCCTGCCGTGGATCCTGCTGTCGAGGCGTTGTACGGCGTCGGCCGTTACGTCGCCTACTGCGGTCTGGCGCTGCTGATCGGCATCGGTGTGTTCGTCCTGGCCTGCTGGCCCTCGGCCACGGCCGTGCGGGTGATGCGCCGGCCGTTCGTGATCGGATGGTGGGCGCTGCTGGTGTCCACGGTCGCGCTGGTGCTGTTGCGCGGGCCCTACGACGGTGACGACGGGCTCGCCGGGGTCTTCGACGTGGGGTCGCTGCGGCGGACGGCGGACAGTCGCCCGGGGATCGCCCTGTTGGCCCGCCTGGTTCTCCTCCTGGCGGTGGCCGCGCTGGTGCGCCACCGGCTGCCGGAGTCGAAGCCCACTCGGCGTGTCGTCGCAGCAGGCGGTGTGCTCTCCCTCGGCCTCGCGGCGACCTGGGCGGCAGCGGAGCACGCATCCGTCGGGATCCAGGTACCCGTGGCCGTGGCCTCGTCCGTACTGCATCTGCTGGCCATGGCGGTGTGGCTGGGCGGCCTGACGGCACTGCTGGTCGTGCTGTACCGGGCACCGGCCGAGGACCCCCTGCCCGCTGTCGCCGTAGCCCGCTTCTCCGGTATCGCCCTGAGTGCGGTGGCCGTGCTGGCCGCAACAGGCGTCTACCAGTCCTGGCGTGGGCTCGGCTCCTGGGAGGCGTTCACCACTCCCTACGGCAGGATCCTCGGCTTCAAGGTCTGGGCCGTGATGCTGATGCTGCTGGCGGCGTCGCACTCCCGGCGCTGGACGGCCCGGCTGCTGCACGTGAAAGAGAAGGAACGGGTGCTGGTCACGGCGGGCAGCGGCGGGATTCCTCTCTCCTCCCCGGCCGACGAGAGCGATACGGCGGGGCTCGGTCCGCAGGCGCCCCGGCGCGGGCTGCGCCGCTCCGTGCTGGCCGAGGTGGCGGTCGGCGTGGTCGTCCTCTTGCTCACTACCGTACTGACGGGCACCCAGACGGGCCGGGCCGCCGACGAGACCGCCGCCACGGCGAGCAAGGTGCCCGGACGGCCCGACGTGAACCTGACCCTGATTCCGTACGACACCGGCAAGAACACCCTCGTCGGACGCGGCAGGGTCCAGGTCGAGCTCGAACCGGGACGGGCCGGCCGGAACGTGGTCGAGGCGATCGTCTACGGCGCCGACGGCAGCCCTGTCACCATCCCCGAACTGCGGCTCACCTTCACCGACGCCGACCGGGGGATCGGCCCGCTGGATGCACAGCTCGCCGACGAACGTGGCTTTTGGGGCAGCGACACTCTCAACCTCCCGGTCGCCGGGACCTGGACGATGAGGGCCACCGTCCGTGTCTCCGACATCGACCAGGTAACCGTGGAGAAGACCGTGACGATCGGGCGATGACCGCCATGCGCCGCGAGTGAACGCGGTCACCTGTCCATCCGTACGTAACCGGAGTTCATCGCAGGCCCGTTGACGTCAGGGAGTGGTCGAATGCCCCGGGGGAGCCGCTGCGGCGGGACGATCCCAGGGCGCCGTGCGACAGGCACCGACCGATGTGCCGTCGATGCCGTGCGGTCGGCGCGAGCCGCGGTGTTCGCCGCCGTCTGCGTGACGACGACCGCGCTGGGGCACGCCCTGATGTCCGGTGATGCTCTGCCGCGGTGGGCGGTGGCCTGTGCGTTCGTGGGGACGGCTTCGGGCGCCTGGTGGCTGACCGGCCGGGAGCGCGGTGCCGTGGCTGTCGTGGGTGCCACGGTTGTGGCGCAGACGCTGCTGCACCTGCTGTTCGTTGTCGCCCACCGGCTGGTCCATGCGTCCGACGCCGCGGTCGCCATGCGGGGGATGGACGGCAGCCTCGTCATGCGGCACCACGTGGCGTTCTCCCATGGCGGCATGATGATGCAGCACACTTCCGGATCGTCGGGGACGCCGTCCGTCTCGCCGCTTCTGTCCGCCCTGACGTACCAGGGCTCTGCCGGGATGGTTCTGGCGCATCTGCTGGCCGCCGTCGTGTGCGGGCTGTGGCTGTGGCGGGGCGAGGCGGCGGTCCATCGGATCGGCCGTGCGCTGGCGGCGGTGATGTTCGCACCGCTGCACCGTGTCTGCCGCGCACTCTTCCGCACGGTGCCCGAGACCGGGACACCGCCGTGCGGTCCGACCGCCGATCCCGGGAAGGAACTGCGGCCGCCTCCCTCCTCGCTGAGGCATGCCGTTGTCCGCAGAGGCCCGCCACGGATGCCGTTCGGGGCTCAGCCGCCCGTCTCCCGATCCGACGCTCGCCGTACGGCCCTGATTGCGGCCTGACCCCGGCGGTCGCCGTGGCCGGGGGACGGGTGGGCGGCCGGCGTGCCCGCGAGGGCGCCGACCTGCTCTCTTCATCTTCCCTCCGGCCGGGCTGTGCACTGCCCGCCGACCGCTCGACGGTCGGCAGGGCCGGCGACGGCTCAGGCTCTCTTCGATCGGGAGTTCCCTTCATGCACCATCACACCGTCAGGCGTACACACGCCCGTTTCGCCGTAGGCTGCGCCGCCGTGGCCGCGGCGGCGGCCCTGCTGTCCGGATGCGGCGGCGACTCCTCCGGCAGCACGTCGGACAAGGCGGCCGCCGCGTCGTCCGCGTCCCCGTCCAAGAACATGGGGGGCGGCATGTCCGGCATGGGCATGACCTATGGCGACCCGTCGGCCACCCCCGCCTACAAGATGCCCGGTGCGGAGGTGGTGAAGGGCGCGTTCAAGCTGCTGGACACCCGTCCGCCCGGCATGGACGACGTCAAGGGCACCGCCTGGCTGGCCCAGGGCGCGAAGGGCACCACGGTCACGGTGTCCCTGACCGGCCTGAAGCCGGGCCACCACTACATAGCCCACCTGCACGCCCAGCACTGCTCCGCCGACAACGGAGGCGAGCACTTCCAGTTCACCAAGGGCGGGCCGGCCAAGCCGCCGAACGAGGTGTGGCTGACTTTCACCGCCGACAAGTCCGGCAAGGGCATGACGACGGTGAACAACGCGAAGAAGACCGGCAAGGGCGCGGTCGCCCTCGTCGTCCACCCCGTGGAAGCGATGGACAACCGGATCGCATGCGTGGACTTCGGCTTCTGAGGGCGCCGGCCGCCCTGCTGGGGTGTCTGGGCGTGCTGCTGCTGTTCGGCGGCACGCCCGCCTACGCCCACACCGCGCTGAAGGACGCGACACCGGCGCCCGGCTCCATGGTCGGTACCGGTACCAGCGTCGTGGAGCTGACCTTCGCCCGGCTGAAGCCCGGCACCACCCCGAAGGTCAGCCTGACCGGGCCCGACGGCACCGCGGTGTCCGTCGGGCAGCCCCAGGTGGCCGACGGCTCCGTCACCTGCGCCGCCGTCAGCCCGCTGCGGGCGGGCGTCACCACCCTCACGTACACGGTCACCGCTTCCGACGGCGACACCCAGACCAACTCGTTCCAGTTCGAGGTCCTCGACGGCGCACAGGCGGTGACCGCTCCGGCTGCCTGCAAGTCCCTGAGCCTGTCGGCGCCGGCCACGGACACCGGCGCGAGTACGGGCGGCATGATCCTGGGGCTCGGCCGCGGCACGGCACTGGTCGTAGCAGCGGTTGCCGTTGTCGTGATCGTAGGCGGGGGCTTCCTCGCCGCACGTGTACGGCGCGGGGCACGGCCGACCGGCAGGAGGAGGGCCACCTGGTGAGACGGGAGCCGGTCTCGCCCGGGTCCTGCTCGCCCGGCGTCGCCTGAGAACAGATCGCGACCGGTGGTCCCGGCTCCGCACCGCGCGGGCCGGGACCGTCCGCGTCGACGGCCACCCCCGGCGCTCGCCGGCTCTTGGGAGGCTGGAATGATGGCGGCTGCCATGAACGTCCCGGTACGGGCTGCCGCCGATCTGAGACTGCTGAGAGCCTCCGTGTTCTCAGCAGTGTGCGTGGCGCTGGCCGCGGGCGGGCACATGCTCGCCTCGGGCACCGGGGTACCGCTGTGGTCCCTGGCGGCCGGCTGGGTCGCGATGCTGTGCCTCGTGGGTCCCCTGGCCGGACGGGAGCGGTCGCTGCCCGGCATCGCGCTCGCCCTGCTGGCTGGTCAGTTCGGTCTGCACCTGCTCTTCTCCCTCGGGCAGGGCTCCATGTCCGCCGCTCCGGGCGACGGTCCCAGCCGTGTGGTGGCGCTGGCCGAACGATTCCTGTGCGGTGCCGACGCGGCGCATCTCACACCGGAGCGTGCGGCGCTGATCCTGCGGCAGGCGCACATCGATCCGGGCCGGGCCCTCCCCGTCGCGCACGGCACGCCGGGCATGGCCGGCGTGGCGAGCCATGGTGGGCACGCGATGATGCTGAGCTCGATGTTCACTCCGCCGATGCTCGCCGCGCACGTGGCCGCCGCCGTCATCACGGGCTGGCTGCTGCGCCGCTGCGAGGTCGCGCTGTGGCGGGCCGTCCGGCTGCCGGCGTTGGCCGCGGATCATCTGGCCCGTCTCGCTCTGCTGCGGCGGCTGAGCGGCTTGCTCGCCATGGCTCGGCTCCTGGTGCGGATCACGGCGCTGCTGGAGCAGTTCGTGTCCGCATGCCTCCCGCAGCGGATAGATGACGGCGCCGCGCGGCAGCCACGGTCCGCCGTGCTGTGGACGTGCGCCGTCCGTCGGGGACCGCCCGCGATGGCTGCGGCGGTCTGAGCCGCCCTGCGCGCTCATGCGCCCAGGGCGGGACGCAGCCCGCCCTGGTGCCAAGGGTGAGACCCCCCTACCCCTCTTTCTTGCCTTCCCGGAGTTCACGGAGAACGGTCCTCACGGTCAGCGGACGCTTCGCGCTGCGTCCTGCCCGCCGCACGTCGGCTCTCCACCGCACCGGGTGTCTCACCTCGCCAACCCCCGCATGTGCGCCGCGCCCCTTCGGGAGCGAGCCATATGCCCCGCTGCCTCGCACGCAGGAGCCTCACGATGCACACCTTCACACCGCGCCGGACGGCCGCGACCGCGACCCTGCTCGTCGCCGCCGGGCTGGGCCTGACCGCCTGTGCCGGCGCGTCCGGCGACCAGCCGGCCGCCGTCGTCTCCACTCCGTCCTCCTCGTCCCCGCCCGGCACCGTCACCCTCGACACACCGGACGCCAAGCCCGCCCTGACCCTCACCGACCAGAACGGTCACCCCTACGACCTCGTCAAGCGGACCGCGGGCCATCCGACGCTGCTGTACTTCGGCTACA
The DNA here is from genome assembly GCF_059510455.1 of Streptomyces sp. NTD91. NCBI lineage: Bacteria > Bacillati > Actinomycetota > Actinomycetes > Kitasatosporales > Streptomycetaceae > Streptomyces > Streptomyces sp. NTD91. Next base: position 244,141 of record NZ_JCAJZW010000001.1, read on the forward strand.
CCCACTGCCCCGACGTGTGCCCGACGACGATGGCCGACATCGCGCTCGCCGCACGCAAGCTGCCGGCGGCGGGACGGCGTGATCTGCGCGTGGTCTTCGTCAGCACGGACCCGTCCCGTGACACCCCCCAGCGCCTCAAGCAGTGGCTCGGCGCGATCGACCCCTCGTTCATCGGCCTGACCGGCGACTTCGGCGCCGTGCAGAAGGCGGCGCGGACTCTGGGCGTCGGGATTTCCCCACCGGTGAAGCACAAGGACGGCACCGTGACCGTCAGCCACGGCGCGGAAGTCTTCGCCTTCTCCCCCAAGGACGACAAGGCCCACCTCTTCTACACCTCGGGGACCTCGGAGCAACGGTACGCCGCCGATCTGCCGAAGATCGTCAAGGGACAGACGCCGTGACCCGTTCCCTCGCCCACACCCGCCCCCACGCCCGTCTGTCCCGGGGACTGGCCACCGCGGTGCTGCTCGGCGGCACCGCGCTGACCGGCTGCTCGCCGTCCCCAGCGGCGGCCCCCGCCTACGACGAGCCGGTGCTGAAGGTCACCGGCGCCTACATACGACAGCCGCCCACGGCCGACATGGCCGCCGGGTACTTCACCGTCACCAACACGGGCCGGCAGCCGGACAAGCTCATCGGCGTGAGCAGCGACGTCGCCACCAACGTGTCGATGCACCGCACCACGGCCCAGGACCAGATGGAGCCGGTGAAGGCGTTCACCGTCCCCGCGGGCGGCAGCCTCGTGCTGCGTACCGGCGGCAACCACCTGATGCTGATGGGCTTCAAGAAGAAGCCGGCGGTGGGCGAGACGATCACCCTGCGGCTGCGCTTCGCCGACTCCGGCTCGATCACCGTCCGGGCGCCGGTCAAGCCGACGACCTACCAGCCCGCGAACTGAACCCCGGCGAGGGCTCGTCCGGGCGCCCGAACGCCTCGGCGGCCCCTCGCCCCACCCGGCATCCGATACTCCCGAGCTCAGACAGGCTTCCACATGCCCGAAGACACCACACGACATCACGAAGGACGCGGCGTCATCTCCCGCAGGCGACTGCTGGGCACGGCAGGCGCGGCGGGCACCGCAGGACTCCTGGCCGGAGCGGGCGGCGGCACCGCCACTTACGCCGCCGTGCACCATCCCACCCCGCTGACCGCCCTCGGCAGCACCGCCGTCCCTTTCCACGGCACCCACCAGGCGGGCATCACCACCCCCCTGCAGACCATCGGCCACCTCGTCGCGTTCGACCTGGCGCCAGGCGCCCGCCGCAAGGACGCCGCCGCACTGATGCGCCGCTGGTCGGCCGCGGCCGAGGCGATGACCCAGGGCCACCCGCCCGCCGCCGACGACCAGATCGCCCTCGACGCCGGACCCTCCGGACTGACCGTCACTTTCGGCTTCGGCCGCACGTTCTTCCCCAAGACCGGCCTCACCCACCGCGCTCCGGCCGCGCTCATGCCCATCCCCCGCTTTCCGTCCGACGCGATCGACCCGAAGATCAGCGACGGCGACCTGTGGATCCAGATCGGCGCCGACGACCCCCTCGTCGCCTTCCACGCCCTGCACGTCCTGCAGAAGGAGGCCGACGGCACAGCCGGTGTCCGCTGGCAGATGAGCGGCTTCAACCGCACGCCGGGTGCCACCGACCGCCCCAGGACAGTCCGCAACCTGATGGGCCAGATCGACGGCACCGGCAACCCCGCGCCCACCGACCACGACTTCACGGCCAAGATCTTCGTCCGGGACAGCCACCACGACGAGGCGTGGATGAACGGCGGCTCCTACGCCGTTGTGCGCCGCATCCGCATGCTCCTCGACCACTGGGCCGACCTCACCCGCACCGAGCAGGAACAGGTCATCGGCCGCCGCAAGACCACCGGCGCACCGCTGTCGGCACCCGCGGGCGCGCCCGAGACCACCCCCATGGATCTCAACAAGTTCACCTCCGACGGCTCCCTCGCCATCTCCGCCGACGCCCACATCCGCGTCGCCGCGCCCGAGTCCAACGACGGGGCCGCCATGCTGCGCCGCGGCTTCTCCTACCACGACGGCTACGACACCCACGGCCGACCGGACGCCGGACTGCTGTTCGTCGCCTGGCAGGCCGACCCCGCCTCCTTCATCAAGGTGCAGACCAAGCTCGACGGGGCCGACCACCTCACCCGCTTCATCCGCCACGAGTCCAGCGCCGTCTTCGCCGTCCCGGGCGGCGCCGCAACGGACCAGTACATCGGCCAACACCTGCTGGAGGGATGACATGCACGGTATGGATCACACCGGCATGCCCATGCACATGAGCGGGCCGATGTGGATGCCCACCGCACCACCGACCCTGGAACGGCTACTGGCCTGGCACCCCCAGCCACTGCCGGTGGAACCTCTCGCCTGTCTGCTCGCCCTGGCCCTCTACGGTTCGGCCGTATGGCGACTGCGGCGCCGCGGTGACCGGTGGCCGCTCCACCGCACCCTGCTGTGGACGACCGGCGTGCTCACCGTCGCCGAAGTCACCTGCACCGGCGTGGGCGGCTACGGCATGGGCATGTTCAGCGTCCACATGGTGCAACACATGGTGCTCTCCATGCTCTCCCCGATCCTGCTCCTGCTCGGCGCCCCCGTCACCCTCGCCCTGCGGGCCCTGCCCACCGCCGGGTACGGCCGCACCGGCCCCCGGGAGGTACTCACCCGGCTCCTGCACAGCCGTCTGGCGCGGGTGGTCTCCTCGCCGCTGTTCACCCTGCCGCTGTTCATCGCCAGCCTCTACGGGCTCTACTTCACCCCGCTGTTCGACCTCCTCATGGGCAGCTGGCTCGGCCACGAGTGGATGCTGGCCCACTTCCTGGTGACCGGCCTGCTGTTCTTCTGGCCCATCCTCGGCATCGACCCCGCACCCCGTCGCCCCTCCCACCTGCTGCGGTTGCTGGAGCTGTTCATCGGCATGCCCTTCCACGCCTTCTTCGGCATCGCCGTGATGATGTCCAGCACCCTCATCGCCGGTTTCTTCGCCCACCCCCCGGCCGCCTGGCACCTCAGCCCCCTCGCCGACCAGAACACCGGCGGCGGCATCGCCTGGGCCTTCAGCGAGATCCCCACCCTGCTCGTGCTGATGGCCCTGCTCGTCCAGTGGGCCGGCAGCGACCGCCGCACCGCCGCCCGCACCGACCGCCAGGCCGACCGCGACCACGACGCCGAACTCACCGCCTACAACGCCTACCTCACCCGCCTCGCCACCCGCGACAACTAATCCCCGAAAGGCCAGGCCACTGTCAGCGCCAAACGCCAGACCAGGCACGAGAAACAGATGGTCGTCGCCGAGTGAAACTGAAGAAGCGGGCGATCAGAATCGCCGACTGCATGGGGGGACGCCGCGGTGGCCAGTCGCCGACTCAAACCGTCCACACGCTCCCGGTCGCGGACAGCCGGGCCGCGCGGCAGACTCGCGTCCGGAGTGCTTCCAGTCGTGCGCCGACCAGCGTCTACACCGGCGGGCACTGGCCGGCCACCGTAGGCCGTCCAGTCGCGCCACCACCATCTGCGCGTCCGCTACGCGGTGCGGCCCAGGCGTCTGCCGATGGGCACAGGTGCGTCGGGGGTGCCCACCGTCTTCTCCTCAGACGGGTGCGGTCCGGCTGCTCGGCCGAACTGCTCACATCGCCAACACCATCGCGAGCATGCCGATGGCCAGCGACAGACGGCATGCCGTGCCAACCACCGGCGCCTGCCAGACACTGGACGAAGCACGGACCGGCCCACCCGGCACCGACGACGTGGTGGCGCATTCGACGGCCGACGCTGGCGCGAGCCGAGTCCCGACCCACAACACGTAGGGGGCGTAGTAGCCCAGCAACGCCAGGTTCACCAGGGGCGGACCCATCGTGGCGCGGCCGTGGTCCGTGCCCGCCATCGCTCCCGTGGTCGCGCCGCCGGCTGCGACCGCCATCAGAACCGCCATGTAGGCCATGGCCGCCGCATCGAGCGTGTGATGGAAACGGTGCGACTCGCCGCGGGCGAACAGCCCCGCCCGTACGGCGAGGGCGGTGAACAGCACCGCCAACACCACGGGCCCCCAGAGACCGGTCCTGTGGGCAAGGGCGGGGGCCGCCATGAGGGCCATCCCGACGCCCATCACCGCCTCGGCCCGTGCGGTACGACGCTCGCACCGCTCGTTCACCGGCCACGCTCTGGACCTCACCGCACACAGCACGCCCGTGGCCGTACCGAGGGCTGTCAACAGCCACCCCACCAACGGCGGCTCTCCCATGCGATCACCCCCGCCCTCCACCTTCCTCACCTTCCTCCGCGCGGCGGGGCGTACCCGGGCGCACGGAGGCAGGGCCCGCGCACAAGAGCCGCCACACACGTCGGGCGGTCGAGGGCCGCGGTTCGCGGCTGGGGCGATGGATTGCCGCGTCGGTCGGCGATTCCGAATCCGGTGTACCGCCCGTCGCTCAAGGCGGTCGCAGCTTCCGCCAACCCCCGCGCTGTGAAGCGCGATATCGACGCGGACACCTGGCTTGGGCCGAAGCTGGTAGGGGGCGCCTTCCCAGGGTGATCGTTCTTTACCCGGCACCGCCGAACTCCGTTCGGCCCCGCTCATCCACCAGGCCCCACAGCGCAGGGATCACACGGCGTACGCCCCGCCAACGACAGATGTCGCGGACGGGGCGCATTCCCTCGCCTTGGCTGAGACTCGGTGAATTACTCGACCGGGGCCCCGGTGGCGCGGCCCCGGAGGATAGCGAACGCCGCGGCGGCCAGGCCCAGCACGCCCACGGCCAGGCCGGCGATTCCGAGGTCGCGGGCGGTCGAGTCGCTGGCCGAGACGGTCGACGTGGAGCTGTCGGAGCTCTTCGCGCTCGTCGAGGTGCTGCTGGCGTCATCCGCAGCCTTGGCTGTGAGCTTCAGGACCGGCGCCGGGTTCTCCGGCTCCTGGCCGCCCTGGGCCTCCTCGATCCAGCGGACGATCTTGCCGTCGGAGTACGTCTGCAGGGTCTTGAAGGTCAGCTGGCCGGTGTCGTCGGGCAGCTGACCGAAGGCGACGTTGAAGTCCTCGTACTGGCCCGGCGCGATCTTTCCGCCGGTGAAGGTGACCTCGGAGACGGCGTCGGTGATGGTGCCGTCGTCGGTCTTGACGGGCGTCTTGAGCTTGGTGTTGGTGACCTGGGCGGTCCACCCGTCCTGCGGGTGGACCAGCACGCCGAGGACGGGGTGGTCGGTGGGCAGGAAGACCTGGACCTTGGTGGTGGAGGCGTTGTCCTCCTCGTTGGGGACACGGAAGGTCAGCACGCCGTCGGTGGCGCCCTTGGCGTAGCTGTCGGGGTGGACGGTGACGTGCGCCGAGGCCACGCCCGCGGCAGCGAGAAGTCCGGCCGCGGTCAGGGCCGTGACGGCGCCGGCGCGGCGCAGGGTGGTGCGGGTCCTGGACATGAGGTGAGGAATCTCCGTGGAGAAGAAGGGATGTCGGGTTCAGATCGCGTACGACAGCGCGTACGACATCCCGGGCGGCGGCCCGCGTCGGTGAACCGCGTACCTCAGCCGTGCCTGCCTGGGCGCCCACGGCTCACCTGCGGCCCGACGTGCCTGCCCCGGCCCGGGCGGTGCGCTCCACGCCCCGCCGGCCACCTGCCACCAGGCGGCAAGCCCCGGCACGAACGCGACCGCCCACCGCAGCAGCGACCACAGTGCCGCCTCACCGCGCCGCAGCCACCAGGTCAGCAGCAGGGCCGCCCCGGCATGCGCGGCGGTGGCGTGCGGTGTCAGTACATGGGGCGCCTGGGCCATCCGCATGCCGTGCATGACCATCGCGGCGTGATGGGGCTCGGCTGCGTGGAAGACGAGGTGCAACCCGCCCTGTGCGGCCAGGGTCCCCGTGCCGATGGCGGCCAGCGACCGCTCGCGGCCACCCAGCAGACAGCCGGCCGCGAAGACCGGCACGAACCCGGTGGCCTGCACCCACGCCGACGGCGCCATGCCCGTGGCCATGGCATGCCCTCCGGCGGCGAGCAGCACGCACAGCACGGCGAACACCGCCGCGCGCACGCTCCGCACCGCCAGGGACACACTCACGGCACCTGATGCTGCCACGCCCCCAAAGGATCTCTCCCCCGGCCCAGGCACACGCATCACCGCCCACGGACTCACACCTGGTCGACCTGCCTCCTCCTTACGAGTCGGGCGCGAGTGCCGTTCAGTTCCCAGTCACCTTGCCGAAATCGAAGCACCGGTAGCACTCCGAGGAGCACGGGCGCACACCCCGCCATCTCCGCGCCACCTGCACACGACAGCCACCTGCACACGACAGGGTCGCGCTTCCGCCGCATCCGCGCCGGGTATCCCCGGGACAGTCCCCCGCGGCCACCTGGCCGTCCGTTCCGTCCGGACACCGGAGTGCCGCACCCATGTCCACGGAGGTGGAGCATCATGACCGACATCAATGGGCTGGAACCCGTCGCCACGTTCTGCGGCAACTGCAGCTGCGGTTGTCCCCAACTGTTCGTCGACCCGGGCGCCCCCGACGACCGCCGCATCGTGCTGACCGACGACTTCGGCCAGCAGGTCCAGATGAGCGCCGACCGGTTCTCCTCGATCGTCGCGGACGCCAAGGCAGGCAAGTTGGACGGCATCGCCTGACCGACCGCCGCAGGGCAACGCGAAGGCGGCCCGCTTGGGCGACTCCCTGCTCCAGTCGCCACAGACACCGGACCGCCCGACCCTCGCGACCGACCGGGTGTTCAACGTCACACCAACGGCACGGGACTCACCGTTCCACTCAGCCGACAGCTGACGTGACACCCGTACGCCCCAGGAGCAGCCCCCAGGTCCGTCGAACCGCCCACCACCGCCCCACCCCGCCCGGTCGACGGTGCCGGTGACCCGACCCTGGGCCCTACTTCTGCGGCGGCTCCCTCGGCCCTGCGCACGGTGCGCCCGCTGGCGTTGCGCCTGCACTTCTACGCGGGCATGTTCGTCACCCCGTTCCTGCTCGTGGCGGCGGTCACCGGACTGCTGCACGCAGGCTCGTTCCAGGCCGAGAAGATCACGTCGTCGGCTACTACGTCCCGCTGCTCGGGATCCCGCTCGCCGGCTTCCTCGCGGTGGACACCGTCCTCAGCTGGATCCCACGCCGTCGTACCGGGCACGCACATTCCTGAGTGCCATACGTCCCCACCCATCTGTTCCTCACAGGGCCCGGCACTGAGCTGGGCGCACCCCTCCCATGCGTGCGCGATGCGTGAGCGCACGGTCCGGCACGAGACGTCATGAGCGGGATCGACCACGAAGCCCCGTGGCGCTGACCAGCTAAGACAGCACCACGCGGCAGCCTCGGACACCCCCCGGCAAGGATTCGATCCCACTCCCAAAGCGGGTGTCGCAGGTTCGAATCCTGCCGGGGGCACAGTGCCTGACCAGGCGCGATGCACCAGCAACGCCCCTCGGAAGTGATCTCCGAGGGGCGTTTTGGCCTTGCATGGGAACGAATGAGCACGCGCCGTCAGGCAGAGCCTGCAAGCTGCTCTGGATCTTTGCCGCACGCCCCGGCCGCACCCACGACTCCACGGCTGCCCGCCGCGACAAGATTGTCAAGCGTTCGAAGGCCGCGGGCCTCGGCGCGCTCACCGACCTCGGCGCGCACAAACCCGATGGCCCAGACGCATGCCAGGCTGCTGTCCGGCGACGGGCAGTCGCTGACGCAGGTTCCGGCCCGGTCCGTTCCGGGGGTGTGCACTACCACGACGCCGCCAGGCCGGTTTTACTCCAGCAGCGCATCCAGGCCGGCCGGTCGGTCGGGGCGCCGGTCTTCTTGTCCGTGAGCGCGTGCTCGCTCGGGATCCCGAGGCCGGCCATCGCGGCCGGCTGCCGGCCGAGGGACTGCCTCGTGGTCGAGAGGAGGCAGTGGCCGGGCAGCACCAGGGAGTTCGGGTCCCCGGGGTCAGGCTGGAACCGTGCCGGAGGTCAGCCCCGTTACGTGGTGTCGGACCGGTGGTTGTGGGCCGGCTGGTGAAACGCCGCGTCCTGCGGCTCCATGGTCGGGAGCCGCAGGACACGGGGGTGCTCCACTCCCATGGGAGCAAAACAGCCAACGCGATTACACCCAGAGCGCGGTCAGGCTGCCTATCTTGAAGTAGGGGTCGTGGGACAGGATGCTGATCGACGGGCCGTTCTTTTCGTCGGTGGCCACCGCTACCCACGTGACGCCGCCGGACCATTCGGTGACCCAGTCCGTCGCGTTCACGCCGCCTTGCTTGGCCGCGACGACGCCGTCGCCCAGGACCGCGATCAACGGGCCGTTCCTTTCGTCGGTGGCCACCGCGATCGACGTGGCGTCGGATTCGGTGACCCACTCCGCGCGCAGGTCACCCTGCTGGGCGGCCGCCGTCTCAGGCGGCCGCGCACAACAACCATGAACGATTCCTCAGTTCTCTCGCTCAGCCCGCGCCGGTCGGCAGCGGGCGACAGCGCAAACAGGTCGACGGCAGGCGGCCCCCCGTCGGCGGCCCGGCGTGCGTGCTGCCGACGGGCTTGCCATCGGCCCCTGCAAGCGACCTGGTCATCTCCGAACCCCGGCCAGGGGATGACCGGATGACGACCTCATCCCTGTTGGTCCATCACCGACCCGTCCGGACGGCGTTGCGATGACCGCTCTCCGGGCGGACAGGTGGCAGCCCCGGTGCCGTCACCGCCCCAGCGGGCTCAAGGCGACCGTTCGCCATCACGCACCCGCTCCGAAGACGCCGGCCACCCCAGCCGGTGACGCCTCCGTGCTGCGGCCCCGATGCCGGGTCCGCCCACCGCGATACCGGCCATCACCGACATCAACTCCTGATTTCCGGATCTCCTTCGGCGTTCCGGGCCGACTCCCTGATGAGGCTCCGTACTTTCAGCCGCTCGTACGCGCCTGCGCCCGCTTCGAGAACGGACGGCTCGTCGCGCGCACCGGGACTCTCGCGGCATGCGGATCGAGCGGGGTTGTTCGGTCACGCGGGTCGCCGCGTCCGCAGGGCCCAGTCGAGGGCGTCGTCCGCGACGGCTTCCCAGCCGGGGTGGAGGCAGGTGCCGTGGTCACGACCGGGGTACTCCCGGTACTCGGTGAGCGCGGCGGACCGGCGGTAACGGCGGTGGGTCTCGCGGACGACCGCCGCCGGCACGATGTGGTCGGCCGTGCCGGCCACCAGCAGCAGCGGGGCGCGGTCGGAGTTGCCGAATCCGAGAGCGGTGGCGGCGCGGCCCGCGGAGGTGAAGTTGGCGAAGCCCGCCTGGAACAGGGGCCGGCCCACGCCGGCTACCGCCCATCGGGCACGCTCGGCGGCGGCCTGGTCCGGCGAGACCGTGTTGGCGAAGGCGTAGTGGAACTGGCGGTCGGTGAGCTTGACGGTGCGGTGCCGGTTGGCGGGGTTGGCCAGGACCGGCCGGGTGGCCCGCAGGGTGGACAGCGGCAGACGCAGGACGCCCTTGGCCGGGGCGGGGTGGAGGGCGACGCCTGCGGCCCCGAGCCCGCGGTCGAGGAGGATCTGAGTGACCAGGCCGCCGAAGGAGTGGCCGATGATGACGGGCGGCCCGGCCAGGGTGCGCACGAACGACTCGTAGTGGTCGGCGATCTCCCGCACGCCCAGGCCGGCTGGGGCCCGGTCGTGGTCGAGCGGCTCGTGCAACTCAGAGATGCCGGGCCAGGCCGGGGCGTGGACCGTGTGACCCTGGACGCCGTAGCGGTCGATCCAGGGCTGCCAGCTGTGCGGGCTCAGCCACAGGCCGTGGATCAGGACGATGGACTGCGGGGACATGGCTCTCACTCTCTCCTCCAAGACAGACAGGTCTGTCTCATGTAGAGTGAATGTGCGCCCGGTCGGCTGTCAAGCGATGAAACAGACCTGTCTGTTACGTTGGCGGCATGGATTCCGCGCCCGACCCCGCCGCCGTCAGGCCGAAGCCGCGCGAGCGGCTGCTGGAGACCGCGTCGGACCTCTTCTACGCCGAGGGCATCCACGCCGTGGGGGTGGACCGCCTGATCGCCGAGGCCGGAGTCCCCAAGGCCACCTTCTACCGCCACTTCCCCAGCAAGGACGACCTCGTGCTGGCCTATCTGCGCGGCCGCGACGCCGCCATCCGCACACGACTGGCCGCCGCCTCGACCGACGCCGGCGCCCCTCAGCAGGTGCTCGACCTGCTCATCGCCGGCATCCACGAAGAGTCCTGCGGGCCCGGCTTCCGGGGCTGCCCGTTCATCAACGCCGCCGCGGAATACCCGGACCCGGAACACGCGGTCCGCCGACTCATCGACGAGCACCGGGCGTGGTTCCGCGACGCCCTCGCCTCCCTGGCCGCCGCATGCGGACATCCCGACCCGCCCACCGCCGCCGCCACCCTGGTCATGCTGCGCGACGGCGCCATGGTCGGCGGCTACCTCGACCGGGCGGCCACCTCGGACGCTCTGGCGAGTGCCGTACACGCCACCCTGGGCGGACCGGGCCCCTCACCGACTTGAACCCGTCGTACGACTTCCGGAACCTGCGGGCATCCCAAGGCGTCGGAAGGCCTTCGAGCGCGAACCCGCGTCCGGGCGGCTTCCACCAGGCGGTGGAGGGCACCCAGTTGCTCCAGGCCTTTGCCGCCCCAAGGTTCGTGCGGCGCGTTTACCTCTCTGAGGTAGGCGCGCTGTTCGTTCGGAGCGAGAGACGTCAGTGCGGCAGCATCCGCCCCGACGGAGTCGGCTTCCAGGTGCGGGACCATGCCGGGCGGGACCCGCTCATCAAGAAGGACATCCACCTTCACGAGGAGGCCGAGCCGGAGGCCGAGGCCGAGAAGGCCCGCACCAGGCTCCGGCACCAGGTCGACGAGAAGCGCCACCCCGTCGCCGACCGCAGCCTTAGCGGGCCCGGATCGCGCTCGGGTGGCGCCCTGTCGAGGAGCCGGCCGTCCCGCAGACCGGAAATCGCAGGGAGCGTTACCCGGCCCACCTTCCCGAAGTGAAGGTGACGGTGATGAGCGTCATCAGCGGAACGGCGACGGAAACATATGCGCTCTTCACCCATGGGCGCCGCACGCTCCACGCTGCCAGCAGAGTCCACAGCGGCCACCAGAGGAGGGAAGCCCGGGGGACGGACATGTACCAGTAGGAAGTGCCGAGCGCCGACAAGCTCAAGCCTACGTAGGTGACCTCGGGCCAGAGACGTTGCCTCATCAGAACGGCGAGCAGCAGGATTCCTGCCGTCACAGCCACGAGTTCCATTTGGAACATGAACGCGTAAGGAGCCGACTGAGTGTAAGAGAAGGCCACCTTCCATGTGTTGAGCCAAGTCTGCCAGGGTTCGTGGAAACCGCGGTCCCAACCACGCTCCTGGGCATGCATCCAGGCCATCCAGTCACCTGTGTGTGCGTACAGATAACACGTGTAGGCGAGCACGGGAATGAAAGGAAGGGCCAGCCACGGCAAGCGGCGCGCTTGGCTGCGCGCCTTCCCGGACATTGCAAATTGCACCATCATGGCCGTCGCGAGAAAGAGTCCGCTCACGCGAACGGTACCGGCCGCGCAAGCCAGTACGGCCGCAAGGCGCCATTTGCCCTTCTTGGCCGCGAGCCATGCAGGAAGTGCCAGCGAGAGAAACAGCGATTCCGAATAGCCTGCCACCAAGAAGACCGAACAAGGAGATGCCAGCAGGAAGAATACGGAACGCGCCCCCACTTCTTGCCCGGGCAGCGTGGCCTGCGCAACGCGGCTCAACGCCAGCGCGGCAACACCCCCGGCCACGAAGGAAACGAGCAACCCGTCCACGCCCCAGTCGGGGATGACCGGATGGACACAGCGCAACAACAGCGGAAGGCCGGGAAAGAATGCCTCACGAGCGTCCTTGGCGGCCGCACCGTTCGGGAAATACCCCTCTTTGGCGATGCTGCTGAAGAGGGTGGCGTCCCATCGCGCCCAGCGGGACAGGATCGGGAGGGCGGGAGCGGATTCACCATCGTCGGCGAACAGCCATCCAGCGGCATATACGGTGATCCACACCCCTGCATGGAAGAGCAGATAAGCCTGAAGTACGACTCTGTCCGTGAGACTCAGGTGAAATCGCCGCCGGTCGACCCTCCCGCGCGTCGATGTGAATTTGTGCTCGATGAGTTGATTGGTCACCCTCACTCCCTGCGCGGCCGTGAGGCCACAGCCTAGGCGGGCAGTGCCGAAAACCCATGGAACGCTAGGCCAGTCGTGTATTCCCCCGGGAAGAGACACAAGCACCGAAACATTGCTGTGCAGGGCCGCTGCCCGCCGCCTCAGGGGCAAGCGTTGCTCGCTGAATGCTTCGCGACGTCAATCGCGGATCCGGTCGGGCCACCGGGGCGGACCGTTCTTCGCGGGGGCAAAGGCCCGAGTCGCCGGGATGACCGTCCAGCGTTCCCCGGGTCGCGAGGAACCACCATGCCGCGCCACCGTCGCGACAACCACCAGCAGCGCCGGTGGGAAGACGCGGACCGCCGTCGGCGCGCGAAGCTCCAGGCGCCGACCGACGGCCTGCGCCTGGAGCCCGACGAGCGCCGTGGCTCCCGGATCGGACCATCATCGGTCCGGGGCCTTTGCGCTGGTGTCCCCGGCGGGCGGGCCGCATGGTCCTGACCGTCGCCGCAGTTTCCAGAGACGAACGCCCACAGGTTCGAATCCCTCCTATGGTGAGGGTGTGGTGCTGCCGTACCACGGAGGAGTCGCGAGCATGACGAACACGGATGAACGTGCGAAGCGGGTCCGCGAGGTGCGACGCCGACTCACGCAGGAGGGGCCGCCACGGACGCGAGACCGAGAGGGGGACTTCGAGACCGTCACGGTGCCCGAGCAGCACTGCGACCAGTTGCGCGATCTGATGGTTTCCGAGGGGGCCGAGAAGGTTGTCGAGGTCGGTCTCGCGTACGCCAGTTCTGCGCTCGCCATCGGTGAGGCGCTGACAACCGTCAACCGTCCACTCCCCCGGCACGTCATCATCGACCCGTTTCAAGAACGCGAGTACTCCAACGCCGGCTGGGAGCTGTTGTGCTCTGCGGGGCTGGACTCGATCGCCACGCTCATGCTCGCTCCTTCGTCGATCGCGCTCCCGCAGCTCCTCACCGAAGGCTTCGTCGCCGACGCGGCATTCGTGGACGGCAGTCACCGGTTCCACGAAGTCTTCGTCGATCTCTACTTCCTGCGCAAGATCGTCCGCCCCGGGGGCCTGATCGTCGTCGACGACGACTGGTGGCCGTCCGTGCACACGGCGGTGCAGTACTACGAGCAGAACCTGGGATGGACGGTGGTCCCCGACGCCTTCCCCGGCGAGACGATCGGCGTCGGACCTCAGGGCGGACACCGGGCCCGGTGCAAGGCATATCGCTTGCCTGCCTCCTCGTTCGAGCCTTCCTTCGAGGACTTCCGCGCGTTTTGACCCCACCGAGGACAACACGTGCCGGAACGCGTCGCCACAGGCACATCAATCCCGGCTCACCGGCGGCGGGCTCCTGGCCGCGTCCTGACAGGCCCCCGATTGGCCAGGGGTCGCGGCCATCGCCGTAACGCCCGGCTCACGTCATGGCCGCGAAGACCCGAAGGAACTCGCCGCGCTGCACGAGCCCGATCCGAGCACTGGCCCCGGACGTGAGCAGCAGTGTCGAGTCGAGTGTCCGACTGCGTGCCAACGCGGACGGACAGCGGCGGACGAGCACGGACGCTTACGCACCATCGCAGCGGGTCAGAAGAGCACTGGCGCCCAAGGTCGGCGGCCGTCGTCGCCGCCCCGCCCGTCCCCCGCGGCCGGCTGACTCTGAAGAGCCTGCGCAGCATGCCGGAAATCTGTCGAGCCCGACCCTGCCGTGGCTCTGCCCTTCCCGCATGGCGCATGGAAAGACCTCGTACGTCTGCCTGCCCTGCCGGGCCTCGTACAAGCAGCCCTGCCCCGGATACCACGACCACGACCGGGTCTGTCCACGCTGCGCCGGACCACTGATCCATGTCGGCTCCGCCTTCGCGGCACCCAAGAGGCGGGACACCGCCGCCTGGCGCACCCTCTCCGTGCTGCTGTGCAGCAATCGCTGGTCGGCCCGTTACTCGTACCGGTACTTCAGCGAGTCCGCCTCCGCCTGCTCGATGTCGGCGATCGTCAGCTCCGGCATTCGCAACTGGGCCAGCGTCACTTCGGCCGAGGTCGGCTGGGCGTCCGCCGGCAGCCACTGCTCCGGCTTCCAGGCCCCGCTGCGCAGGAGCGACTTGGGGCAGTGCGGGTAGACCTCCTCGATCCCCAGCACCAGCGCACTGGCCGGCGGCTTGCCCACGGCGGTCAGCCGCGACAGCAGCTCCGGGTGGGTGGAGACGCAGGCCCGGCCGTTCACCCTGAGCGTCGTGGTGCGCCCCGGGACGACGAACAGCAGCCCGGCGCGTCCGGTGGCGACGACGTTCTGCAGGGTGTCCAGACGCTTGTTGCCGGTCGCGTCCGGTATCGCCACCGTCCGTGTGTCCAGGACGGCGACGAACCCGGCGGGGCCGCCGCGCGGGGAAACGTCACAGTTTCCCTCGGCGTCGACGCTGGCGACCAGGACCAGTGATGCGCATCCGATCAACCGTCGAGTCTGTTCGGTGAGTTCGGTCATCTGCTTGCGCACGGCGGCGGCGCTGGGGAGTTCGTAGACCCGGCGCAACGCCTCCTGGTCGGCCACGGCGTCGAGGCGGAGCGAGTCGAAGGCACTGCCGGCAAGGGGTGTCGTCATGTCTCGGACCCTAATGGGCCCACCTTCGATTGATCCTGGTCGGTGAGTGCGGGGGCACGGAGACACCCGTGCGAGCTGTCCGGTATGTGAAGATCAAACACGTCCGCGCGGCGCCATGCCCCATCCTGCCTGTGTGCTGTCGCGCCGGCATCCGGGCGAGTCGGTCGCAGAACTCACCCCGCGTCGGGTGGCACGCCGCCTTGTGGTCGAGCGCCTCGCCGAGCCCAACGAGGTCCAGGGCGCCGTCCGAAGCGGAGGGGGCGGCCATGCCTGTCGTGTCGCCGACCACACGAGCCGCAGGCTGGCCCGGCCGCTGAGGTGCGGCACGAAAGCGGGGCCGTCGATGAGAACGCCGACTCCGGGCAGCACGACCGCGCCCAGGCCGACCGGCTCGCCCAGGATGCGTGCCCTGCCGGTGTCCGGGGAAGAGAGGCCGACCAGCCATCCGCGTCGTGGAGGTCTCGCCCGCACCGTCCGGGCCGAGCAGGGCGCAGATCTGCCCGGCTTGCGCGCTGAAGCCGAGCCCGCTGACGGCCTGCCCGCGTCCGTACCGTGGGGACAGCTCGCGGGCGCAGATCGTCGGTGTTGCTTGTGCGTGCGCTGGCTTCCGCACCCCGGGGAAGGGGCCTCGCCGTGTCCTCGATCCTGGCTGACGGTGAGCCCTTTCCGGCGCACGGTCCGCAGCGGTCCGCTACGCCACCGCACCCCTTGCCGCAGCATGCAGCAGCGCCGGGTGGATCGAAGTCCACGTGTCGGCCGTGATGGTGGCCGATCGCCTCCTGGACGTCCTTCACGCCGGACCCGGCCGCTCGGGCCGGCGTCGCCGCGCATCAGCGGCCGAAAGCCCGTGCACCCTCAGGCGGTCGCGCGTCACACTGCCGCCTTGGCAGACCTCCAGGGCTGTGAAACGCTCGATGTGCGGCATGTGCACCTGCCATTCCGTTCCTCGTCTGCACGTCGATCCCGACCGAATGAGCCGGACTTTGTGTCGGGAGTTCATCCGGCACCGGGCTCCCGTTCGGGAGTAAGGAACAGGCCATGAGGACGACCGAGCACATTCACGACCGCGACGGCCACAGTGACCCCACCCTGTACCGCACTCCGGCGGACGCCGTCGCCGCACCCCCGGAGAAGCTCGCCTATGTCGTCGGATTCGACCCGGCCGCACAGCGCGCGGACGCCTTGTTCACCGTCGACACCGACCCCGAATCCGCCGCGTACGGCCGTGTGACCTCCCATGCCGAGCTACCCGACCTGGGCAACGAACTGCACCACTTCGGCTGGAACGCCTGCTCGAGCGCGCTGGCGCACGCCGGTCATCACCACGCTGCTCGCCGCTACCTCATCGTCCCGGGACTGCGCTCGTCCCGGCTGCACGTGTTCGACACCACCCCTGATCCCTCCCGACCCCGCCTGGTCAAGGTGATCGAGCCCGAGGAGCTGGCCGCCAAGGCCGGATATTCACGCCCGCACACACTGCACTGTGGTCCCGACGGAGTCTTCCTGTCCTGCCTGGGCGGCGCGGACGGCGCGGACGGGCCCGGCGGTGTCGCGCTGCTGGACCACGAGAGCTTCGAGGTCCTGCGTGCCTGGGAGAGCGACCGCGGGCCGCAGCGATTCGCCTACGACGTCTGGTGGCACCTGCGCCAGAACATCGCCGTGACGAGCGAGTGGGGCGCCCCCTCGATGATCGAGGACGGTCTCGTCCCCGAACTGCTGCTGGGCCGTCGGTACGGCCATTGCGTGCACTTCTGGGAGCTCGACTCCGGCCGGCACCTGCAGCGCGTCGATCTGGGGGACGAGAACCAGATGGTGCTGGAACTGCGCCCCGCGCACGATCCCGAGGCGACGTGGGGGTTCACCAACACCGTGGTCGACGTGGAGGACCTGTCGGCATCGGTGTGGTTGTGGAACCGGGAGGGCGAGGACTTCGTGGTCCGCAAGGTGATCACCGTTCCGGCCGAGCCCGCGCAGACGGCGGACCTGCCCCCGGCGCTGCAGCCGTTCGGCGCGGTGCCCCCACTGATCACCGACATCGACCTGTCGGTGGACGATCACTGGCTGTACGTGTCCGCATGGGGGACCGGCGACCTGCTCCAGTACGACGTGAGCGACCCGTTCCGGCCGAGGCAGACCGCGGCCATGCGCCTCGGCGGCATCGTCGGCCGGCAGCCGCACCCCGCCGAGCCGGACATTCCGCTGACGGGCGGAGCGCAGATGGTCGAGCTCAGCCGCGACGGGCGACGCGTGTACCTGACCAACTCCCTGTACGCCGCCTGGGACGAACAGTTCTATCCCGCGGGCATCGACCCGTGGATGGTCAAACTCGACGCCGACACCTCGCACGGAGGGCTCTCGGTCGACAGCCGCTTCTTCCCGCACGGCGCGGACTTCCTCGGCCTGCGCGTGCACCAGACGCGCCTGCAGGGCGGCGACGCCTCGTCGGATTCGTACTGCTACCGCCGCTGACGGAACCGGTTCGCCCTGGCACCGCACCTGTGAGCCCGCCGCCCTGGCAGGAAGGGGACATGCTCTCCGTGTCCTGGGCAGCGGCGCTGCGGGGGCCGGGACGGTCGGCGCCCCTCCTGGCCGCTGCGTCACGGACAGTGCCGGGCACCCTTCGCGGGTGGGAGGGGCAGTACGCCGCGCACGGGTCGGCCGCAGCCGGGGCCGGACCGGTTGATGGAGGTCACCGGAACCGGCAGCCGGCTGCCGGCTGCCGCCTTCATCTCGAGCGCGATGCCGCTGATCCCGCGAGCACGTCGTCCACGTAACCGTCCAGGCTGGAGTAGCGGTCCTCGCTCCACGCCGACAGATCGGAGCGGCCGGCTCCGACATGGTCGAAGAGCACCACCGTGAACTCACGCTCCAGCGCCGGCACCACCAGACGCCACATGTTCTGGTCGCATCCGAACCCGTGCGCCAGCATCACCGCAGGCCCGTCCGGCCGCCCGGACCTGGTTCCTGCCGCGCACGTCCATACGACTCATCCTCGCAGACCGGGGGCGTCGGGAAGCTGCGAGCAGCACATGGTGACGCCCCCTCCCCGCGATGACGGGCCCGCGGGGAGGGGGCGTGCTGGGCCGGGTGTCAGCCCATGGCGAGCATGCCTTCACGCAGGCCGGCCAGGCAGCGGGAGAGCAGGCGGGAGACGTGCATCTGGGAGACACCGAGGCGTTCGCCGATCTGTGCCTGAGTGAGTTCGTCGACGAACCGCATGTGAATGATCTGCCGGTCGCGCTCGTCCAGAGCGGCGATCATCGGGGCGAGCGCGTGGAAGTCCTCCACCAGTTCCAACGCCTGGTCGTCGACGCCGATGAAGTCCGCCAGGGCGGTCTCCCCGTCCTCGCTCGTGCTCAGGGCGGCGTCCAGCGAGGTGGAGTTGTAGCCGTTGGAGGCGAGCCGGGCCTCCACGACTTCCTCCTCGGGAAGACTCATCAGTTCCGACAGCTCCTTCACCGTCGGCGTGCGGCCGAGACGGCTGCGGAGTTCTTCGGTGGCTCGGGCGAGCTGGACCCGGGCCTCCTGCAGGCGGCGGGGCACGTGTACGGCCCAGGTGGTGTCGCGGAAGAACCGCTTGATCTCACCGACGATGTAGGGGATCGCGAAGGAGGTGAACTCCACCTCCCGTGTCAGCTCGAACCGGTCGATCGCCTTGATCAGGCCGATCATGCCGACCTGGACGATGTCCTCCATCTCCTCCGCGCCACGGCTGCGGAACCGGCCGGCCGCGTAGCGGACGAGGGACATGTTCATCTCGATCAGCGTGTTACGGACGTAGCTGTACTCGGGCGTGCCCTCTTCCGACGTCGCCAGCCGGTCGAAGAACGACCGGGACAGTTCACGGGCGTCCTTGGGGGCGACCTTCGTCGGGTCGGCAACCTCCGGCCGGCTCGCTGTCTCCGTGTCCGTACCGGACGCTGTCACTGTCGCCATGGTGCTTCCCTCCCCATCCGTTCCCCCGTGCGTCGTCGGCCCGCCACAGGCCGACGGAAGGCCGCGTACCCCCGCCACCTCGGACCATGCCCCGCACGGCGGCTGTGCCGTCGGCCGGGTGAGATCGGGCGGGTGCCGCGGGCGGGGATTCGGAAGGAGGGTGTGCGGGCTTCCTCCGGCGGTCGTCCGTCGCGTGACGGGTTTCGCTCGCACGGCATGCGCACAGGGCCCGGCCATGTCACGTGTCGGCCGGGCCCTGTGGAAGGGCGTGCGCTGTCCGGGTCGGATCAGGTCACCATCGGTACCAGCGCCCGCGGCTGCCGCCGGCGCCGGTGGAACGCACGACGAAACCGAGAAGCCACACCACCAGCACGGCGACGGCGACCCACCAGAGAACCTTGACGGCGAAGCCGGCACCGAAGAGCAGCAGGGCGAGAAGCAGGACGAGAAGCAGGGGAACCATGGTCGTTTACCACCTCCTGGCCGACCATGTGCCCTGCGTTCTGCCACTCATACGCCGGTCGGCGCCTTGTTCGTGCAGGGAAAGCCGGGGCACAAGCGGGCTACCGCGACAGCGGAACTCGGTTTCCCCAGCGCAGGCTTCGCACGAAGACCGGCACCGACACCAGGAGCAGGGCTCCTTCCACGGCCAGGCTGACCAGCCCGAGCGGTTCCGTCCAGTTGCCGACGTCGTCGCTGTAGTGGGGCAGTCCCGGACCTCTGGAGAGGATGTAACCCAGCAGGGGGCCGACTGCGACCCCGGCGGCGAGCAACCACCCCAGTCGGACGATTCCCATGAGGAGCAGCACCGCTGCGACCACGGCTGCGATCTCCAGAACGTGGTAGGCAACGCCGATGTAGTAAGGGTCTCTCGTCGTCGTGATGCCGCCCTGGTCCACGACATGGATGGCGGCGACCACAAGACACAGCAGGGCTCCGGCCCACCTGGCAACCCAGGTGTTCTCCGGCGTCGTCGCGGCGTGGTGTGACATGCGCAGGCACCTTCTCCGTCCTTCGGCAGCGCGTGTTCGTCGCGCCGCAGCCCCGTCTGCCCGGACGGTTCCCGGCACAGCGGCGTGCCGTACGTTCGTGTCAGGTCCAAGCCTCGGTGGTCGGCCGCTCCTCGTCGTCTTCAGCAGCGCAGACGAGTGATGAGGAGCGTTCCTGGGCCGATGGGAGCGCCGGGTGCGGCCGGGACCGGTGCCGCGTGAGCCCGGTGGCGTGCCGGCCGGGTCAGGCCAGGCCGAACCAGCCCAGAACAGTCTGGATCAGCAGGATCGTCGACATGCAGGCGACGCCGACGACCACGACCGTGGCGGCCGCCCGGTAGCGGGGGCCGTTGGCGGCGGGGCCGAGGACGGAGCGGCGGTTGGTGAGGACGAGCAGGTAGACCAGGACGATCGGGCTGATCAGGCCCTGCAGTACCTGGGTGCCGATCAGCAGCTGGATGACGTCGACCGGGGTCATCGCCACCGCGGCGCCCAGGATGATCTGCGCGGTGAACAGACCCAGGAACAGGGGGGCGTCCCGGAAGCTGCGCGACACCGAGCGTTCCACTCCTGCGGCTTCCCCGATGGCGTAGCTGGCGGACAGCGGGACGACCGCTCCGGCCAGGGCGGAGGCGCCGATCAGGCCGACGGCGAAAAGAAGTTCGGCGTTCTGGCCGGCGACCGGCCTGAGGGCCTCGGCGGCCTGGGCGGCGGAGTCGAGCGGGCCGCTGCCGCCGATCGCGGAGGCCGTGGCGACGATGATGGTCAGGCTGATGACGCAGGCGAAGACCGCGCCGAGGATCGCGTCGGCGCGGATGAGC
Organism: Streptomyces sp. NTD91; assembly: GCF_059510455.1. Taxonomy (NCBI): domain Bacteria; kingdom Bacillati; phylum Actinomycetota; class Actinomycetes; order Kitasatosporales; family Streptomycetaceae; genus Streptomyces; species Streptomyces sp. NTD91. The sequence continues at coordinate 264,591 of NZ_JCAJZW010000001.1, forward strand.
GGGTAGTCGGCGGGCTTGGCGCCGCGATCGACGACGCCGGCCGCCGCGTAGAACTGCATGTACGGGCTGACCGTCGTACCGATCAGGGCGACCGCGAGCAGGATGAAGCTCTTGTTCGGCTCCATGTGCGGGACGATCAGGTGGTGGCCGACGGCTCCCCAGTCGGGGTGGCCGAGGATCATCGCGACGGGGTAGGCGAAGAAGGCCAGGGACATGAGGAGGAAGATGCGTTCGGCCCAGTGGTAGGAGCCGAACAGCACCAACGCCCACAGCAGGATCGCCGCCGGCGGGATGACCGCCCACTTGGGCACGCCGAGGAGTTCGAAGGCCGCGCCGATGCCGGCGAACTCGCTGACCACCAGGCCCGTGTTGGCCAGCAGCAGGCAGAAGACGGCGAGCGCGGTCAGACGGAGGCTGAACTGTTCGCGGATCAGCGCACCGAGGCCCTTGCCGGTGTGGGCGCCGAGGCGTACGGCCATCTCCTGCACCATCACCAGGGCGACGGTGACCAGCACCATGAAGAACAGGGTGCCGTACGTGAACTGGGAGCCGGCCGAGGCGTAGGTGGCGATGCCGGCGGCGTCGTTGCCCGCGTTCGCGGCGACCAGCCCGGGGCCCGCGATCGCCGCGACCAGGGTGATGCGCCGCCAGCCGGTACGGCGGACGGGGCGGCCCGTGGCCGTCGGCGCGGTGGCGGTGTCGAGGTCGCGGGTCACTGCAAGAACCTCCTGAAGTGCAGGCGCCCGCGTTCGGGCAGCATCGCGTCGAGCAGGTCGTCGGCCAGGATCCGGCCGATCGGGCGGTCACTGTCGTCGACCACCAGCAGGGAGGAGGCGCGGGCGGCGACCAACTGGTCGGCGGCCTCGGCGAGCGGGGTGTCCGCGCGCACGCTGACGGGCGGCCCGAACTGGGCCAGCCAGGACACCAGGTCGGCCACCGGCGACGTGTCCTCGGCCACCGCCAGGTCGAACAGCCCGACGTCGCACAGCAGCCGGTCCTGCTCGTCCACCACGGCGACGGCGTCGATCTCGGTGCGGTGCTCGGCCTGCTCGGCCAGCCGGCCCCGCACCACGGCGACGGTCTCGTCCCGGCGGGCGGTGACCAGAAGGGTGGTCATGGCGCCGCCCGCCGTGCCCTCCCGGTGCGTCAGCAGACGGCGCAGCTCCGCCGCCTCACCGGTCGGCATACGACGCAACAGCGCCTCGCGCTCCTCACGGGTGAGGTCGCGCAGGGCGTCGGTGGCCTCGTCGGGCTCCATCTCGTCGATCAGACGTGCGGCGTGGTCCGGTGCGGCCTCCCGCAGCAGGTTCTCCAGTTCGGCCGGTTCCATCTCCTCCAGCGCGTCGGCCGCCTGCTCCGGCTCCAGCCAGCCCAGCAGTTGCTGTCGCTCGCTGCGGCCGAGGTCTTCGAGGATGTCGGCGAGGTCGGCGGGGCGCAGCCGGTGCAGCGCGGTCCGCGAGGCGCGCAGGCGCACCTCCGCCGGTCCTTCGGTGGCCTGCTCGCCGAACGGGGCGACGGCCTGCCAGTCCAGCACCCGCTCCGGGGTGGGCCGGGCCTGCCAGCGACGCGGGCCGAGCCGGCGCAGCAGCGTGGGCAGGGAGACGTCGACGCCGACCAGCACCACCTTGTCGACCAGCGGCGCCAGGTACAGGTCGGCGGCGCGGGTGACCTGGACGCCGTCCACGTCGACGAGTTGGTGGTCGAGGACGTCCCGGGCGAGCAGCGCCTCGCCCGGGCGCCGGGAGAAGTCCCGCATGTCGATCCGTGCGGTGCGCAGCCGTACGTGTCCCGCGTGCACCTTGCCGAGGGCGTCCGCGGCAAGGAAGGTACGTCGGCGCCCGATCCGCAGGATCAGCCCGGTGACCGGCGGATACGGTTCCTCGCCGTAGAGCCGGGCGACCACGTCGGCCACGCGGCCGACCTCTTCGCCGGCCTGGTTGGTGACCGGCCCGCCGATCAGGCCGGCCAGCGAGACGAGGGAGCTGCGGACCGCCTTGGAGGCGGTGGCGCGGCGTTCCAGGGTGACCCGGCGGTCGCGCAGACGGGCCGAGGTCGACATGAGCAGAGTGTTGACGGACAGGATGAACACCCCCTTGCCCCGGCATGACGGGACATCGGGCGGCCGAGGCGGCGGACTCCCCCCGGGCACGCACCTGCGGCAGGCACGGCTGTGCCTGTCACGTGCCGTACGGCTGGACAGGTCAGTGGGAGAGGGCGGGCTGCCCCGGGCCGCGCAGGGACGGCGAGGACGACACGGAAAGGGGCCGACTATGGCCCGGACTACTGTCCATGCTCGCCTCCTCCCGATCCCGGCCGCGCTCGACGCTGCGGCCCTGCGGCAGGGGCAGCCGGGAGTGAACCCGGCGCACCCCAACTCGTCAGAGCTTTGGCACTCCACGGCGTGTCCCCGCGGTCGCGGGGAAGCCACTTGGGGTCACCCCTTGGGCCGGGGAGACCTGTCCTGATCCGGAGCGTCTCTCGACGGGTGGGATCAGTGGCCTGTGTCCGTGAAGACGCCTCACCGAACGAGGTGTCTCGTCAAACCGGGTCAACGATACGCCCCCGCCGACCCGCCCTCCCAATCCATGACCGGCGCTTGACCCCGCACCTACGGGACCGTGACCGTCTCCGCCTCGGTGGCGTGCGGGCCGAGGGGAAACGAATGGGACGCGTGATGCGCTGAGTGTCTTGGGACGGCGTGGCGGTCCGCCGGTCATGGGCCGGCCGGGGCGTGTCACGCGGTTCCCTCCGTTCGACTTGTGGCCGGTGATGCCACGTTTCCTCAGGGTGGGGCATGAGAACTGCATACAGAGGGCGGCGAGCGCGTCCGTCCGGGCTCAAGAAGCGCGCCTGGGTGGCCTTGGGCGCCGTCGTCGCGGGCGGCGGCCTTGCGGTGGCGGCCGTCGCGGTGGCCGGGCAGGTCACCGGTTCCGGGGCCGCGGCGGCGCGGGGACCGGTCAGGACGCATGTGCGCTCGCTGCCCCTGACCGGGTCGAACGCGTCACTGAAGACGCTGGGCGCCCGGTCCACGGCACCGTTCAGCATGGTGGGCGTGACCTGGACCGGCGCCCGCACCTCCCTGCGCGGCACGGTGGAGGTACGCACCCGTTCCGCGGCGGACGGCCACTGGACGCCGTGGCTGAAGATGCAGCAGCCCGACGACATCCCCGACCCGGCCGAGCTGAGCCGTCCCGGTGTGCGCGGCGGAATGGCGCCGATGTGGGCGGGGCCGTCCAACGGCATCCAGGTCCGCGCGGCAGGCGCGCACCGCACGGCCGCGCTGCCCGCGGGGCTGCGGGTGGACCTGATCGACCCGGGCAAGGCCGACACGGGTACCGGCACCACGGGCCCCGGCATGGCCCCGGCCGCCTACGCCATGGACGCGACGGCCACCGACACGGCGAGCGCGACCGACACCGCCACGCCGACGGACACGGCCACCGCGACCGGCACGGCGACCGCCACGGACGGCGTCACCCCGACCGACACGGCGACGGCCACCGGCACCGCCACGCCGACCGGCACTGCCACGGCGACGGACTCCGCGGGCCCCACGGCCACGAACACCACCTCCACCTCACCCAGCGCCTCGCCGACGTCCTGGCCGAGCCAGCTGCCGACCATGGACCAGGCGTACCCGTCCTGCCCGTCCTCCTCGGCCGGCCCCTCGGCATCGGCGTCGCCGGTGCCACCGGACCCGATGCCGGCCGCGACCACCTCGACGGTGGCGCCGCCGACCGTGGTCACCCGGGCCGGCTGGGGCGCGGACGAGTGTGCCCGGGAGTCGGGTTACCCGTTGTACGGCTCGGCCGTGAAGGTGATGTTCGTCCACCACACGGACACCACGAACGCCTACTCCTGCTCCGACTCCCCGGCGATCGTGCGGGGCATCTATGCCGAGCACCTCAACCAGGGCTGGCGCGACCTCGGTTACAACTTCCTGGTCGACAAGTGCGGCACCGTCTTCGAGGGCCGTTTCGGCGGGATGGCGCTGCCGGTGGTCGGCGCGCAGACGTACGGCTTCAACACCAACAGCATGGGTGTGGCCGCCATCGGCACGTACACCGACCTCAGCGGCGGCGACTCCACGGCCAGCGCCTTCGCCGGGGCCACGCCGAGCCGGGCGATGCTGGGGTCCATCGCCAGGCTCGCGGCCTGGAAGTTCGGCATGACCGGGGTGAACCCGGGCACCGGTACCGCCACCCTGCCCGAGGGCGCCTCCGACAGCTACGGCTTCACCCTGGGCACGAGCTACAAGTTCAACGTGGTCTCCGGGCACCGCAACGGCTTCGCCACCGACTGCCCCGGCAACCAGCTCTACAACGCCCTGAGCACGGTCCGCTCCTACGCGGCCGGTCCGGTCGGTGCCGTCACCGTCACCGGTGTGTCCGGCGGGGCGGTCAAGTCCGGTACGAGCTACTACACCAAGGGCGCGGCCACGGTCAGCTGGACGACCACCACACCGTCGCAGGTGATCTCCGGCTTCGACGTGCTGGTCGACGGCAAGGCCGTGGCGCACACCTCCGGTTCCGCCCGTTCCGCCTCGGTGTCGGTCGCCGCGGGCACCCACACCGTGCAGGTCCGTGCCACGCACGTCCGCGGCTCGACCACCCTGTCCGGCTCGGCGACCCTGGTCGGCGACACCACCGCACCCACCTTCCCGACCTCACCGGCTGTGAAGACGCGCACCGGAACGGTGAGTTCGACGTCGGTCCCGGTCACGGTGACCTGGAAGGCCGCCGACAACGCGGCGCTGGCCAAGGTCACGGCGACCGCGCCGTCCTCGGCGACCTTCGGACCGACCACGACGTCCTGGAAGACCGGCGCCAAGCCCGGCGCCTCGGACCTGTTCGCGCTGAAGGCGTACGACGTGGCCGGCAACAGCCACGGTGCCACCGTCTACCGGACGCCGTCGATCCTCCAGGAGACCTCCACCACCCGTACCGGCAGCTGGACCCACAGGAGCAGCACCAGCTACCTGGGCGGCTACTCCTACAGTTCGTCGTCCGCCGGGGCCTCGATCAGCTGGACCTTCACCGGCCGCTCGGTGGCGTGGATCGTCTCGCGGGCGTCCAGCTCCGGCCAGGCGTACGTCTACGTCGACGGCACCAAGGTCACCGAGGTCGACCTGAAGTCCTCGACCACCCTGTACCGGCAGGCGATCTGGACGAAGAGCTGGTCCAGTTCCGGCAAACACACCCTGAAGATCGTCGTGGTCGGCACCTCGGGCCGGCCCACGATCACCACCGACGGCATCGCGACCATCGGCTGACCCACCACCCGCCGTTCCGGCCCGCGGTTCCCCCGCAGGGCCGGACCGGCGGGCCCGCCGACTCCGCGTCCATCAGGCTCGTCGGTGCCCGGTGGCCGGGGGCCGTCGGGCGGCAGACCGGCCCTCATGTCCGACTCCTATGCGCAGCCGATCCTCAGGACGGCCGACAAGGCGGAGACGCTGCGTACGGTCGCGCGGCTGCTCGAGATCGCCGACACCGGAGAACACGAGGTGGTCTACGAGGCGGTGGTCTTCCTCCGCGTCGGCGCCGACCCGGCTCCCGGAGTTGCTCGTGCACCCCGACTGGTGGGCGGAGGGCGATCGGACCACCTGCCGGTCCGGATGCGGAGCTGGGCCGACGTCCCGGACGTCGTCGTACCGCTCATGTGCGCCGGCGGCACCGAACCGGCGGCGTTGCGCCGGGACTTCGCGGGCCGGCCGGCGGCGCCCGAGGCGGGCCACTGCGCCCGAGCGCCGGTGACCTGGATCCGGAGCATCCCGCGGCCGACCACACGGTCTTCGTGCACGTCCAGCGGATCGAGGCCGCGCGGGCCCCGTGGCCGGCCGCCCCCGTGGGACAGCGGTGATCGGCGACCTGGTGGCCGGCACCCCGCTGACCCGCCTCACGGCCTGACTCAGCTCACGGCGAGCTGCCAGACGAGGAGCAGGGTGCTCAGCCCGGCGGTGACGAGGGCGCCGCGCAGGGTGGCGCCCAGGCCGCCGTGGGGGTCCATCGGACTGTAGGGGCTGTCCGGGGAGACGAGGACGGTCATCGAGGAACCGGCCGGGGCGGGACGGCCGTACGGCGCGTTGACGATCTCGGCCTCGTAGCGTTTTCCGTCGATGGAGTAGCGGACGACCGGCGTGAGGAAGTACGCGCCCGGCCTCCCGCTCGCGGTGGCGCTGTTGTCGACCACCTCGGCCGCCAGCTCCAGTGCCGTCGGGCGGATCTGACGTAGCGTCACATTCTTTCGCAGTTCGCGCACAAGGGTGACGAGCGATGCCAGGAGCACCCCCGCCGTCACCGACATCCACACCATGGGGCATCTATAGCGCACCCCGGGAAACCGCGCGACACCGGGCGGGCCGTTCGCCGCGCGCCCGGCGCCGGCCGCCGCTCGGCGGACGTCGCGAAGGACGGATGCGGACGGTTCCGGTGCCCGTGGACTGGCCCGGGGCGCAGCGAGGCGCACACTGGAAGGGCGCCCCGGCAGGGCCGGGCCCATCGCGGACCACGACGTCGAGGCAAGGAGACCGTGATGGAGTTCGTTGTGACCGTGGAGATCCCCCAGGGTTCCCGCAACAAGTACGAGATGGACCACGAGCTGCATCGCATCCGTCTGGACCGGCTGCTGTTCACCTCCACCAAGTACCCGGCCGACTACGGCTACATCGACGGCACCCTCGGCCGCGACGGCGACCCGCTGGACGCGCTCGTCCTGACGGGCGAGCCCACGTTCCCGGGCTGCACCGTCGAGTGCCGGGCGGTCGGAATGTTCTGCATGAAGGACGAGCACGGCCCCGACGAGAAGGTGCTGTGCGTCCCCGCCCACGACCCCCGCTACAGCCATGTGCAGGACATCGGTGACATCTCCGGGTTCGACCGGCTGGAGATCACCCATTTCTTCGAGGTCTACAAGGACCTCGAACCCGGCAAGTCCGTCGAGGGCTCCCACTGGGAGGGCCGGGACGCGGCCTACGCGGAGATCGACGCCTCCCGCGCCCGCGCCGCCCGGGGCGGACACGACTGAGCGAGGCCCGCGCTCCCCGCGGGGCCCGTCTCAGCGCCGCATGGCCCCCGTCACCGCCAGCAGCACCACCGCGAGGACCTGGACGGCGACGACCACCTCGATCAGTACGGTGATCGAGTAGCCGTACAGGCCCCCGGTGAGCGCGCCGCCCGCAAGGCTCGCCGCGCCCACGACGCCGGCGAACAGGCCGTACGCGGTCGCCCGGCGGCCGCTGGGCACGAGGTCCGCGACCGTGGCGCGCAGGGTGGACTCCTGGATGCCCATGACCGCGCCCCACACGAGCGAGCCGGCGACCGCGACGGCGAGCGTGTCGGCGAAGGACAGGACCACGACGACCGCCGTCAGCACCGGCAGCGCGACGAGCACCCGTGGGCCGTACCGGTCGTAGAGCCATCCCGTGGCCAGCGCGGCCACGGCGTCCACGGCCATCGCCGCCGCGTACAGCACAGGCACCCACGCGGCACCCAGCAGATGCCGCTCGACCAGGTGGAAGGAGAGCACGCCGAAGGTCGCGAGACCGGCCGTGGTGGCCGCGGTGAACCCGGCGTAGGTCCAGAACGCCCGTGGCAACCGCCCGTCCCGCGCGGGCGGCGCGGTCGCGGCGGCTTCCGCCTCGCGTTCGTAGGCCTCCGGGTCCGGGACGCGGGCCCGCAGCCAGAACAAGAGGATCAGTACGGCGATGCCGGGGGCGGCGAGCACGCCGAGCGCGGGGCCGTAGTCGTTCCCGGTCAGCGCGAGCACGCCGGCCACCAGCAGGGGACCGACCAGGGCGCCGATCTGGTCCAGCGCCTCGTGCACGGCGAAGCCGCGGCCCCGCCCGGTGGCGGCGGTGGCGTGCGACAGCATCGTGTCCTTGGCCGGGGAGCGCACGGCCTTGCCGACCCGCTCGGCGACCACCAGCGCGCAGGCCGCCCACAGCGCCCCCGCCACGCCCAGCAGCGGCACGGACACGACCGTCAGGGCGTATCCGGCGATCGCCAGGCCCCAGAAGCGGCGGGTACGGTCCGCCAGCGGACCGGACACCAGCCGCAGGCCGAGCGCCGCCGCCTCACCGGCACCGGTGACGACACCGACCACCAGCGCGGACGCGCCCAGGGACGCCAGCAGCGGGCCGGTGATCGAGCGGGCGCCCTCGTACACGAAGTCGGCGAGCAGGCTGACGGTCCCGAACCAGACCACGAACCGCCAGGGTCCCATACGCGCCGCCCGGTCCGCCGCCCGCTTCCCGGAGGGGACCGGCTCCCCGGACGACTCCGGCCTCACGCCGGCACCACCCGGAGCCGGTTCACGCCTTCTCCCCGCCCCCGACGGGAGTCGCCCCGGTCGAACGAACGCGGTCCTCGGTGTCCGGCGACGACGGTCGCGACCGGCGGGTCCGCCATGTGCTCCCGGCGCACGATCTCCCTGTGGAGCCTTGTCACCGCTGCCTCCCGGTCCGTGGACGCCCACCACCCACCACCTTCTGCGCATCCACCGCGTACGTCGAGACCGTCGTCAGGCCCGCTCCGACCCCGAGCGCCGCCACGCCGCGTCGGCCAGCAGCCGCAGGCCGTTGAGGCCGACGACGACCGTGGAGCCCTCGTGTCCCGCGACGCCGAGCGGCAGCGGCAGGGTGCCGGCGAGATCCCAGAGGACCAGACCGGTGATGAACACCGCGGCGATCACCAGGTTCTGCACGACCAGGCGGCGCGCCCGGCGGGAGAGGCGTACGACCGCGGGGATGGTGGCCAGTTCGTCGCGCACCACGACCGCGTCGGCGGTCTCCAGGGCGAGGTCGGAGCCCGCGCGGCCCATCGCGACACCGGTGTGGGCGGCGGCGAGTGCGGGGGCGTCGTTGACGCCGTCACCGACCACCAGCACCTTCCGTCCGGCCTGCTCCAGCTCCCGCACCGCGGTGACCTTGTCCTGCGGGAGGAGACCGGCGCGGACGTCGGCGATGCCGACCTCGGCGGCGAGCCGGGCCGCCGCGCGGGAATTGTCGCCGGTGGCCAGCACGGGTGCGGTACCGGTCAGCCTGGCCAGGGCGGCGACGGTGGCGGCGGCCTCCGCGCGCAGCCGGTCGGCGATGCCCAGCACGCCCACCGGGGTGCCGTCGAGGGTGACCAGCACGGCGGTGCGGCCCTCCTGCTCCAGGCCGGTGGCCACGGCGACGGCCGCGTGACCGGCGGGATCGTCCAGGATGCGGGTGGGGCTGCCGACCGCGACGGCGCAGCCCTCCACCGTCGCGCTCACCCCTGCGCCCGGCGTGGAGACGAAATCTTCCACCGACGGGATGTCCAGACCGCGGGAGCGGGCGGCGTCCACGATCGCGCGCGCCAGCGGGTGCTCGCTGGGGTGCTCGGCCGCAGCCGCCAGCCGCAGCACGTCGTCCTGCGTCAGCCCGGAGGCGGCCAGCGGGCGGATGTCCGTCACCCTCGGCGTGCCCTCGGTCAGGGTCCCCGTCTTGTCCAGCACCACGGCGTCGACCTGTCCGAGGCGTTCCATGACCACGGCCGATTTGACCAGCACACCATGGCGGCCGGCGTTGGCGATCGCGGACAGCAGCGGCGGCATGGTGGCGAGGACCACCGCGCACGGAGAGGCGACGATCATGAACGTCATGGCGCGGAGCAGCGTGGACCGCAGATCGGCGCCGAACAGCAGCGGCAGCGCGAACAGGACCACCGTGGCCGCGACCATGGCGAGCGAGTAGCGCTGTTCGACCCTCTCGATGAACAGCTGAGTCGGTGCTTTGGTCTGGGATGCTTCCTCGACCATGGCCACGATCCGGGCGATGACCGAGTCGGACGGGTCCCGCTCGACCTTCACCCGCAGGGCGCCGGTGCCGTTGAGGGTGCCGGCGAACACCTCGTCCCCGGCCTCCTTCGCCACCGGCAGCGGCTCACCGGTGATGGTGGCCTGGTCGACCTCGCCGGCCCCCTCCAGCACGCGGCCGTCGGCGCCGATGCGCTCACCGGGCCGCACCAGGATGACGTCGCCCGCCGCGAGCCGCTCGGTGGGGACAGTCTCCTCGGTTCCGTCGTCCGCGAGCCGGGTGGCCGTGGCCGGGGCGAGGTCGAGCAGGCCACGTACGGAGTCGGCGGTGCGGGCGGTGGCGACCGCCTCCAGGGCGCCGGAGGTGGCGAAGATGACGATCAGCAGCGCACCGTCCAGGACCTGCCCGATCGCCGCCGCCCCGAGTGCGGCGACCACCATCAGCAGGTCGACGTCCAGGGTCTTCTCGCGCAGCGCCTGAAGGCCCGCCCAGCCCGGCTCCCAGCCGCCGGTGGCGTAGACGGCCGCGAACAGCGGACCCCACGTCCAGGCCGGCGCCCCGGCCAGATGCAGCGGCAGCGCGATCAGGAACAGCACCAGCGCCGCGGCGGCCCAGCGCGCCTCGGGCAGCGCGAGGACGCGGGTACGGCGCCGGGGCGCCACGGTCTCTCGCGCGGCCCGGGGCTGCGCCGGGCGGGTGAGTGTCGACGACATCGGCAGGGGGTCCTTCACCGTTCGGGTGGTCGCGGTCGGGTCAGACCCCACCACCGTAGCAGGAACGGATGAAGAGACGTTCATGTGTTCATGGGTGGTGCCGTACGATGGACGCATGGGTCATGGAGCCGCACCGCCCGCCGGAAGCGTCCCGCGCAGGCCTCTGGACGCCGACAGCGCCGCCAAGGTCGCCACCACCCTCCAGGCGCTGGCGACCCCCTCACGGCTGCTCATCCTCGCCCGCCTGCGCGAAGGCTCCCTGCCCGCGACCGAGCTGGCCGTCGAGGTCGGCATGGAACAGTCCGCCTGCTCCCACCAGTTGCGCCTGCTGCGCAACCTCGGACTGGTCGTCGGCACCCGGAAGGGCCGCTCGGTGGTGTACTCCCTGTACGACAACCATGTCGCCGAGCTCATCGACCAGGCCATCTACCACGTCGAGCATCTCCGCCTCGGCCTGACCGACACCGCCGTGACCGCCGGCGAGCCGGACGAGGCCGCCGTTTTGCGCGCGTGAGCGTGCCGGACGGCGGTCCCCTATGAGGTCAGCCGGTCGGCCGCAGGGGCCTGGAGGCTGCCGTAGCGCTCCATGCGCTGCCAGCGCAGCCGGGAGCCGGAGACGGCGGTGAAGAGAGACTGGATCACCACCAGGTACATCAGCTGCCGGTAGACGAACTGTTGCAGCGGCAGGCTCCACAGCGGGCCGGCCCGCTCACCGTCCAGGCGGAACGCGTACAGACCCATCAGGAGTTGCAGCAGCAGGAAGGCCAGCCAGAGCCCGGCGATCCGGACCGGGTCGAGGAAGAGCAGCCCGTAGACGGCGAAGATGTCCACCACGGGCGCGAGCAGCGGCAGCAGCACCTGGAAGAGCAGCAGATAGACCAGGCCGCGGCGGCCCAGTTTACCGGCGGCGCCGCGCTGCACCAGGGCGCCGCGGTGCTTCCACATCGCCTGCAGGGTGCCGTAGCACCAGCGGTAGCGCTGCCGCCACAGGGCGTTCAGGGACGCGGGCGCCTCCGTCCAGGCCACCGCGCCCTCCTCGTAGACCACACGCCAGCCGGCGCGGCACAGCGCCATGGTGAGGTCGGTGTCCTCCGCGAGGGTGACGTCGCTGACGCCGCCGAGGGCGAGCAGCGCCCGGCGGCGGAACGCGCCGACGGCTCCGGGGACGGTCGGCATGCATTCGGCGAGGTCGAACAGGCGGCGGTCGAGGTTGAAGCCGACCACGTACTCGATGTGCTGCCAACGGCCCAGCAGACCACCGCGGTTGACGACCTTGGCGTTGCCCGAGACGGCGCCGACCTGCGGGTCGGCGAAGGGCTGCACGATCGTGCGGACCGTGCCGGGTTCGAAGACCGTGTCCCCGTCGACCATGACCACCAGCTCGCAACTGGCCGCGGCCAGACCCGTGTTGAGCGCGGCGGGCTTGCCGGCGTTGCGCTGCCGGATCACCCGCACGCCGGGCAGGCGGAGCGATTCGACGAGGTCGGCGGTGCCGTCGGTGGAGCCGTCGTCCACCACGATGATCTCCACCGGATGGTCCGAGGCGAGCAGGGAGCGTACGGCCGCCTCGATCCCGGCACTCTCGTTGTAGGCGGGCACGATGACGCTGACCGGTTCGGTCACCGGCGGCCCCCAGGCCCGGCGGCGGCTCCGGGACCGCAGCCGCCGGTGCCGGCGGGCGGCGACGAGGACGACCGCCGCGCGCAGCACGCTGATCGCGCCGGCCGCGTACATCAGCACACCCAGCAGCCACACCACCCGGTCGCCGGCCCGCAGCACGTCGACCAGGGCCATGCCCTGAAGCCGGTCCCCGAGCCCGGCGGGCTGGACGGGTCCGGCCATGCCGACGGCGGCGCCGACCGTCGCGAACCGGAAGCCCCGGGCCTTGAGCCGTGGGATCAGGGCACTCAGCGCGGTGACGGTCTGGGACCGGTCGCCGCCGGCGTCGTGCAGGAGCACGATCTGCCCGGTGCGGCCGCGGGGAGTGGCGTTGGCGAGGATGCGCTGCACGCCGGGGCGCTGCCAGTCCTCGGCGTCCTGGGTGGAGAGCACGGTGACGTAGCCCGCCGCGTCGGCCTGTTTCAGGACGGACCAGTCGGCGTCGTCCAGGGCGTCGTTCCGCGACGAGTAGGGCGGTCTCAGCAGTGCGGTGGTCACGCCCGCGGCGCCGGCCACCGCGAGTTGCGTCTCCCTGAGTTCCAAAGAGCGCTGCCACGGCGCGAGACGGGCCAGGTCGGGGTGGGTGAAGGTGTGGACGCCGATCTGGTGGCCCTCGGCGACGATCCGGCGGACCAGCTCCGGGTGCGCGACGACCTGGGTGCCGACGACGAAGAACGTCGCGTGCACGTGGTTGCGGCGCAGGACGTCGAGGATGCGCGGCGTCCAGACCGGGTCGGGCCCGTCGTCGAAGGTGAGCGCCACGGTGCCGGGTGCGACCCGGGCGGTGTGCGGCGAGGTGGCGGCGTCCGCGACGACGGGCCCGCCGTGCACCACGCGGGCGGGTACCGCGTCGCTGCGGCCCCGGGCGCCCGTCACGTCGTCCGAGGTGATGCCGAACATGTGGTGGGTGTAGCCCTGCAACAGCAGGGCCGTCGACAGGGTCACCGCGAGCACGCTCAGCAGGAGCCAGTGGGTGCGGGGGGTGATCTGGCGGGCGCGGCCCCGGTGGCGGGCGGGGGCGGCGCGGTGTCGGCGGTCGGTCACGTCAGGGCCTTGGGTCACTTCACGGGTCGGTGCGACGAGCCGAGGGCGCGCCCCTTGGCGGGGGTCGCGGTCGGGGCGGTGGTCGCGGTGGAGGCCGGGGCGGTGGTCGCGGTGGGGGCCACGGCGGCGGTCGCGGTGGGCGCGGGCGTGGACCGGGTGGTGGCCGCGGCGGCGGTGGTGCTCCGCCCGGTGCCGCCGGAGTTCGGGGCCGCGAGGGGTTTGCTGCTCTTCGCCGTGTGTCCGGTGCCGGACGGGGCGTCGGCCGCGGTCGCCCCGGGCGTGGCCGAGTGCGTGGGACCGGCCTGCGGGACGAACGGAGAGCTGACGGTGGGGCCGCCGAGCAGGGTGCTGATCAGCAGGGCGACATAGCCGCCGGCGGGAATCACCAGCAGGCGCGCGGCACGGACGACACGGCGCTGGCGTCGCCCCGAGGCGTCGACGAACACCGGACGCGCGGCCTCGCCCGTGGGCGTCTGCGAGCCGGGTGTGTCGCAGGCCGGGGGCGGCGTGGTGAGGACGTCACCGTGCGGTGCGTCCTGCGCCGTCGGGTACATCCACTGCGCAGGCTGTGCCGCGTCCCAGTCCCAGGGCTGCGGCGCGGTGTCGGTGGTGGCGCCCGCACCGTACTCGGGACCGTGGACGTGCGCGTACCCGGCGCCGCCGTACGGATCCTCGCCGTACCCCGCTCCGCTGTCCTGTGTCCACCGCACGAGTCGTGTCCCCTTGTCCTGGCCGCCGACCGACGCGGTCGCCCGCATGAACAGAGCGGACTCGGCCGAAAGTGTTACACCTGGGACCGGTGGGGCGAGCCGGTCGGAGAAGACGACGAGCCTCGCCTCATGCTCCGGCGGGCAGGCACTTCACCACCGCGTCACCGCAGGCGGCGGTCTGCGCGTAGAACGCCCTCAGCTCCTGGTGCGCCGCGGCGAAGGCGGCCCAGGCCTGGGGTTCCGCGGACGAGCCGCCGTAGCGCGGCAGCAGTTCCTCGCGGGCGACGCCCCACAACGTCTCGAAGTCGGCGGCGCTCAGGAACCCGGCCACCCGACGGGCCTGGGCCGCCGTCAGCACCAGCAGGCGCGGCTTGTGCCGGTCGCGGCGGAACACCGGCCGGCCACCGAGCACCACCTGGGCCTGGGGCCGGTCCCCGGCACACCGTGGAAGGGCACCGGCGTAGAGGCGCTCCTGGTCCAGGTAGCGCTCGTCCAGCACCTCCTCGCGGCGCCGGTCACCCGGGTGCCGGACGGCCCCGCCGCCGTCCTCGAACTGTCGTTCCAGCCAGGTCGCGCTGTTGCGCAGGGCCGGGGGCGGCACCGCGCGCAGACGGAGATAGGCACTCATGCCCAATGGAGCGCACGGCGGCGGTGGGGCATCACGCGGTCGTGACCGTCGGGGCGGCCGGAACCCGTGCAGTGGGCGGGTTCCCGGCCGCCCCGTCCCTCGCCGTGCCGCCCACGGGGGGAGTCATCGGCGGCACGGAAGGGGTCCTGCGGCACCGGTGTCCGGCAGGCACGCGTCTGCGGCCCGCGGTACCGGCACTGGGTCAGCGCACCGCCGGCGCGAAACGTCACCTGGAGGGCGGGCGCCGCTCCCGCACGGGTTCACTCGCGCGGCAGGGCTCGGGCGGCGGCGTGGGAAAGGGCCGCCGGTGCGTTGTGACACTTCTGTGACGGCAGACGCTGAGCAGATGGGGGCCGTCGATGCGACCGGAGCGCGGCGGACGGCACGGACTCGCTATGGACCCGGTGCGAACGAGGACAGTCTTGGGCCAGGTACGGCAACCCCGGCGCGTACGCACGTACGACGGGGAATTGGGGGCTGCGGTCGCGCGGGCCCAGGACGGGGACGAGGCCGCCTTCGCGGTGGCCTACCGGATCGTGCAACCGGGCCTGCTCGGCTATCTGCACGGGCTGGTCGGCGACGACGCGGAGGACGTGGCCTCCGACGCCTGGCTGGAGATAGCCCGCGACCTCGGACGCTTCAAGGGGGACGGGGCCGGGTTCCGCGGCTGGACCGCGACCATCGCCCGCCACCGTGCCCTGGACCACCTGCGCCGCCAGCGCACCCGCCCCCGGGCCGGCGGTACCGAACAGGACGTACTGCACCTGCCCGCACCGCAGAACACCCACGACCAGGCCTTGGAGTCCCTCTCCACCGAGCAGGCCCTGGAACTGGTCCGGTCACTGCCCCGGGACCAGGCGGAGGCCGTGCTCCTGCGCGTCGTCGTGGGCCTGGACGGACCCGCTGCCGCACGTGTCCTCGGCAAGCGGCCGGGAGCCGTGCGCACGGCCGCCCACCGGGGTCTCAAACGCCTGGCCCGCCAGCTGGGTGTCGGCGGCGAGGCGGACGCGGGTGTGACGGATGGGACTTCCCGAACGCTGGGGGAGTGGAAATGAACGACGCGGGCGGCGCAAGGCGGCCGGATGGCGCCGGGCACGGCACCTCGACGCATCAAAACGGTCGGACAGGAACGGAAGCGGACATGGGTGAACGGCTGAGCGGCGACGGAGCACCGGTCCGTCACCGGCAGGTGCACCCCGGTGGCACCGCGTCCGGTCCGTCGGGCGCACAGGACGCCGCCGGGCTGGAGACGGTGCTGGGTGCCGCCCTGCGCACGGACCTCCTCGATCCCGAAGCCGAGCAGCGAGCCCTGGCCGCCTACCGGACCGCGGGCCACCACGCGGGCGCCCACCGGGCGCGCACCCGGCGCCGGGACGACTGGCGGCCGCGCGAGGAGCGGCGGGTCCGGCGCCCGGTCCGGATGACGCTCGGCGTGGTGTTCGCCAGCCTCACTCTGGGCGGCGTCGCGGTCGCGGCCATCGGCTCCGCCGGATCGTCCGGCCACGGCTCGGATTCCGGTGCGAATACCGCGCACCGGCCGACGACCGCGTCGGGCCGGACGGGCGCCGGCTCGCCGTCGGCCTCCGACGGGGCCCCAGGGGCGACCGGCCGCCCCTCCACCGCCCGGGACACCGAGGCCCACTGCCGCGCCTACGAACAGGTCAGCGGGCGGGGCAAGGCGCTCGGCGCGACAGCCTGGCAGCGGCTCGTCGCCGCCGCCGGGGGCAAGGACAAGGTCGCCGCCTACTGCTCCGCACAGCTGGCGCGGGCCACGGCCGGGCCGAAGGCGCCGGCGGGCACCGACGATCCCGGCAAGCACGCCGCGAGCCCCGGCAATGGCACGGCCGGGAACACCGGCACACCCGGCGCAGGAACCTCCGGGGGCGCCGACTCCGGCAGCACGCACTCCACGGCCGGGAGCGGCGGGACGAGCGGCGGGAGCGGTCGGACGGGCACCGACGGAAAGAGCGGCGGCAAGCACCGGTAGGCCCGCGCCCGCGGCGCGGCCCCGCACGGCGAGCGGGGCCACACACCCCCGCGCGCTACCTGTTCGGCGCACGACGTCACACCTGAGCTGCGTCTGGAATGCCGCTCATGGGGGCTGTCGGTACGTTCATCACAGATCGGTCGCCCGGCCGACGTCCGCCGAGACAGAGGGAACTGACATGCCCCCGCGTACTTTCGCCGTGGTCGGCGCCGGAGCAGGCGCGACCGTCCTCGCAGCCGCCGGCCTCACCTACGCCCTGACCGCCCAAGCGGCCCCGGCGTCCCCGTCCGCCCACCGGGCGGCCCAGCCGGCCCATCGCGCCGCGGCCCCACACGCGCAACCGGCGGCCAAGCGCGTGCATCCGGCGGCCGAACCCGTGCGGCAGCCCGCTCCCGCCACGGCTCCCCGGGACGGCATGGGCCCGGGCGGGCGGAACGAGGGGCACGACGGCGGCGGACGCGCCCACCGGGAGGACGGGCGGATCTTCTTCAACGAACGCTCCTACCCCGCCTCCGTCGACGGCTGCATCACCGCGGCGAGCGGCGCGGGCGCCGGCAGCTTCAGCGTCTTCAACGACAGCCGGCGGACCGTCGAGGTCTTCCGGGGCTTCTCCTGCGACAACGGTGCTCCGGTCACCGTCGTCGGTCCCCACGGCCGTACCTACGGCGTGGTGACCCCAACGGACCACGGGGGCGAGTTCGGCGAGTTCGGCGAGAACGGCGTGTTCGCCCGCGCGGGCCTGTTCGGTGACGACGGCGTGGTGGGCAGCTTCAGCGTGGTCGGCGGCCACGACGAGTGGTGACGGCGCGCAGGCCGGGCGCAGGCCCAGCGCGGTCGTCGGGCGTCAGTCCCGGCCGAGGTCGGGCTGGATCTCGACCGTGAAGGCCGCGTCCTCGGGTCCGGTGCCCTCCGCGTCCTCCCAGACGATCACACGCACGTGCTTCTGGACCGCTCCGCGACGGTCCCACTCGGACACCAGGTCGGTGACGACCAGGGCGGCGACGTACTCGGCGTCCTCGCCCGGATCGTCGGTGGTGACGGTCCCCCGCCACCGCTCCGGAGCGTCGCCGTACGGACGCCAGCCCTCGGAGCCGTGCGGCTCGTCCACCCGGTACACCCAGTCCGTCCCGGTGTTCATGACCCGATCCTGTCACTTCCCGGCGAGGCCCCGGTGACCCGCCGGCCCCCGCCCGGCCTCGGGCGGCATGACGTCAGGAGGCATGGCCGAGCCCGCTCGCGTGGATGACGTGCCCGTGACGGTGTCGCCGGTGGCTGTCGGGCTCGCGATGGAGCGCGACGAGCGCCGCGTCGTCGTCGAGGCGCCCGCGGGTGTGGGCGAGCAGATCGCGCTGGATGTGCTGGAGCAGCGACTCGGGGCCGGCCTTGTCCCACTGGCAGGCCCGCACCTCGAAGGGATAGAAGCCGCCCTCGGGATCGCGGGCCTCGATGACGCCGTCCGTGTAGAGCAACAGGGTGTCGCCGGGCTCGAAGGACGCCACGTCGATGGTGTACGCCTCCGGTCCCTCCTCCGTGACGCCCAGGGGTGGCGCCGGACTCAGGCCGGGGACGGTCAGGGCGTTGCCGGGGCTGAGCAGCAGCGGGGGCGGGTGTCCGCAGCTGATCATCCGGACGGTGTTGTCGTCGTCGGGGATTTCCAGCAGCAGGGTGGTGGCGAAGCGCTCGCCGGCCTCGGTGGGCGGCTCGAAGTCGGCCAGGTACCGGGTCACGCTCTGCTCCAGGGTGGCGGCCAGATCGGGCAGGGTGGCATGCCGGTGGGCCGCCTCGCGGAAGGCCCCGAGCAGCAGGGCGGACTCCCCGATGGCGGACAGGCCCTTGCCCCGCACGTCCCCGATCATGAGGCGCACGCCCCCCGGGACGCGGGTGGCCGCGTACAGGTCGCCGCCGATCTGCGCCTCGTCCTCCGCGGCCATGTACAGACAGGCGATCCGCAGCGAGCCCATCCGCTCCGGCAGCGGCCACAGCAGCCCGTGCTGCGCGGCCTCCGCGACCGAGCGCACCTGGGCCAGCTGACGTGTGTGCCGCTCACGCACCAGGCAGAAGAACACGACCAGGGCCGACAGCACGGCCAGGGCCAGGATCTGGACCAGCACGTTGCGCGAGAACAGCACGCCGAAGTGCCACCCGATGTACGCCTGCGCCGCCACCGACAGGAACCCGATCAGGGCGGTCGGCCGAGGGCCCGCGAACGACGCGGTGATCGCGGGCGCGATCACCAGGAGCGGGCCGAGATGGATGTCCGCGGGGACCAGTTGGTCCACCGCCGTGATGACCACGATGAGCACGATCGGGATCAGCAGCAGCGGGTGGCTGGACTGCCGCAGCTGCCGCACATCGGGCAAGCCATGTCCGGCCTTCACATGTTCCACAGTGCCACCACCCGGGATGGCTGACGACCGGGTCGGTTTTTGACGCAACCATGACGCCCGGGGCCGCATCCTTTCGCTCACCGCCGGTGTCCTTCCCCGTGTCCCTGCCGTTGCGAGGAATGGAGTGCCATGGAAGGCACCGTGGTGGCGGTCGTCGTGGTGGCGCTGTCGGCGCTGCTCGTGCTGAAGAGCGGTATGCGCGTGGTCAACCAGGTGGAGCGCGGGGTCGTGTTCCGGTGGGGCAAGGCCCTGCCGGAGCACCGGCAGCCCGGCGTCACCTTCCTCATCCCCTTCGCCGACCGCATGCGCAAGGTGAACGTGCAGGTCGTGACCATGCCGGTGCCCACCCAGGAGGGCATCACCAGGGACAACGTCTCGGTGAAGGTCGACGCGGTCGTCTACTTCCGGGTGACCGACCCGGTGCGCGCGGCCATCGAGGTCCAGGACTACGTCTTCGCCGTCGGGCAGGTCGCCCAGTCCTCGCTGCGGTCGATCATCGGCAAGAGCGATCTGGACGACCTGCTCAGCGACCGGGAGCGCCTGCACGAAGGGCTGGCTCTGATGATCGACAGCCCCGCCGCCGGATGGGGCATCCACATCGACCGCGTCGAGATCAAGGACGTCCAGCTGCCCGAGTCGCTGAAGCGGTCCATGTCCCGGCAGGCCGAGGCCGAGCGGGAGCGGAGGGCCCGGGTCATCACCGCCGACGGTGAGTTCCAGGCCGCACAACAGCTCGCCAACGCCTCCAGGATCATGTCCGACACCCCGGAGGCCATGCAGCTGCGGCTGCTGCAGACCGTCGTCGAGGTCGCCGCCGAGAAGAACTCGACCCTCGTGATGCCCTTCCCCGTCGAGCTGCTGCGCTACTTCGACCGTGCCGTGCGGAAGATCGACGCCGACCTCAGCGCGCCTGAGCCGGCTCCCCCGGCTCCGGGTCCGGCTCAGCAGACACCGGCCGCGGCCGAGCAGGCGCAGCCCCCGCTTCCGGTGCGGGAGAACGCCGACCCGCGATAGCCAGCGCCGGCGTCACGCACACCGAGCCCGCCGCCATCACCGTCATCCCGGCGGCGGGCGAGGTGAGCTGGGCCACCGCACCGGCCAGCGCGGCGCTCACGCCCTGCATGGTCAGCCTGCCGGAGGAGTGCAGCCCGAGGGTCTGCCCGGCGAGGTCGCCCGGGGTCAGGTCCATCAGGCGCTCCTGCTGGACCGGGCTCGCGCCGAAGCCCGCCGAGGCGACCGTCACGCACACCGCCGCCACCGGCAGCGGCGGGTGCGCGCATCTGCCCGAGCGGGCGGCCGTCCTGCTGGAGTGGGTGTGGGAGACGGCCGTACGGCCGTCCTGGGAGCGGCGCCGACGGGTGCTGGAGGCGGACGTGGTCGCGCGGTCCGCGCAGGTGAGCCGGGGCGGCTGGGTGACGGTCCTGGACGCCCTGCGGCCCGGGCGCACCCGCTGGCTGGGCGAGAACCGGCTCCAGATCAACCTCCATGCGTACCCGACCCGCGAGATCTCCGGCGCCGAGCTGGTCTTCGTGCCGGTGACCGTGCAGCGGGCGGGGTGGGTGGCCTGGGAGGAGGGGGTCCGGTACGCGGCGGTCTACCCGTGCGCCGGGGCGCTCGCCGACGCCGGTGTCCGCACCGTCCCCTCCGCCCTCGGCGCCCTTCTCGGGCCGGCCCGCGCCGACGTCCTGACCCTCCTCGCCTCCCCCATGAGGCACGACCCAGCTGACGGCGGTGACGGGACAGGCGCTGGGTTCGGTGGGCCGCCATCTGAGGGTCCTGCGGGAGGCGGGGCTGGTGGAGCGGCGGAGGGCGGGGCGGTCGGTGCTGCACGCGAGGACGGCGGCGGGGACGTGCTGGCGGAGGCACCGGGACGGGTGCGGGCCGGGGCGGGGGCCCAGGGGGCGTCCAGGGCCTGTCTGGCAATTCCCGTCTGCCGCGCTTCGGGCAGCGACGCGAATTGTCGGACAGGCCCTAGGCTCCCACCCATGACCAACGTGCTGAATGTCGAGATCGGTGCCCTCACCGGTGGATCCGCGGACCTGGGGCAATACGCCGGCAAGGCGGTCCTCGTCGTCAACGTCGCCTCCAAGTGCGGCCTCACCCCCCAGTACACGGGCCTGGAGAAGCTCCAGGAACGGTACGGCGACCGCGGTTTCACCGTGCTCGGCGTGCCCTGCAACCAGTTCCTCGGGCAGGAGCCCGGCACCGCCGAGGAGATCGCGGAGTTCTGCTCGGCGACGTACGGCGTGACCTTCCCGCTCACCGAGAAGGTCGAGGTGAACGGCGCCGGCCGGCACCCGCTGTACCGGCGCCTGGTGGACTTCGCCGACGCGGAGGGCCACAGCGGTGACATCCGCTGGAACTTCGAGAAGTTCCTCATCGGCCGGGACGGCACGGTCGTCGCCCGCTTCTCTCCCCGGACCGAGCCGGAGTCGGACGTGGTCGTGGCGGCCATCGAGGCCCAGCTGGCCTAGGGCCTGAGGCCGGGGGGAGCGCACCTGTCACCGGGCGGGCAGAACTGCCCGGTGACGGAGGAGGGCAGGCGCGGCCGGCGAGCCGCTCACCATCGGCGCGGTCCCCGCGCGGAGCCGGGCGAACACTTCGGCGATCCGGACCGGGCCGCCAGGAGTGACCGACCGAGCCCCCTCGGCAAGGACGGCGACTGGTCGAGAGGGCTCTTCTGGTGGTGCGTGTGAAGTTGTCCTCGTCGGGAGGTCTTCCGGGACGAAGGTCAGGGAGGACCTCCCTAGGCCTTGACCGAGGCCACGAAGGCGGTCCACGCGTCGGCGGGGAAGGCCAGGACCGGCCCCTCGACGACCTTGGAGTCACGGACGGCGAGTTCGGCGTCGGTGGGCGACTTCACCTCGACGCAGGCGCCGTTGCCCGCGGAATAGGAGGACTTCATCCACGTCTCCGTAGCGCCCTGAATCAGTGCCATGTCCACTCCTGTTGCGAGTTGCGATAGTGCGGTTCACGCCAACCTTGTCGTCCGATTGGCGTGATCGACGCTACCGGGCAACCGCCCTTGCCGGAGTAGTCGTTCACTCAACTGGATGGCATATTCCAGA
Source organism: Streptomyces sp. NTD91 (assembly GCF_059510455.1). Classification (NCBI taxonomy): domain Bacteria; kingdom Bacillati; phylum Actinomycetota; class Actinomycetes; order Kitasatosporales; family Streptomycetaceae; genus Streptomyces; species Streptomyces sp. NTD91. Next base: position 286,565 of record NZ_JCAJZW010000001.1, read on the forward strand.
GGAGTCTTACGTTCAAGCGGATCGACGGTGTATGATCCGGCGCCCTCGGTGACAGCAGCTCATTGGGCGTAGTCTTTGGCCACCTTTGCAATGAACTGCCGGGATTGCTCCACATTGAGGGACTGCGCCCGCAAGTGCTCGTACATCACGGCGTACTTCTGCACGTCCTGGGCCTTCTCCAGGTACAGGTCGCTGGTGACGCCCTCCAGGTACACCACGCTGGAGTCGGCCGCGTCGGCGAACTCCAGGATCGCGTACTGGCCGTTCAGTCCCGGATGCGCGCCCACCTCGAACGGCAGCACCTGCACGGTGACGTGCGGCAGCTGGGACATCTCGATCAGATGGTCCAGCTGTTCACGCATCACCAGCTTGCTGCCCACGACCCGCTTGAGCGCGGCCTCGTCGAGCACCACCCAGAGCCGGAGCGGGTTGGTCTCGGCGGTGATACGTTCCTGTCGGCGCATGCGCACCTGCACGCGCTTCTCGATCTCGGCCGTGGACGTCTCCGGCAGTGCGCCCTGCACCAGGGCCTCCGCATAGGCGCGGGTCTGCAGCAGACCGGTCACCAGTTGGGGTTCGTACACCCGCAGCGACTCGGCGTCGGTCTCCAGACCGATGTAGACGCTGTACGGGATGTCCCCGAAGGTGTGCCACCACCCCTGCTGCCTGGAGTCCCGGGCCATCTCCATCAGCGAATCCACGATTCGCTGGTCCTCGACCTCGTACACCCCGCACAGGTCGCGCACATCGCGCTGACTGATGCTTCTGCGGCCGTTCTCCAATCGGCTGATCTTGGACTGCGACACGAGCAGTCGCTCGGCCACTTCCTCGGCCGTCATGCCCTTGAGCTCGCGGAGCCTGCGCAGCTCCTGGCCCAGCCGGCGCCGCCTGACGGTGGGATTGACATTGGACGCCACGGGACGTGCACCTCCGGCTGCCTGCCTGTTCCTTAACACTTTCCGTATCTGCTGCTGAGCAGACTGCCACCAAGGTGCTTTCTACCGCTGGGAAATGGTGGATATGCGGCGCGTACGCGTCAGTTCGCCACGGCTCGTCATCCGACGGGGTGCCGTGGACGCAGCCGAGCGGGACGACGGGACCACGAGGATCCCGCCGCCCCGCTCTGACCAGCGGCTCCCGAACCGGGTCCGGACGCACCGGGGTTACGGCGCTCAGCCGGGGTCGCGGTTAGAACCGCGGTACGGCTCAGTGGGCCACGGCACGCGCCATGGATCCGCGGTGCGGCTGCATCGGAACCCCGCGCGCGGGTTCCGCCGCGGACCGGGCGCCGGGCGCGCCCTGCCGTCCGGCGGCGGCCGCTCCCCGGCGCGGCTGCGCGACCGCGCCGTTCTGCACGTCCATCACGGCGTGCGCGACGAGACCACCCATGGGGTCGTGCCGGATCAGATCCCGCAGCCGGGACCTGGACGACCGGCCCTCGTTCCCTGGATACAGGTGCTTGCCGAGCCCGACGGCGTGCGCCAGCGCGGCGAGCGCCGCGGTCCTCGGGTCCGGCGGTACGCCGGTGCGGATCGCGGAGTCCAGCCGGGCCCTGATCTCGCGGCTGATCTCGTTGTCCGTCGCCTGGTAGCGCGTCGTCGGCAGCACCCCGCACATCTGGCCGGCCACGGCATGCACCATGCCGCACCGCTCCAGGTGCGAGAGGTACGTCTGACGGAGCCCCAGCCGGGGCCCACCGATCCAGTGGACGGCGCGTACCGGAGCGCCACGCCTTCGCAGCAACTCCAACGCGCAGTCCAGAGTCGGATCTCCTGTCGGCCGTGGCACCACCACGGCGATACGATCCCCGTCTGGGGCTATCCGTCCGGCCAGCGCCAGCTCCACTAGCTGTGCACCGGCCAGACCGAGGTCGAGCGACTGCGGCTGCGCAGTGGTACCCGTGGCCGGGTCCAGTGCCAGCAGCAGAAGCTCCTCCGGAAGTGTTCTGCGGCTCCTGCCCATCCATGCCTCCCCGCGTGGATGAATGACAGGGTGACCCCTCTCACATTGGTCTGTCGAGGGTGCGTGACCGCTTCGTGAGGGAACCGGTAGGTATGTCGTTCTCGTCTAGCGCAGGGGTTAAGCCCTCACACAGGACACTGGTACACGGTTCGGACAGGGCGCGCGCGTAGGCGTGCGGCGCATGGAGGAGGCATCGGTGGCGGGCGAGTCCCCCGAGAGGTCGAAGCAGCGCGAGTCGTCGGCGGAACCGACGCCGGGGAGCGCGGCTCCGGTTCCCGAGTCACGGGATCCGCGTCTCGCGGTCGCCCGGGAAAAGGATTCCGCCCCGAGCGGGGTGGACACCGCGACGAGGGTCCTGTCGATCCCCGACACCGGCTCCCGGCCCTCGGACCCCTCCCCGGAGGACACCGCCCTCCGCAAGGCGGTCTCGTCCTGGGTACGCAAGGCCAACTCCACGTCCACGGCGGAGGATGAGCCGGCGGCGGACACGGCTCCCGGGGCGAAGGCGGGCGCCGGCTCGGCCGCTGACGCGGACGAGAAGGCGGACGCGCGGGCGGACTCCGGGACCGACGCAAGGGCCGGAGCCGAGGGAGGGGCCGACACCGCCGAGGCCGGCGCGAAGTCCGAGACGGCCACTGACGCGGACGAGAAGGTGCACGTGAGCGCGAAGGCTCCGGCACGGGATGCCGCTGACGCAGGCACGGACGCCGAGACCGACGATGACGGCAAAACCGGCGCGCAGGCCGGAGCCGGACGTGACGGCGCCGAGGCGGAGGCGGACCGTGCTGCCACGGCTGACGCCGACGCCGTGGCCGGGACCGAGGCTGCCGCCGTTGTCGCCTCGGGCGCGGGCGCCGAAGGTGAGGCGGAGGCTGACGCGAACGGCTCCGCCGGAGCCGACGTGAGGACCGAACCGACGGCCGAGCCGAAGGCCGACGCGACGGCCGACACGAAGGACGGCGCGAAGACCGAGCCGAAGGACGGCGCGCGGGGCGAGCCGGACGGACGGGGCGAGCCCGCGTCGAAGACGCGGCAGAAGGCCGAACCGACGGGTGAGGCGAACGACGAGGCGAAGACCGGGCCGAAGGCCGAGACCGAGGCTCAGGGCGAGCCCGAGGCGGAGGGTGGCGCGAGCGACACGGCGAAAGCCGGCTCCGAGGCGCAGGTCGAGCCCCGGGCGGAGGCACAGTCCGAGCACCGCGTGAACGACGGGGCCACCGCGCAGGCCGGCCCCGAGGCGAACGCTGACGCCAAGGCAAGGGCCGAGGCCTCCGGGGACGGGGCAGGGCCGGAGGCCGTCGACGGCGAGGACGCCCCGCAGGGGCCACCCGCAGCCGACGACGAGAGCGGGAACGCCTCGGACGCCGAGGGCGAAGCCGGGGCGGACGCGGACGGCACCCCCGTCGATCAGCCCACCGCCGTCTTCAAGGCCGTCAAGCCCAAGCAGCCGCAGGTCGACCGGCCCACCACCATGCTCAAGCTCGGGGCGAAGCCCAGGACCCCCGAGTCCGAATCCGAGCGCACCAGCAAGTTCGTCGCGCTCAGGAACGACATGGCCGCCAAGCCGGAGGCCAGGCCGGACACCACCACCCCCGTCCCCCAGGTCGGTCCCGAGCGCACCACCCAGCAGCCCCTCCCCCCGAAGCCCCCGCTGGACCTCCTGGCGGAGCTGACGAACACGCCCCCGCCCCCGGAGACGGCGCTGCGCACGCTCGTGCGCCGGGTCAAGATCTGGACCCCGCTGGTCCTGCTCCTCGCGATCGTCTTCGTGGTCGCGCAGACCCTCCGCCCGCTCCCCGACCCCACCCTCGACCTCGCCGCGAAGGACACCTACACCTTCGCCGGCGGCAAGGTCGCCGTCCCGTGGCCGGCCAGCGGTCAGGCCGCGCTGGACGTCCAGGGCATCGGCACGTTCGGCTCGTCCGGCGCCCGGAAACCCGTGCCGATCGCCAGCGTGGCCAAGGTGATGACCGCGTACATCGTCCTGCACGACCACCCGCTCAAGAGCGGCGCCGACGGCCCCAAGATCAAGATCGACAAGCCGGCCGAGCAGCAGTCGAACGCGGGCCAGGAGTCCACAGTCCACGTCACCGCCGGTGACTCGATCTCCCAGCGCGAGGCGCTGGAGAGCATCCTCATCGCGTCCGCGAACAACATCGCCCGCCTGCTCGCCCGCTGGGACGCCGGCTCGGAGCAGGCGTTCGTGGCGAAGATGAACGCCACCGCCAAGAGCCTCGGCATGACGAACACGACGTACACCGACCCCTCGGGCCTGACGAACTCCACGGTCAGCACGGCCGTGGACCAGGTGAAGCTGGCCGAGGCCGCGATGACCGAGCCCGCCTTCCGCGAGGTCGCGGCGATGATGTCGTACACCGACTACAAGGGCGTGTACCACTCCAACTGGAACCAACTGGTCGGCCACAACAACGTCGTCGGCATCAAGACCGGCACCACCACCTCCGCCCTCGGCAACCTGGTCTTCGCGGCGAAGCAGCAGGTCGGCGGCGAGACCCGCACGATCATCGGCGCGGTGCTGCGCCAGCCGGCCGGGGGCCCGGAGAACACGATCCTCAGCGCCGCCCTCGCCCACAGCGACCAGCTGATCCGGGCCGCGCAGGGCGCCCTGAGGTCGGTGACGATCCTGAAGAAGGGCGACGTCGTCGGATACGTCGACGACGGCCTCGGCGGCCGTACCCCGGTCGTGACGACGAAGGACGTCACGGCGGCCGGCTGGGCGGGGCTGACGGTGAAGCTGTCCTTCACCGCCGACAAGCTGCCGCACACCGCGAAGGCCGGCACCGAGGTCGGCTCGCTCACCGTGGGTGACGGTTCGGCCGGTGCCGTCAAGGTGCCGGTGGCCCTGCAGAAGGACCTGGCGGAGCCCGGCTTCGGCGCCAAGCTGACCCGCCTGGGCTGAGTCCGCGCCCCGGACCCGCCCGCACGTCACCGGCACGCCCCGCGCTCGAGTGAGCCGACGGGGCGCGCCGATGACAAAGGCGACCCGGAGGCGAGCCGCGCCATAAGAATGCACGCGTGCTAGCGTCACGAAACGGGGCAGGTCGCCGGTCGCGGGACACGGCCGCGAACTGGACGGTAAGCGGCCGGGAACACCGTGGGACACGGCCGAGAACAGAAGACGGGACACGGGGAGTGCCTTCAGGTGGCCACAGCGGAGCCGACACACGCCGACGACGCCGATCCGGGCCCGGGATCCGGCCCGCGAATACGCCTGTCCGCGACTGACCGGGAGGGTCGCACCGACCACCCGGACAGCCCTGCCGGCGATCGCGCCGCCGTGCGCCCGAACGGCCTCGCGCGTCTCCTCACCGCCGCCGAACCCCTCAGACAGCGGCTGCTGAAGCACCCGGCGCTGTCCGTGACGGCCCTCGCCGGGATCCTGCACATCGTCTGGTTCTTCACGTTCGCGAACAGCGGTGGCGATCTCGCGGCACAGGACGCCTGGGCGGAGTTCGTCGGCCGGCACCCGGACTCGGCGTACAACCTCGCCTGGTACGGCGGCATGCACCCGGTGTCCTACAGCGTGGTGTCGCCGTACCTCATGGCGATCCTCGGCGTCCGTACGACGATGATGATCGCCGGGACCGTGTCGGCGGGCCTGCTGACCATGATCCTCATCCGTAGCCGGGCGGTGCGGAACCCGCTGTGGGCCTCGCTCGCCGGGGTGGTCGCGCTACTGTGCAACGCGATCTCGGGCCGGGTGACCTTCGGCCTCGGCACGATGTTCGCGCTCGGCGCCGTCGCGGCCGTCTTCTGCTGGCCGCACAAGTGGCGCTACAAGCGCTGGGCGAAGGCCGCGGTGGCCGCCCCGCTGGCCGGTCTGTCCACCATGGCCTCGCCCGTCTCGGGGCTGTTCGTCGGCCTGGTCGCGGTCGCGCTGTTCCTGCAGAAGCGGCGGCCGGGCGCCTGGGCGCTGGGAATCGCGCCGACGGCGGTGGTCGCGGCCTCGTACTTCCTCTTCCCGTTCTCCGGGACCCAGCCGATGACGATCGGCTCGGTGGTCATGCCGCTGCTGTACGGGCTGCTGTGCCTTTTCCTCGTGCCCAAGGAGTGGGTGACGGCCCGGCTGACGGCCGCGGTGTACAGCCTGGGCGTGGTCCTCGTGTGGCTGATCAGCTCGCAGATCGGGTCGAACATCTCCCGGCTGCCGATGCTGTTCGCGGGTGCGGCGCTGGTGGCCGCGCTGCCGTTCACCGTGCCGAAGTCACGCAAGTGGTACACGACCGTACTGGCGCTGCTCGGCTTCGCCGGCTGGATCGGCTACAAGTCGGTGGACGACATCATCCACACGACCCCGGCCGCGTCCTGGGCCCGGGAGCTGGCCCCCCTGGTGCACCAGCTGCAGAAGGCCGGCGCCGAGAAGGGCCGCGTCGAGGTGGTCCCGGCGCGCTCGCACCGGGAGGCGTCCGCGCTCGCGCCGTACGTCAACCTGGCGCGCGGCTGGAACCGGCAGGCCGACATGGAGCGCAACCCGCTCTTCTACGACGACACCCTCAACTCGGCGAACTACCACGAGTGGCTGCGGCGCTGGGCCGTGCACTTCGTCGTGCTGCCGAAGGACAACCCGGACGGTGACGGCGGCCAGCGGGAGCGGGAACTTCTCCAGCGGGGGATGCCCTATCTGCGGCAGGTCTGGGGCGATGCCAACTGGCAGCTGTTCCGGGTGACCGATCCGACGCCGCTCGCCGAGCCGGACGCGGTGGTGGACCGCGCGGAGCAGGGCGAGATGACGCTCCAGGTGCGCAAGGCCGGGCGGATCCTGATCAGGATCCCGTACTCGCCGTGGCTGAGCATCGTCGACGAGCACGGCAAGAGCCTGAAGCCGCCGCAGGTGATCTCCCCTCCCGGCACGCCGAAGAAGTACCGGAACGTCAACGGGTGCCTGACGGAGACGCCGCAGGACGCGAACGGCGACAAGTGGACGATGCTGCTCGCCCCGCGGGCCGGCACGTACCGGCTGGCCGCGCCCTACCAGCTGCCGCGCGGTACGCCGTGCCCCGACCAGCTCAAGTAGAGCCGCGCAGTTCGGCGACGTAGGCGTCCGTGCCGGGGATCGTCGGGATGAACGGCGCCACCAGCTCGACCCGGCCGAGACCCGAAGCGGAGACGTCCGTGTCCAGGCCGGTGAAGTGGTCCGCCCAGCACTGCCGTGGGTCCCGCTCCAGGAACCACAGCAGGGTCAGCCGGGTGTCCACGCCCTCGACCTGCCTGACGTAGCTCATCCGGTCGCCGGGCAGCGGGGTGGGCCGGAAGACCGTCACCAGCGCGGACGGAGAGCCCGCGAGGCGGCGGGGCAGGTGCCGGACGCGCAGCCGTTCCACCAGCTCCGCCCGCTGCTGCGCCGACTCGCTGTCGATCACCTCCAGCACCAGCCCGGCGTACGGGTGGTCGAGGGCGTGGAAGTCCCTCGGACCGGCCGCGCCGTCCCGGTACACCGTCGTCTCATGGTGCTGGAAGGCCGTGAAGACGTGGGTACGGTCGTGGTAGACGCGGGCGTCGCGGCCCAGCCGCTTGTTGATGGCGACGGTCCACTTCATGTGCTCGTCGTAGCGACCGTCGGTGATCCAGTAGGTGGAGAGGTAGCAGCCGGCCGTGACGGGCCGGGCGACGGCGGACTTCTCGGGGTAGCGCAGCAGTTGCAGCTCGCGGGTGGCGACCCAGCGGCGGCCCGCGTACATCCAGGGCATGGCCATCGCGCCGGCGTAGTAGTGGTCGTCCTCGTACCAGCGGTTGTAGGCGTACTCGTGGCCGGGGTGCGGCTCGACCATGGTGATCAGGGCGTGGCCGGGGCGGACGCCGTACGGTCCCACGGCGGCCAGTTCGGCGTACGTCCCGCTGCGGGTGTCCTCGCTCATGCGGTTCCCCTTTCCTGCCCCGGCCCCTACTCTGACGCACCGTCAGGTAGTCCGCCAGAGCCCGGGAGGACCCATGTCACTGCTCACCGGCAAGACCGTCGTCGTCTCGGGGGTCGGCGCCGGGCTCGGTCACCGGATCGCCGCGGCCGTCGTACGGGAGGGCGGGAACGCGGTGCTCGGGGCGCGCACCGGGGCGAACCTCGCCAAGAGCGCGGCCGAGATCGACCCGGAGGGTGCGCGCACGGCGATCCGGGCGACGGACATCACCGACGAGGACCGGTGCGCCGCGCTGGCGGAGCTGGCGCGGGAACGGTTCGGCGGGATCGACGCCGTGGTCCATGTCGCGGCCTCGGACTCCTTCTTCGGCGGGCTCCAGGACGCGGACTTCGCGAGCTGGCGGTCGGTCGTCGAGGTGAACCTGCTGGGCACCCTGCGGATGACGCGCGCCTGCCTGCCGGCACTGAAGGAGGGCGGGGGCGGGTCCGTGGTCTTCATCGGGACGCAGTCGGCCCTCGCCGCGCCCTCGCAGGTGCGGCAGGCCGCGTACGCCGCGTCGAAGGGCGCGCTGACCAGTGCGATGTACTCCCTGGCGCGGGAGCTGGGGCCGTACCGGATCCGGGTCAACACCGTGGTGCCCGGCTGGATGTGGGGGCCGCCGGTCCAGGCGTACGTCGGGCTCGCCGCGCGGACGGAAGGGCTGCCGGAGGCGGAGGTACTGGGCAGACTGACGGAGCGGATGGCGCTGCCGGAACTGGCGACGGACGGGGACGTGGCGGACGCTGCGGTGTTCCTGTGCTCCGACCGGGCGCGGGCCATCACCGGGCAGTCCCTGCTGGTCAACGCCGGGGAGCTGATGCGCTGACGCCGCTCCGGCCCCACGGCGGCGCTGACCAGCTGGGCCGCGGGACTGCCGGCGTTCTGGCTGGTGAACTGTCCCGTCGACTGGAACGTCCCGGGCGGGGTGCCGCTCCAGTACCAGGTGTCCGTGCCGCTGGCGGTGTCCCTGGTCCTGTACATCGTCATCGGGTACCTGAAGCCGGAGGAGACGCCGCAGCGGCTCGCCGTCATCGAGAAGGTCAACACGGACGGGGACGCGGTGGCGGCGGTGCCGGTGCCCGCGGGAACGGGGGACGACGTGGTGGGGGCGCCGTAGGGTCCTGCCCCCTCAGGCCCGCGGATACCTGGCCAGCCACCCCGGCGACGACCCCGCCGGACCGTGCAGCGCCGGGCCCTGCGTCATCTCCATCGCGAAGTCGTCGGCGAGTTCCAGCACCGTCGGACGGCCCTCCAGCTCGGCCACCCAGGCCGGGGGGAGGGCCGTCTCGCCGTGCAGGGCGCCGAGAAGGCCGCCGGTGAGCGCGCCCGCCGCCGCCGAAGGACCGCTCTGGTTCACCGCGAGGCACAGCCCGTGCCGCACGTCCTCGCCCACCAGCGCGCAGTACACCGCCGCCGCGAGCAGCCCGTCCGCCGTGCCGTCGCCGGCCAGCTCCTCCACCCGTGTGGGGCTCGGGATCCCCTGCCGTACCGCCCCGAGGGCATGCTGCAGGGCGTCCGAGACGGGCTGGTGGCCGGGTCGGGCGGCGAGCAGGGCCAGGGCCCGCTGCACGGCGCCGTCCAGGCTCTCGCCCCGGGCCAGCGCATGCACGATCACGGCGTAGGCGCCCGCCGACAGAAAGGCGAGGGGGTGCCCGTGGCTCTGCGCCGCGCACTCCACCGCCAGCTGCGCGACGAGCTGCGGCTCCCAGCCGACCAGCAACCCGAAGGGAGCGGACCGGGCCACCGCCTCCGGGCCCAGCTCACCGGGGTTCTTCGGGGACTCCGGCGTGCCCATGGTGTCGTCACCGAACCCGATGAGCAGGGCCCGGGTCGGATCGCGGCGGGCGTACAGCCACTCCTCCCGCGCGAGCCAGCCGTCGTCCTTGCGGCGCTCGTCCGGCCCCCAGTCCCGCTGGGTGGCCGCCCAGCGCCGGTACGCCCGGTGCAGATCGGTCGGCGGATGCCAGGCACCGGTGTCCCGCCGTACCTGGGCCCTTATCAGCCCGTCCACGGTGAACAGGGTGAGCTGGGTGTGGTGGGTGACCGTGCCCCGGCGCCCCTGCCCGAAGGCGAGGTCGAGCAACCCTTCGGGCCCGTACGTGGCCCGGATCTCCTCCAGGGACAGCGGGTCGGCGGGCCCGCCGAGCGCGTCGCCCACGGCGCCCCCCAGCAGGGTGCCGCGCACCCTGCTGCGGAAGTCCTGCTGCTCGGCTCGGCCCCAGACGGCGCCGGACGTCGCACTCATCCAGACCTCCCCACGGCACCGTCCGCGCGTACGCTCAGCACTGTAATCGACGGGGAACGGCCCGTTCACGGGGGCAAACCACCCCCGAGTGGTCATTCCCGGCCGGCTACGAGCGCTTCCACCCCGTCGGCGATCCGGTCGAGGCCGAACTCCAGCGGGTCGGTGCCGTCCGGCTCGAACGCCCCCTCGGCCACGGCCCTGGTGAGAGCCGGGAAGCGGTCGGCGTGCCGGACGAGCACGTCACCGGCGAGCCGGTCCCACTGCCGCTCCTCCTCCTCGTCGCGGTCGCCGTGCTGCTGGGCGAGGTTGCGGACGAGCCCGACGACGAGGAGGAACACCTTGTGCCGCTCGGCGGCGGTCAGCGGGGTGGGCTCCAGGACGGCGAGCACGGCGTCCAGCCACTGGAGCTGGTTCGGGCCCATCAGCTGACGGCGCATGGGGACGGCCGCGAGGAGCCACGGGTGCGCCGCGTAGACCCGCCACAGCCGACGGGCCCACTCCCGCAGGCCGCTCCGCCAGTCCCCCTTCGCGACCTCCGCCGGATCCGGCCCCTCGGCCAGCACCGACTCCACCATCAGCTCGACGAGCTCCGCCTTCCCGGGCACGTACCGGTACAACGCCATGGCCGAGACGCCGAAGCCGGCCGCGACCTTGCTCATGGAGACGGCGTCCAGCCCCTCCCTGTCGGCCAGTTCGGCGGCGGCCGCGGCGATGCGCTGCGGGGTCAGTTTCGGCTTGGGCCCGCGGGTGGGCCTGCCCTGCTCGCCCCACAGCAGCGCGAGGATCGCCCGCGGGTCGGGCCGCTGCGCCTCCCTGCCCTGTCCGGCGTTCTGTCCGGCCACGAGGTCCCTTCCACTGGCTCCGAGGAAGCCCGTTGACTCCCCCGACAACTGTATATACCGTAAACCTGGCGCCACACAGCTGACGCCATAAACAGTTTAGGGGGAACGCCATGCTGTTGACCTACCGCGCCCTCAAGCGCCGTGCGAACGCCAGGAAGCTGGCGATCACCGCCCGGGACGGCATCGACGAGTCCTCGTACGTCCGCATCGGCGGCATCGACCAGTGGATCTCCGTCCGGGGCGAGGACCGTTCGAACCCCGTGATCCTGGAGATCCACGGCGGCCCCGGCGCCTCCAACCTGGTCTTCGTCCCGCGCACCCGCGCCTGGGAGCGGCACTTCACGATCGTCCGCTGGGACATGCGGGGCGCCGGGAAGACCTTCGCGGCGGGCGGCCCCGAGGGCCGGGGCGAGCTGACCCTCGACCGCCTCTACGCGGACGCCCTGGAGGTCACGGACCACATCCGCACCCGCCTGGACGTGGCCAAGGTGCTGCTCCTGGCCAACAGCTTCGGCACGGTCATCGGCCTCCGCCTGGCCCGCAACCACCCCGAGCGGTACTCGGCGTACGTCGGCACCGACCAGAACATCGTCGGCGGCGGCCGGGACACCTCCGGCTACGACGCGCTGCTGGCGCGGCTGGAGAAGGCGGGCAGGAAGAAGCAGTTCGCGAAGATGGCGGCCCTGGGCCCGGACCGCTCAGCCTGGTCCTCGCACGAGTGGGCCGAGTACGCGAAGACGGTGGTCACGACCGACCCCCTCACCTACGACACGATGAAGACGGTCGTGATCCGCTCCCTGTGGTTCTCGCCTCTCCACAGCCTGCGCGACCTGCGCGCGTACCTGAAGGCCCAGACGTTCTCGGAGGTCCTGGGCCCCCAGGCGATGACGATCGACGAATACGCCGAGGGCACCGACTTCCGCCTCCCCTTCTTCGTCTTCCAGGGCGAGAGCGACGTCCTCACCCCACCGGAGGCGGCCCGTCGCTTCCACGCCGAAGTCACCGCCCCCGTGAAGGACTTCGCCCTCATCCCCGAGGCCTCCCACTTCGCGTCCTTCCGCCGGCCCGACCGGTTCCTGGACCTGCTGCTGAACAGGGTGCGGCCGGTGGTGACGGGGGAGGCGGTCAGCCGTCCCACGTGACGTCGCGGCCATGGACGCACCCGTACCGTGGCAGGGCAAGGGAACCGACGAAGCCACGTCCGCCGAGCCTGGCGGACTCCCGGAGCCCGCCCTCCCGACCGACAGGCCGTCCGACCTTGACGGCGTCGTGCCCGAGAGCGGCCAGTCCGGCCATGAGACGCTCCGCCTCGGCACTGCTCCGGGTGGCAACCCTCCCGTGACGTACTCGGCACTCGGGTGGCGCTCCAACTCCCGCAGGTGCGCCGACCGCTCCGGGTGCCGCTCGACGGCAGCGGAGACGGCCCACGAGTGGACGCAGGCCCGCAACGGCGCGAGGCCCTGGGTCTGCTGCGCGTTCGTCGTCGCCACGGACAAGGACAGGGACGGTGCACGACTCGCCGTCGCCCAGCCCGCCTGGACGGAGTTCCCGGGTTTCGCCGCTCACTCCGCGTGGCGTGCCTGGACGGCGTCCCGGGCCGCCTCCGCAGTCGACAGCCGGGGCGCGACGCGGGCTCGGTCCGCTCCGGGCGCGGACAGCAGCTCGGTAAGTACGTCGGCCAGCAGTGCCAGGTCGCGCCTGGTCTGCTCCTCGGCCAGGATCTCGTCGAGTGCCGAGTCCGCCAAGCCCCACTCACCGAGGGCGCAGCCCAGGACGCAGCGGACGAAGGGGGTGTCGTCGGCGTGCAGCAGACGTCCGACCTCGTGCCACAGGGGAGCGGCCGGCCGCACGCCGTGGGAACCGCTGACGGCCAGGGCGAGATCGAACGTGCCGGTGGACGGGTCCTGCGCGCGCATCGACGGCCGTGCCTGCGCCATCCGCCAGCCCCTCCCGCGGTCCGCACTCCCATTCTGGCGCAATGCCCACGCGATAACCGGGCCCGCGGCGGGGGAGAATCTCGCCATGACCACCAACCCCCCACGTCACACCGGCCTCAGGCTGGCCGCCGGTGTGCTCACCGGCATACTCGCCCTTTACACCGCCCTGGTCGCGCTCGGGAACATCACCGACTTCGGGACCAACCAGCAGTTCGTACGGCATGTGCTGGCGATGGACACGACGTTCAGGGACCATGATCTGATGGGGCGCGCCATCACGAGTACCGGGCTCCAGGACACCGCTTATGTCGCGATCATCGTGTGGGAGACCGTGGCGGCCCTCGTGCTGATCGGCGGGACCGCGCTCTGGGCGTGGCGCAAGGACGACCTCGCCCGGCGCCTGTCCACCTACGGGCTGCTGATGCTGTTGCTGCTCTTCGGCGCCGGGTTCATCGCGATCGGCGGTGAGTGGTTCGCGATGTGGCAGTCGAAGACCTGGAACGGGCTGGACGCGGCGACCCGGGTGTTCCTGCTCAGTGGAGTGGCGTTGATCGTGAACCTGCTGCCCGCACGGCAGACCGACGCTACTTGACGACCGTCACTGTCGTGTTCGTGTCGCCGAAGGCCCACAGGGCGGCGCCGTCTTCCTTGTGGAGGCGGATGCCGCCCAGCTTCTGACCGTTCGCCGGAGGCGGCGAGGAGCCGTCAAGGGCGTTGGAGAAACCTACCGTCACGCCGTCGGCCTGGGCGAAGTACAGGATGTGCTCGACCTCGACGCCGTCCGAGCCCTTGAGGGACTGCCTGCGCGCGATGACCGAGTACCGCCCCGGCTGCGGGCTCACCGTGCCCGGCCACACGACGAACGTACGGGTCGCCCTGCCCGTCGCGTCGACCAGCCACACCCGCTTCCCGGACAGGGAGTACACGATCCGGCGACCCGTGCCGGAAGCGTCCGGCAGGGCGGGTGCGGCCGGCGTCTTCGGCGCCGCGGGGCCGTGAGCGCCCGCCGACGCCGACGGGCTCGGCCTGGCGACGGCGGCGGCGATCGGACGCGGCCCGTGGTCCGCCTGTACGGCGAGCGCGACCACGACCGCGGTCGCTCCCGCCGTCAGGCCGGTGACCCAGGCCCATGAGGGCAGTCGGGCAGCCACGGGACGCTTCTCCTGACGCTAGGCGTATGGGGCCCCATCTCGGGCCGGAGGTCGGATCATCGTACTCAGTCCAGGACCGGCAGCAGTTCCGGCAGGTGCCCGTCCGAGGCCTCCGCCGCCCGCCGCCGCTCCTCGGGCACGTCGCCGTAGAGCGTGGTGCGCGGTTTCGCCGGGCGGCCGGCCGCCTCGGCCACGGCGATCAGGTCGCGGACCGACTTGTAGGAGCCGTAGGAGGAGCCGGCCATCCGGGAGATCGTCTCCTCCATCAGGGTTCCGCCCAGGTCGTTCGCTCCGGAGCGGAGCATCTCCGCCGCTCCCTCCGCGCCGAGTTTGACCCAGCTCGTCTGGATGTTGGGGATCCAGGGGTGGAGGAGGAGACGGGCCATCGCCGTCACCGCCCTGTTGTCCCTGGTCGTCGGGCCCGGCCGGGCGATGCCCGCCAGGTAGACCGGGGCGTTGGTGTGGATGAAGGGCAGGGTGACGAACTCCGTGAAGCCGCCCGTCTCGCGCTGGATGCGGGCCAGGGTGCGCAGATGGCCCAGCCAGTGGCGGGGCTGGTCGACATGGCCGTACATCATCGTCGAGGACGAGCGGATGCCCAGCTCATGGGCCGTGGTGATCACCTCGATCCAGGTGGCCGTCGGCAACTTCCCCTTGGTCAGCACCCAGCGGACCTCGTCGTCCAGGATCTCCGCCGCCGTCCCCGGGACGGAGTCCAGGCCCGCCTCCTTGGCCGCCGTCAGCCACTCGCGGATCGACATGCCCGTCCGGGTCGCGCCGTTCACCACCTCCATCGGGGAGAAGGCGTGCACGTGCATGCCGGGGACGCGGGACTTCACGGCCTTCGCGATGTCGAAGTACGCCGTGCCGGGCAGGTCGGGGTGGATGCCGCCCTGCATGCACACCTCGACCGCGCCCACCTCCCAGGCCTGCCGGGCACGGTCCGCGACCTGCTCCAGGGAGAGCGTGTAGGCGTCGGCGTCCGTACGGCGCTGGGCGAAGGCGCAGAAGCGGCAGCCGGTGTAGCAGACGTTGGTGAAGTTGATGTTGCGGGTGACGATGTACGTCACGTCGTCGCCGACCGCCGACCGGCGTACGTCGTCCGCGATGCGCGTGAGGGCGTCCAGCGCCGACCCGTCCGCGTGCAGCAGGGCCAGCGCCTCGGCGTCGGTCAGCCGGGTCGGGTCGTCGGCCGCCGTCGCCAGCGCCTGCCGTACGTCCGTGTCGATGCGCTCCGGCGCCATGCCGGGGGCGGCCGCCTCGCGCAGCGCGTCCCAGTCGCCGTACACCTCGTCGAAGTCGTCGCGCCGGTCGCTCGTACGGCCGTCGGTGTCGATCGACGCGTGGAGGTCCGTGCGACCGGTGGCCACGAACGCCTCCTCCGGCTCCTGCCAGGGCAGGCCCCGGGGAAGGGCTCCGGGGCGGGCCAGGCCCGTCTCCGGGTCGGCCAGCGCGTCCACGTGCGGGCGCAGCCGCGGGTCCAGCCAGGGCTCGCCGCGGCGCACGAACTCCGGGTAGACGCAGAGACGTTCCCGCAGTTCGAAGCCTGCGGCGGCCGACCTCGCGGCCAGCTCCTCGATCTGCGGCCAGGGGCGCTCGGGATTGACGTGGTCGATGGTCAGGGGCGACACCCCGCCCCAGTCGTCGATGCCGGCCCCGATCAGCCGCTCGTACTCGGCGTCGACCAGGTTCGGCGGGGCCTGGAGGCAGGCGGAGGGACCCATGATGTGGCGGGCCACGGCCACCGTCGCGACCAGCGCGTCCAGTTCGGCGTCCGGCATGCCCCGCATCGCCGTGTCCGGCTTGGCGCGGAAGTTCTGGATGATCAGCTCCTGGATGCCGTGGTAGGCCCTCGACACCTTCCGCAGCGCGAACAGGGACTCCGCCCGCTCCTCGTGGGTCTCGCCGATGCCGATCAGCAGTCCGCTGGTGAAGGGGACGGACGAGCGGCCCGCGTCCTCGAGCACCCGCAGCCGTACGGCGGGCTCCTTGTCCGGGGAGCCGTAGTGGGGGCCGCCGGGCTCGGACCACAGGCGGGTCGCGGTCGTCTCCAGCATCATGCCCATGGACGGCGCCACCGGCTTGAGCCGCTGGAAGTCCGTCCAGGTCATGACGCCGGGGTTGAGGTGGGGCAGCAGGCCCGTCTCCTCAAGGATGCGCACGGAGACGGCACGGACATAGGCGATGGTGTCGTCGTAGCCGTGCGCGTCGAGCCACTCGCGCGCCTGCGGCCAGCGGTCCTCCGGCTTGTCGCCGAGGGTGATCAGGGCTTCCTTGCAGCCGAGCGCGGCACCCTTGCGGGCGATGTCCAGCACCTCGTCCGGGGACATGAACATCCCGTGCCCGGCGCGGCGCAGCTTGCCGGGGACGGTGACGAAGGTGCAGTAGTGGCACCTGTCCCGGCACAGCCGGGTGAGGGGGATGAAGACGCTCTTCGAGTACGTGATGACACCGGGGCGGCCCGCCTGCCGGAGACCCGCGTCGCGCACCCGGGCGGCGGACGCGGCGAGGTCGGTCAGATCCTCGCCGCGCGCCTGGAGCAGCACCGCCGCCTCGGCGACGTCGAGGGCGACGCCGTCCCGGGCGCGTTTGAGGGCGCGACGCATGGAGTTCTCGGTCGGACCGGTTCCGGAGGTCGCGGAAGTCGTCATCCCTCAACGATACGTTCGGGGTGATCAGTGCGAAGGGCCGCGCCCGGACCGAAGAAAGCCTCCGTACTCGTCCAGAACCCGCAGCACCTCCCCCTCCCCCGCCGACGGCAGTTGCAGGACGACCTCCTCGATGCCCAACTCGGCGTAGTGGGCGAGCTTGCCGGGGGTGGGCCTGACCGCGTAGGGGACGACCTCCAGGGCGGCGGGGTCGCGGCCCACGTCCGCCCAGGCCGCGCGCAGCACCGGCAGCGCCTCGGTGAGGCCGCGGCCGCCGATCGGCAGCCAGCCGTCGGCGTACTCGGCGATGTGCGCGAACAGTCCGGGTCCGGCCGCCCCGCCGACGAGTGTGCGCGGGCCGGTGATCCGGCCGCGCGGCCCGCGCACCGGCTTGGGGTGGGCGTGGCTGGCCCTGACACTGCCGAACTCGCCTTCGTAGGCTGTCGGTTCCTCGGACCACAGGGCCTGCATGAGCCGTACCCGGTCCCGGACCAGTTCCCGGCGCGTGCGCCACTGCACGCCGTGGTCGGCGGCTTCCTCGACGTTCCAGCCGTAGCCCAGTCCGAGGGTGAAGCGGCCGCCCGACAGGTGGTCCAGGGTGGCGATCTGCTTGGCCAGGGCGATGGGGTCGTGCTGGGCGAGGAGGGTGACGCCGGTGCCGAGGCCGAGGCGCTCGGTGACGGCCGCCGCCTGGCCGAGGGCGACGAAGGGGTCGAGGGTGCGGCCGTACTCCCCGGGCAGGTCGCCGCCGGCCGGGTACGGCGTCGTGCGCTCCACGGGGATGTGGGTGTGTTCGGGGAGGTAGAGGCCGCTGTAGCCGCGTTGCTCCAGCTCGTGCGCGAGCCGGAGGGGGGTGATGGTCTCGTCCGTGAGAAAGATCGTTACGGCGATGCGCATGAGACATCATACCGACTGGTTGGTCGTCCGTTCTGGTTCCGTACGGCCGGGGCGCCTACCGTGGAGCCGTGACGACGTTGCGCGGCACCCTCGCCCCCGGCTCACCGGACTACGTCTACCTGCCCTTCGAAGTCCCGCCCAGGACACGGGAGTTGCATATCTCCTACACCTACGACCGGCCCGCCACCCCCGCCGGCACCCCCGGCAACGCCCTCGACATCGGCCTCTTCGACGAGCGCGGTACCGAGGTCGGCGGACCGGGGTTCCGGGGCTGGTCCGGCGGCGCCCGAACGGAGTTCTTCGTGCGGGCCGACGACGCCACCCCCGGCTATCTCCCCGGCCCGCTGCATCCCGGCATCTGGCACATCGCGCTCGGGCCGTACACCGTGGCCCCGCAGGGGCTGTCGTACGAGGTGACCGTCACACCGACGCAAGGAGAGCCGGGGGCCACCCCGAAGCCGGTGTACCCGCCGGAGCGCGTACGGGGCCGGGGCCGGGGTTGGTACCGGGGCGACTGCCATCTGCACTCCTGGCACTCCGACGGGCGCCGCACCCCGGCCGAGATCGCGGCGCTGGCCCGCGCGGCCGGGCTGGACTTCGTCAACAGCTCGGACCACAACACCCACTCCTCGCACGCCCACTGGGCCGACGCGGCCGGCGACGACCTGCTGGTGCTGCTCGGTGAGGAGGTCACCACCAGGAACGGCCATGTGCTGGCCCTCGGGACCGACCCCGGCACCTTCGTCGACTGGCGCTACCGGGCCCGGGACCGGTGCTGGGCGCGCTTCGCCCGGGAGATCCGCGGTGCCGGCGGGCTGGTCGTACCGGCCCACCCGTACGCGGACTGCGTCGGCTGCGCCTGGAAGTCCGGGTTCGCCGAGGCGGATGCGGTGGAGGTGTGGAACGGGCTGTGGACGCCGGACGACGAGGTGGCGCTCGCGGCCTGGGACGGGCTGCTCGTCGCCTCCGTGCGCGACGGGGGTGTCTGGCTGCCGGCCATGGGGGACAGCGACGCGCACCGCGACCCGGACGTCGTCGGGCACCCGCAGACGGTCGTCCTCGCCGAGGAGCTGAGCCGTGAGGCGATCCTTGAGGGGCTGCGGGCGGGGCGGTCGTACGTGGCCGAGTCGCGCACCGTCTCGCTGGACTTCACCGTGACCGCCGCGAGCGGGGAACGCGCCGGGATCGGGGAGCGGTTGGCGGTCGGCCCCGGCACCCCGGTGACCGCCCGCATGACGGTCTCGGGCGCCCCGCGCTGCTCGGTCCGTTTCGTCACCGACCAGGGCGTGCTGTTCGGCAGCGGTCCCCTGCCCGTGTCCGGGGCTGGAGTGGTGGAGTGGCGTACGACCCCGGAACACGCGGCGTACGTGCGCGCCGAACTGCGGCACGAGACGGCGCTCGGGCCGGTGCCGGGGGTGATGGCGGCGTTCACCAATCCGGCGTTCCTCGGGGTCCTCGGCGGAGCGTGACCCCCGCGGACGGTCAGCTCCGTGCGGCCCGCGTCAACTGCCGCAGTTCGATGACCGTCGCGACGGCACGCAGCCAGCGGGCGGCGGTGTCGTCGGCGTCGACGCCGGCCGCGAGTCCGGTGCCGGCATCCAGCCAGTCGCGTACGACGGCCGCCGCCTGCGGGCGCGGCAGCGGCTCGGGGAGTCCTGCGGCGTAGGCGAGGCCGCCGGCCCGGACGGTGTCGGCGAGGAAGGCCACCGAGCGCGGCTGGGTGCCGAGGCGGTCGAGCAGCACGGCCGCGCCCGCGACGCCGTCACCGAACAGGGCGGTGCGCCGGGGGCCGGGCGGTGCCGTGAGGCCGTAGCGGAGCAGGACGGAGATGTCGAGCCGGGCCAGCTCGTCGTCGGTGCGGTCCGGGGGGCGCGGGGCGGGGTTCGATTCGGGGTTCATGTTCCGGTGTCCGTGGTGTCGGCCGGCTCAGCGGACGGTGACGGTGTAGGTGACGCGCTCGGGCGCGGACTGCCGGTACGGTGCGGTCGACGCCGGGGCCGGGGTGCCGCCGCCGTCCTCGTCGCAGGCGGTGGCGAACGTGCAGTGGGTCAGCACGATCCGGGTGCTGCCCTTGCCGGTGGCCTCGAAGGTGAAGGTGAGGCTGCTGCCGCCGCCGACCAGGTGCTTGCCGCCGGAGTCCGAGGTGCTGTGCTGCCCGCGTTCGCGGATCACGTCGGCGTCCGGCCTGGGGTCGGACAGGTACCAGTGCTCCCGGGTGGAGGCGTTCTCGTGGACGGTGAGCGTGAAGCGCTGCCCGACCTTCGCGGTGACGCGGGGTTCGTCGGTGGGGTGCGCGACGGGGGCGGGTGCGCCGGACCCGCAGCCCGCGACGAGCGTGAGCATCGCGACCGCCGCGACGGCGCCGCCCGCCGCCCTGCCCCGGCGCCCGAGGCCCCGGCTACTTCGCCGTCGGGAGGTACACGCTGTACGCGTCGTTGAGTCCACTGTCCGCTGCCTTGCCCATGTGTCCGTTGATGAAGTCGTTCTCGCTGACCCAGGTCGTCGTGCCCCAGGGGTTGTAGATCTGCAGCCTGTCACCGTCCTGGGCGATGATGGTCATCGCGTGGGCGCCGTCCTTGCCCTGGACGTCGACGGGGACCGGGCGGCCGTCCGCGACCGCCTTCTCGACATCGCTCAGCACCGCCCTGCGGTCGGTGGCGCTGCCCAGGTCGTGGCGCTGGTAGTCGTCACCGGTGGCGGCGCCGATGGTGGTGTCGGCGATGTGCTCCTGCCCGTCGGGACCCATGCCCTCCCAGTGGTCACCGCCGTGGCCCTCCGTGTGCAGCCGGTGCTGCTCGGCCACCAGGCGCCGCTTGAAGGCCTCGGGGTCGTCCTCCTGCCCGCTGCTGCCGCCCGTGAGGTTCAGGGCGTAGACGGGGTCGACCATGGCGCGGGCGGTGACGGTGGACGAGGCCACACAGGTGCCCTCCGAGCCGTCGCCGCCCTGGATCCACCGCTGCCCGTCGAAGGTGACGTAGTCCTTGTTGTTGTTGGAGCCGTCGGAGGCGAGGCCCTCGTCGTCCATGCTGTC
Organism: Streptomyces sp. NTD91; assembly: GCF_059510455.1. Taxonomy (NCBI): domain Bacteria; kingdom Bacillati; phylum Actinomycetota; class Actinomycetes; order Kitasatosporales; family Streptomycetaceae; genus Streptomyces; species Streptomyces sp. NTD91. The sequence continues at coordinate 307,190 of NZ_JCAJZW010000001.1, forward strand.
CACGGCGGTGACGACCGGCGTGAGATGCCTGCGCAGCCACTCGGGGTCATGGCCGTGGATCTTGCCCTGGAACTGCTCGATCTCCGCCACGCTGTGCCCGGCGGCCAGGGCCTTCATCAGGTAGGCCCGCTCCTGCGGGCTGTCCGACCCGGCCAGCATCCGGTCCATGGCGGCCTGGTCGGCGGCGCTCAGCTGGTTCATGCGCCGGCCGGCGCGGTCCAGGTCGTGTGCGGTGAGGATCTCGTTCAGCACGGGGTCGCCGTCGACGGAGCTGGTCTCGGCCAGCGTCAGCTTGTCGACGGCGGTCAGGTTGCCCGTGCCCAGCCTGCGCAGGCGCGCCTCGGAGACCCACTTGTCCAGGTCCCTGGCGACGGCGTGGGCTGCGTCGTCGGCGGCGATGGCGGCCTTGTGCATGTCGTCGGCGCCCAGGGAGGCGAGGGAACGGGCGTTCAGCCGGACGGCCTTCTCGTCGTCGGACTCGATGAGGTCGTCGAACCAGCCGTCCTTGCTGCCGAGCATCCCGAGTGCCTCGCGCAGCGTCTCCCGCCCGTCACTGTCCTGGCTCTGGGCGTCCTTGAGGGCGTCGGCGAACGTGAGCAACGCCTGTCCGCCGCCGTAGAAGGCCCGGCCCACCGCCCCGGCGGCCCGCCCGGCGGCGGCCACCGCGTCCGAGGCGAGGACACTGGTGTTCCCGGCCCAGACGTCCGGCAGGCCCTTCTTGGCCACCCTGTCGATGCGCTTGTAGAGGTCCTCGAGGTCCTGCTTCTGGTACAGCTTGCCCAGGGACTCCAGTGTCGCCGTGTTGCCGACCGGGGCCGAGACGGCGAGCGCGTCGTTGATGGCGTCGATCAGGTCGTTCTTGCTGTCGGCGGAGGAAATCGTCTTGCAGAGCTCGCCCAGCCGCCTGCGGCGGTCGCCCGTGGACTCCGTCATCGGCCGCCCCCTCAGTAGTCGGCCAGCGCCGACGGGCGGCGGGCCTGGACCGGCATGGTGCTGGTGAGGTGGCTCTCCCCGAGGGCCACGCCGTGGGCGCTCGTGCCGACGAGGCTGTCGCTGCCGTGGTACGCCCCCTTCGACAGCCGTACCTTGTCGGCCAGTTCGTGCAGCGCCGATTCCAGGGCCTTGACCTCCGCCTCCCAGGCGGAGGCGTACGCGTTGAACGCCGCGGCGGCCTCCGGGCCGCCGAGCACGTCGTCCATGTAGCACATGCCGGGCTGGATCGCCTCGCCGATCTTGCCCGCGTCGTCACCCGCGGCGTCCAGGTCCTTCGCCTGTCCGGACATCCCGGACTTGACCGTGTAGCCGTCCGAAGACGCGCTCATCAGGCTCCCCCGTTGAAATGATCACGACCGCGGGGGAGGCTAACACGCGACAGTCGGCGGAGGGTCCGGAGCTCACACGCCCTGCACCGAGCCGACACACCGTCCCCGCCACGGCCCCGTGCCGTCAGACCAGGAGAGCGACCGGCATGTCAGCCCCCGCAGACCGCAAGCACCGCACGGTGACCGCCTTCCAGCGGCACATCGCCAATCCGCTGAGCCGGCGCCTGCCGTTCCAGACCCTCCTGGAGACCACCGGGCGCACCTCCGGCCTGCCCCGGCGGACCCCGGTGGGCGGGCGCAGGGTCGGCGACTCCTTCTGGCTGGTCTCCGAGTTCGGCCACACGTCGCAGTACGTCCGCAACATCCAGGCCGACCCCAGGGTCCGCGTACGCATCGCGGGCCGCTGGCACCACGGCACCGCCCTTCTCCTCACCGACGACGACCCGCTGGCCCGCCTGCGCTCCCTGCCCCGCCTCAACAGCGTGGCGGTACGGGCGTTCGGCACCAACCTGCTGACGGTGCGGGTGGACCTGACGGACTGACGCACGCCACGCCGCGCCGCGTGAGGCACGGACCAGCGCAGGGTCGCGGCCGTGTCCGGCCTGCGGGCAGGCGGTTCCCTACCCGGCCCACACGATCGCCTGTACCTCGCTGTACGCGTGCAGGGCGTGCACGCCCACGTCCCGCCCCACCCCGCTCTTCTTGAACCCCCCGAACGGCGCCTCCATGTTGCGGCCCACGGTGTTGATGCCGACGCCTCCGGCGCGCAGGCGGCGGGCGACGCGGAAGGCGCGGGCCGGGTCGGTCGACCAGACGTAGTCGACGAGGCCGTACTCGGAGTCGTTGGCGAGGGCCACGCCCTCGTCCTGGTCCTCGAAGGGGACCACCACGACCACCGGTCCGAAGATCTCCTCGCGGACCACCCGCATGTCGTTGGTGCAGTCGGCGAGGAGGGTGGGCGCGACGTAGAAGCCCCGTTCCGGAGGGGGGCGTTCGCCGCCCGTGATCAGCTTCGCGCCCTCCGTGCACCCGAGTTGCACGTACGACTCGACCCGCGCCCGGTGCTCCGCCGAGATCACCGGTCCGACGACCGTGTCCGGCTCCCGGGGATCGCCGACCTTCAAGCGGCGGGCGTGGTCGGCGAGTCGGCCGACCAGTTGCTCGTACACCCCGCGCTGGGCCAGCACCCGGGTCGGTGCCGTGCAGATCTGCCCGCTGTAGAAGGAGAACGTGGTACCGATGCCGGCGACGGCAGAGTCCAGGTCGGCGTCGTCGAGGACGAGGGCCGCGCCCTTGCCGCCCAGCTCCATCAGTTGGCGTCTCATGTCCCGTCCGCACACCTCGGCGATCCGTCGGCCGACGGCCGTGGACCCGGTGAAGCTGACCATGTCGACGTCCCCGCAGGCCACCGCCGTCTCGCCGACGGCCGTCGCCCGCCCGGAGACGACGTTCAGCACCCCCGGCGGCGCCCCGGCCGCCTCCAGCGCCTCGGCCATCCGGTAGACGGACAGCGGATCCTGCGGGGCCGGCTTCACCACCACCGTGTTGCCCATGGCCAGCGCCGGCGCGACCTTGCCGGCCGGGTTGGCCCAGGGATTGTTGTAGGAGGTGACGCAGGTGACGACCCCGACCGGCTGCCGCACCGCCAGCGCGCCGAGCACGGCGGCCCTCCCCATCGGCCCTGCCTCGTTGATCTGCGGCGGGATCGCCCACTCGGCGGGTTCCACGCGCGCGTACCGCCGGAACCGGGCAGCGGCCACCCCGACCTGCATGGCCCGGGCGGTCGCCGTGGTCGCGCCGGTCTCCGCGCGGGCCAGCTCGGTGTACGGCCCGATCCGTTCCCGGATGATGTCGGCGGCCCGGCCCAGCACCGCGGCCCGCTCCTCCGGCCGGGTCCGCGACCACGCCGCGAACGCCTCCCTGGCCGCCGCGCAGGCCGCCCGCACCTGCTCCGGCGAGGCCTCCGGCGCCCAGCCGACGGTCTCCTCGGTGGCCGGGTCGGTCACCGGGTAGTGCCCGCCGTCCGGCTCCACCCACTGCCCGCCGACGAACAGCCGCTGCCCGGTCACCTCGTACTCACCGTGCGGGTGTCCCGCCCCGACCGCAGCACCCTCCCCGGTACGGCGCCGCTCACCACGTCGTCCCGGATGGCCTCGACGCCGTTGACCCACACCGCCCGTATGCCGATCGCCCTGGAGTCGAGGCGCGGACCGGCACCCGGCAGGTCGTGCACCAGCCGGGCCCGGCCGGCGTCGATGCGCTCCGGGTCGAGGAGGACGAGGTCCGCATGCCAGCCCTCCCTCACCCGTCCCCGCTCCCGCAGGCCGAACAGCCGCGCCGGATCGTCGGTCAGCATCCGCACCGCCCGCTCCAGGCCGACCAGCTTCCGGCCGCGCAGACAGTCCCCGAGGAACCGGGTGGTGTACGGCGCCCCGCACATCCGGTCCAGGTGCGCGCCCGCGTCCGAGCCGCCGAGCAGCACGTCCTCGTGGCCCCACACCTCGGCGCGCAGCGCCCAGGACGCCGGGTCGTTGTCGGTCGGCATCGGCCACAGCACCGTACGCAGCTCGTCGTGGGCGCAGATCTCGACCAGGCAGGCGAACGGCTCCTGCCCGCGTTCGGCCGCGATGTCCCGTACGACCCTCCCGGTCAGCCCCTCGTTGGCCGCGCTGTAGGTGTCGCCGACGACGTACCGGCCGAAGTCCGCCAGCCGCCGGAAGACACCCGCCTCCTTCGACCGGGCCCGGCGCAGCATCTCGGCCCGCACGGCGGGGTCCCGCAGCCGGGCGATCCGCTCCGGCACGGGCAGGGCGAGGACGGGTCCCCAGCCGGGGATGAGGTTGAGGGCGCAGAACGTGCCCAGGGACATGTTCATCGGGGTGAGGATCGGCATGGTGAGCGCCACCACCCGGCCGCCCGCCCTGCGCGCCCGCTCGCTCGCGCCGAGCTGCCGGGGCACCCGCTCCGGTACGGCCGCGTCGACGGTGAGCACGTTCCAGTTCAGGGGCCGTCCGGCCGCCGCGCTCATCTCCACCAGCAGATCGATCTCGTCGTCGCTGAACTGGTCCAGGCACCCGGCGACGATCGCCTCGATCTGCGTCCCCTCGTGCTCGCCGACGGCCTTCGACAGCGCCAGCAGCTCCGTCGGCCGCGCATGCCGGGAGGCGACGGGGCTGCCGTCCCCGTCGCAGTGGGTCGACGACTGGGTGGTGGACAGCCCCCAGGCCCCGGCGTCCATGGCCTCGTGCAGCAGCCGGAGCATGGCGTCCATCTGATCGCCACCCGGCTGTCCGCCGACGGCCTCCGGCCCCATGACGTACCGCCGCAGCGCGCAGTGCCCCACCATGAAGCCCGCGTTGACGGCGATGCGCCCGTCGAGCGCGTCCAGGTACTCACCGAAGGAGTGCCAGCTCCAGGGCGCCCCCTCCTCCAGCGCCACCAGGGACATGCCCTCCACCCTGGACATCATCCGGCGGGTGTAGTCGGCGTCCCCGGGGCGGCCGGGATTGAGCGGCGCGAGGGTGAATCCGCAGTTCCCGGCCACGACGGTCGTCACCCCGTGGTTGAGGGAGGGCGTGGCGTGCGGGTCCCAGAACAGCTGGGCGTCGTAGTGGGTGTGCGGGTCGACGAAGCCGGGGGTGAGGACGAGCCCGGAGGCGTCCTCGGCGGTGCGGGCGTTCTCGGTGACGGTTCCGACGGCGGCGATGCGGCCTTCGCGGATGCCGACGTCGGCGGTGTACGAGGGCGCGCCCGTGCCGTCCACGACGGTGGCTCCCTTGATCAGGTGGTCGAGCATCCCCGGAACCCCCCTCAGACGGCCCGACGGAACCGGGACGTCCGGTGCACGGGATCCGTGTCGATCTTCGGGATCACGTGTTCCCCGATCAGCCGGATCGTCTGGAGCGTCTCCTCCTTCGGCACACCCACCGGCAGACCGAAGCTCAGCTGGTCGGCGCCCGCCTGTTCCCACCGCTCGCACTGGCGCAGCACCTCGTCCGGGTCCCCGCAGATCAGCAGTTCCTCCTCGATGAGCAGCTCCACGAACTCCGGCGTGTACTCGGGCAGCGTCTCGGGCCACACGGGGAAGCCCTCGGGGCGCGGGAAGGTGTCGTGGTAGCGGAAGACGAGCGAGGGCAGGTAGTGCAGCCCGCCGTTCACCGCGATCTCGACCGCCTCCGCGTGCGTCGGCGCGCAGACCGCGGTCGTCGTGACCATCACGTTGTCGTTGACGAAGTCCCCGACCGGCTCCGCGTCCACGATCGCCGTCTTGTACTGCTCCAGCACCCACTCCATGTCGGAGACCTTCTGGATGCTGAAGCCGAGCACGCCGAGCCCCTTCTTCGCGGCCATCGCGTACGACGGCGGCGACCCGGCCGCGTACCACATCGCCGGATGGGACTTCCCGTACGGCTTCGGCAGGACCTTGCGCGGCGGCAGCTGCCAGTGCTTGCCCCGGAAGCCCGCGTACTCGTCCTGGAGCCACATCTTCGGGAACTCCGCGATGGTCTCCTCCCAGATCTCCTTGGTGTAGTTCATGTCGGTCACACCCGGTATGAACCCGAGTATCTCGTGGGAGCCGGCGCCCCGCCCGCTGCCGAACTCGAAGCGCCCCTCGCTGAGGTGGTCCAGCATGGCGACCTTCTCGGCGACCTTCACCGGATGGTTCACCTGCGCCAGCGGGTTGAAGATCCCCGAGCCCAGGTGGATGCGGTCGGTCGCGTGCGCCAGATAGCCCAGGAACACGTCGTTGGCGGACAGGTGCGAGTACTCCTCCAGGAAGTGGTGTTCGGAGGCCCAGGCGTACTTGAAGCCCGACTTGTCCGCCTGGATGACGTACTCGGTCTCCTCCATCAGCGCCCTGTGCTCGGCCAGCGGGTCGGTCTCGGCACGCTTTCCGACGTACCCCTGTACAAAGAGCCCGAATTCCACGGCGGTCCACCGTCCCCAGTTCTTTCTGACGTTCCGTCAGACATGTTGTCGGCCGACTGTCGCATCGGCCGTCGAGACCGTCAATAGCTGACGGTGAGTCAGATGACGTTGAGCCCGGCCAGCCAGCCGCCGTCGATGACGAACGGCTGCCCGGTGATGTACGAGGAGTCCTCCGAGGTGAGGAACAGCGCCAGCCGCGCCACCTCCTCCGGCTGCCCGACCCGCCCGAGCGGCACGAGCCTGCGGTACAGCTCGTCCAGTGCCCGGCCCGTCTCCTGCGGGTCGGCGTCCGGATCGAGGCGCGCCGGATTGGACATGGGGGTGTCGATCGCCCCCGGGCAGATCGCGTTGACGCGTATCCCCCGGCCCGCGAGCTCCAGCGCGGCGACCCGGGTCAGCCCCAGTACGGCGTGCTTGGTGGCGGCGTACGTGCCGACGGCCGCCATGCCGGTCATGGCGGTGCAGGAGGCGGTGTTGACGATCGTCCCCCCGTCGGCCATCTCGGGCGCCACCGTCTTCACGCCCAGGAAACAGCCCACCTGGTTCACCTGGACGACCTGCATGAACTCCTCCAGCGGGGTGTCCACGAGGGCGTTGAAGCGCAGGATCCCCGCGTTGTTCACCAGCCCGTCGATGCGCCCGTACGCCTCCTTGACCACTCGGACGGCCTCCCGCCAGCCGTCCTCGGCGCCGACGTCCAGATGGACGTACAACGCGTCGATCTCCTTGGCCAGGGCCTCCCCCTGGCCGTCCAGGACATCGGCGACGGCCACCCGCGCGCCCTCCGCCCGGAACAGCCGTGCCTCCCGCTCGCCCTGCCCGCGTGCCGCACCGGTGACGACGACGACCCGCCCGTCCAGCTTGCCCATGGGCTCCTCCTCAGTTCAGCCGGGGTGCGACCTCCGCCCCGAACAGCTCGATCTGCTCGACAAGTTCGGTCCGGCTCCGGCTGCGGAACCGCACCTGGACCTGTCCCACGCCCATCGCCCGGTACGCCCGCAGCGACGCGGCGATCTCCTCCGGGGTCCCGGTGAGGGCCCGCCCCCCGACCTCCCAGCCGGCCCGGCCGACGTACAGCGGCTCGGCGATCGCACCGACGGTGAACGGCCCCTCGACGCCCGCTTCCGCCCGCAGCCGCCGTATCCGGCCGATCCGCGCGGGCAGCCGCTCCCGCGGATCCCCCTGCGGCAGCCAGCCGTCCCCCTTCAGCGCGGCCCGGCGCACAGCGACGGCCGAGGAGCCGCCGACCCACACCGGTACGGCCGGCTGCGCGGGCCTCGGCCGCTGCCCGAGACCGGAGAAGTCGTAGACCTTCCCGTGGTGCTCGGGAAACTCCTCCGGTCCGAGGGCGGCCCGCAGCGCGTCGACCGTCTCGTCCAGCACGGCCCCGCGCCGCTCGAAATCCGCGCCCAGCGCCTCGAACTCCTCCCGCACGTGCCCGGCGCCGACCCCGAGGATCAGCCGGCCGCCGGAGAGGTGGTCGAGGGTGGCGTACTGCTTGGCGGTGAGGAGGGGATGGCGCAGCCCCACGACCGCCACGTGGCTGAGCAGGCGCACCCGCTCGGTCACGGCCGCGAGGTGGGCGAGGGTGGCGACCGGGTCGTACCAGACGGTGCCCATGGCGGGGGCCAGCCGGCGCGGGACGGCCACGTGGTCGCACGCGGCGAGGTAGTCGAACCCGGCCCGGTCCGCGGCCCGCGCGACGGCGACCAGGTCCTCCGGGCCGGCACCGGCCTCCCAGCCCTCCGCGAACAGGGTGCTTTGCGCCTGGACGGGCAGCTGGATGCCGTACGCCAGGGCGGTCACCGCCACAGCCCTTCGGGTGTGAGCCCGAGCAGTTCGATGGCGTTGCCGCGCACGATCCGCTCGACCACGTCCGCCGGCAGGTGCCCCATCTGGGCCTCGCCGACCTCTCGGGACTTCGGCCAGGTGGAGTCGGAGTGCGGGTAGTCGGTCTCGTACAGGACGTTGCCGACCCCGATGGCGTCGAGGTTCCTCAGCCCGAAGGCGTCGTCGAAGAAACAGCCGTACACGTGCCCGGCGAACAGCTCGGACGGTGGCCGGGTGACCTTGTCGGCGACCCCGCCCCACCCCCGGTTCTCCTGCCACACGACGTCGGCGCGCTCGAGGATGTACGGGATCCACCCGATCTGCCCCTCCGCGTACATCACCCGCAGACCCGGGAAGCGCTCGAACTTGCCGCTCATCAGCCAGTCGACCATCGAGAAACAGCAGTTGGCGAAGGTGATGGTGGAGCCGACGGCGGGCGGGGCGTCGGCGGAGGTGGAGGGCATCCGGCTGCTGGAGCCGATGTGCATCGCGACGACCGTGCCCGTCTCGTCGCAGGCCGCGAGGAACGGGTCCCAGTCGTCGGTGTGCACGGACGGCAGGCCCAGATGCGGGGGTATCTCGGAGAAGGCGACGGCCCGGACGCCGCGCGCGGCGTTGCGCCGGACCTCCGCCGCCGCCAGCTCGGCGTCCCACAGGGGTGTGAGGGTGAGCGGGACGAGCCGTCCGTGCGCCTCGGGCCCGCACCACTGCTCCACCGTCCAGTCGTTGTAGGCGCGGACGCAGAGCAGCGCGAGTTCCTTGTCCTCGGCCTCCGCGAAGGTCTGCCCGCAGAAGCGGGGGAAGGTGGGGAAGCAGACGGCCGACTGCACGTGGTTGACGTCCATGTCGGCGAGCCGCGCGGGCACGTCGTACGACCCGGCGCGCATCTGCTCGTAGGTGATGATCTCCAGCCTGACCTCGTCCCTGCCGCAGCCCACGGCGGTGTCGAGCCGGGTGAGGGGCCGCCGCAGGTCCTCGTAGACCCACCAGTCGCCGAGCGGCCCTTCGGTGCTGCCGGGATCACCCATGACGGGCTTGAAGCGCCCTCCCAGGAAGGTCATCTCCTTCAGCGGCGCCCGCACGATCCGGGGCCCGGCGTCCCGGAACCTCCTCGGCAGCCGGTCCTGCCACACACCGGCGGGCTCCACGGTGTGGTCGTCGACGGAGATGATCAGCGGGAACGGTGTGGTCTCCATGGCCTCACCGTAGCGCCGATCTGACGGTCCGTCAGCTATTGGCGGCGTGCGAAGAGGGTGTGAGGGCTTTGTGGACCGACGCACGGCGACCTGTGATCGGCGTCTCCCACGGCTGACGGAACCGGCCCGAACAAGGCAAACTGACAGGGTTGTTCGTGACGCCGAGGGGGAGCAACGCATGGACGGTGGGCCGCGAGTGCCTGAGCAGCGGCGTTCCGGCTCCGTGACCGGCACGGAGCCGGAGGCGCTGCGGTTCGGCGTGCTCGGTCCGGTGCGGGCCTGGCGCGGTGCGGAGCAGGTCGGCACGGGGTCGCCCCAGCAGCGCGCCCTGCTGGCCGCCCTGCTGCTGCGCGAGGGCCGTACGGCGACGGCGGCGGAGCTCATCGACGCCCTCTGGGGCGACGAGCCGCCGTCCCAGGCGCTGGCTGCGGTGCGCACGTACGCCTCGCGGCTCCGCAAGATCCTTCCTCCCGGCATCCTGGTCAGCGAGTCCGGCGGATACGCGGTGCGCGCGCTCGACGAGGGCGCGCTGGACCTGGCGGTCGCGCAGACCCTCGCGGTCCGGGCGGAGAAGGCACGGGCCGCCGGCGACCTGTGCCGCGCCCGGGCACTCCTGAACGAGGCCCTGGCCCTGTGGGACGGCGAGGTCCTGGCCGGCGTCCCCGGCCCCTACGCCGAGACCCAGCGGGTCCGCCTGGAGGAATGGCGCCTCGGCCTCCTCGAGACCCGCCTGGACATGGACCTGGAGCAGGGCAGCCATGCGGAGGCGGTCTCGGAACTGACGGCGCTCACGGCGGCGCACCCCCTGCGCGAGCGCCTGCGCGAACTGCTGATGCTGGCCCTGTACCGCAGCGGACGCCAGGCGGAGGCCCTGGCCGTCTACGCCGACACCCGACGCCTGCTGGCTGAGGAGCTGGGGGTCGACCCGAGGCCCGGCCTGCGCGAGCTCCAGCAGCGGATCCTCCAGGCGGACCCGGCCCTGGCGGAACCGTCGTCCCCGGCGGCGGAACCCTCGACGGTCCCGGTACGCCCCGCACAACTGCCCGCCTCCGTACCGGACTTCACCGGCCGGGCCGCCTTCGTCTCCGAACTGAGCGAGGTGCTGGCGTCGGCGTCCGAGTCACCCGATGCCGGGGGCCGGGTGATGGCGGTGTCGGCGCTGGCCGGTATCGGCGGGGTGGGCAAGACGACGCTGGCGGTCCACGTGGCCCACCGGGCGCGCGGCGCTTTCCCCGACGGCCAGCTCTACGTCGACCTGCAGGGTGCGGGACCCCGCCCGGCGGAGCCGGAGACGGTGCTGGGTTCGTTCCTGCGTGCCCTGGGCACGGCGGACTCGGCGATCCCGGACTCCCTGGACGAACGGGCCGCACTCTACCGCTCGGTGCTGGACGGACGCCGGGTCCTGGTGCTGCTGGACAACGCCAAGGACGCGGCCCAGGTACGCCCCCTCCTGCCCGGCACGGAGGGCTGCGCCGCCCTGGTCACCTCCCGCGTCCGCATGGTCGACCTGGCGGGCGCCCACCTGGTGGACCTGGACGTCATGTCCCCGGACGAGGCGCTGGCACTGTTCACGAAGATCGTGGGCGAGGAACGGGTGGCGGCGGAGCGGGAGTCCGCCCTGGACGTCGTCGCGGCCTGCGGCTTCCTCCCCCTCGCCATCCGCATCGCGGCCTCCCGCCTGGCGGCCCGCCGCACCTGGACGGTCTCGGTCCTGGCCGCCAAGCTCGCGGACGAACGCCGCCGCCTGGACGAACTGCAGGCCGGCGACCTCGCGGTGAAGGCCACCTTCGAGCTCGGCTACGGCCAACTGGAACCGGCCCAGGCCAGGGCGTTCCGCCTGCTGGGCCTGGCCGACGGCCCGGACGTCTCCCTCGCCGCCGCGGCCGCGGTCCTGGACCTCCCCGCGGAGGAAACCGAGGACCTCCTTGAGGCCCTGGTGGACACGTCCCTGCTGGAATCGGCGGCGCCCGGCCGCTACCGCTTCCACGACCTGGTCCGCCTCTACGCGCGTGCCTGCGCGGACAGGGACGAGCAGCCGCCGAGCGAGCGGGACGCCGCGCTGTCGCGGTTGCTGGACTTCTACCTGGCCACGGCGGCACAGGTGTATGCGATGGAGCGGCCGGGGGACCGGTTGGTGGACCACCTGGAGAGGACCGGCGTCCCAGGACTGGCCTTCACCGATCGCCGCGCTGCCCAGGACTGGCTCTACGCCGAGGCCGTACCGCTTCTGGCCTGCGTACGGCAGTCGTCGGGCGGCACGACGCTGCGGCGCGCCGTCGACCTGCTGTGGGCGGCGGTCGACCTCGCGGAGTCGGGGGCGAACTTCAAGGAGTACGAGGCGGCCGGCACAGCCCTGCGCAGCGCGTCCCACGCCGCGTCCGACATGCGGGCCGAAGGCCGTGCCCTTCTGGTACTGGCCAACGCACGTCACTGGTCCGGGCAGTTCACCCAGGCCTACGAGGAGGCGCGACAGGCACTTGCCCTGTCGGAGGCGGCCGACGACCCCCTGCCCTGCTGCTGGGCCGCGAACATCCTCGGGATCTTCGCCTACTACCAGAGCCGCTACGCCGAGGGTGAGGCACACCTGGAGCGTGCCATCGCCGACTTCCGTGACTGCGGCGACCTTTCCGGCGCGGCAGCGGCACTGTGCAATCTCTCGCGTCTGCACCTGCAGACGGACCGGGCCGACAGCGCGGTGCATCTGGCGCGGCAGGGCACCGAGATGTACGAGAAGCTCGGACACTCGCTGAAGGCGGCCAACGGCCACTACGCCCTCGGGCTGGCCCTCGGAAAGAGCGGGCAACTGGCCGACGCCGGAGCCCATCTGGGCCAGGCCCTGGCCGTCTTCCGGGCCAGCAGGCAGCGCCTGTGGGAGGGGATGACCCTCTTCCGGCTCGCCGAGGTGGACCTGCTCGCACAACGCCCGGCCCAGGCCGCCGCCAACGCCGAGATGGCCCTGACCCCGCTCAAGGAGATCGGCGGCGAGTGGCGGCGCGGCAACGTGCTCACCGTTCTCGGGAAGGCGCTGAACGGGATCGGACACACGGGCAGGGCCCAGGTCTGCTGGCGTGAGGCCCTGGAGATCTACGAACGGCTGAACTCACCGGAAGCGGCCGAGGTCCAGGCTCTCCTGGCACCGGCCGCCGCGGCCTGACCGGGCGCTGCCGCGGCGTTCATCGATCGTTTATCGCCACACGGCACTCTCATGGACACCGGGGCCGTCGTGCCGGGGGGCAGACGGACCAGCCGGTGAGACCGCCGCACTCGCGATCTAGAGTGGGCGGCTCCAGCGGCCCATCCGGCCACACTCGGGGGAGTGTCCGGATGGGCCCGCAACCGCTGCAACGCAATCTCCAAGGGGAGCACCTGATGGGCGACATCATCAAGGACGAGCCGGTCACGCCGGACAACACGCACATCACCGACGCCGAGGCCGGCACCGAGGTCAAGCCGCTCAACACCCACATCACCGACGCCGCAGCCGGCACCGAGGTCAACCCCCTCAACACCCACATCACGGACGCCGAGGCGGTGGCCGTCGACGGCACGGTGACTCCGGACAACACCCACATCACGTCCGAGCCCAGCTGAACCACCTCCCGCAGGGGGGACCGGCCGCGACGGCGCCGAGGGGGAGCCGTCGCGGCCGAGGTGTGTCCCCGGGCGCGGAACTGCCGGGTCACGTCGCGCAGGTGGCCGGGGAACACGCAGTGTGCGGTACGGGCCGGGGCCGACGGGGCCACCGCACCTCGCTTGCAGGCCGGGCGGGTCCCGGACCGCTCAGCCTGACTCCCCGGCCGGCCCGAGTCTGCCGGTTGCTCCTCCGCCCGTGGCCCCCGGGGCCGGTGCGACAGAAGGGGCACCCTTGGGGCCTTTGGCCACCCGCAGAAACCCCTTCACCACCTTCCCACTCGCATTCCGCGGGAGTTCCGCCACGAACTCCACCGACCTCGGCACCTTGTAGTTCGCCATCTCGCGGCGGGACCAGGCGATCAGGTCGTCGGAGGTCAGGGTCGAGTCGGGTCTGCGCACGACGTACGCCTTGGCGACCTCGCCCAGCCGGGTGTCGGGCGTGCCGATCACCGCCACGTCGGCCACATCGGGGTGGGTGCCCAGCAGTTGCTCTATCTCCGCCGGGTAGGCGTTGAAGCCGCCGACGATGAACATGTCCTTGATGCGGTCCGTGATGCGCAGGTTGCCCGCCTCGTCCAGGACACCCACGTCTCCCGTGTGCAGCCAGCCGTCCGCCGAGATCACCTCGGAGGTGGCCCGGGGATCCTCGTAGTAGCCGCGCATGACGTTGAAGCCCCGGACCAGCACCTCGCCCGCTTCACCGGGCCGTACCGGCGTGCCCGTCGCGTCCACCAGCCGTAGCTCCGTCCCCGGGATCGCCCGGCCGGAGGTGGACGCGACGACCGACGGGGCGTCGCCGCGCCGGCACATCGTGACGATGCCGCTCGCCTCCGAGAGGCCGTACGCCGTGAGGACCGTGTCCACGCCCAGTTCACCGCGCAGTCGTTCCACCAGGCGCAGCGGCACGACCGCCGCGCCTGTGACGACCAGACGCAGCGCCGAGAGGTCGTACGCGTCCCGCGACGGGTGGTCCAGCAGCGACTGGAGGAGGGTGGGCGGGCCCGGCAGGACCGAGATGCGTTCCGCCGCGATGTTCGCCAGTGCCGTCTCCACGTCGAACACCGGCTGCGGGATCATCGTCGCCCCGCGCATCAGGCAGGCGATCACCCCGGCCTTGTAGCCGAAGGTGTGGAAGAAGGGGTTGATGATCAGGTAGCGGTCGCCCGCCCGCAATCCGGCCAGGTCGGCCCAGATCTCGTACGCCCCGAGGGTCTGGGCGTGCGTGATCACCGCGCCCTTCGGGCGGCCCGTCGTACCCGACGTGTAGATGATGTCCGACAGGGCCGAGCCGTCCAGTTCCCGGCGGCGCGGATCCACTTCGGGCAGGCCCGCCCCGTCCCCTGTCGTCAGGAATTCCTTCCAGGTGCGGAAGTCCGGTGGCGCGTCCTCCGACAGGACCACCACCTCCTCCAGGTCCGGCAGCCCCGGGAGCGGGACCCGTCGCCCCGGCTCCCCCGGCCGCCTCTCCCCCGCCGCCCGCCGCAGGCTCGCCACGTACGACGTGCCCAGGAACGTGCCCGTCACGAACAGCAGCCGGGCCCGGCTGCGGCGCAGCACGTCCGCCGCCTCCGTGCCCTTGAAACGGGTGTTGAGAGGGACGAGGACGGCACCGGCGGTGACCGCGCCCAGGGCCGCGACGATCCAGCCCAGGGAGTTCGGGGCCCAGACCGCGACCCGGTCGCCGGGTTGCACGCCGCGTGCCATGCAGGCCGCCGCCGCCCGCTCCACCCGGGTGCCCAGCTCGCCGTACGTGAGCCTCGTACGGCCCTCCACCACGGCCTCGGTGTCCGCGTACCGCTCGGCGGACCATCTCACCAGGCCGGGGACGGTCTCCCAGTCGCTCATCACAGGCCCCCTGTCCGTACACAGCTGACTGTTCGTCAGATTAGTTGTAACCTGACGCCCTGTCAGGAGAGGGGGACGCCATGGCAGCGAACGGGCTGAAGGACGCCACCGCCATCGTCGGGATCGGGCAGACCGCGTTCGCCAAGCACCTTGCGGAGGACGAGAAGACGCTCGCCTGCCGGGCCGTGCTGGCCGCGCTCGACGACGCGGGGATCGCACCCGGCGAGGTCGACGGCCTCGCCTCCTACACCATGGAGGCCACCGACGAGGTGGAGCTCGCCAAGGCCGTCGGGCTCGGGGATCTCACCTTCTTCAGCAAGACCCCGTACGGCGGTGGCGGGTCCTGTGCCACCGTCGCCCACCTCGCCGCCGCCATCGCCTCCGGGCAGGCCACCGTGGGGGTCGCCTGGCGGTCGCGGAAGCGGGGCAGCGGGCCGCGGCCCTGGACCGACACCACGTTCCAGCTCCCCACCCCCGCCCAGTGGACCCGGCCCTTCGGACTGCTGCGTCCCGTCGACGAGATCGCCATGCTCGCCCGCCGCTACCTGCACGAGTACGGCGCCACCCGCGATCACCTCTTCAACGTCGCCCTCGCCTGCCGGAACCGGGCCAACCAGAACCCGGCCGCCGTGATGTACGAGCGGCCACTGACCCGCGAGATGTACATGACCTCGCGCTGGATCAGCGAGCCGCTCTGCCTCTTCGACAACTGCCTGGAGACGGACGGCGCCCTCGCCTGCGTCATCGTGGGCAGGGAGCGCGCCCGGGACTGTCGTACCCGGCCCGTCTACGTCCACTCCGCCGCCCAGGGGCTGCCCGCCCAGCACCACGGCATGGTCAACTACTGGAACGACGACCCCCTCACCGGGCCGGCCTGGACCGCCGCCCGGCATCTGTGGAAGCACGCCGACTTCACCCCGGACGACGTGGACGTGGCGCAGATCTACGACGCGTTCACCGCCCTCGTCCCGCTCTCGCTGGAGGGGTACGGCTTCTGCAAGCGGGGCGAGGGCGGGGCTTTCACCGAGCAAGGGGCCCTGGAGATCGGCGGGCGGCTGCCCCTGAACACCGGTGGGGGCGGGCTCTCCGAGGCCTATGTGCATGGCTTCAACCTCATCAACGAAGGCGTGAAGCAACTGCGCGGGACCAGCACCGCCCAGGTGCCCGGCGCCGCCACCTGCCTCGTCACGGCCGGCGAGGGCGTGCCCACCTCCGCCCTGCTGCTCAGGAGCTGATCATGCTGACCCCCCTCACCGACACCGACGGCGCCCCCTTCTGGGAGTACGCCGCCCGTGGTGAACTGCGTGTCCAGGCCTGCGGCGACTGCCACGAACCCCGCTTCCCGCCCCGCCCCTGCTGTCCGCACTGCCAGTCCTTCGCGAGCGAGTGGCGGTCGACCGGCGGGCGCGGGCGGATCTGGTCGTACGTCGTGCCGCATCCCCCGCTGCTGCCCGGCTACGCGGAACAGGCGCCGTACAACGTCGTCGTGGTGGAGCTGGCGGACTGCCCGCGGATCCGGCTGGTGGGGAACGTGGTCAGCCGCACCGGGGCACCGCTCGGCTCCGTCGATCCGCGGCGGCTCAGGATCGGCGCCCGGGTGCACGTCGTCTTCGGTGACGGTGGGCTGCCGCAGTGGGTGCTCGAATGAACACCGTGCGGCTCGAGGCGGACGAGGAGAGCGGGGTCGCCGTCGTCACCCTGGACCGGCCGCACCGGCTCAACGCCGTCGACCCGGACATGGTCCGCGAACTCGGCGTGGTGTGGCGGGCGTTGCGGTTCGACGACTCCGTGCGGGCCGTCGTGCTCACCGGGAGCGGGGAGCGGGCGTTCTGCACCGGGATCGACCGGGACACCGTCGTGCCGCAGCCGTCGTCGCCGTACATGCAGGACGATCCGCTGCTGGCCGTCGGGCCCAAGGCGAACGACCTGTGGAAGCCGGTCGTGGCCGCCGTGCGCGGGATGGCCTGCGGAGGCGCCTTCTATCTGCTGGGGGAGTGCGACGTCGTCGTCGCGGACAGCACGGCCGAGTTCTTCGATCCGCACACCTCGTACGGCATGGTCGGCGCCTACGAGTCGATGCTGATGGCGGCGCGGATGCCGTACGGGGAGGCGGCCCGGATGATGCTCATGGGGAACGCCGAGCGGATCTCCGCCCGGCGGGCCCACGAGATCGGGCTCGTGTCGGAAGTCGTGGAGCGTGGCGGGGCGTTGGCTGCGGCCCTGCGGTGTGCCGGAGTGATCGCCGGGCACCCGCCGCACGGGGTCCAGGGCACGGTCCGGGCGTTGTGGGCGGCCAAGGAGGCGGCCCTGGCCCAGGCGTTCGCGCAGGCGCCGCCGCTCATCGCCCTCGGGAGTCTGCCGACCGAGCGGCAGGCGGAGCTGTTCCGGAACAGGAGCCGCACCCGGCCTCACACACGGTGAGTGACCGTATGGCGGCGTACGCGCACTCGAGGTAGCGTCACCTCTGGGACGGCCGCCGTCCGGAGCCCTTCCGTGACGCACCGGTACGACGGCCGTCACGCTCACGTCGTGCGGGCCGTTCCCGTCCCCTTCTCCGCGTCCAGCGCGTACACGCAGCGGTCCTTGCTGCACGCGTACACGACACCGTCCTTGACGACCGGGGAGCCGGTGATCTCGCCGCCGGTCGCCAGCTTCCAGCGCAGGCGGCCGTCGTCGGCCTTCAGGGTGTAGAGGAGGTGGTCGGTGGAGCCGAAGTGGATACGGCCCTCGGCCACCGCCGGTGCGCCCACGACCTCGCCGCCCGCCTGGAAGCGCCACTTGGGCGTGCCGGTGACCGCGTCCAGGGTGTACAGGCCCTTGCCGCTGCCCACGTGGACATGGCCGGCGGCGACCAGCACCGGTTCGATGGAGGAACGCGCCTCCGTGGCGATGCGCCAGCGGTCGCGGCCGTCGGTGGCGTCGAGGGCGTAGACGGTGCCCAGGTAGTCGGCCAGGTAGACGCCGCCGCCGGTGACCGCCGGGCCGGGTGCGAAGGCCGGCGGGCACAGGAAGACCGCTGGGGCCTCGAAGTGCCAGCGGACCATGCCGCTCGCCGCCTCGACGGCGAGGACGCGGGTGCCGGCGGAGACGTAGACGTAGCCGTCGGCGGCCGGGGCGAGGCGGACGGGCACGCCGCCGCAGGAGGCCGCGTCGCCGACCGGGTACGACCAGCGCTCCTCGCCGGTGCGGGCCTCCAGGGCGCGCAGCCGGGCGTCCTGCCAGACGTACACCGTGCCCTCGTGCACGAGGGGCCCGGCCTCCGGGGACTCGAAGTCGGTCTGGCAGCCGCTGATCTCCCACAGCTTCTGCCCGTTCGACGCCTCCCAGGCCTGGACGCCACCGCCCCGGGTGCCGGTGACGACGGTGCCGTGGTCGGCCTCGAGCGAGTACACCCAGGCGTCCGTGGACAGCCGCCACAGGTCGGTGCCCTCACGGGCGTCCAGGGCGAACAGGGTCGGGCCGTCGGAGGCGTGGATACGGCCGTCCGCCACCGCCATGGACCAGGCGACGTCCCTGGTCTTGAAGCGGCGCCGGCCGGTGGCCACGTCCAGGGCGTGCACCTCGAAGGAGGTGACGTACACCAGGTCGCCGTCCACCGAGGGGGTGCCCCAGACCTCGTTGGACATGCGGAACCGCCAGGGCCGCCAGCCGCTCGCCGTCTCCGGGGGCTGCGGCGGCGCGGCCGGTACGGCGGGGTCGGCGCCGGCGACACCGGGGCGCGGCCGGGACCAGTTGGCGACCAGGCCGGCCTCGGGCGGGGGCGCCTTGACGGCCGCGGCGCGGGCGTCGGCGACGCGCGGGCCGGGGCCGATGGGCACCGCGGCGCCGGCGAGACGGACCGGGCCGGTGTCGGGGGCGCCGACCGGGGCGGGGATCGGCGGCGGGTCGTAGGGGGGCGGCGGAGGTACGGCGGCGCGGCCGCCGCTCCTGGGGCCGCCGGTGGGGGCCGGGGCGGGCTTGGCGGCGGGACGACCGCCGCGGCCGCGGGCCTCGATGAGCGCGACCGCCTTCTCGGGCAGCCAGGCGGAGGCGGTGCCGCTGTCGTCGGAGGCGGAGCCGAAGAGGTGGGGCGCCAGCTGGGCCTGGAGGTCGGCCGGGGTGGGGCGGGCGGAGGCCTCCATCTGCATGCAGGCCTCGATCAGCGGACGCAGCTCGTCGGGCAGGCCGGTGAGGTCCGGGCCCTCGCGCAGCAGCATGAACACGGTCTCGACCGGGTTGGCGCCGTGGAAGGGCGGGTGGCCGGTGGCCGCGAAGACAAGGGTGGAGCCGAGGGAGAACACGTCGCTGGCGCCGGTGACGCTGCGGGAGTCCTTGGCCTGCTCCGGGGACATGTAGGCGGGGGTGCCGACGGCGACGTTCGTCATGGTCAGCCGGGTGTTGGAGACGCCGGAGGCGATACCGAAGTCGATCACCCGGGGGCCGTCCTCGACCACGAGCACGTTGGAGGGCTTCAGATCGCGGTGGACCAGCCCGGCGCCGTGGATGGACTGGAGGGCCTCCGCGACACCCGCCGCCAGCCAGCGCACGGCCTGGGCCGGGAGCGGCCCGCAGTCGTTCACTATCTCCTCGAGGGAGGGAGCGGGGACGTACGCGGTCGCGAGCCAGGGCACGGCGGCGCGCGGGTCGGCGTCCACGACGGCCGCCGTGTAGAAGCCGGAGACCGCGCGGGCCGCTTCCACCTCGCGGGTGAAGCGCACCCGGAACAGCTGGTCCTCGGCCAGCTCGGTGCGCACCGTCTTGATCGCCACGCGCCGGCCGGACGCCGAGCGCGCGAGATAGACCAGCCCCATGCCGCCGGCGCCCAGCCGGCCCAGCACCTCGAACGGCCCGATCCGCCGCGGATCGTGCTGCGTCAGCTGATCCACCACTTGCCTGCCACCTCCCCGTACGAGCCGCGTCACCCACATATGTACGCGACCGAAGTGCAGCGTCTCACCACCGCACCGCCGTGGCGGCACGCACCCCGATTCTTCCTGGCCGGGCGGCTGGTTGCGAACCCAGTGACATTCGGGGTGTCAAGCCCCCAAACACCTCAAAATGGATGAATCGGTGCCATGACGGTACGGCGATCATCGTTGCAGGAGCGCGAACGACGCCCCCTGATTGTCGGTGACGACGGCCACTCGTCCGTACGACGTCTCAAAGGGTGGCGCCTGCACCCGGCCGCCGAGCCGCTGTACGGCCCCGAGGGTGTCGTCCAGGTCCGCGACCCGGAAGTGGGTGAGGAAGTGCGGGGGATACTCGGCCGGGAAGACGTCGGTGACGTCGGCGCGGCCGAAGTCGGGCTCGGCGCCCTCGCCGAAGAGGGCGTGATGGAAGAGGCCGCCGTAGAAGGTGTTGGCGCCGTCGGTGTCCCGGGTGTACAGCTCGGCCCAGACGAAGGTGCCGGGTGCGTGCCGGCGTCCGAAGCCCCGGTGCCGGCCCGGCTGCCACAGCCCGAACACCGCGCCCTCGGGGTCGGCGACGAGAGCGGCGACGCCGAGGTCGCCCACCGGGAACGGGGCCATGACCACCTGCCCGCCGGCCGCGGCGACCCGCCGGCCGAGCACCTCGGCGTCCGGGGTGGCGAACGACACCGTCCAGACCGTCGGCATGCGGCCGTCGATCTTGGGCGCGAGGGAGGCGACCCGGTCCCCCTCCAGCAGGGCCCACACCGAGGAGCCGTACGCGTCCTCGAAGGTCCACCCGAAGAGCTCACCGTAGAACCGCTTGCCCGCCTCGACGTCGGCGAGCTGGGCGTCCACCCAGCAGGGCACACCCTCCCCGTACACCTCGGTGGCCTCTTCGGCCCCTTCATTCCCGGATGCCCTGTTTTCGGCCATGCCGTCAAGGTAACCGGGCCGCCCGCACCCCGCAGACCAGGCACACCCCTCCCAGAGCAGTCGTGCACCCCATTTGCAGTCGGCCGAATCGCGCTCCGATCACCCCTCGGTAAGCTGACGGCATGACAGGACAAGTGCGTACCGTCGACGGCCGCGTGGCCGGCCGGCGTGGGCAGGCGACCCGGCAGAAGCTGCTCGACTGCCTCAGCGAGATGCTCAGCTCCTCCCCCTACCGGGACGTCAAGGTCATCGATGTCGCCCGGAAGGCGGGAACCTCTCCCGCGACCTTCTACCAGTACTTCCCCGACGTCGAAGGCGCCGTCCTGGAGATCGCCGAGCACATGGCGGCCGAGGGCGCCGGATTGACCGAGCTGCTCGAGGGGCGGTCCTGGGCCGGCAAGTCGGGATGGCAGACCGCACAGGAACTCGTGGACGGGTTCCTGGAGTTCTGGCGCAAGAACGACGCGATCCTGCGGGTCGTCGACCTGGGCGCGGCCGAGGGGGACAAACGGTTCTACAAGATCCGCATGAAGATCCTCAATTCGGTGAACAACTCCCTGGCCGGCTCCATCGCCGAGTTGCAGTCCAAGGGAAGGGTCGACAAGGACGTGAACCCGGCGGCGGTCGCCGGCTCGCTGGTCGCCATGCTCGCGGCGGTGGCGGCACACCAGAAGGGCTTCTCGTCCTGGGGTGTGAAGCAGGCCGAACTCAAGCCGAACCTCGCCCTGTTGGTCCACCTGGGCGTGACGGGAAGGAAGCCGAGCAAGTAGCCCGCGCCCGCGCCACCCTGTTCCTTCTTTCCAAGTCCTGTCTGGCAGGCGGCAGTTCACCGAGGTGGGCTGCCGCCTGCCGTGTTACGCGGGCAGTGGCCGGTCCCGCACCACGTGTTTCATCACCAGTGTCGAGGTGAGCCGCTGCACACCCGGCAGGGTGGCCAGCCGCTCGTCGTACAGCCGCTGGAAGGCCGCGAGGTCGGCGGTGGCGACCCGGAGCAGATAGTCCGGCTCACCGAACAGCCGCTGGGCCTCGAGGACGTGCTCCAGCTCGCCGACCGCCCGCTCGAACTCGGCGACCGTGTCCCGGTCCTCCTGCCGCATCGACACGAAGACCAGCGCCTCGAAGTTCAGCCCGAGCGCCGCCGGGTCCACCACCGCCCGGTATCCCTCGATGGCACCGGACCGCTCCAGCTCGCGCAGCCGACGGTGGCAGGGCGAGACGCTCAGGCGCACCCGCGCGGCCAGCTCGGTCACGGTCAGCCGCCCATCCTGTTGCAGCTCGGCAAGGATTTTCCGGTCAACGTCGTCCATGAGAAAGATCCTCCCTCACGGCCGCGGGTGTCGAGCAAACTTCGGGAACACTTTCGGGCCATTCACGCCTAATGTCGCCGGCATGGACTCGGGACTGCTCTTCTCCTTCCTCGCCGTGGATCTGCTGCTGGTGTGCGTACCGGGCGCCGACTGGGCGTACGTCATCGCGACCGCCCTGCGCCGCGGCCCGGTGCCGCGGGCGGTGGCCGGCCTGGTCTGCGGGTACGCCCTGCACACGGCACTGGCGACAGCCGGCCTCGCGGTCCTGGTGGCGGGCTCCCCGAAGCTGCTGACGGCCCTGACGGTGGCGGGCGCGGGATACCTGCTGTGGCTCGGGTGGGGCGTGCTGCGCCGCCCGGCCGTGCCGAGCGCGGCGAACCAGGCCGCGGAGGCCCGGGGGTTCTTCCTGCGCGGGGCCACGATCAGCGGGCTGAACCCCAAGGGGCTGCTGCTCTACCTCTCCGTCCTCCCCCAGTTCCTCACCCTGCGCGGCGCCCACCTGCCGGTCCCGGCCCAGACGGCGGCCCTCGGCCTCCTCCACATGGGGTGCTGCGCGGTGGTGTACCTCACGGTGGGCACGGTGGCGCGCGTGCTGCTCTCGGCGAGGCCGGCGGCGGCCCGGGCGGTGGCGCGGACGTCGGGGGCGGCGATGGTGGGGATCGGAGCGGTGCTTCTGGTGGAGCGGCTCGCGACGATGTAGCTCCGCCGGGTGGGGCCGTGTCGGGGCGCGCCGGGAGGCCGTGCGGCGTCTTCGGCTTCGTCGTGGCCGCCCGCGCCGGCGCGACGGAGCCGCATGCCGGGCACGGCCTCACGCCCCTCAGGGCGCCGCGGTGATCCGGAACAGGCGGATCTCCCTCGTCACGCGGGCCTGATACGTGGCGTACGGCGGCCAGAACTCCAGCAGGGCCGCCCAGGTCCGCGCCCGCTCCTGCCCCGTCAGCAGCCGGGCCGTGACCGGGATGTCCTGCCCCCGTCGGCTGATCGAGGCCTCGGGGTGGGCCAGGAGATTGTGGGTCCAGGCCGGGTGGCCGGTGCGGCCGAAGTTGGAGCCGACGAGGATCCAGGTCCTGCCGTCCTCCTCGGGCATGCAGGCCAGCGGAGTCCTGCGGGGCAGACCGCTGCGGGCGCCGGTGGAGGTGAGGACGACACCGGGCAGCATCCGGGTGCTGAGCAGGAGGCGGCCCCGGGTGAGCCGGTGGACGGCCCGGTCGAGCGCCGGGACCACGTGCGGGGCGACCTTCGCGAAGGCGCGGGTGGACGACACCCGCTGCACGAACCTCACCGCGGGCCCGGCCATCAGACGGCCACCTCGCCGCCCGCGAAGAGACCGGCGGCCTCGGCGGTCCGGTCCCGCAGCCGGTGCACGGGCCCGAACAGCAACTCGTCCCCGGCGGCCCGCTTGAAGTACAGATGGGCATCGTGCTCCCAGGTGAACCCGATGCCCCCGTGCAACTGGATCCCCTCGGCGGCGGCACTTCGCAGGGACTCCAGCGCCTGAGCGAGCGCAAGCCCGCCGGCGGGCTCCTCCCGCCCGCCGGAGGACCCTCCGCGGGCCGCCGACGGCGAGGGCCCCCCGCGGGGGCCGCCCGCACCCGGCGGCGAAGGCCGCCCAGCCGGCGCGGGCGGGGACGACACCGCCGCCGACGGCCGAGCCGAGGCGGCGGCCCACGCGGCGAAATACGCGGCCGACCGCGCCGCCTGCACCCCCACGTACACGTCCGCCAGCCGATGCTTCACCGCCTGGAAGGACCCGACCGGCCGCCCGAACTGCTCGCGCTGCCCGACGTACTCCACGGTCCGCTCCAGCACCCGCTCCGCCGCCCCGACCGCCTCACAGGCGAGCACCGCGGCGGCCCCTTCCCCGACGGCGGCCAGCGCGGACAGCACAGCCGCGTCCTCCGCCTCGCCCTCCTCCCCCAGCAACTCGGCCCGCACGTCCCTCAGCTGCACCCGCCCCTGCGCGCGCGTGGCGTCGAGGGCGGTCTGCCGGGTGCGCACGACGCCGGGCGCGCCCCCCGCCACCAGGAACAGCCGCGTCCGGGACCGGGCGAAGCCGCCGGTGTGCGCGGCGACGAGCAGCAGCCCCGCGCTGTGCCCGTCCAGCACCTGGTCGACCTGCCCGTACAGCCGCCAGTCGCCGGCGGTCCGCCGGGCCTGGACACCCCCGGCCCGTCCGCCGCCGGCGGCGAAAGCGCGGTTGTCGGCCGTGAGCGCGAGCGCGGTGGTGAGGGCGGGCCCGGGGACGGCCAGAGCGGCGGTGAGGGTGCCCGCGGCCAGGCGGGGCAGCAGCTCGGCACGCTGGGCCTGCGTACCCAGGGCGAGGATCAGCGGCGCGGTGAGGACGGAGCTGGCCAGCAGCGGGGAGGGGGCGAGTGCGCGGCCGGTCTCCTCGCAGGCGAGGGCCAGTTCGGTGAGCGTGCAGCCGACGCCGCCGTACCGCTCGGGCAGGGCGAGGCCGGGCAGGCCGAGCCGGTCGGCGAGGGCGGACCACAGGAGGGGGTCGTGTCCGGCCGGGCTGTCGACGGCGGTCCGCAGCTCCGGCGAGCCGCACCGCTTGTGCAGCAGCCCGCGCAGGGTGCGGCGGATCTCGTCCTGCTCGGCGGTCAGGCGCGTGTCCATGGCTCTTCCCTCCGTATCTGACGGTGCGTCATATTAGGAGCGTCACAGTGATAAGCACAGGGGAAGGTGGGCTCTCATGGCTGCGGGAAGCCGTAAGGTCGCCGTGGTCGGCGTGGCCCTCTCCGACTGCGGGCGCGTGGCGGACGCCACCCCGTACACCCTGCACGCGCAGGCGGCCCGCCGCGCCCTCGCGGACGCCGGTCTGGACCGGGCCCGCATCGACGGCCTCGCCTCGGCGGGCCTCGGCACGCTGGCCCCGGTGGAGGTGGCCGACTACCTGGGCCTGCGCCCCACCTGGGTGGACTCCACCTCGGTCGGCGGTTCGACCTGGGAGGTCATGGCGGCGCACGCTGCGGACGCGATAGCGGCGGGCCACGCGAACGCCGTCCTCCTCGTCTACGGCTCGACGGCACGCGCGGACATCAAGGCCGGCCGGAGGACCGGCGACCTGTCCTTCGGCGCCCGCGGCCCCTTGCAGTTCGAGGTCCCCTACGGCCACACCCTGATCGCGAAGTACGCCATGGCCGCCCGCCGCCACATGATCGAACACGGCACCACCGTCGAGCAGTTGGCCCAGGTGGCGGTCCAGGCCCGGGCCAACGCGGCGCTGAACCCGGAGGCGATGTTCCGCGACCCCATCACGGTCGACGACGTCCTGGCGGGCCCGGTGATCGCCGACCCCTTCACCAAGCTGCACTGCTGCCCGCGCTCGGACGGCGGCGCGGCAGTCGTGCTGGCGGCCGGGGAGTACGTACGGGACTGCCGTACGGCCCCGGTCTGGATCCTCGGCACCGGTGAGCACGTCTCGCATGCGGCGATGTCCGAGTGGGCGGACTTCACCGTCTCCCCGGCGGCGGTGAGCGGCCGGCTCGCCTTCGCGCGGGCGGGGGTGGGGCCGGACGAGATGGACTTCGCGCAGCTCTACGACGCCTTCACCTACATGACCCTGGTGACACTGGAGGACCTGGGCTTCTGCGGGAAGGGTGAGGGCGGGGCGTTCGTGGGGAAGGGGCGGCTGCTGGTGCGGGGCGGGGACCTGCCGGTGAACACGGACGGGGGCGGACTGTCCGCCCAACACCCCGGGATGCGGGGGCTGTTCCTGCTGGTGGAGGCCGTACGGCAGCTGCGCGGGGAAGCCGGTGAGCGGCAGGTGCTGCGGCGCGACGGGGAGGTGCCCCGGCTGGGCGTGGTGTCCGGGACGGGGGGCTGGTTCTGTTCGTCCGGGACGGTGGTGCTCGGCCGGAACTGATCGGCCGCCCGCCCGCGCGGGAACACGCCTGTCGCCGGCCGGGGTTGCCTCCGGCCACGGACGAACCGCAGGAGTAGAGGGACATGGCGTTGACCCGCGAGGAGCGAGAGGCGTTCCTGGCCGAGGGGGCCGCGCTGGCGGTGGACGCGGGACGGGGGCGGGCACCACCGGCGGTGCCGATCTGGTACTGGTACGAGCCGGGCGGCGACGTGTGGATCATGACGGGCCTCGAGTCCCGGAAGAACCGCCTGATCGGCGAGGCGGGCCGGTTCACACTGATGGTCGACCGGCTGGAGCCGACGATCAGGTACGTGTCGGTGGAGGGGCCGGTGGTGCGGACGGCTCCTGCGACGATCGGGGAGCTGCGGCGGATGTCGGCGCGCTGTCTGCCGGCCGACAAGGTGGACGGCTACGTGGACTTCGCCTGGAAGAACCACGGCGAGCAGGCGGTGATCCACATGCGTCCGGAGCACTGGGTGTCGTCGGATCTCGGCCAGGTGTGACCATGGGGGCATGGGAACTGATCTCCCCGCACTGCTGAGGTCGCTGCGGGTCTGGGACCCCGGGACGACCGAGCTGCGCCCCTTCGACCCCGGCACCGCCCCGCCGACCCCGCTGGCGCTGTTCACGAACTGGTTCGCGGAGGCGGTGGCGGCCGGGCAGCCGGAACCGCACACGATGTCGCTGGCCACGGTGGACCGGAAGGGCGCACCGGACGTACGGATCGTGATCCTGCACGGCGCCGACGCGGACGGCTGGTCCTTCGCCACGCACGTCTCCAGCCGCAAGGGCCGCGCCCTGAGCGCCCACCCGTACGCGGCCCTGGCCTTCTACTGGCCGGTGCTGGGCCGCCAGGTACGGATGCGGGGACCGGTGACGGCGGCGCCGGCCGAGGAGAGCCAGGCCGATCTGCACGCCCGCTCGACGGGCGCGCTGGCCGCCGCGCTCACCGGCCGGCAGAGCGAGGAGCTGCCCTCGCTGGACGAGCTGCGGCGGGCGTCCGACCTGGCCTGGGAACGGGCCCGCGCCCACCCCGACGAACCGTCCCCCACCTGGACCCTGTACCGGCTGCGCCCCAGGACGGTGGAGTTCTTCCAGGGGGACGCCGAGAGGCAGCACGTGCGGCTGGAGTACCGGAGCACGGAGTTCGGGTGGAGCAAGGCGTTGCTCTGGCCGTGACCGGGCGCCCACCGGGCAGCCCCCGCCCCTGAGGGGGCGCTGCCGGCGTCCGCCCGCCCTCTCGGCTCAGCCGCCCGGCGCGTGCCCGGAGAACTCCCACACCGCGAAGTCCGCCACCGGCCGGTAGCCGATCCGCCGGTACAGTCCGTTGCTCGTCGGGTTGGCGAGGTCGGCGAAAAGGACGATCTCCTCGACGCCCGCCGCCCGCGCGGCCCGGCTCACCTCGGCCGTGACCGCGCCCGCGTATCCGCGTCCGCGCAGGCGGGCCGGGGTGTAGACCGGAGCGACGCGCACCTGGCCGGCGGTCTTCGGGGTGACGCCGGCCAGGGAGACCGGGGTGCCGTCCGGGGTCTCCCAGGGGGTGATGCCGCCGGCGGCGATCCGGGCGTCGGCCCACCCGGCCGGGTCCGTGCCGACGCCGTGCCCGGTGTCGGCGTCGAAGGCGACCTTCCAGCGGATCAGCAGCTCACGGTCCCCGGTCCCGGCGATTCGCGCCCGCCCCTCGGGCACCGGCTCCGGTACGGCCGACTCACCGAGCCGGTAGAGCCGTTGGCGCTGCCGGACGACGCGCCGTACCGGTGTGCCGCTGCCAGGCCGCCACGAAGGCCTCCGCGGGCTCCCGCGGGCCGGAGATCCCGGGCACCGGCCGGTCCAGGTCCGCGAGCCGTGCGGCCAGGGCGTCGGCCTCCGGCGCGGTGAGCGCGGTGATGTGGAGGGGAAAAGGCGGTGTGTGGAGGAGGACCGCGCGGACCGTGCCGTCGTCCAGGACGCCGAAGAGCGGGGTCCCGGCGCCGTAGAAGTCCGGCCCGCGGCGCCCGAGCGCGTCCGTCACCGTCAGCGGCACCGTGTGCAGGGCGGGCCGTGAGCGCAGGAAGTCGCCCGCGCGGGGGAGGAACGCGTCGAGGTCGTCGGTGAGATACCAGTTCTCAGGGCGCACAGGGCCATGATGGGGCCCCGGCTCCGGGGCGGCACGCGGTTTTCCGAGCCGGGGGCTCAGCCCGCCGGGCGGAACACAGGCAGGCCCTCCACGAACGTCACGCGCAGGGGCATCCCGGCGCTCAGGGCCTTTGCCGGGCAGTCCACCATCTGAGTCATCATCCGGGGCCCCTCCGCCAGGTCGACCACCGCGGCGACGTACGGGGTGCGGGCGCCGAAGGGAGGCAGGTCGTTGCGGTGCACGGTGGACCAGGTGTAGAGCACGGCCCGGCCGCTCGCCCGCTCCCAGGTGACCTGCTCGCTCCAGCAGTACGGGCAGGACTCGCGGGGGTAGTGGTGGGCCCGGCCGCAGGACGCGCAGCGGCGGATCAGCAGCCGGCCCCGTGCGGCGGCCTCCCAGTAGGGGCGGGTGAAGGCGTCGGGCTCCGGAAGGTCGTAGCGCGCCGCTCCCATCAGAACCAGCCCAGCCAGGCGTCGATCGACCACGTCTGCCAGGCCATCGCGAAGAAGGCGACGAGCGAGATCAGCGCCATCATCGAGTTCTGCCCCTGCTCCGCCCAGTCGTGGATCATCAGGACGAAGTAGAGGGCGTTCAGCAGGAGTCCGCCCAGCAGGGCGACCGGGGTCAGGAAGCCGAGGATCAGCCCGAGGCCGAGGGAGAGTTCGGCGTAGGCGACCATGTACGCCATCGGCTTCGGACGCGGCTTCACCACCGTCGCGAACCCCGTCCGCACCGCCGTCCAGCGGTGCTTCTCCGCGATCTCCGCCGCCCAGGCGATGCCGCTGCCCCGCTCGAACCAGGCCTTCTTGTCCTTGTGCCGCCAGCTCTCCAGCCACCACAGACCGAGCCCGATCCGCAGCACCGCCAGCCACTGGGCGCCGTCAAGCCATAGGGAGTCCATGGATCTGACGGTACGTCAGGCAGGCCCGGAAGCCCACCCGCGCGTGCCCCGTGAACCACTCGGCCCGGGTGGAGCCCGGGGCGATCACCAGGACGAGCAGGCGGGCGGAGCGGGAACAGCTCGCCGTACCGTCACAACCGGGTGTCCTACGGCACCGGTCCCACCCACTCCTCCTACACCCGTGATCAATCCGCAACCAATTCCGGTCTTGACCGAGACCCATCAACCGGGTGCGTGGTTACGCTCCCGAGCATGGCCGACTCCCGTTCCGATTCCGCGCAGCTCTCCGCCACCCCCGCCGACCGCCCGGTCTACGTCATCGGCGCCGGCCCGGGCGGCCTGGCCACCGCCTGTGCACTGCGCGCACGGGGCATACGTGCGGTGGTGCTGGAGAAGGCCGACCACGTGGGCAGCTCCTGGCGCGGCCACTACGACCGGCTCCATCTGCACACCACCCGGCGGCTCTCCGCCCTGCCCGGCCTGAGGATCCCCCGGAGGTTCGGGCGCTGGGTGTCCCGTGACGACGTCGTGCGCTACCTGGAGAAGTACGCCGAGCACCACGAGCTGGAGATCGTCACCGGCGTGGAGGTCTTCCGCGTCGACCCGGCCGGGGACGGCACCGGCTGGCTGCTGCACGCCTCCGGCGGCCGCGAACTGACCGGCAGCGCGGCGGTCGTCGCCACCGGCTACAACCACACCCCCCGCATCCCCGGATGGCCGGGCCTTGCGGAGTACGGCGGCGAGTTCCTGCACGCCGGCACCTACCGCAACGCCGCGCCGTACGCGGGCCGGGACGTCCTGGTCGTCGGCGTCGGCAACACCGGCGCCGAGATCGCCGTGGACCTGGTGGAGGGTGGGGCCGCACGGGTACGGCTCGCCGTCCGCACCGTGCCACACATCGTGCGCCGTTCGACGCTGGGCTGGCCCGCGCAGTACTCGGGCGTGCTGGTACGGCGGCTGCCGGTGCGGTTCGTGGACCGGCTCTCCCGGCTGCAGGCCAGGGCCGCCCTGCCCGACCTGTCCGCCCACGGCCTGCCCCGCCCGGACACCGGGCTGTACAGCAGGGTCAAGGAGGGTGCCATCCCGGTGCAGGACGTCGGACTGATCGACGCCGTCCGCACCGGCAAGGTGGAGATCGTGGCCGCCGTCGACTCCTTCGAGGACGGGAAGGTGGTCCTCGCCGACGGCAGCCGGATCGAGCCGGACGCGGTGATCGCGGCGACCGGGTACACCCGGGCGCTGGAGGGCCTGGTCGGGCATCTCGGGGTGCTGGACGAGCGCGGGAAGCCGGTCGTGCACGGCGGCCGCGCACCCGCCGGGGCGCCCGGGCTCTACTTCACCGGGTACACCAACCCCATCAGCGGAATGCTCCGGGAGCTGGCGCTGGACGCCGGGAGGATCGCGGAGGCGGCGGCCCGACACCTTCGCACCGACCGGTGACCGCGGCCTTCCGTACCCGCCGGCGACTTCCCCGGCCCCACCCCATTCCTGACATTGCGTCAGTTCAGTAATCTGACAGTGCGTCAGTTTACTTGTGCTGTCTCACAGGAGCGGGCGGACCGATGCTTGGATCAACCCACGGCACCCTCACCACCGACTCCCGCCGGGCCCGGGTCCTCGCGTGCGGCGAGCGGCGGCCGGGACCCGTCGTCCACGACCGGGTCGGCGATCTGGACGTCAGCGGGCGGCCGCTGCACACGGACGTACCGGACCTGACCCGCTTCTTCCGCCCCGAGTCGGTCGCCGTCATCGGCGCCTCGGACGCGGAGGGACGCCCGAACACCGGCATCACCCGCCAGCTGCTGGCCTGGGCCGGGCGCAAGGGGGCGCGGGTGTATCCGGTGCATCCGAGCCGCCCCTCGGTCTTCGGCATTCCCTGCGCGGCCTCCGTCGCCGAGCTCTCCGCAGGCCAGGTCGACCTGGCCGTGCTGCTGGTGGCCGACCCGCTGCCGGTGGTCGAGGAACTCGCCGACGCCAAGGTGAGGTTCGCGGTCGCCTTCGCCTCCGGGTTCGCCGAGACGGGCGAGGCGGGCGCGGAGGCGCAGGAGCGGCTCGCGGAGGCGGTCCGGCGCTCGGGGATCCGGCTCCTCGGCCCGAACACCAACCTCAACGCCTTCGAGCAGTTCCGCGAGGACCTGACCGGCCCGGCGATCGCTCTCATCACCCAGTCGGGACACCAGGGCCGCCCGGTGTTCGCCCTCCAGGAACTGGGCGTCCGGCTCTCCCACTGGGCGCCCACCGGCAACGAGGCCGACCTGGAGACCGCCGACTTCCTGTCCTGGTTCGCCGAGCAGCCCGAGGTCGGCGCCATCGCCTGTTACGTGGAGGGCCTGAAGGACGGCCGCGCCTTCCTGCTGGCCGCCGACCGGGCCGCCCGCCGCAAGGTACCGGTGGTCGCGGTGAAGGTGGGCCGCACCGAGACCGGCGCACGGACGGCCGCCTCGCACACCGGCAAGCTCACCGGCGCCGACGACGTGGTGGACGCGGCGATGCGCCAGTTCGGAGTCGTAAGGGTCGACGGCCTCGACGAACTCCAGGACACCGCGGTCCTGCTGGCACGGGCGCGGGCGCCGCTGGCGGACGGGGTCGCGGTGTACTCGATCTCCGGCGGTACCGGCGCGCACGCCGGTGACCTGGCGACCGCCGCCGGGCTGCGCCTGCCGCGCCTGCCGGAGGCCCGGCAGGCCGAACTCCACCAGTGGATACCGCCGTATCTGAGCGTGGCCAACCCGGTGGACAGCGGCGGGCACCCGGTGGGCGACGCACGGGGCCGGAAGATCATCGACGCGATCCTCGCCGACCCCTCGGTCGGGGTCCTGATCTGCCCGATCACCGGCCCCTTCCCGCCGCTGAGCGACCGGCTGGTGGCGGACCTGGTCGCGGCGGCCGAGGCGACGGACAAGCTGGTGTGCGTGGTGTGGGGCTCGCCGGTGGGCACGGAGCCCGCGTACCGCGAGGTCCTGCTCGGCTCCTCCCGCGTGGCGACCTTCCGCACGCTGGGCAACTGTGTCAGGGCCGTCCGCGCCTGGCTGGACCACCACGCCTTCGTGCGCGACTACCGCTCCCCCTTCGACGAGGCCCCCCGCACCCCCTCGCCGTCGTACCGCAAGGCCGAGGCCCTGATGAGCCCCGGCCGGCAACTCAGCGAGCACGCGGCCAAGCAGCTGCTGCGCGCCTACGGCATCCGGGTGCCGCGCGAGCAACTGGTGACCAGCGCGGCGGCGGCCGTACGCGCCGCGGCCCAGGTCGGCTATCCGGTGGTGATGAAGGCCTCGGGCGCCCAGATCGCCCACAAGACCGAACTGGGCCTGGTGAAGATCGGGCTGACGTCGGCCAGCCAGGTCAGGGACGCCTACCGCGAGCTGACCGACATCGCCCGGTACGAGGGTGTCCCGCTGGACGGGATCCTGGTGTGCCAGATGGTCGAGCAGGGCGTGGAGACGGTCGTCGGGATGACGCACGACGACCTGTTCGGCCCGACGGTGACGGTGGGGCTCGGCGGGGTGCTGGTCGAGGTCCTGCGCGACGCCGCCGTGCGGGTGCCCCCGTTCGGCGAGGACCAGGCCCGCGCGATGCTCACCGAACTGCGCGGCCGGGCCCTGCTGGACGGCGTCCGGGGTCGCCCGCCGGCCGACCGGGACGCGCTGGTGGAGGTGGTCCTGCGGGTCCAGCGTATGGCGCTGGAACTGGGCCACCACATCGCCGAACTGGACATCAACCCACTGATGGTGCTCCCCCGTGGGCAGGGCGCGGTGGCACTGGACGCGCTGGCGGTCTGCCGATGAGCGAGCTGGAGACGGAGCGCACCGGCCAGGTCGCGTACCTGGCTCTGAACCGCCCCGAGTCCCTCAACGCCCTCACCCCTGCGCTCCGGGACCGCCTGATCGGCCTGCTCACGCAGGCGTCGGCGGACCCCGAGGTCCGAGCGGTGGTGCTGACCGGCCGGGGCCGGGGCTTCTGCGCGGGCGCGGACCTGCGGGGCGGGGCCGGGGACGGCGAGCGGGTGACCGGCGACGTGGCCCGCGTCCTCCGCCTGGGCGCCCAGCGCCTGATCGCCGCGGTCCTGGACTGCGAGAAGCCGGTGATCGCCGCCGTGAACGGCGCGGCGGCGGGCCTCGGCGCGCACCTCGCGTTCGCCTGCGACCTGGTGCTGGCCGCCGAGTCGGCCCGCTTCCTCGAGGTGTTCGTACGGCGCGGGCTGGTACCGGACGGCGGCGGGACCTACCTGCTCCCCCGCCTGCTGGGCCCGCACCGGGCGAAGGAGCTGATGTTCTTCGGGGACGCCGTGTCGGCGGCGCAGGCGGAACGGCTCGGGCTGGTCAACCGCGTCGTACCGGACGGGGAGCTGGAGAAGACGGCCCGCGCGTGGGCGGCCCGCCTGGCCTGCGGCCCCACCCGCGCCCTGTCCCTGACCAAGCACCTGGTGAACACCTCCCTGGACGCCGGCCGGGCGACCGCCTTCGCGGCGGAGGCCTGGGCCCAGGAGATCAACATGACGTCGCGGGACGCCCGGGAGGGCCTGCGGGCGTTCCAGGAGCGCCGGGAACCCGGGTTCCGGGGCCGGTGAGAGCAGACCCCCGGGACCTTCCCATCTGACGTGCCGTCAGTTTCAATGGATGGCGTGATGGGACACGCAGGGGCGGCGGCGGCCGCCGTCCGGTATCTGGGGCGCGGACCCGTGGAGCCCTTGCACCGGCCGGAGTTGCGGTGCGTGCGGGAGGACGAACGGGCGCCGGTGGAGCCGGGAGAGTTCCGGCGGGTGCTGGGCGGTTTCGCGAGTGGCGTGACCGTGATCACGGCACCGGCCGCCGGCACGGAGGGCGGTCCCGCGGGCTTCGCCTGCCAGTCCTTCGCCTCTCTGTCCCTCGAACCGCCCCTGGTCTGCTTCATGGTGGGCCGTACGTCCACCACCTGGCCCCGTATCGCCCGCGCCGGCGTCTTCTGCGTCAACGTGCTCAGCGCCGACCAGGACGAACTGTGCCGGGCCTTCGCGGTGAGCGGCGCGGACAAGTTCGCGGGGGTGACGTACGACGCGGCGCCCGCCTCCGGCTCGCCCCGGCTGGCCGGCGCCGCCGCCTGGATCGACTGCACCGTCCACGCCGTGCACACCGGCGGCGACCACCTGATCGTCGTGGGCCGGGTGAACGTCCTCGGCGCACCGGAGCGGAGCGAACCGCTGCTCTTCCACCGGGGGCGGTTCGCCCGGATCGGCCGCTAGTGCCCCAACGGGCAACGTTCGCCCCGTCGCGACGCGCAGACGTTGTCTCCCGGGACAGCACAGCTGGGGCCTGTCCGATAATGCGCGTCGTTGCCCGAAGGGCGGCCGCGCGGCGCCAGGTGCGTGCTCCCGGCGCGCCGGCCACGGGCCCTCGTACTGGAGGTACTCGGGTCCGGGGCCGGTGCGGCGCGCGGAGGCGCCTCCCACGCCCTTGAGGCAGTGGGGGAGCGTGCAGGGCGTCGCGCGGCGGACGGGAATCGTCAGGCAGGCCCGAGGGAGTCGTTCAGGCGGCCGCCGGGACGAGCCCGGCCGGGCGGCGGCGGATCACCAGGGCCATCAGGGCCGCCGCCGCGCACAGGGTGCCGGAGGCGTACCAGACCAGGTCGTAGGAGCCGAAGACGTCACGGGCGAGGCCGCCGAGGTAGGCGACGAGGGCCGCGCCGACCTGGTGGGAGGCGAGGACCCAGCCGAAGACGATGGCGCTGTCCTCGCCGTAGTTCTCGCGGCACAGGGTGAGGGTCGGCGGGACGGTGGCAACCCAGTCGAG
Source organism: Streptomyces sp. NTD91 (assembly GCF_059510455.1). Lineage (NCBI taxonomy): Bacteria > Bacillati > Actinomycetota > Actinomycetes > Kitasatosporales > Streptomycetaceae > Streptomyces > Streptomyces sp. NTD91. The sequence continues at coordinate 341,724 of NZ_JCAJZW010000001.1, forward strand.
GCCGTAGAAGACGATGAAGAAGAGCATCGGGGGGTGGACCGCCGGGCCCAGCAGCATCGGGAGGAAGACGAGGGAGATGCCGCGCAGGGCGTAGTAGACGGCCAGCAGGCGGCGGGGTTCGAAGCGGTCGGTGAACCAGCCGGAGGCGATCGTGCCGGCCACGTCGAACACGCCGATGACGGCGAGCAGCGAGGCCGCCGTCGTGACCGGCATGCCGTGGTCGTGCTCGGCGGGCACGAAGTGCGTCTGGATCAGGCCGTTGGTGGAGGCGCCGCAGATCGCGAAGGTGCCGGCGAGCAGCCAGAAGGTGCCCGTGCGGGCCGAGGCGGCGAGGACGTTCAGCGTGCGGCGGGCGGCGCCGGTGACCGGCGCCGGCTTGGGCACGAACTCCCGGGCACCATAAGGCCTCAGGCCGATGTCGGCGGGGTGGTCGCGCAGCAGGATCCAGACGAAGGGGACCACGGCCAGGGCGGCCAGGGCGACGGTCACGGCGGCCGGGCGCCAGCCGTGGTGCTCGGTCAGCCAGGACAGCACCGGCAGGAAGATCAGCTGGCCGGAGGCGGACGCGGCGGTCAGGATGCCGCTGACCAGGCCGCGCCGCTCGGTGAACCAGCGGTGGGTGACCGTCGCGGCGAACGCGAGGGCCATCGAGCCGGAGCCGAGGCCGACCAGCAGGCCCCAGCACAGCCACAGCTGCCAGGCCGCCGTCATCCACACCGTCAGGCCCGAACCGGCCGCGATCACGGTGAGCGCGACGGCGACCACCCGGCGGATGCCGAAGCGGTCCATCAGGGCGGCGGCGAAGGGCGCGGTGAGGCCGTAGAGCGCCAGGTTGACGGAGACGGCCGCGCCGATCGTGCCGCGTGACCAGCCGAACTCCTGGTGCAGCGGGTCGATGAGCAGGCCGGGCAGGGAGCGGAAGGCGGCCGCACCGATGATGGTGACGAAGGTGACGGCGGCGACGAACCAGGCGCGGTGCACGCGGCGGCGCCGGGCGGGCGGGGCGGCCTGGACGAGGGCTGCGGCTGGGCTTGTCTGAGTCACGTCGCACAGCGTCCCCTTTTCATGAGCGCACATCGAGTGGCCCGAAGGTCAGCCTTCGCTAGGATCGGGCCATGGCCGCTGTCACCGACGGTTTCCGTCCGCACCGGGTCGTCGTCCTCGCGCTCGACGGCCTGCTCCCCTTCGAGCTGGGTATCCCGCACCGCATCTTCGGCCGCCCCAGGGACGAGCGGGGCCGCCACCTGTACGAGGTCGTGACCTGCTCGGTGCGGCCGCCCGGCCCGGTCGAGACCGACGCCGACTTCGCCGTGCACGTCCCCAACGGACCGGAGGCCCTGGCCGACGCCGACACGGTGATCGTCCCGGCGTCGTACGAACTCGGCCCGGTCTTCGAGGAGGGCCGGCTCACCGGTGAACTGGCCGCCGCCCTCGCCCGCATCCGCCCGGGCACCCGGCTCGCGTCCATCTGCACGGGCGTCTACGTCCTCGCCGCCGCCGGACACCTCGACGGCCGCCCGGCCGCCACGCACTGGGCCGACGCCGAACGCTTCCAGCAGCTTTTCCCGCAGGTCAAGGTGGACGCGGACGTGCTGTTCATCGACGACGGGGACGTACTCACCTCGGCCGGCGTGGCCGCCGGGATCGACCTGTGCCTGCACATGGTCCGTCGCGACTTCGGTACGGCGGTCGCCAACGACGTCGCCCGGCGCACGGTCGTACCGCCGCACCGCGACGGCGGCCAGGCCCAGTACATCGAACGGCCGGTGCCCGACCCGCAGTTGTCGACCACGACCGCCGCCCGCGCCTGGGCGCTTGGCCGGTTGCACGAGCCGATCCAGCTGCGGGACATGGCCGAGCAGGAGGCCATGTCGGTGCGCACCTTCACCCGCCGCTTCCGCGAGGAGGTCGGGATCAGCCCCGGCCAGTGGCTCACCCAGCAGCGCGTCCAACGCGCCCGCCATCTGCTGGAGACCACCGACCTGTCCATCGACCAGGTGGCCCATCAGGCGGGCTTCGGCACGGCCCAGTCGATGCGCCAGCACCTCCAGCAGGCGCTCGGAGTGACACCGACCGCCTATCGCCGCACGTTCCGGGCGGCCGTCAGAACGTGAGCACCGCCCGCGCCACCCGGCCCGCCTCCGCGTCCGCCCGTGCCTTGTCGAAGTCCTCCACCGGATGGACGGCCGTCACCAACTCGTCTAGCAGGAGGCGGCCTTGACGGTACAGGTCCGCGTACAGGGCGATGTCCCGCTGGGGGCGTGAGGAGCCGTAGCGGCAGCCGAGGACGGACTTGTCCAGGTAGAGCGAGGAGACGCGGAAGGACGCCTCGGCCGTGGCCGGCGGGACCCCGAGGAGGACCGCCTGGCCGTGCCGGTCGAGGAGGTCGATCGCCTGCCTGATCAGCTCCACCCGGCCGACGCACTCGAAGACATGGTCGGCGCCGCCGGGCAGGAGGTCCCGCACGCCTTCCGTCGACGCCAGGAAGTCGGTGGCGCCGAACCGCCGGGCCACGTCCTCCTTGGCCGGGTCGGCGTCGACGGCGACGATCCTGAGCGCCCCCGCGAGCCGCGCGCCCTGCAGCACGTTCAGCCCGATCCCTCCGGCGCCGATGACGACGACGCTGTCCCCCTGCTCCACCCGGGCCCGGTTCAGCACGGCCCCCACGCCCGTGAGCACCCCGCAGCCGATCAGCGCGGCCGACTCCAGCGGGATGTCCTTCGGGATCGGAACCGCCTGCACGGCCTTGACGACCGTGCGTTCCGCGAACGCCGAGTTGGAGGCGAACTGGTGGAGGAGCGTGGTTCCCCGTGCGAACGGCTTTCCCGGGCGCCCGATCGCCTGCCGGCACATCGTCGGCCGTCCCCGGTCGCACTGCGCGCAGGTGCCGCAGGCGGCGAGCGTGGACAGCGCCACATGGTCGCCGGGCGCGACATGGGTGACGCCGGCGCCGACCGCCTCGACCACTCCCGCACCCTCATGGCCCAGCACCACCGGAACCGGGAAAGGTATGGTGCCGTCCACCACGGACAGATCGCTGTGACACAGTCCGGCCGCGGCGATCGCCACCAGCACCTCCCCGGCGCCCGGCTCGCGCACCGCGAGGTCGTCGACCACCCGCACCTGTGTGCCGTCGAACACCACACCACGCATCACACGGCCCCCTTGGGCTCTCTGGGCAGACCGAGCACGCGCTCGGCGATGATCGTGCGCTGGACCTGGTCGGTGCCGCCGTAGAGGGTGTCGGCCCGGGAGAAGAGGAACAGATGCTGGTCCGCGTCGAGTTCGTACGGCGCCGACGGCGACCAGTTAGCCGGGCCGGCACCGGCCGCAGCGCCCCGGACCTGCACCGCCAGCTCGCCGAGCCGCTGGTGCCAGCCGGCCCAGAGCAGCTTGGCCACGCTGGGCGCGCCGGGGTCCACCGAGCCGCCGAGGGTGCGCAGGGCGTGCCGGCGCATGGTCCGCAGCTCGGCCCACTGCCGTACGATCCGCGCCCGTACGACCGGATCGTCCGCCGCTCCCGTCTCCACGGCCGTCCGCACGACTCGCCGCAACTCCTCTGCGAAGCCCACCTGTTGGGCAAGAGTGGACACCCCGCGCTCGAACCCGAGCAGACTCATCGCCACCGCCCACCCCCGCCCCTCCCCGCCCACGACGTGCTCGACCTTCGTGTACGCGCCGTCGAAGAAGACCTCGTTGAAGTCGCTGGTGCCGGTCAGCTGGCGGATGGGGCGGACCTCGACGCGGCCGGGCTGGTCCATGGGGACGAGCAGGAAGCTCAGGCCGTGGTGGCGCCCGGACTCCGGGTCGGTGCGGGCCAGCACGAAACACCAGTCGGCCTCGTGGGCGAGAGAGGTCCAGATCTTCTGCCCGCTGATCCGGTAGCGGTCCCCTTCCCGCACCGCCGCCGTCCGCACCCCGGCCAGGTCCGACCCGGCGCCGGGCTCGCTGTACCCCTGGCACCACAGCTCCTCACCGGCGGCGACCGGCGGCAGGAAGCGAGCCTTCTGCGCCTCGCTGCCGTGCGCGACGAGGGTGGGCGCGAGCAGGTTCTCCCCGATGTGCCCCGAGCGCGGCGGCGCGGGCGACCGGGCGTACTCCTCGGCCCAGACGACCTGCTGGGTGAGCGTGGCCGTACGGTTGCCGTATCCCGACTCCGCCCAACCGAGCCCTATCCAGCCGGCCGAGCCGAGGGTGCGCTCCCAGGTACGGCGGTCTGTCGAGGGCCTCGCATGGGCGCCGAGCCAGTCCCGGACCTCGACCCGGAAGTCCTCGTCCTGCCGGCTGAACCCGAAATCCATGGAACACCGCCTTGGATCGACGCGCCCCGCGCTACCGGGCGTTCGGCCGAGAACCACTTCGCGCAGCCTCTTCCATCGCCGTGAGCCGGGACAGCATCGGCATCGGGTCCACCCCCACGGACCCCGGCAGGACCTGCGCGATCCGCTCCGGCGTCCAGGTTCCCTCCGCGTACACCGCGCGCAGTTCCCGCGGCTGTGCCCACACCGCGATCTTCGACCCGGCGGCGGTGTACACCTGCCCGGTGACGCCCTGCGCGGCAGCGCCGTCGGACAGCAGGTACACCACCAGCGCGGCCACGTCCTCCGGCTCACCGATCTCGCTCAGCTCCATGGGAACGTTCGCCGACATCCGCGTACGGGCCACCGGCGCCACCGCGTTCGCGGTCACCCCGTACTTGTGCAGGCCGAGCGCCGCGCTGCGGACGAGCGAGACGATGCCGCCCTTCGCGGCGCTGTAGTTGGCCTGGGACGCGGACCCCTGGTGGTTGCCGCTGGTGAAGCCGATCAGCGTGCCGGAGCGCTGCCGCCGCATCACCGCGGACGCGGCCCGGAAGACGGTGAACGTGCCCTTGAGGTGGGTGGCGAGGACGGGGTCCCACTCCTCCTCGGTCATGTTGAAGAGCATGCGTTCGCGCAGGATCCCGGCCACGCACACGACCCCGTCGAGCCGGCCGTACGACGCCAGTGCCACGTCGACCACCCGCTGTCCGCCCGCCATCGTGGAGATGTCGTCGGCGACCGCGACCGCCTCCCCGCCCGCGGCCTCGATCTCCTTGACGACGGCCTCGGCGACCTCGCTCGTGGGGCAGGCGCCGTCGACGGCGACGCCACAGTCGTTGACGACGACCTTCGCCCCCTCGGCGGCCGCCGCCCGCGCGACCGCCCGGCCGATGCCCCGCCCGGCACCCGTCACGGCGACGACCTTTCCTGCCAAGAAGTTCCCCACGCCCGGCCCCTTCCCGCCGTTTCTGACGATCCGTTAGATTCTATGGCGCGCCGGTCGCGCGGACACAAGCCCCGGGGAGGCACCGGATGGCACTGCCCAAGGAGTTCCACGAGATCGCGAAGCGCGTGAACAACTGGGGGCGCTGGGGAGCGGACGACGAGATCGGCACGCTGAACCTGATCACCGACGACGTCGTACGGGAGGCCGCCGCATGCGTCCGCACCGGGCGCCGCGTCCCGCTCGCCCTGCCCCTGAGCCAGGACGGGGTGCAGACGGGGGTGATCCCGGGGCGCGTCAATCCGCTGCACGCGATGGTGCAGATCAACCAGGAGCTGTTCGGGCCGGGCACGGTGGCGTGCAGCGACGACGTGGTGACCATGGGCCTCCAGGCCGGCACCCACTGGGACGCGCTCAGCCATGTCTCGCACTCGGGGAGGCTCTACAACGGCCGTCCTGCGCTCACGGTCACCGCGCACGGCGGCGCCGGGTTCGGCGGGATCGACAAGGCGCGGCACATCGTCTCGCGCGGAGTGCTGCTGGACGTGGCACGCGCGCGCGGTGTGGACCGGCTGGCGGGGGGTCACGCCGTGACCCCGGAGGACCTCGAGGCGGCCGAGGAGTTCGCCGGCACGCGCGTGCGGGCCGGCGACATCGTGCTGGTCCGCACCGGGCAGGTGCGGACGTACCTGGCCGGGGACCGGCACGGGTACGGCCATCCGTCGCCGGGGCTGTCGATCCGCACCCCGGAGTGGTTCCACGCGCGCGATGTGGCCGCGGTCGCCAACGACACGCTCACTTTTGAGATATTCCCGCCCGAGTCGGAGAATCTCTGGCTGCCCGTGCACGCCCTGGACCTCGTGGAGATGGGGATGCTCCAGGGCCAGAACTGGAATCTCGAAGAGTTGTCCACAGCCTGTGGAGAAGAAGGGCGGTACACGTTCTGGCTGTCGGCGATGCCCGAGCCGTTCGCCGGCGCGACAGGGACACCCGTGGCGCCCGTGGCCGTCCTGTGAACCCGGAGACGAAAGCCGTACCGAACGGTGGGCGGCGCGCCTCCCCCCACCGTCGTGCACGCGCCGCCCACCGGGTGCGACCCACACTCGGCGAGAGCCGCCGTCGCCCGGGCCCTCGCCGTCCCCTCGCGGCGAATCGTCGCCCACCAGCGTGTTCAGCCAGTCACGGGTCGTCAACGCCGGTACGGAGATTTGTTACGTACGCCCTGTTCGCGGTGCCCGCGCACGGATGCACCTCCGGCGCACCACGGCGCCGGGTGCTACACCGCCTCGAAGGCGAAGCCCTCGAACGCGGACAGCCCGCTCCCGTACGCCACCGCTGCGCTCTCGCCGGGCCGTGCGCAGCGGTCCAGTTCGCACCAGATGCTCTTGCCGGCGCCTTCCGGGCTCCAGCCCCAGCGATCGGCCAGGCAGTCCACGAGGGCCAGTCCCCGGCCGCCGGTCGCGTCACTGCCGGCGCACCGCGGCACGGGGGCGCGGGAGCTGCCGTCGGCCACCTCCACGCGCACGGTGCCCGCCGCGGGCGCCGCCGGCACCACGGCCGCACCGCCCGTCGCGCCCGGCAGGGAGAGCCGGAGGACGGCCGCACGTCCGGTGTGGACGACGGCGTTGGTGACCAGTTCGGAGACGAGCAGGATCAGGGTCTCGGCGAGCGGCTCGTCGGCCGCTATGCCCAGTCCGGGGAGCCGCGAGCGGGCCCACTTCCTCGCCCGTCCCACCTCCGTGGGGTCGGGCCGGATCTCCAGCTGCACTTGAAGCACCTGCACCGCTCACACCATCCGAACCGGCGGACACATGACCCCACGCCACCTCGTCGCCGCGGCGCTCCGGGCCGCGACGGCGATCACGAGGGCCACGATCGTAGCCATTTTCTGCATGGCCAGGACAACGGCCAGAGCAGGGGTCACGGAACGTGATTCCCCTGGGAGACAGCATGGTTGACGTACAGTCACCGCAACAAGCGCTTCGGGCATATTCCAGCGCGAAGGAGTACGCGTGCGGCATACTGTGCGACGCTCGTGCCGGGGAGTCGAACAGACGGCGGGTAAGGCCGCCACCGCCCCGCGAGCAGCGACGCGCACCGCACGACCCGGCACTGCCCCAGGGGCACCGCCGGCCCGGCCCGTGCTCGCAGCCACTCGCATCCCACACAAGGTACCGGAGCGGACGGCCGACTCCGGGATGTGACGAGCCCGGCGAAGGACACAACCCGGTATCGACGCTCCGTGAAACCGGCATGCCACGATCCGCGACATCTTGGGCCAACGCCTTTCCAGCGGTGCGCCGCGGGCGGTGGCCGTCCCGTCACGCCACCAGCCGGGCGGCGAGCAGTTCCTCGCTGTCCGCGCCACCGCCGCCGCGCCGGGCCCGCACCCAGGCCCGCTTCAGGTGCAGATGCACCTCGGCCTCCCACGTGAACCCCATGCCGCCGTGCACCTGCAGGCAGTCACGGGCGCCGTGCACGGCGGCCTCGTCGGCGAGCAGCCGGGCGGCGGCGGCGTCCGCCTCGTCGCCGGTCACGGATGCCGCGTAGACGGCCACCCGCGCGGTCTCGGTGCGCACCAGCAGGTCCGCGCACAGATGCTGCACGGCCTGGAAGGTGCCGATCGGCCGCCCGAACTGCTCACGTGTCCGGACGTGTTGCACGGCCAGCTCGCGCAGGCGTACGGCCGTGCCCAGTTGCTCGGCGGCGGTCAGGAGCACGGCCTCCGCTCCCGCGCGCGTACGGCGGCCCGCGGTCGCGGCGGGCACCCGGTGCAGCGGGGTCAGCGGGTCCAGCGAGCGCAGGGGCACGGCGTCCGCGGCATCCCCGAGGACCACGTCCGCCGCGTCCAGCCACTCGACCAGGCCGCCGTCCACGGCCGTCACCACCGTCTCCCCGGTCGCCGCGCCCGGCACGGTCCCGGCCGCGAGGTGGGTGGCGACGAGCGGGCCCGGCAGCAGCGCACGCCCCGCCTCCTCGAAGGCGAGCACCGCCTCGGGCAGGCCGAGTCCGGCCCCGCCGTCCGGCTCCGGAAGCCGCAGGGCGAAGAAGCCCGCGTCCCCGAGCGCCCGCCACAGCTCCCGGTCGAGCCGCCCCGGCGCGTCGACGGTGGCCCGCACCTGCTCCCGCCCGAACCACCGGTCCAGCACCTGGCGTACCCCGGCCCGCAACGCGCGCTGATCGCCGGTCAGTTGGAACCGCATGCTCACCTCCCCTTCGGCAGCCCCAGGATCCGCTCGGCCACGATGTTGCGCTGGATCTGCGAGGTGCCGGCAGCGATGGTGTACGACAGCGACGACAGCCGGTCGAGGACCCACGGCTGGTCCAGGTCGAGGGCGTCGGGGCCGAGGACATCGGCGGCGGCGGCGTACAGGTCCTGGCGGGCGTGCGAGTAGCGGAGCTTGAAGACCGAGCCGCCCACGCCCGGCACTCCCCCGTTCCCCTCCGCCTCGCCGACGTTCCACTGGGTCAGCCGCCACAGGGCCCGGAACTCCGCCTCCAGGCGACCGAGCCTGCGTCGCAGCACCGGATCGTCCCAGCGGCCGTTCTCCCGTGCGGTGCGGGCCACTTCGCCCAGCGCACGGCGGCAGGCCACGACCTCGCCGGCGAAGGCCGTGCCGCGCTCGAAGGACAGGGTCACCATGGTCACGCGCCAACCGTCGTGCTCCGCCCCGACGCGGTTCTCGGCGGGCACCCGCACCTCGTCGAGGAACACCTCGGCGAACTCCGCCGATCCGGCGAGCGTGCGCAGCGGCCGGACCGTGACGCCGTCGGCGTCCATGGGCAGGGCGAGCCACGTGATGCCCCGGTGCTTCGGCGCGTGCGGGTCGGTACGGACCAGCAGTTCGCACCAGTCGGCGACCTCCGCGTGCGAGGTCCAGATCTTGGACCCGGTGACCACGTAGTCGTCCGAGTCGCGCCACGCGCGCGTGCGCAGCGCCGCGAGGTCGGAGCCGGCGCCCGGTTCGCTGAAGCCCTGGCACCACACCTCCTCGCCGCGCAGGATCGGCGGCAGCCAGCGCGCCCGCTGCTCGGGCGTGCCCTCGGCGGCGATCGTCGGACCGGCGTGCAGCAGCCCGACGAAGTTCGCACCCACGTAGGGGGCGCCCGCCCGCTCCGTCTCCTCCAGGAAGATCAGGCGGATGGTCGGCGAGGCGTCCCAGTGGACGTGCGCGTACCCGGCGTCGTACAGCGTCTGCTGCCAGCCGAGGTCGTAGGCCCGGCGCGCGGGCCAGTCGCCGGGGGGCGGCTTCGGCGGCAGGGTGGGCAGCGCCCTGGCGAGCCACTCCCGCAGCCGGATCCGGAACTCCGCCTCCTCGGGCGTGTCCGTCAGGTCCATCACGCGTCGAGGTCCAGGCCGAGCATGCGGATGGCGTTGCCCCGCATCAGCTTGTGGACCGTCTCGTCGTCCAGGCCCTTGACATGGTCGAGGGCGACCTCCTTGGTGTGCGGGAAGGTCGAGTCGACGTGCGGGTAGTCGGTCTCGAAGGTGGCGTTGTCCCTGCCCACCACGTCCAGCGAGGCGACGCCGTGCTTGTCGCGGAAGAAGCAGCAGAAGATCTGCCGGTAGTAGTACGTCGACGGCGGTTCGGGGACCAGGTCACGGACCCCGCCCCAGGCGCGGTGCTCCTCCCACACGTCGTCGGCGCGTTCCAGGGCGTACGGGATCCAGCCCATCTGCCCTTCGGAGTAGGCGAGCCTGAGCCGCGGGAACTTCACCAGGACCCCGCTGAAGAGGTAGTCCATCATCGAGGCCATCGCGTTGTTGAAGCTCAGCGAGGCCTGGACGGCGGGCGGCGCGTCCGGGGAGGCGGCCGGCATCTGGGAGCTGCTGCCGATGTGCATGTTGACGACGGTGCCGGTCTCCTGGCAGACCGCGAAGAACGGGTCCCAGTGGCCGGAGTGGATCGAGGGCAGCCCGAGATGGGTGGGGATCTCGGAGAAGGTGACCGCCCGGACCCCGCGCGCCGCGTTCCGCCGGATCTCGGCGACGGCCAGCTCGACGTCCCACAGGGGGATCAGGCAGAGCGGGATCAGCCGGCCCCCGCTGTCCCCGCACCACTCCTCCACCATCCAGTCGTTGTAGGCGCGCACGCAGGCGAGGGCGACCTCCTTGTCGTGCGCCTCGGCGAAGGTCTGCCCGCAGAAGCGGGGGAACGTCGGGAAGCAGAGACTGGCCTCGACGTGGTTGAGGTCCATGTCCTTCAGTCGCTCGGCGGGATCCCAGCACCCCGGGCGCATCTGCTCCCGGGTGATCCCCTCCAGCGTCATCTCGTCCCGGGCGAAGCCGGCGGCGGCGATGTTGCGCTTGTACGGGAACTTCAGGTCCTCGTACACCCACCAGTCGGTCGGCGGGCCCGCCGGGTCCATGGTGATCCGGTACGTGCCGCCGACGTAGGCGAGTTCCCCGATGCCGGCGGTCAGCGGCTTGGGCCCGCGGTCCCGGTACCGGGCCGGGAGCCAGGTCTCGAAGAGGTGGGCGGGCTCGATCACATGGTCGTCGACGCTGATGATGCGGGGCAGTTCGGTCATGGTTCCCCTCCGCGTTCCCCTCCGCCGGACAGTACTGATCTGATGGACCGTCAGTTAGCATGCCATCTGACGGATCGTCAGCCAACCCGGTCGGGGAGGCCACGTGAACGAGACCCCGCACTCCCTGGGTTCCGCCCGCACACTGTGGGACCTGGTCGTCCGCCGCGCCGCCCTCAGCGCCGGCCGCCCGGCCCTCCTCCAGGGCGGGCACACGCTCACCTTCGGCGGGCTGCGCACGGGTGCCGAGCGGGTGGCGGCCGGCCTGCACGGCATGGGCGTAGGCCCGGGCACGGTGGTCGCCTGGCAGCTGCCCACGCGGATCGAGACCGTCCTGCTCTCCCTCGCGCTGGCCCGCCTGGGCGCCGTGCAGTCCCCGGTGATCCCCTTCCACCGGGACCGGGAGGTCGGCTTCGCGCTGCGCGCGTCCAGGGCGGAGTTCTTCGCGGTGCCGGGCGTGTGGCGGGGCCACGACCACACGGAGATGGCGCGGCGGCTCGGCGCGAAGGGTGTCTTCGAGGCGTACGACACCCTGCCCGACGGCGATCCGTCAGGGCTGCCCGCCCCGCCCGCCGACGGCACCTCGGTGCGCTGGATCTACTGGACCTCCGGCACCACCTCCGACCCCAAGGGCGTGCTGCACACGGACCGCTCGCTGATCGCCGGCGGCTCCTGCCTGGCGCACGCCCTGGGGCTCACCCCGGCCGACGTGGGCTCGATCGCCTTCCCGTACGCCCACATAGGCGGCCCCGACTATCTGGTGATGCTGCTGCTGTACGGCTTCCCGGCGGTGCTGTTCGAGCACTTCGCGCTGCCGGACGCGCTGGCGGAGTACCGGCGGCACGGGGTGACGGTGGCGGGCGGCTCGACGGCCTTCTACTCGATGTTCCTGGCCGAGCAGCGCAAGCGGCCCGGCCGGAGACTGATCCCGTCCCTGCGGCTGCTCGCGGGCGGCGGCGCGCCCAAACCCCCCGAGGTCTACCACGCGGTGGTCCGCGAGATGGGCGTCCAGCTCACCCACGGCTACGGCATGACCGAGGTTCCGATGATCACCATGGGCGACCCGCGGGACACCCCGGAGAACCTGGCCACGACCGAGGGCCGCCCGCCGCCCGGCATGGAGTTGCGGATCGTCGACGGCGAGATCCGGCTGCGCGGCGAGGCCGTGTGCCAGGGCTATCTGGACCCCGCGCAGACCGCCGCCGCCTTCGACCCCGACGGCTTTCTGCGCACCGGCGACCTGGGCCGCGTGACGGACTCGGGCCATCTCGTCCTCACCGGTCGCCTGAAGGACGTGATCATCCGAAAGGGCGAGAACATCTCGGCCAGGGAGATCGAGGACCTCCTCGCCGCGCACCCCGCGATCGCGGACGCCGCGGTGGTGGGCCTGCCGGACGCCGACCGCGGGGAACTGGTCTGCGCGGTGGTCGAACAGCCGCCCGGCGCAGCCGCGTTGACCCTGCCGGAGGTCACCTCCTACCTGCGCGCGGCGGGCCTGTCCGTGCACAAGCTGCCGGAGCGGCTGGAGGTGGTTCAGGCGCTGCCGCGGAACGACACCCTGCGCAAGGTGCTGAAGTACAAGCTGCGGGAACGCTATTCCGCGACCGTGAAGTAGCGGGAGAAGGCCGGGATGATGTCCGGTTCGGTGATGGCACCGTCGGCGTCGGTGTCGAGGGCCGCCGCGACGGTGCCGGCCGGGCCGGCGGGAACGTGCAGGACGCGCAGCACGCGGGCGGTGTCGGCGACCGTGAGACGGCCGTCGGAGTCCGTGTCCGCCACGGCGAGGGCCGCGTGCAGGAAGGGACGGGCGATCTCGGCGAAGCGCTCGGGGTTGTCGCGCAGCCGCTTGACCGCGCCGGTGACGAACTCCTCGCGGGTGATGCGCTGGTCGCCGTCCCGGTCCGCGATCCCGGCCATGCCCTGCCAGAACGCCTCCGCGCCCGCGTACAGCGCCTGCCCCTTGTCGGAGCGCGCGGTCACGGAGAACTCGGCGAGGAGCGCCTTGGCCGCCGCGTTGAAGTCCTCACGGTCGATCCAGCCGTTGCCGTCCTGGTCGAAGGTGGCGAACCGGGCGGCGATCCTGCGCTCGTACTCGGTGCTGACCATGTCTGTTCGGGCCGCCTTACGTGTGCGTCTCGTGCGTGGTGCGGGTGGACGGGCCACCTCGCAGGGAGCGTATGACGCGCGTGGCCTTCGGATGGCCGCAACCCGGCGGTTGTGCCAAGACCGGGGGAATTCTGCGACAACAGTGTGGCCATGTCGCGGGGGCGGTGGCGCCGACGGCGTGTCGCGGCGCGGCGCGAAACGCCGGGGGTTCAGGAGGGCTCGGGCACCGGCGCGGGCGGCGCGTCAGGCCGAGAGCGGGTCCGCCTCGTCGGTGGTCGCGGCCTCGAGGTCGGGCCGGACGTCGAAGAGGCGGCGGACGCCGAGCGCGCCGAGGACCCGGTTGACGTGCGAGCCGTCGTCGGCGCCGCGGTCGGGCAGGATGAGCCGGAGCCGGCCCTGGCAGGAGCGGAGCAGCCTGCGGGCGGCGACGAGGACGCCGACCCCGCTGGAATCGCAGAAGAACACGTCGGAGAGGTCCACGACGAGGCTGTGGTGGCCCTCGGCCACCACGTCGTGCACGTGTTGCCGCAGTACCGGCGAGGTCATCAGGTCCAGTTCTCCGGACACCCGGAGCACGGCCCACTCGCCCCGTTCGACGCCGGTCACATCGAATGCCACGTCCCTGCCCCTCCGCTCGCCGGAACTTCCGGAACCGCCCGGAAACGGACGCAGTTCCTACGCTTGCTTCCGCGCGGCTGCCCACCGGCCGTTCCCTGAAACGTCCGGCCACAAACTCGACGTGATCGACAAGGGGCTTATTTCGGTCACTATCGATCCTGTTCGATCACAGATACACAGGGTCCGTGTGAAGCTTATGTGAAGAGGGCACTATCACCTGCGGCGCTCCCGGGGGCGCGCATTGACACAAAGGGGCGTGCGCCGCCGGGTGTGCCGACTACATTCGACAGGACAGTGCGGAGAGGCTGGACCGGCCGGACACGGGTGAGGGGAGGGACCGCATGGCCGAGAAGGACGTACCGCCCCGCTGGGACCGCAAGATGCAACAGCGGCTGGCCCGCGGTGAGGCGGCCGCCCTGGGCGAGCTGTACGACCGCTTCGCCTCGCTGGTGCACGGCCTCGCCCACCGCGTCCTCGGCGAGGAGAAGGCCGCGGACACCCTCACCCGCGAGGTCTTCGCCCACCTCTGGGAGCACCCCGAGACCTACGACCCCAAGAAGGGCCCCCTGCGCACCTGGGTCGCCGGGGTCACCCGCCGGCTCGCCGTGGAGCGGCTGCGCGCCAGCGAGACCGCCGCGCTGGCGGAGGGTGGCGGTTCCCTGGCGGAACTGGAGCGCAAGGTGCGCCGCGCCTCGGTCGCCGCCCGAGCCGACTACATCGTCCACTCCATGCCCGCCCCGCTGCGCGCCGCCCTCGACCTGGCCTACTTCCAGCGCCGCGACTACCGCCAGACCGCCACCGACCTCGGCGTCACCGAGGACGAGGCCCGCCGCCGGCTCCGCCTCGGCCTGCAGCTGCTCTCCACCGCCCACGACGCCGGCACACCGCCGGAACACGGGGGCGCGCCGTGAGCGGAGCGGGACGGTTCGAGGCCCACGACGGGCACGGTCAGGGGCAGGAGCAGGGGGAGGAGATCCGGCGCGAGGGGTACGACGGCACCGGCGGCCACGGGGACGAGGGACACCGCGACGCGGGGGGCGACGGCGGCTCGGGCCACGAGCCGCACGGCACCGGCGGCTCCGAGCCGGACCGGCCCGCGCGCATACCGACGCCCCGCGCCTCCGTCGAGGACGGCGGGCTTGCGCTGCCCGACCTCGCCGCTCTCAAAGACCTCACGCCCGTGCCGCTCGACCTGCCGCACGACGTCCTGAAATCGCTCCTCGGCGCCTGGGCGCTGGCCGCCTGCTCGGCGGCCGAGGCGGTGGCCGTCGAGGACCACCTGGGCTCCTGCGGAAGCTGCGCCGACGAGGCCCGCCGGCTGCGCGAGGCGGTCGGTCTGCTGCACCAGCCGGAGAGCCTCGACCTGAACCCGGCGCTGCGCACCCGCGTCCTGGAGAGCTGCCTGGAGCGCCGGCCGCCGCACATCCCGGTGCCCGGATGGGCGACGCCGTACGACGCCGAGACCGCGCGTCTGGACGCCCTGCTGCAGGACTTCGGGGGCGCCGAGTGGCACGCGCCGGTGCGGCTGCGCTGGTTCGAGTCCGACACGCCGCGCAGCCGTCGTACGACCGTGGCCGGGGTGATCGCGCACCTGCTGTCGGTGGACGGGCTGGTCGCGGTCGGGCTGGGCCTGGAGGACCCGCTGGCCGGGGTCGGCGAGGTGGCCGAGCGGCGCGCGGTGGGCCCGCAGCAGCGCACGGAGGCGTTCTGGCGGACCTCCCGCTTCCCGCCGACCCGCTCGGTGCGGGCGCCCTGGCGGGAGCAGAGCCACGGTCTGGTGCGGACCGTGTCCTTCACCGGCGGCCACGCGGGCGGGCTGGCGGTGTCGTACGGCGAGTTCGACCTGCCGTTGCACGACGCGATGCTGGACCGGGCCTTCGAGTGCTGGGTGCACGCGGAGGACATCGCGGAGGCGGTGGACTACCCCTACGAGCCGCCCGCGCCGCGCCACCTGAACAAGATGATCGACCTCGCGGCCCGGATGCTGCCCGCCGCCCTGGCGCAACGCCGGCAGGCGGGCCTGGCCTCGCCCGGCCGCGGCCGCCACCTCGGCGTCGCCGGTGAGCCCGGCCGCAGCCTCCGGCTGGAGATCGAGGGCCACGGCGGCGGCGAGTGGCTGATCCCGCTGGACTCACCGGCGGCGGTGGGCTCCGCGGAGCACGAGGTGGCCCATGTGGCGCTGGACGGCGTGGAGTTCTGCCGGCTGGCCGCCGGTCGGGTGTCACCGGAGGAGGCGGCGGCCGGGCAGGTGGGCGACCGGGAGGCGATCGGGGACGTGCTGTTCGCCACGGCGGGGTTGAGCCGGATGTAGGGGTGGGGTGCGCAGGCGCCTCCCGGCCGTCAGGCGAACACCACGGTCCGTCGGCCGTTCAGCAGGATGCGGCGCTCCGCGTGCCACTTCACCGCCCGCGCCAGCGCCTGGCACTCCACGTCCCGGCCGATGGCGACCAGCTGGTCCGGCGTCACATCGTGGCCGACCCGCTCGACCTCCTGCTCGATGATCGGCCCCTCGTCCAGGTCGGCGGTCACATAGTGCGCGGTCGCCCCGATGAGCTTGACCCCCCTGGCGTGCGCCTGGTGGTACGGCTTCGCGCCCTTGAAGCTCGGCAGGAAGGAGTGGTGGATGTTGATGATCCGGCCGCTGAGCTGCTTGCACAGGTCGTCGGAGAGGACCTGCATGTAGCGGGCGAGGACGACCAGTTCGACGCCCTCCTCGCGCACGATCTCCAGCAGCTTCGCCTCGGCGTCCGCCTTCGTGTCCTTCGTCACCGGAATGTGGTGGAAAGGAATGTTGTAGGAGCCCACCAGCTCCTCGAAGTCGGTGTGGTTCGAGACCACGCCCACGATCTCCACCGGCAGCGCCCCGATCCGCGCCCGGAACAGCAGGTCGTTCAGGCAGTGCCCGAACTTGCTGACCATGAGCAGGATCCGCATCCTCTCGTCGGCCCGGTGGATCTGCCAGTCCATGCGGAAGGAGTCGCCGATCGCGGCGAAGCTGGCGCGCAGCTTCTCCACCGTCACCGGCGCCTCGGCCGAGAAGTGGACGCGCATGAAGAACAGACCCGTGTCGTGGTCGCCGAACTGCTGGCTGTCCTCGATGTTGCAGCCGGTCATGAAGAGGTAGCTCGACACGGCGTGCACGATGCCCTGCTTGTCCGGGCAGGACAGGGTGAGGACGTACTGGTCGGCCTTGGCGGCGGGCGCGGACTGCTCGTTCATGCACTACAGGTTCTCACGCCGGCCGCCCGCCGCGGACGATCGTCCCGCAGGACGGGACGGCAGGACGGGGCGACCGGACGGGGTCCACGGCGCGGGCGACGGCGCACCGCCCGCGGAAACGGCTACGCGCTCCGGGTCAGGATCCGCAGCACTTCCAGGGTCTTCGGCGGCGTGTCCGGGTCCTCTCCGTCGCTGACGGACATCCGGACATGGGCGTCCCGCGCCGCCCGTACCGCCTCCGGCCACCCGGGGTGGTCGAGGTACGCGGAGACCGGCGCGTCCGGGCCGACCTGGTGCATGATCCGCAGCACCCGCAGGACGGCGGTGTCCACGAGCGCCGCCTCCTGCGAGTCCCGGAAGATCGTGCCGACGTACTTCTCGGCGGACCAGTTGTCCAGCCAGGTGTCCTCCACCAGGCGGTAGACGGCGTCGGTGACGTCGCCGTACCCGTCCACGCCGGCCAGCCAGACGTCCCGCTGGAACACCGGGTCGGAGAGCATGTGCAGCGCCGAGCGCACATTGCTGCGCCAGCGCCACCACGGCATGTCGCTTAGGGGCATGCCGCCCATGGTGGAGGAGCGACGGCCACGACGGGAAGAGTTCTCCGAACCTTGCACGGTCATCGATCGTACGTTCCCCGTCACGCCAGCCTCACAGGCCCCGGCAATTCACCTCCATGTCACCCTTCGTTGACTCTGGGTCACTCGTCGGTTCGTCGTGTGAGGGAATCGTGCGTGCACATGACCGGCAGGCGACGCGCGATCCGTACTTTCCTCCAGCCCTCTCTCCGCCCCGGCAGAACCGCCGCCCTGACGGCGGGCGCGGTGGCTCTCTGTGCGTCGCTCACCGCCGGATGCGGGGTCGTCCCCGGTGCCACGGGGGGCTCCGGGGACGACCCGATCAAGGTCATGACCTGGGCCCCGCAGGACACCGACGCCACCAACAAACCCGGCATGCCCGCCATGGCCCTCGCCTACGCCAAGTGGCTCAACGCGCACGGCGGCATCAACGGCCGCCAGCTGAAGGTCCTGACCTGCAACGACCACAACGACAGCGTGGGCGCCGCCAAGTGCGCCCGGTACGCGGCGGACGAGAACGTGGTCGCGGTCGTCGGCTCCTACAGCCAGTTCACCGACTCCTACTCCGCCCCGCTGGAAGGCGCCGGCATCCCCTACATAGGCGGCTACGGCGTCACCAACGACGAGTTCACCGGCCAGATGTCGTACCCGGTCAACGGCGGCCAGCCCGCCCTGCTCGCCGGTCTCGGCAAGGCCCTCGCGGCCGGCTGCGGCGACGTCTCCCTGGTCCGGCCCGACAGCATCGCAGGCGACGAACTGCCCGTGCTGCTCGACGCCGGGCTGCAGGCGGGCGGCCACGCGAAGGCCGGCGACCAGCTCGCCCAGGAGGACGCCACCGAGTACAGCGACCAGGCCGACCAGGCACTGCGCCATGCCACCCGGGACGTGGTGAGGAAGGGCTGCGTGATCCCCGCACTCGGCGACCGCACCGACACCTTCATGGACTCCTTCCGGCGCGAGCGCGACAGCTTCCCCGCGGTACGGCTCGGGACGGTGCTCGGCAGCGTCGACCAGACCGTGATCAACGCCACCGGCGGGGCGTCGGGGCCGTACGAGGGGGCGTACATCACCGGCTGGTACCCGCCGGCGTCGGACGCGCGCTGGGACCCGATGAAGAAGGTGATCAACGAGGAGGCCTTCGGCGACAACCGCATCGACCCCGCGGACGCCGGGGTGCAGACCACGTGGATCGCCTACACCGTGCTGAAGGCCGTCCTCGACAAGATCGGTGGCGGAGACGTGAGCGCCGACTCCGTGCGGCGCACCCTCGACAGCGGCCTGCGGGTCTCCACCGGCGGTCTGACCCCGACCCTGCACTGGTCCTACTCCAGCAGACTCGCCGTGGTCGGCTTCCCGCGCCTGGTCAACGCCGACGTCACCCTCCAGGTGGTCCAGGACGGCAGGCTGGTCGCGGCCCGCAGGGGCACCGGCGGTCTCGACGGCACCACCGACATGACCTCGATCCTGGAGAACGCCGACGTGCAGTGACGCCCGCCGGCGCGTCCCCTCAGGACCTCACAGCTGCGTCGGCTGGCGCTGGGTCAGTCCGTACTTCTGCGCGATCGCGTTCCACAGCGCCGCCGCCTTCGCCTTCTGCGCGCTGGCGGTGCCGCTCGCCCGGTTGCCCGCCTGGGTCTCGCCCGTGACACGGGCGTGGCCCTTGCGGCAGACCTTGCGGTTCCTGGCCTGGTCCGCCCACGCCGCGTAGTGGCTGTCGGCCGCGGCGGACGCCTGCCAGGCCTTGGTCAGCGCGGCGGTCAGCTCACCGCTGTTCGGCAGCTTGTCGACGGACAGCTTGCCGAGCCGGGTCACCAGGTCGCCGCGCTGCCCGGCCGCGTCGCGCAGGCTGGAGCCGGCCGTGTCGAGGTCGGTGCAGTTCTTGACGTCGGCCACCGACTTGATCACCGTGGCGCGGCTGCTGCCGCTGTCGGCGAGCAGCTTGTCCAGCTCGACCGCCTGCTGCCGGGCCGGGTCGGCAGCCGGCGCGGAGCTCTGGCCGGAGGCCGCGGAGGTGGCCGCGACCGTCTTGCCGTCGGTGCTCCGGTCCGTGCCGCCGCCGCTCAGCAGCGCGCCCGCGCCCACACCGACGACGACGATGCCCACCCCGATCGCGGCGATCAGCGGCACCCGCGAGCGGGTCCGGGGCGGGTCGTCGTCGTGCGCGGGGGCGTACGACGGCTGCGTCGCGCCGTACGGCGGCTGGGCCGTTCCGCCGGGGTAGCCGCCCGGCTGCTGGACGCGCGGCATCTGCTGGGTGGACCCGGCCGGGCCGTCACCGCCCGCCGGGCCGCCGCGGAAGAGGTGGTCGAACCCGTCCGACGACGGCCGGTCCACGCCCTGCGCCTGGTGCTGCGCCTGCGCGGCGTACGGCGGGATGTACTGGGTGGCCTCCGCGTCCGACGGCGCGGGTGCCTGGGCGGCGCGGCCGAGGTAGCGCGTCTCCTCGCCCTGCGCCTCGGGCGGCAGCGCGCCGGGCGCCACCGGCGGGAGGTACTGGGTCGCGCCCTCGTCGGCGGGGGCCGCGACCGGCGGCAGGTACTGGGTGGCGCCTTCGTCGGGAGCCGCCTGCACCGGCGGTATGTACTGCGTCGCACCCTCGTCCGCCGGGGGCAGCGGGGCGGGCTGCTGCGCGTACGCCTGCTGCGGCTGGTGCTGCTGCTGGTACGGCTCGGGTGCCGTGCCGTACCCGGGCTGCTGACCGGCACCGTAGCCGCCGCCCTGGCCGTACGGCGGCTGCCCGTACGACGCGGCCGGGGTGCCCTCGGGCGGCAGCGGGCCGGGGCCCGCGGCCGGCGGCTGCTGGGGCGGGACGTCCGGGGTCTGCCACTGCTGGGCCGCCGCCGGGGGCCAGCCCTGGTCCGGCCCGGGCGGCTGCTGCTCGGGCCCCCAGGAGCCGCCCCAGGCCTGCCCGCCTGCCGGGGCGGTCGTTGCGGGGGCGGGCGCGCCGGTCATGCCCGGCAACAGGGGCTCGCCTCCGTCGGAGGGCAGCACGATGCCTTCGCGCGCGTTCCGCGCCGAGGGCTCCTCGCCCTGTCCACTCTGCGTCACCGGGACTCCTACTAATGGGGGACCTTGTGAATCGGGCTCACGCTACCGGGTCCCCCGAGCCGGGTGCCATGCAGCTCAGGGCGCGATCTTCTTCCGTGTGACGGCCACGACAGAACCACCCCCGCAGTGTACTGGTATAGGCCACTTTGCGTGTCCGTCACGCCTCCGGACGCCGTTCGCCGTCCGTTCACGCGCTCACGGCCCAAAGTTCACGCACACCGCGGGGCCGGTGCCGTTCACGCGGCCTGCTGGAGTTCGAGGCGCGCCCCGAACTCCCTTACCACCGCCTCCTCCCGGAACGGTTCCAGGCGCTGCTGGAGGTCCTCCAGGTACTCGGCGCCCCGGTTGGAACGCAGCGTCTCCAGCAGCTCCACCGCCTTCAGGCCGGTGCCACAGGCCTGTTCGATCTCCCGCTGCTGCACCTGGGCCGTGGCGAGCAGACAGAGGCCGATGGCGCGCCGGCGGGCCCGGGACTCCGGGTGTCCGGCCAGCGACTGCTCGGCGTACCGGGCCGCCTGCTCGGGCTGGCCGAGGTCGCGGTGGCAGTGCGCCAACTCGTCGGCGAGGTAGGCCTCGTCGAAGTGCCGGATCCACACCGGGTCGTCGCCGAGGGAGCCGTCCGCCCGCTCCATCGCCGTCACCGCGCGCCCGACGGAGGCCTGCGCCGCGCGCGCGTCCCCGAGCAGGGCGTGCCCGCGCGCCTCGGCCGCGTGGAACATCGCCTCCGCGCGCGGGGTCACCTGCCCGCGCGCCCCTTCCTGCGCCGCCCGCGCCAACTGGGCGATCTCGCGCGGGTTCCCGAGCTGCGCGGCGAGGTGGCTCATGGACGCGGCGAGCACATAGCCGCCGTACCCACGGTCCCCGGCGGCCTGCGCCAGCCGCAGCGACTGGATGTAGTACCGCTGGGCGAGCCCCGGTTGCCCGCTGTCCACGGCCATGTACCCCGCCAGTTCCGTCAACCGGGCCACGGAGGCGAACAGTTCGCGTCCGACCGTCTCCCGGTACGAGCCCGCGAGCAGCCCGGAGACCACGCTGTTCAGGTAGTGCACGACCACCGGGCGCACGTGCCCGCTGCCGAACTGGTGGTCCAGGTCGGTCAGCGCCTGCGTCATGGACCGTACGGCCGCCACGTCGGCCTGGCCCACGCGCGGGCCCGCCTGCCGGGCCACCTGGGCGTCCGGCGCCGAGATCAGCCAGTCCCTGCTCGGCTCGACCAGCGCGGAGGCGGCGACGGAGGAGCCGGACAGGAAGTCCCGCCGCCCCACGTCACTGCGCCACAGCTCGCAGACCTGCTCGATGGCCCCCAGTACCGTCGGCGAGAACTGGAGACCCACCCCCGAGGCGAGGTTCTTGCCGTTGGCCATGCCGATCTCGTCGATCGTGACCGTACGGCCGAGCTTGCGCCCGAGCGCCTCCGCGATGATCGCCGGGGCCCGGCCCCGCGGCTGCTGCCCCCGCAGCCAGCGGGCCACGGACGTCTTGTCGTAGCGCAGGTCGAGACCGCGCTCGGCGCCACACATGTTGACCCGCCGGGCCAGCCCGGCGTTCGAGCACCCCGCTTCCTGGATGAGAGCCTGCAGCCGTTCGTTCGGCTGCCTCGCCACGAGAGGCCTTGCGGCCATGTGCTACCCCCTGCGTTGCGATCACCTGGGCCGTCACCGCTTTCGGAAAGATCACTGCCCAGTTGACATACCGTCAATGCACGACATGTGCGGTTTGCCGGGGTAACTACGGATGCCAACCCCACCCCTGCCTACCCAGCCCACGCCCCGGTTCCTCCCGCGCGCCCCCGCCCGTGCACCCATGCGCCCCGACTGCCGAATCGATGCTCCACCCCGGCGCGCGCTACAGCCGTAACTCCAGGTGGGCGCGGGAGTTGAGAGGGGCGTGGAAGAGACGATCGCGGGCGCTTCGAACACTCAGATGACCGGTCAGATTCCGCAGCAGCGCGGGGAACCACTGCTGGAGACCGCCGTACGCTACGCCGGGGAACGGCACTGGGACGTGTTCCCGGGCACCTGGCTGGAAGCGGTCGGCGGCGTTCAGCGCTGCTCGTGCGGCGACGCCTCCTGCCCTGCGCCGGGTGCGCACCCCGCGCGCCCCGACTGGGCGGCCCAGGCGACCGGCAGCGCGACCGTGGCGCGCCGGATGTGGCAGAAGCAGCCGACGGCCTCGATCCTGCTGCCGACGGGGCGGACCTTCGACGCGCTGTCCGTCCCGGAGAGCGCCGGCTTCCTCGCTCTGGCCCGCATGGAGAGGATGGAGCTGACGCTCGGGCCGGTGACGTTGGCCCCGGACCGGCGGATGCACTTCCTCGTGCTGCCGGGGGGCGCCGCGAAGGTGCCGGAACTGCTGCGGGGACTCGGCTGGTCGCTCGCTTCGCTGGATCTGGTGGCCCTCGGCGAGGGGTCGTACGTGGCCGCTCCCCCGACACGGTTCGGGTCCCGGGGGGCCGTGCAGTGGGCTCGCCGGCCCACCCCGGCGAACCGGTGGCTGCCGGGCGCGGAGGAGTTGATCTCGCCGCTCGCGTATGCCTGCGGCCGGGACCGGTAACCGCGGACAAGACCACAGTCCCCCGCCCCTTGGCGCGCCGCACTCGCCGTAACCTTCGTGCATGACCGATGTCGCGGTGCGGGTACGGGGGCTCTGGAAGCGGTTCGGGCAGCAGATCGCAGTCGGGGGGATCGATCTGGAGCTGCCGGCCGGGAAGTTCGTGGGGCTGGTGGGGCCGAACGGGGCCGGAAAGACCACCACGCTCTCCATGGTGACCGGGCTGCTGCGGCCCGACGACGGGACGGTCGAGGTCGTCGGGCACGACGTGTGGCGGGACCCGGTGGCCGTCAAGGCGCGCATCGGTGTCCTTCCCGAAGGGCTGAGGCTGTTCGAGCGGCTGTCGGGGCGTGAGCTGCTCGGCTACGCGGGACGGCTGCGCGGGCTGCCGGGGCCCGAGGTCGACAGGCGGGCCACGCAACTGCTGGACGTCCTCGACCTGGCCGGCGCCCAGCACAAGCTGGTCGTCGACTACTCGACCGGCATGCGCAAGAAGATCGGGCTCGCCGCGGCGCTCCTGCACAACCCCGAGGTGCTCTTCCTGGACGAGCCGTTCGAGGGCGTCGACCCGGTGTCCGCGCAGACCATCCGGGGCGTCCTGGAGCGGTACACCGCCTCCGGAGCCACCGTCGTCTTCTCCTCCCACGTGATGGAGCTGGTCGAGTCGCTGTGCGACTGGGTGGCGGTCATGGCGGCGGGCCGCATCCGGGCGACGGGTCCGCTGGACGAGGTGCGCGGCGAACACCCCACCCTGCAAAGGGCCTTCCTGGAACTGGTCGGAGCGAGCGGCCGGAACGCCGGGTCCGGCCTGGACTGGCTGGGTGGCGGAGCCGCCCGATGACGAACCTCACCTCCACCGTCGTACGGCTGAAACTGTCGCTGCTGCGGGGCGGGCTGCGGCAGTCCGGCGGCCGGCGGGCCGCCTACGTCACCTCGGCGGTCGTCGCACTCCTGTTCGCGCTGTCGCAGCTGCTCGGCCTGCTTCTGCTGCGCGGGCACGCGCACGCCGACGTGATCGCCGTACCCGGCACGGCCGTACTGGCACTGGGCTGGGCGGTGCTGCCGCTGTTCTTCCCCACCGGCGACGAGACCCTGGACCCCACCCGGCTGGTGATGCTCCCGCTGCGCCCCCGCCCGCTGGTCCGGGCGCTGCTCGCGGCCTCCCTGGTGGGCATCGGCCCGCTGTTCACGCTGCTGGTGCTCGTGGGCTGCGCGCTGTCCGTCGCGCGCGGAGGCGCGGCCTACGCCGTGGCGGTGCTCGCCGTCGCCCTCGCCCTGCTGGGCTGCGTGGCGCTGGCGCGGGCCGTCGCCACCGCCAACGTACGGCTGCTGACGAGTCGCAAGGGCCGCGATCTCGCCGTGCTGAGCGGGCTGGTGATCGCGGTCGGCGTGCAACTGGTCAATTTCGGTGCCCGGCAGCTGGGTTCGGCCGGGCTCGGGCGGCTCCAGCCGGTCGCGGACGTGCTGTCCTGGGTGCCGCCGGCGTCGGCGGTGGCGGCGGTCCGCGCGACGAGCGAGGGGTCGTACGGCATCGCGTTCGCCCGACTCGCCGTCGCGGCTGCCGGGTTGGTGGCGCTGATCGCGGTGTGGGCGCGGAGCCTGAGCCGGCTGATGACCGCACCCGACGCCTCCACGGTGCAGCCCGCCGACGCCGGGGGCCGCGGCCGCTCCGCCGCCGGACTCGGCCGGTTGCTGCCGCAGGGCCGCACGGGTCCGGTCATGGAACGCAGCCTGCGCTACGTCTGGCGTGACCCGAAGACCAAGGCCGCGTGGGTGACCTCACTGGCGATCGGGCTGATCGTGCCCGTGTTCAACGCGATCCAGGGCACCGGGTCGGTCTACTTCGCGTGCTTCGCCGCAGGGATGCTCGGCATCCAGATGTACAACCAGTTCGGGCAGGACACCTCCGCGTTCTGGATGGTGGCGCTGACCATCTCCGCCCCCCGGGACGCCTACGCCGAGTTGCGCGGCCGCGCCCTCGCCCTGCTGCTGATCACCCTCCCCTACGCGACCCTCGTCACCACGGTGACCACCGCCCTGCTCGGCTCCTGGTCCCGGCTGCCCGAGGTGCTGGGCCTGTCCTTCGCCCTGCTCGGCGCGATGCTCGCGACCGGCGCCTGGACCTCGGCCCGCTTCCCCTACTCCATCCCCCAGGAAGGCCACAAGAACGTCGCTCCCGGCCAGGCCGGCCTCGCCTGGATCTCCATCTTCGGCGGCATGGTCTCGGCGGCCCTCCTCTGCTGCCCCGTCATCGCACTCACCATCTGGCTGCACGTGAGCGCGGGCGGCGCCGACTGGAGATGGCTGCTGCTGCCGGTGGGCGCGGCGTACGGCGCCGGCCTCACCCTGCTGGGCCTGCGCCTGGCGGCACCGAGAACGGCGGCGCGTCTGCCGGAGATCCTGACCGCCGTCAGCAAGGGGTAGGGCGACTCCCTCGGTCCCCCAGCACCCGATCGAGGAAGGGCGCCACGGCCGACCTCCAGGACCCCGGCATGTCGTAGTGCGCGAGATGCCCGGCGTCGGCGACCTCGGCGTACTCCCCCGCGGGCAGCACCCGCACCATCTCCTGTGCCTCCGCCCGCCCCAGCTCGCCGTCCACCCCGCGCACCACCAGCGTCGGGCAGCGCACCTGGGCCAGTTCCTCCCAGTGCGCGTCGTACACCCAGGTCTCCCGGGACCTGAGCATCTGCTCCGGCTCGAAGACCGGCCGCCAGCCGTCGGCACCCTCGTGCATCACCTCGGCGTAGAACTCACCGCGCGCCGGATTCGGCCGCTCCACCCAGGGATCGTCCTCACCGAACCACTTGCGTACGTCGGCCAGCGTGGCGAAGGGGGCGGGCCAGGCCCTGAACCAGTCGGCCCACTCCCGCTGCGAGGCGGCCCCCAGCGCAGAGGCCCGCATGTCGCAGATGATCAGGCCCCGGACCAGTTCGGGGCGTTTCGCGGCGAGCTGCCAGGCGGTCAGCGCGCCCATGGCGTGGCCGATGAGGAGCGCGGGAGCCAGGCCGAGCTGTTCGAGGGCGGCCTCGGCGTCCTCGACGTAGGCCTCGCGGGTGTAGGCGGCCTGTGGGGGCTTCTCGCTCTGGCCGTGCCCGCGCTGGTCGAGGGCCACGGCGCGGTGGCGCGCGGCGAGCCAGCGGGCGGTGGAGGCCCAGTGGGAGGCGCGGCCCATCAGGCCGTGGAGTAACAGCGCGCCCGGGGCCTTGCGCCCGCCGTCGCCCGCCTCGAGGCCCGTCTTGGGAGGGTCGGCGAACTCCCAGGCGGCCAGGCGCACGCCACCCGCTCCCGTCACGTCGATACGCCGTGCCATGGGCCTGGCACCCCCCAGCTCCGCCTGCCTCGTACCGGTGTACTGCCGTGCTCGCTGTCGCGCCCGTCGTACCCGCCGCGCTCGTCCGCCGTCGCAGAGCACGAATCTATCGAATATCTATTCGAAAAATCTGCCTCCGCGCCCAACACCCCTCATTCGAGTGACACCCCCCAAGGAATGATCGCCGCCGACGAGGGGATCTCTTCTGGCGGGAGGGCGGACCGCTCGGGGAAAAACGGTCCGAGGGGAATGACCCTGAGAGCTCGGGGCTCCGGGTCAGCACAGGGGAGGACAGGCCCCGGCGCACAAGGCGCCGGGGCTCACCTCCGCTCAGCGCTTGGCGACGAACACGTGCGAGGCGACGTCCGCCTCCAGCTCGGCCGCCTCACCGCCGCTGCCCACCAGCACACCGCCGGCCGACGCGGTCACGCTCACTACGGAACCGGGCTGCACACCCGCGCGCCGCAGCGTGTACATCAGCTGCGCGTCCGTCTGGATCGGCTCACCGATCCGCCGGACCACGACCGTCTTGCCGTCCGCGCCCGGGTCCAGATCGGCCAGCGAGACCATGCCCTCGTCCAGGAACGGGTCCGCGCCGTCCTTCTCGCCCAACTCCTCGAGACCGGGGATGGGATTGCCGTACGGCGACTCGGTCGGATGCCGCAGCAGCTCCAGCACGCGCCGCTCGACGGCCTCGCTCATCACGTGCTCCCAGCGGCACGCCTCCGCGTGCACCTGCTCCCACTCCAGGCCGATCACATCGACGAGCAGGCACTCGGCCAGCCGGTGCTTGCGCATCACACGCGTGGCGAGCCTGCGGCCCTCGTCGGTCAGCTCCAGATGACGGTCGCTGGCCACGGACACCAGCCCGTCGCGCTCCATGCGCGCCACCGTCTGGCTCACCGTCGGCCCACTCTGGTCCAGCCGCTCCGCGATGCGGGCGCGCATGGGGACGACGCCTTCCTCTTCGAGCTCGAGGATGGTGCGGAGATACATCTCCGTGGTGTCGATCAGTCCGGACATACGTGCCCCTCGATTACCTCTGCCGGCAGCCCGGCGCGTGCGCTGGCCCTGACACCAATTCTGCCGGATCCCACTGACAAGCGGGGGCCACCGGGAAAACGGGCGGGGCGGCGCGGGAGGTTCCGGCCGGTGCCGGGTGCGAGTCCGTACCGGGCTGCTCGCACCCGCACGGCGGAGCCGCACAGGGACACGGCGACGCGCTCCGGGGAGTAACGAGCCACAACCCGCCCAGTGCCGTATTGACACCGCACTGGTCCAGACCGCACGGTGATCCGCGACACAGACGCTGCGAAGGGGCACCGCATGAGCGACGGCACGCCTGCCGACCTGTTCTTCGACGCCGCGATCGGCCTGCTGCAACGGGTCCGTGAGGAGGAGGCCGAGTCGATCGGGGCGGCGGGGGATCTGCTCGCCGGCACCGTCGCCGCCGGCGGCCGGCTGTTCGCGTTCGGGGCCGGACACTCCTCGCTGGCCGCGCAGGACGTCGTCTACCGGGCCGGCGGTCTCGCCCTGATGAACCTGCTCGCCGTCCCCGGTGTCGTCGGTGTCGACGTCACCCCGGCCACCCTCGGTTCCGCCCTCGAACGCGTCGACGGGCTCGCGAGCGCCGTGCTGGACACCTCGCCGGTCCGGGCCGGGGACGCCCTGGTGATCATCTCCCTCTCCGGCCGCAACGCCCTGCCCGTGGAGATGGCGCTCAACGCCCGCGCCCTGGGGGTGAAGGTCATCGGCGTCACGTCGGTGGCGTACGCGGCACAGACCACGTCCCGGCACGCTTCCGGCACCTTCCTGAAGGACCACTGCGACATCGTCCTGGACTCGAAGATCGCCGTCGGGGACGCGGAACTCACCCTCGACACCATCCCGGCCCCCTTCGCCCCGGCCTCCACGGTCGTCACCACCGCCCTGATGCAGGCCGTGATGGCGACGGCCGCCGCCGCCCTCGCCGACCGCGGCATCGAGCCGCCGTTGCTGCGCTCCGGCAACGTCGACGGCGGCCACGAGTGGAACGGCCGCGTGATGCGGGAGTACGCCGACCGGATCTTCTACCGGCGCTGAGCGGCGACGGCTCCGTCAGCCCTCATTCGGCCCGCGCCGCGTCCGCCAGGTCCAGCGCCGCCGCGATGCGGGCCGCCACGTCCTCCGCGTAGCCGGTGTCGCCCCGCTCGAAGCGGGTGCGGCCGGATCCGCGCAGGAAGGTCACCACGCCCAGCGTCCGCCCCCGGCTGCGCAGCACCGCGCACAGGGCGTGCACCGCGTCGCCGGGCCACTGCCGGGCCAGCGCCCACTCCCGGGCCGCCTCCGCCGGGACCGGCCGGGCGTCCGCGCGCACGGTTCCGGCCCGCTCCACGCACTGCAGTGCCGGGTGGCCCGGCTCGTAGCGCACGGGCAGTCCGGCCGCGCCCGTGAGCAGACTCGGCCCGGGCGCTCCGGCGGGTGTCGCGGCCAGCCGTACCAGCCGTACGGCGCCCTCCTCCTCGTCCCTGCGCGAAGGCCGGGCCACGCGGTCGATCAGCGCGTGGTCGGCGAAGCCGGCGAGGGCGAAGTCGAGGTGGGCGACGGCGGCCTCGGCAGGGTCCTCGCACTCGGCGGCGGCGCGGGCGGCCCGGTGCAGCTGGTTGCTGCGGAACCGCAGCAGGGAGGCTTCCTGCTCGCTCTGCTTGGCCTGGGTGACGTCCTGGAACAGCCAGCCGACGCCGAGCGGCACCGGTTCCTCCGCGAGCGGTGAGGACAGCCGTACGAAGCCGTTCCGCCAGCAGCGCCGCTTCTCCCCCTCGCGGGTGCGTACGGTCACCCACATCTCGGCCGGCGCCGGCGGCGCGCCCTCGGACAGCACATGGGTGAGCGCGGCCTCCAGCTCCTCCACGCCCTGCACGAGCAGTTCGCCGAGCGGACGGCCCAGCGCGGACGTACGCCCGATCCCGAGCGCGCGGGCCGCGTGCGCGTTGACGACGGCGGGCCGCAGGTCGGCGTCGATGAGGACGACGCCCCAGGCCGCGTCCTCGAACAGCGCCTCGCTCAGCGCGATGGAGCGCTCCAGATCGATCTGCGCGTGCACCTCGCTGAACGCGCAGTAGACGCCGGCGGGCTTGCCGTCGGGCCCGCGCACGGCAGCGGACTGGGTACGGACCAGCACGCGCCCGCCGTCCTTGGTGACCAGTGCGAACTCGTGCACCTGCCGCCCCGGTGCGTGCATCGCCGACATCAGCCGGGCCTGCACCTCCCCGGCGTCCGCGCTGCGCACCGCCCAGCCGGCGAACCCGTGCCGTCCGACCGCCTCGGCGGCCGTCCAGCCGAGGATCCGCTCGGCCTCACGGTTCCAGTGGGTGACGACCCCGTCGGCGTCGAAGGCGCACAGGGCCGCGTCCATGCCGTCGAGCAGTGCGGCGAGCAGATCGGATCCCCCGGACTCGCCGGGGTCGTCCGGCCCCAGCTCGTCGGTGGTCCCACTCCGCCGGGAAGCACTCACCTGGACCCCCTGGAGGCTGCGTCGGCGCCGGTAGGGCGCGCGGTTCGCTCACTGACCTTTCATTCAACTCGAACGTGACACAGCCCACACCCTGTTCCGGCAAGTTCCCGGGAATCAATACGTGCTCAGTCGCAGGTCGACCCATTCATCGCACGCGCCGTCGAGCACATACCGCTCGATCTCCGCGAAACCCCGCCGCCGGGCGAACCGCAGCCCGTCCTCGTTCACCGCCAGCACACACGTCTCGTTCGCGGCCGCGCCCAGCGCCCGCGCGTGGTCGAGACCGTCCTCGTACAGCGAGGTCCCGAAACCCCGCCCCCGGAAAGCGGGCAGCACGCGCGCGATGACGGTCGCCGCGTCGTCCTCCCCCGCAGGCGGCCGGACCGTGGAACAGCCGACGAGCACGTCCTCGAGGTAGGCGTTGCGCAGCCGGTGCCGCTCCCGCCGTTCCCGGGCGTCCTCCAGGGACATGGCGGCGGGCGGGACGATCACATCGTGGACGTGCCGCCACTGTTCGAGCACGGCCTCGTCGTCCACTGTGGCGATCTTGAGTTCGGTCATGTGCGGAAACGTATCGAGAACGTCCGCGGGAACGTGCCGAAAAACAGTTGAGCGTCCTCCGCCGGCTTCCTAAGGTGTGCGGTACACGAGAAGGGAGGTGGTTCGGCAGATGTATGAATACCGGACGCGTGAGGTGGCTGCGGGCTAGCGGCCCGCCACCACACCAGTGCGGTGCCGGACCAGCGTGTGCGAGAAACACGCAGCCGGCCCAGTCTCAAGCAGTCACCCGACCCGCGGGCTGCCGGTACGTCCGGCCGGCTCCTCCTCGAGGAACCCAGCCCGCGGGTCGTCCGCGTTCTCGGCGTCTTTCAGGGGGCGAGGCGTTCGGTGGTCCAGGTGCCGTCCGGCCGGGCGGTGTAGCGCAGGCGGTCGTGCAGGCGGTTCTCACGGCCCTGCCAGAACTCGATCGTCTGCGGGGTGACGCGGAAGCCGCCCCAGTGCGGGGGGACCGGGACCTGTTCGTCCTCGGAGTAGCGGGCCTCCAGTTCGGCGTAGGCGGTGTCCAGTTCGGTGCGGGAGGCGATCACCGAGGACTGGGCGCTGGCCCATGCGCCCAGCTGGGAGCCGTGCGGGCGGGTGCGGAAGTAGGCGGCGGTCTCGTCGCGGCGGGTGCGGCGGGCGGTGCCGGTGACGATGACCTGGCGGGCGAGCGGGTGCCAGGGGAAGAGCAGGGCGATGTGCGGGTTCTCGGCGAGGTCGCGGGCCTTGCGGGAGCCGTAGTTGGTGTAGAAGACGAAGCCCTCGGTGTCGAACTGCTTCATCAGGACCGTGCGCGAGCTGGGGCGGCCTGCCGCGTCCGTCGTGGAGACGATCATCGCGTTGGGCTCGTAGACGGTGCCGTGCAGCGCGGCCCGTGCGGCGTCCTCGAACCAGCGGGCGAACTGGTCCATGGGGTGGGTGGCGAGGTCCTGTTCGGCGAGGCCCTCCGCGCGGTACTGCTTGCGCATGGCGGCGGGGTCGATGGCGGGGTCCAGGAGGGGTTCGCGGTCGGTCACGCGGTCATCTTGCCGTATCGAACGCCACTGGCACTCAGTGTCGTACGGGCTCCCCAAGTCCGGCACGCGGGGTTATCGTGCTGGTCCCTTGCGGTTTGGGTGACCACCGGCCGAACGGGGCATCACCGGGGTGACCGCCGCCGAACCATCTCAAGGAGCCGCCTGATGTCCGATTTCGTACCCGGACTCGAGGGAGTCGTCGCGTTCGAGACGGAGATCGCCGAGCCGGACAAGGAGGGCGGCGCCCTGCGCTACCGGGGCGTCGACATCGAGGATCTGGTCGGTCATGTCTCGTTCGGGAACGTGTGGGGGCTGCTGGTCGACGGCGCCTTCAATCCCGGGCTGCCGCCGGCCGAGCCGTTTCCGATCCCGGTGCACTCAGGTGACATCCGGGTGGATGTGCAGTCGGCGCTCGCCATGCTGGCGCCGGTGTGGGGGCTGAAGCCGCTGCTCGACATCGACGAGCACCAGGCGCGGGAGGATCTGGCGCGGGCTGCCGTCATGGCGCTCTCGTACGTCGCCCAGTCCGCGCGCGGGCAGGCGCTGCCGATGGTGCCGCAGCGGGAGATCGACAAGGCGAGGTCGGTGGTGGAGCGGTTCATGATCCGGTGGCGCGGTGAGCCGGATCCCAAGCATGTGGCCGCTGTGGATGCGTACTGGACGTCGGCCGCGGAGCACGGGATGAACGCCTCGACGTTCACCGCGCGGGTCATCGCCTCCACCGGCGCGGATGTGGCGGCGGCGCTGTCGGGGGCGGTCGGTGCGATGTCGGGGCCGCTGCACGGGGGTGCGCCGTCCCGGGTGCTGGGGATGATCGAGGAGATCGAGCGGACGGGGGACGCGGAGGCCTACGTCCGGCAGGCGCTGGACCGTGGTGAGCGGCTGATGGGGTTCGGGCACCGGGTCTACCGGGCGGAGGATCCGCGGGCGCGGGTGCTGCGGCGTACGGCGCGGGAGCTGGGTGCTCCGCGGTTCGAGGTCGCCGCGGCGCTGGAGAAGGCCGCGCTGGAGGAGTTGCACAACCGCCGGCCGGATCGGGTGCTGGCCACGAACGTGGAGTTCTGGGCGGCGATCGTGCTCGACTTCGCCGAGGTACCGGCCCACATGTTCACCTCGATGTTCACGTGTGCGCGTACGGCGGGGTGGTCGGCGCACGTTCTCGAGCAGAAGCGCACGGGGCGGCTGGTGCGGCCTACCGCGCGGTACGTGGGGCCGGGGCCGCGGAGGCCGAAGGACATCGCGGGGTACGCCGACATCGCCCGCTGACGGTGCCCTGGGTGTACTCGGCCGGGAGGCTCACTCGCGTCGGTGGTCGAGGGCGCTGGGCCGCTTCACCGTGCGGCTCCGCGCCCCCGAGGAGTTGGTCACGCCGGGGTCAGAAGGCTCGCGTGATGCCGCTCCGCCACCAGCGGGTGCGCCCTGAGCTTGCCCTTCAACTCGTTGTAGCCGTACTCGGCGTGGAGCGGGTTCGCCGGGTCCGTCGTGATGCCCGGGGCCTTCGACGCGTGCGGGAAGGGCAGGGGCTCGACCCTCGCGTCCAGGCGGGGGTTGTAGAAGAAGGGCACGGAGAGGCGTTCCGTGGCTCCGGGTGGGCTGACCACGCGGTGGTTGGTGGCCAGGAGGTAGCCGTTGGTGGCGACCTCGAGGAGTTCGCCGAGGTTGACGACGAAGGCGCCCTCGATGGGCGGGACGTCGTGGAAGAGGCCGTCCTCGCGCTGGACCTGGAGGCCCCCGACGGTGTCCTGGAGGAGCAGGGTGAGGAAGCCGTAGTCCTTGTGGGCGCCGACGCCCTGGTCG
Source organism: Streptomyces sp. NTD91 (assembly GCF_059510455.1). NCBI lineage: Bacteria > Bacillati > Actinomycetota > Actinomycetes > Kitasatosporales > Streptomycetaceae > Streptomyces > Streptomyces sp. NTD91. The sequence goes on from NZ_JCAJZW010000001.1 coordinate 374,772, forward strand.
GTGCCGTCGCCCGCGCTGCCGGGGTAGCGGACGAGTTTGAGGTGCGGGTGGGCGTGCTCGCCGAAGATCGGGTCGTAGAAGTCGGCGGGGGCGCCGATGGCGGTGAGGAGCTCGTGCAGGAGGCGCGCCGCGACGTCGCTCAGTGTGTCGATCCAGGCCAGCGCTGCCGTGCGCAGTTCGGGGAGGGCGGCCGGCCACTGGTTGGGGCCCTGGAGCCACCAGTACGCCGGTTCGCCGGGGGCGGGGACGCGGGCGGGGCGTTCGGCGCCGATGTCGAGCTGGTCGCGCCAGTCGCGGGTGCCGGCGGTGCGTTCGTCGCCGGTGCGGGTGTAGCCGCGGAAGTGCGGGGAGTTGATGTTGTCGAGGGCGAGGCGGTCGGCTTCGGGGAGGGCGAAGAAGGCGCGCATGGCGGTGAGGAGCGCGTCGGTCTCGGCCGGGGTCACGCCATGTCCGACCAGCTGGAAGAAGCCGACGTCGTGGGCGGCGCTGTGCAGCTGGGTGTGGAGCAGGGCGCGGGCCCGGGGGCCGCGGTCGGCGGCCGAGAGGTCGATGACGGGGAGCTGGTGGTACGACGGGGTGGCCGCCGGGGTGTGCGTGGTCATGGTGCGTCCGTGGGTGTACGGGGCACGGGTGGCCGCCGGAGGGGTGTGACGGCCCCCGGGTGCCGGAAAGGACCGGAAAAGAGGAAGGTGAGGGGGCTGGTTCAGGCGGGAAGGCGCCGACAGCCCATGCTCGTGACGCGCACGTAGTCCACGTGACGGCGGCGGACGAGCATCGGAAGCATGCGGCAAGGGTACTGCGCGCGCCGGGACGCGGATGTGGCCGGGTTCACAGGCCGGGCACGGCTCAGCGCAGGGCCTGTTCGAGGAGGTCGGCCCACTGGGCGACGACGCGTCGTCGGCGTGCGGTGTCGTCGGTGAGGAGGTTGGCGAGGCCGAGGCCGCGGGCCATGTCGAGGAAGCCCTGCACGGTTTCGCGGACGCCGGGGCGGGTCTCGTCGGCGCCGAGGAGTTCGACGGCGATGCGGTGGGTCTCGCGGCCGACGCGGGCCTCGAGTTCGGTGACGCGGGTGCGCAGCTGGTCTTCGTCGGAGGCGGCGACCCACAGGTGCAGGGCGGCGCGGAAGAGGGGGCCGGTGTAGAGGTCGACGACTGCGCTGACGACGGCGTGGCGGTCGGCGGGGCCGGTGGGGAAGAGGGCGCGCAGTGCGGTGGAGCGTTCTTCGGCGACGTACTCGACGGCGGCCGTGAACAGGTCCTCGCGGGTGGGGAAGTGGTGCTGGGCGGCGCCGCGGGAGACGCCGGCGCGTTCGGCGACGACGGCGACGGTGGAGCCCGCCCAGCCGTGTTCGGCCAGGCAGGCCACGGCGGCCTCCAGAAGCCGCTGCCGGGTGGCCCGGCTGCGGTCCTGCTTGGGTACGCGATCGCGTTCCGCCGTACTCACACCACCCATGCCGCATCCCGTCTTTCCAGGAAGGCCGTCATCCCCTCCCTGGCCTGGTCGGAGGAGAACAACCGGGCCGTCAGGGCGGTGAGGTCCGCCGCGTCCCGGTCGAATGTCTCCAGCACCCTAGCCGTGAGCAGCCGTTTCGTCTCGGCCAGGGCCTGGGGGGAGGAGCGGCGCAGTCCGTCGAGGACGGGGGCGAGAGCCTCGTCGACGTCGTCGGCGGTGGTCGTGAGCAGGCCGAGGCGTACGGCTTCCGCGGGGCCGAAGCGCTCGCCGGTGAGGTAGTAGCGGGCCAGGGCGCGGGGGTCGGCGCGCGGGACGACCGGCAGGGAGATCACGGCGGGTGCGACACCGATGCGGACCTCGGTGAACGCGAAGGTGGCGGTGGTGGAGGCGGCGGCGATGTCGCAGGCGGCGAGGAGGCCGAGGCCACCGGCGCGGACGTGCCCGGTGATCCGGGCGACGACGGGTTTGGGCAGTTCGGTGATCTGCCGGAGCAGGGCGACCAGGGTGTCGGGGTCGGGCGGGTCGCGCAGGTCGGCGCCGGCGCAGAAGGTGGTGCCGGTGTGGGTGAGGACGACGGCGCGTACGTCGGGGTCCTTGCCGCAGTCGGTGAGGGCAGCGGCGAGGTCGGTGACGAGGGTCGCGGACAGGGCGTTGCGGGTCTCGGTGGAGTCGAGGCTGAGGGTCTCGACGGCGCGCGCGCGTGTGCGGCTGATCGGGGTCACGGGTGCTCCCTCAGTTCCCGGCGCAGGATCTTGCCGGAGGCGGCGCGGGGGACGGTGTCGATGAAGGTGACCTGGCGGATCCGTTTATAGGGTGCGACGCGTTCGGCGACATGGAGCATGATCTCGTTCTCCGTCAGCGTCTCGGTGGCGTCGGGGTGGCGGACGACGAAGGCGTGCGGGATCTCGTTGCCGTCGTCGTTGCAGGAGCCGATGACCGCGGCGTCGGCGATTTTGGGGTGGGTGAGCAGCAGCGCCTCCAGTTCGGCGGGGGCCACCTGGAAGCCCTTGTACTTGATGAGTTCCTTGACCCGGTCCACGACGAACAGCCAGCCTCCCCCACTCTCGGCTCCGCTCGAGCGGGAGGTGCCCCCACCGTCGACGTGCCCGACGTCGCCGGTGTGCAGCCAGCCGTCGGCGTCGATCATGGCGGCGGTGGCGTCGGGGTGGCCGAGGTAGCCCTTCATGACCTGGGGGCCGCGGATGAGGATCTCGCCGGACTCGCCGGTGCCGAGGTCCTTGTCGGGGTCGTCGAGGGACACGATCCGCATCTCGGTGCCGGCGATGAGTCTGCCGACGGTGCCGGCGGGGGCGTCGTGGAGGCGGTCGAGGGGGACGACGTGGGTGCCCGGGGAGAGTTCCGTCATGCCGTAGGCCTGGCCGATCGGGGGCAGGCCGAGCCGCTGCGAGCAGGCGAGGGCGAGGGCGGCGTCGAGGGGGGCGGCGGCGCTGATGACGTACTTCAGGGAGGAGAGGTCGTAGCGGGCGACCGCCGGGTGCTTGGCGAGGGCGAGGACGATCGGCGGGGCGACGTACAGGCCGGTGATGCGGTGGTTCTCGATGGCCGCGAGGAAGGTCTCCAGGTCGAATCGGGGCAGGACGACGACCGTGGCGCCCTTGCGCAAGGGGGCGTTCATGAGGGCGGTGAGGCCGTAGATGTGGAAGAACGGCAGTACGGCGAGGATGCGGTCGCCCGGTCCGGTGGGGACGGCGGGCTCCAGCTGGGCCAGGTTGGTGGCGATCTGCCGGTGGGTGAGCATCACGCCCTTGGGGACGCCGGTGGTGCCGGAGGAGTACGGCAGTGCGGCGATGTCCTCGGCCGGGTCGATGTCCACCTGCGGTTCGGGGGCGGTGGTGGCGAGCATGTCGATGAGGGAGCGGTGCCCGGGTGCGCTGTCGCACACGAGCAGCTCCCTTATCCCGCCCGCGAGTTCGGCGGCGCGGCGGGCCGTCTCCAGCAGGGGGGAGACGGTGACGATCCAGCGGGCGCCGCTGTCGCGGAGCTGCTTGGCGAACTCCTCCGGGGTGGCGAGCGGGTGCGCCGTGGTGACGGAGGCACCCGCGCGCGCGGCGGCGTAGAAGGCGGTCGGAAAGGCGATGGTGTTGGGGCTGTGCAGGGCGAGGACGTCGCCCTTGCGCACGCCCGCGTCGGCGAGTCCGGCGGCGATGCGCCGGTGGAACCGGTCCATCTGCTCGTACGTGAGCATGGTGCCGTCCGTGCCGTCGATCAGGGCGGGATGGTCGCCGAATGCGGCGGCATTGCCCAGGACGGCTTCGTGGATGGGAAGTTCTACGGGCGGGACGTCTGCGTACTCGCTGCGGAACACGGTTCCTCCAGGCGGCTGGGCTCAGTACGACTTGGGCAGACCGAGGGTCTGGTGGGAGACGTAGTTGAGAATCATCTCCCGGCTCACCGGTGCAATACGAGACACGCGTGCGGCCGTTATCAACGAGGCGAGCCCGAACTCGCGGGTGAGTCCGTTGCCTCCGAGGGTGTGCACGGCCTGGTCCACGGCCTTCACACAGGCTTCCCCGGCCGCGTACTTGGCCATGTTGGCGGCCTCGCCCGCGCCGATGTCGTCGCCGATGTCGTAGAGGTGGGCCGCCTTCTGCATCATCAGCCGGGCCAGTTCGAGGTCGATGTGGGCCTGGGCCAGCGGGTGGGCGATGGCCTGGTGGGCGCCGATCGGGGTCTTCCAGACGGTGCGGTCGCGCGCGTACTCGATCGCCTTGGCCAGCGCGTACCGGCCCATGCCGATGGCGAAGGCGGCGGTCATGATCCGCTCGGGGTTGAGTCCGGCGAACAGGTGCAGCAGGCCGGCGTCTTCTGCCTCACCGACGAGCGCGTCCGCGGGGAGCCGTACGTCGTCGAGGACCAGCTCGAACTGCTTCTCCGCGGCGTTGAGTTCCATGTCGATCGGCCGCTTCTGGAAGCCGGGCGCGTCCGTCGGGACGATGAACAGGCAGGGCTTGAGGCGTCCGGTGCGGGCGTCCTCGGTACGGCCGACGATCAGGACGGCGTCGGCGATGTCGACGCCGGAGATGAAGACCTTGCGGCCGGTGAGGAGCCAGTCGGCGCCGTCGCGGCGGGCGGTGGTGGTGATGCGGTGGCTGTTGGAGCCGGCGTCGGGTTCGGTGATGCCGAAGGCCATGAGGCGGGTGCCGTCGGCCATGCCGGGCAGCCACCGCTGTTTCTGGGCCTCCGTGCCGAAGCGGGCGATCACGGTTCCACAGATGGCCGGGGTGACGATGAGCATGAGCAGGGGGGAGCCGGCGGCACCGAGTTCTTCGAGGACGATGGAGAGTTCGGTGATGCCGCCGCCTCCGCCGCCGTACGCCTCGGGCAGGTTGACGCCGAGGTAGCCGAGCTTGCCCGCCTCGGACCAGAGTTCGGCCGGTGGCCGTCCTTCGGCGACGGTCCGGGCCAGGTAGTCGCGGCCGTAGCGTTTGCCCAGGGCGGATACCGCTGAGCGGAGGGCCTTGTGCTCTTCGGTTTCGATGACGGGAGACATGGAGCTCCTAAGAAGAGGTTTCCTGCACTACGGCGAGCAACATTCCTGGTTCCACCTGCTGGCCGGTCCTGGCGTGCAGCGCGGTCAGTGTTCCGGTGACCGGCGCCGAGATCTGGTGCTGCATCTTCATCGCCTCGAGCCAGATCAGGGGCCGGCCCGCTTCCACGGTCGCCCCTTCGGCAAGGCCTTCGGCGACCCGTACGACCGTCCCCGGCATCGGAGCCACCAAGGATCCCGGTGCGAGCGGGGCGGTCGGGTCGGGGAAACGGGGCAGGGCGGTGAGACGGGTGGTGCCGACGTGGACCTCGTCGCCGTACGCCGTCACGGTGAACCGGCGCTCCACGCCGTCCACCTCGAGGACGACCAGGCACGCGTCGGCGTGCACGACCCGCACCCCGTCGGCCGCGAGGCCCTCCCGGGTGTGCCGGTAGCGGACCTCGTGCTCCTCGCCCGCCATCACGTACCGCTTGACCTGTGGCTGTGAGGGGACGTTGCGCCAGCCGCCGAAGCGGGAGCGGCCGTGGGCGTCGGCGAGAGCGGCGGCGAGCGGGGCGTGCGGGTCGGGGTCGCATCCGGTGAGCGCGGTGAGGTGGCGGTCGTAGAAGCCGGTGTCCATGCGGGCCGCGGTGAACTCCGGGTGGCGCAGGGAGCGCACCAGCAGGTCCCGGTTGGTCGGCGGGCCGTGGATCTCCGCGCGCTCCAGTGCTCCGGCGAGCCTGCGGACGGCCTCCGCACGCGTGGGCGCGTGGGCGACGATTTTGGCGAGCATGGGGTCGTAGTGGACGCCGATGGTGTCGCCGTCGGTGTAGCCGGTGTCCAGGCGGACGCCGGACGGCAGGGACAGGTGGTGCAGGGTGCCGGTCTGCGGGGCCCAGTCGTGGGCGGGGTCCTCGGCGTACAGGCGGGCCTCGATCGCGTGGCCACGCGCGCGTGGCGGGTCTTCCTCGAGGGCGTGGCCTTCCGCGACGCGGATCTGCTCGGCGACCAGGTCGATGCCGAACACCTCCTCCGTGACGGGGTGTTCGACCTGGAGGCGGGTGTTCATCTCCAGGAAGTGGGCGCGGCCGTCGGCGACGAGGAACTCGACGGTGCCGGCGCCGACGTAGTCGACGGCGCGCGCGGCCCGTACGGCGAGGGCGTACAGCTCCTCGGTGAGCGCGACGGAGAGCCCGGGCGCCGGGGCCTCCTCGACGACCTTCTGGTGGCGCCGCTGGAGGGAGCAGTCGCGGGTGCCGAGGGTCCGGACGGTGCCGTGGGTGTCGGCGAGGATCTGCACCTCGACGTGGCGGCCGTGCTCCAGGTAGGGCTCGACGAAGACCTCGCCGTCACCGAAGGCGCTCGTGGCCTCTGCGCGCGCGCCCTCCAGTGCGGCGTCCAGCTCCTCCAGGCGGCGCACGATCCGCATCCCGCGCCCTCCGCCGCCGGCGGCCGCCTTCACCAGTACCGGCAGGTCGGACTCGGTGACGTCGGTCAGGGGTGCCAGCCCCATCAGGTGCCTGGCCCGGGTCTTGGACGCCATCGCCTCGATGGCCTCGGGGGACGGGCCGATCCAGATCAGCCCGGCGTCGAGGACGGCCCGGGCGAAGCCGGGGTTCTCCGAGAGAAAGCCGTACCCGGGGTGGACGGCGTCCGCGCCGGCGGCGAGGGCGGCCTTCACGATCAGATCGCCGCGCAGATACGTCTCCGCGGGGGCCGCGCCCGGCAACCGTACCGCCGCGTCGGCCACACGCGTGTGGAGCGCGTTCTCGTCGGCGTCCGAGTGCACGGCGACCGTCCGGATCCCCGACGCACGGCAGGTGCGGACGATCCGGCAGGCGATCTCGCCCCGGTTGGCGACCAACAGTGTCTGGATCATGGACCTCACATCCGGAAGACGCCGAAGCCGCCGCGCGCGCCCTCGTAGGGGGCGGTGTGGATGGCGGACAGGCACAGGCCGAGGACGGTGCGGGTGTCGCGCGGGTCGATGACGCCGTCGTCGTACAGCCGCCCGGACAGGAACATCGGCAGCGACTCGGACTCGATCTGCTGTTCCACCATGGCGCGCAGGGCGGCGTCCGCGTCCTCGTCGTACGGCTGTCCCTTGGCCGCCGCCGACTGCCGGGCGACGATGGAGAGCACGCCGGCGAGCTGCTGCGGGCCCATGACGGCGGACTTGGCGCTGGGCCAGGCGAACAGGAAGCGGGGGTCGTAGGCGCGCCCGCACATCCCGTAGTGCCCGGCGCCGTACGACGCGCCCATGAGCACGGACAGGTGCGGGACACGGCTGTTGCTGACCGCGTTGATCATCATCGAGCCGTGCTTGATGATGCCGCCCTGCTCGTACTCCCTGCCGACCATGTAGCCGGTGGTGTTGTGCAGGAAGAGCAGCGGAATGTCGCGCTGGTTGGCGAGCTGGATGAACTGGGCGGCCTTCTGCGACTCCGCGCTGAACAGCACGCCCCGGGCGTTGGCGAGGATGCCGACCGGGTAGCCGTGCAGGGCCGCCCACCCGGTGACCAGGCTGGTCCCGTACAGCGGCTTGAACTCGTCGAAGTCGGAGGCGTCCACGATCCGGGCGATGACCTCGCGCGGGTCGAAGGGGGTCTTCAGATCGCCGGGGACGATGCCCAGCAGTTCCTCCGGGTCGTACTTGGGCGGCCCGGCGGGGCCGGGCTCCGGGTACGCCTTGCGGTGGCCCAGCCGGGCGACCACCCGCCGTGCCTGGCGCAGCGCGTCCGGCTCGTCGACGGCGAAGTAGTCGGCGAGACCCGACACGCGCGCGTGCATCTCGGCGCCGCCCAGGGACTCGTCGTCGCTCTCCTCACCGGTGGCCATCTTCACCAGCGGCGGTCCGCCGAGGAAGACCTTCGCCCGCTCCTTGACCATGATCACGTGGTCGGACATGCCGGGGATGTAGGCGCCGCCGGCGGTGGAGTTGCCGAAGACGACCGCGACGGTCGGGATACCGGCGGCGGAGAGCCGGGTCAGGTCGCGGAAGATGGCGCCGCCGGGGATGAAGATCTCCTTCTGCGACGGCAGATCGGCACCGCCCGACTCCACCAGGCTGATACAGGGCAGCCGGTTGGCGAGCGCGATGTCGTTGGCGCGCAGGGCCTTCTTCAGGCTCCACGGATTGCTCGCGCCGCCGCGCACGGTCGGGTCGTTGGCGGTGACCAGGCACTCCACGCCCTCCACCACACCGATGCCGGTGACGAGTGAGGCCCCCACCGCGTAGTCGCTGCCCCAGGCGGCGAGCGGGGACAGCTCCAGGAAGGGCGTGTCCGGGTCGAGCAGCGCCTCGATCCGCTCCCGTGCGAGCAGCTTGCCCCGTTTCCGGTGCCGCTGGACGTACTTCTCCCCGCCGCCCGCGAGCGCCTTGGCGTGCTCGGCGTCGAGTTCGGCGAGCTTGCCGAGCATGGCCTCGCGGTTCGCCCGGTAGTCGGGGCCCGTGGGGTCCAGGGAGGTGTGCAGAACCGTCACAGCAGAACCTCCGGGATGTCCAGGTGGCGGGAGCGCAGCCATTCGCCGAGGGCCTTGGCCTGCGGGTCGAAGCGGGCCTGCGCGGCGACGCCCGCGCCGAGGATCCCCTCGACGACGAAGTTGACCGCGCGCAGGTCCGGGAACACGTGCCGGGTGACGGGCAGGTCCCGGCTCTCGGGGATCAGCTGCCGGAACCTTTCGGTGGACAGCTCGTGCGCGAGCCATCGCCACGCGTCGTCGGTGCGGGCCCACACGCCGACGTTCGCGTTGCCGCCCTTGTCCCCGCTGCGGGCCCCGACGACCAGGCCGAGGGGGGCCCGGCGGGTCGGTCCCGGCGGCAGCGGCTGCGGAAGGGGCGGCTCCGGTACGGCGTCCAGGGGGCGGGTCACCTGGGGCGGCGCCACCGGGACACGGCGTCCGTCGTGGAGGACCGCCACGTGGTCCACGGCACCATGTGGAACGTACACATCCTCGAAGACCCCATAAGGAGAGCCCTTTCCGGGTGGCGCCAGCACATGGAAGCCGGGATAGCTGGCCAGCGCCAGTTCCACGGCGGCCCCGCTCAGCGCCCGCCCGACGACCCGTTCGTCGGCGTCCCGCACGACGAGCCGCAGCAGGGCGCTGGCCATCTCCTCGGTGCCGGCGTCGACCCGGTCGGTGCGGACCAGTTCCCACCCGACCTCGGCGGGCGGCGACTTGGCGAGCGCGTCGGAGAGCTGCTCGCGCACCAGGTCCGCCTTGGCCTCGATGTCGAGCCCGGTGAGGACGAAGCCGACCTCGTTGCGGAACCCGCCGAGCCGGTTGAGCCCGACCTTCAGCGTCGGTGGGGGAGCCTCCCCCCGCACGCCCGCGATCCGCACCCGGTCCGGGCCGTCCTGGCTCAGCCGTACGGTGTCCAGCCGGGCGGTGACGTCGGGTCCGGCGTACCGGCCGCCCCCGGTCTCGTACAGCAGTTGCGCGGTGACCGTGCCGGTGTCGACGAACCCGCCGGTTCCGGGGTGCTTGGTGATGACGCTGCTGCCGTCGGCGTGGATCTCGGCGAGGGGGAACCCGGGCCGGCGTACGTCCCCCTCGTGGAAGAACGCGTAGTTGCCGCCGGTGGCCTGGGTGCCGCACTCCAGCACATGCCCGGCGACGACGGCGCCCGCGAGCCGGTCGTACTCCCTTGGCCCCCAGCCGAAATGGGCGGCGGCGGGCCCGGTGACCAGGGCCGCGTCGGCCACGCGCCCGGTGACGACGATGTCCGCGCCGGCCCGCAGGCACGCGGCGACACCGAAGCCGCCGAGGTAGGCGTGGGCGGCGAGGGCACCGGGGTGGGAGGCGGTGAGGTCGTCGCCCTCGACGTGTGCGACCTTGACCGGGATGCCCAGCCGGTCCGCCGAATCCCTCACCGCAGCGGCGAGACCGGCCGGATTGAGCCCGCCCGCGTTGGTGACGATCCGCACCCCGCGCTCGTGGGCCAGGCCGAGGCAGCCCTCCAGCTGGCGCGGGAAGGTGCGGGCGTAACCGGCGCCAGGGTCCTTCAGCCGGTCGCGGGCGAGGATCAGCATGGTGAGTTCGGCGAGGTAGTCGCCGGTGAGGACGTCGACCTCGCCGCCGGCGAGCATCTCGCGCAGGGCGTCCGCGCGGTCGCCGTAGAAGCCGGAGAAGTTGCCGATGCGCAGGGCGTTCACCGCTCGGCCCCCTTCGGCGGGCGACCGCCGCCGGGCGGCCCCGCGAAGGCCTGCGCGATGCCCAGCCAGCGGTCGGCGTCCGGACCGACGGCGGTCAGGGCGAGGTCGGCGCGGTGGGCGCGCTGGGTGACGAGCAGGCAGAAGTCGAGGGCGGAACCGGTGACGCGCTGTTCGGCGCCCTCGGGACCATGGACCCACAACTCGCCGGTCGGGGAGGTCAGTTCCACCCGGAACTCGTCGGCGGGCGGGGTGAGGCCGTGGACGGTGTAGGCGAAGTCGCGAGTCCGGACCCCGAGCCGGGCCACATGCTGCAGCCGGTCGGTGGGTGGGCGGACCACACCCAGGGCCTCGGCGACGTCCAGACCGTGGGCCCAGGTCTCCATCAGACGGGCGGTGGCCATGGAGGCGGCCGACATGGGTGGGCCGTACCAGGGGAAGCGGGCACCGGGCGGGGCGGCCCGCAGAGCCCGGTCGATTGCGGCGCGCCCCTCACGCCAGACGCGCAGCAGTTCGGCGCGCGCGAGCCGGGCGACCTCCTCCGCGCCCTCGTCCACGAACGAGTCGGGGGCGGCGACGGCCTTCTCGACCAGCGAGCGGAAGGCGTCCGGGTCGGTGACGGCAAGCAGGGCCGAGTGGTCGGTCCAGTGCAGGTGGGCGATCTGGTGAGCAACGGTCCAGCCGGGGGCGGGGGTGGACTGCGCCCACTGTTCCGGCCTCAGCTCGCCTACCAGCTTTTCCAGTTCGTCGCTCTCGGCACGCAGGTCGTCGATGACGGGCGTCGGGTCGGCCATGGGGGGAGCATGGCAGCGGGCAGAGAAACAATCAAGCATGCTTGCATGAATTTGTTTCCACGGTGACGGGGGGGTGCCGGGCACCGGCGAGTCGTACGACGGCTTCGGCACCTCCACGGCGACCACCGGACTGCACCGGGACGGCCGTGCCGATCTGCCGGTCCCACCCGGTTCGAGGACAACGCGGCGGGCCAGGAAGTCGGCACGTGACGGTCCTGCGGGGCGACAAGAAGGGGGGACCGACGGCACGAACCTGCCCGAGGCGATTCCCGACGCGCACCACGGCCTCGACGTGGCAGCGGTCGGCACGGGGCCCGGTTGCCTGGTGCAGCATCAGTGCGCGCCGCTGCCTGCGCCAAGGCTGCGACGTCACGCCTCAGGCGCCGGCTCCCGGCGGGCTCCGCCCCGGCCCACCTGGGTGCGGACCGCGCCGATGCTTGCCGCGATGACCAGGGTGATGGCGGCGGCCTCCGGCAGGGAGAGGGACTGGCCGAGGATCAGAAAGCCGGCGGTGGCCGCTATCGCCGGCTCGAGGCTCATCAGGATCGCGAACGTGGAGGCGGGCAGGCGGCGCAGGGCGAGCAGCTCGAGGGTGTAGGGGAGGACCGAGGAGAGCAGGGCCACCGCCGCGCCGAGGGCGAGGGTGGCGGGGTTCAGCAGGCGGGTGCCCGCCGAGGTGATGCCGAGAGGGAGGAAGAGGAGCGCGGCCACCGCCATCGCCAAGGCCAGGCCGTCCGCCTGGGGGAAGCGGCGGCCCGTACGGGCACTGAAGAGGATGTAGAGCGCCCACATGGCGCCGGCGCCCAGGGCGAATCCGACACCTATGGGGTCGAGGCTGCCGAAGCCTCCGCCGCTCAGCAGGAAGACGCCGAGCAGGGCCAGGGCCGCCCACAGGGCGTTGATCGCACGGCGGGAGGCGAGGGCCGAGAGGGTCAGAGGGCCGAGGACCTCCAGGGTGACCGCCGGACCCAGCGGGATGCGGGCGACCGCCTCGTAGAAGAGGCCGTTCATGCCACCCATGGCGACACCGAACGCGATCACCGTGCCCCAGTCGGTGCGCGAGTGGCCGCGCAGCCGGGGGCGGCACACCACGAGGAGGACCGCAGCCGCCGCGAGCAGGCGGAGGGTGACGACGCCCAGGGCGCCGGCCCTCGGCATCAGGGTCACCGCGAGGGCGCCGCCGAACTGGACCGAGATGCCGCCGGCCAGGACGAGGCCGACGGGGCCGAACGAGCCGAAGCGGCGCGGTCCTTGGACGGGGGTGACCGTAGTCGGCGTGGTGGTGCTGGAGGTGGCGGTCACGGGCGGTCCTGTGCTTGATCGGGTTCGTTCATCTCGATGTACTACCGGGTCCAGGGTAATGGACCTCGACAGGTGCGTGAACCCTTTAAGGAGCTGTCCCGGATGATGGGACACCGGCGCGGCGGATCCCGGTCGGACGGCAGGCCACACCTCCTCGTCACGGAAGAGGGGACGACCGCCCGGGAGCATGGCGGGCGCCGGGGCGGTGATGCAGGGGGCGGGGCAGCCGTACTGCTGGTGGTACACCGGCACCTGCTCGGTGACCGGCGCCGGGGACTGCCCCTCCCACAGCGGCATGCGCAGTTCGCCGGTGTCCGTCACCGCGTCGTTCTGCGAGCGGTGCAGCCGTTCGTGGGCACCACCCCGGGCCGAGGAGGCACCAGTGGGCGCCGGTGCGGCCGTAGGGCATGCCGACGCTGCCCGGGTCGACCACCGGACGGCCGTGCGCCAGGCGGACGTGGGAACGCTAACGTGCCGTATTCCTCGGTCATTTCACGCCCGCCGCCCTCGCCGTCCTGCGTCACCCCGCGTGCCCCCGTCACTTCACTCCCCCGGTCACGCCGCGTCTCCCGCCGAATCGCCAAAATCGTCCAGCGCCTGCGCCAGGACCTCCGCCAGATGCCGGCCCCGCACCCCGGCCAGCTGTTCCAGCTGGGTGCGGCAGGAGAAGCCGTCGGCCAGGATCACCGTCTGCGCGGACGCCCCCCGGACCGACGGCAGGAGCTGTTCCTCCGCGCAGGCCTTCGACACCTCGAAGTGGCCCTTCTCGAAACCGAAGTTGCCCGCCAGGCCGCAGCAGCCCCCGCTCAGCTCGCCGGTGAGGCCCGCCGCCTCGCGCAGCCGGCGGTCGGGGGCGTCGCCGAGCACCGCGTGCTGGTGGCAGTGGGTCTGGCCGGCGACCGGGCGGTCCACGGCGGGGGGACTCCAGTGCGGGGCGTACCTCTGGAGGGCCTCGGCGAAGGTGACGATTGCCGACGAGAGGCGGGCGGCACGAGGATCGTCGTGGAGGAGTTCCGGCAGGTCGGTGCGGAGGGCCGCCGCGCAGCTCGGCTCCAGGGCGACGACCGGCGCTCCGGCCCGCAGCACCGGTTCCATCAGGTCCAGGGTGCGTCGCAGGACCGCACGGGCCTGGTCGAGCTGGCCGGTGGAGACATAGGTGAGGCCGCAGCAGACCCGGGCCCGGCGAGCGGTGAGCAGCGCGGCGGCCGACCTTCGCCGGCCGGCGCCGATCCCGTCCCCGCGCACCAGCAGCGTCGGCGGCAGGGCCACGCGCAGCCCGGCATCCTCCAGCACCCGCACGGCGGCCCGGCCGACGGACGGCGACAGATGCTCGGTGAAGGTGTCCGGCCACAGGACCACCAGCCTGCCGCTGCCGTGCTTCGCAGGCTTCCGGCTGCGCCACCACCCGGTGAACGTCCGTGTCGCCAGCCGGGGAATCTCCCGCTCGGACGCGATTCCACCCAGGCGTCTGCCGACGGCGGCCAGCGGGGCGAGCGAGGCGAGGGTGTTGAACAGTGGGGCCGTGCGGGTGGCGGCCACCCAGCGGAGCCACCGCGGCAGGCGGCCCATGCTGAGATGGGCTGCGGGGCGGCGACGGCCGGCGTAGTGGTGGTGGAGGAACTCCGCCTTGTACGTGGCCATGTCGACGCCGACCGGGCAGTCGGAGCGGCATCCCTTGCAGGACAGGCACAGGTCGAGGGCGTCGCGCACCTCGATCGAACGCCAGCCGTCGGTGACGGGCTCGCCGGCCAGCATCTCGTGCAGCAGCCGGGCCCGGCCGCGCGTGGAGTGCTCCTCCTCGCCGGTCGCCCGGAAGGAGGGGCACATCACGGCCGATCCGGACACCGTCGCCGTCCGGCACTTGGCGACGCCGACGCAGCGGCGGACGGCGGCGCGGAAGTCGCCGCCGTCGGCCGGATAGCCGAAGGTCACGTCCACCGGTTCGCGGGGCAGCACCGAGAAGCGGAGGTTGTCGTCCAGCCGGGCCGGGCGGACCAGCATCCCGGGGTTCAGGAGGTCGTCCGGGTCCCAGAGCGCCTTGGCCCGCTCGAAGAGGGACACCAACTCGGCACCGTACATGCGCGGCAGCAGTTCCGCGCGGGCCTGTCCGTCGCCGTGTTCCCCGGACAGTGAGCCGCCGTGCTGCACCACCAGGTCGGCCAGTTCCTCGGAGAAGCGGCGGAAGCGGCCGATGCCGGCCCCGGTGAGCAGGTCGAAGTCGATCCGGACGTGGATGCAGCCGTCGCCGAAGTGGCCGTAGGGCGTGCCGCGCAGCCCGTGCGCCGACAACAGGGCGCGGAAGTCCCGCAGATAGGCGCCGAGCCGGACGGGTGGCACCGCGCAGTCCTCCCAACCGGGCCAGGCCTCGCTGCCGTCGGGCATCCGGGTGGCCGTGCCGCTCGCGTCCTCGCGGATGCGCCACAGGGTGCGCTGGGCGGCCGGCTCCGTCACCACCAGGGAGTCGGCCACGTCGGCCGCGTGGACGATCGCCTCGGCACGCGCGCGTGCCTCGGCCGTCGACTCCCCGCCGGTCTCCACGAACAGCCAGGCGCCCCCCTGGGGCAGTCCGGCCGGGGAGCGCACCAGGTCGGCCGCCATCCCCTCGACGGTGAGCGGCCCGTGGGCGAGCAGGCCCGACGCGGCCTCGGCGGCCGTGCTCTCGTCGCCGTATCCCAACACGGCCAGGGCACGCGCGCGGGGGGCCGGAACCAGCCGGACGACCGCCTCGGTGAGGATGCCGAGAGTGCCCTCGGAGCCGCAGAAGGAGCGGGCCACGTCGGCGCCCTTCTCGGGCAGCAGCGCGTCCAGCGCGTACCCGGAGATGCGGCGGGGCAGGTCCGGGAAGCCGGTGCGCAGCCGGGCCAGGTCCCCCTCGACCAGCGCGCGCAGGCCTTCCGGTGCCCCGGCCCAGTCCCGCCCGAGCCGCAGTCGGGCGCCCCGGGCGGTCACCACCGACAGTTCGCGCACGCTGTCGGCCGTGGTCCCCCAGGCCACCGAGTGCGAGCCGCAGGAGTTGTTGCCGATCATCCCGCCGAGCGTGCACCGGCTGTGCGTGGACGGGTCGGGGCCGAAGCGCAGGCCGTGCGGGGCGGCGGCCTCCTGGAGCCGGTCGAGGACCAGCCCCGGCTGGACGACGGCCGTACGGGTGGTGGGATCCAGCTCCAGCAGGCCGTTCATGTGCCGGGTGAAGTCCAGCACCACGCCCGTGCCGGTCGCCTGCCCGGCGATCGACGTGCCTCCGCCGCGCGCCACCACCGGCACCCGGCGTGCCCGGCAGACCTCGAGCACGGCGGCCACGTCCTCGGTATCTCTCGGGGCGACCACGCCCAGCGGGACGCGCCGGTAGTTGGACGCGTCCATGGTGACCAGCGCCCGGGAGGTGGTGTCGAAACCGACCTCGCCCCGGACGGCAGCGCGCAGCTCCGCTTCGAGACCCGAGTGATCCGTCATGCGTCCAGGATGCATCCGCTCACGCACAGTCACCGAGCGTTTTCCACAGCCCCCTGCATATCGTCGTATGAATTCACGAGTCCGCTGCACGGCGATCTCGTCTCATCGGACGGACACGGTTCCGCCCGGTTTCGCCCACCGGATACCCTCCGAGTCGTGGCCGACATCCAGATTCCCGCTGACATCAAGCCCGCCGACGGACGTTTCGGCGCGGGCCCCTCCAAGGTGCGCACCGAGGCGCTCGACGCCCTCGCCGCGACCGGAAGCTCCCTGCTCGGCACCTCCCACCGCCAGGCGCCCGTCAAGAACCTGGTCGGCAAGGTCCGCGAGGGGATCTCCGAACTGTTCTCCCTGCCCGAGGGCTACGAGGTGATCCTCGGCAACGGCGGCTCGACCGCCTTCTGGGACATCGCCACCCACGGTCTGATCGAGAACAAGTCCCAGCACCTGAGCTTCGGCGAGTTCTCCTCCAAGTTCGCCAAGGCCGCCAAGCTCGCCCCGTGGCTGGCCGAGCCCACCGTCGTCTCCACCGACCCCGGCACCCACCCCGAGGCGCGGGCCGAGGCCGGCGTCGACGTCTACGCCTTCACCCACAACGAGACCTCCACCGGTGTCGCCATGCCGATCAAGCGTGTGGCCGGCGCCGACGAGGGCGCGCTCGTCCTCGTGGACGCCACCTCCGGCGCGGGCGGCCTCCCGGTCGACGTCGCCGAGACCGACGTCTACTACTTCGCCCCGCAGAAGTCGTTCGCCTCCGACGGCGGCCTGTGGATCGGCATCTTCTCCCCTGCCGCGATCGAACGCGCCGAGCGGATCCACGCCTCCGGCCGGCACGTCCCGGAGTTCTTCAGCCTGCCCACGGCGATCGACAACTCCCGCAAGAACCAGACGTACAACACCCCGGCCCTCGCCACTCTCTTCCTGCTGAACCAGCAGCTGGAGTGGCTCAACGCACAGGGCGGTCTCGCCTGGTCCACGGCCCGCACCAAGGACTCCTCGACCCGCCTGTACTCCTGGGCGGAGGAGTCCAAGTACGCCACCCCGTTCGTCGCCGACCCGGCCAAGCGCTCGCAGGTCATCGGCACGATCGACTTCTCCGACGAGATCGACGCGGCCGCCGTCGCGAAGGTGCTGCGCGCCAACGGCATCGTGGACACCGAGCCGTACCGCAAGCTCGGCCGCAACCAGCTGCGCATCGCGATGTTCCCGGCGATCGACCCGGCGGACGTCGAGGCGCTGACGCACTGCGTCGACTACGTGATCGAGAAGCTCTGACCTCACGCGTGGGACCATGAGCGGCGCCCGGTGCGACAGGCACCGGGCGCCGCTCATGTGCCGATCTCGATGCCGCCGGTGTCCAGCTGCAGGCCGCGGAGCGCGTCGTTCGGTCAGGGGGTTCCGGCGGGCGCGGAAGCCCGGGCGAGTTCCGAGGTCCCGGTGGAGGAAGCGGTCCCGGCGGACTCGGGCGTCTCGGTGAACAGGGCGAGGACCCGCTCGACCGTCTCCGGTGAGGCGTCGTGCACGGTGGTCACGACACCGCTGTGCTCCAGGGTGAGCCGCGGTGACCGGGGCGCGCGGAGCGCCGGCCGGTCAGGGCGACGAGCAGGCAACCGAGGGCGGTCGCGTCGGTCACCACGACGTTGGCGAAGTCCAGGTCCCCGCCGCCCATGGTGCCGGGTCCGGACATGGCGCCCGGCGACTCGGGCCCGCCGCGAGCCGGCGCCGCGAGGACGCCTCGAGTCCGGCGCCGGACGCCGTATCTCCCCCGGTCCCGATGCCCGGCTCCCTCCGCCCCGGCTCCCCTCACCCGGTCGCCCTGACCCCCGTCATCGCGGGAGGCGACGGCACCGGGTGGCCGACGCCTGCCGGGACCGGGCCGCCGGACGCCTCAACTCCCGCGCCGCAGCCGCCGCAACCCGAACAGGGCGGCCAGCCCGACGGCGACGACGACGGCGCCGACCTTCAGGCCGTCACCGCTCCCCTTCGAGGACGCGGCCGATGAACCACCGCCCTCGGAAGGCGCCTCGGCCGCGGCGCGGCCGGGCGCGTCCTGCGCCACGACCTCGCTGCCCGCGCCCTCGCTGCTGTAGAGCAGCTTGGTCCCGTCGGCGGAGTAGGTGACGCCCTCGCCCTGTCGCTGCAACGGCACGTCGAGCCGGCCCTCGCGTCTGATACGGCCGCCGTTCCAGTCGTAGGTGATGCCGCCGAAGTAGCCGCGCACGACGAGCTGCCGTCCGTCCGGGGAGAACGCCGCGTCCGTGGCCCACAGGTCGACGGGGGCGATCGGCCGGAAGACGTTCGTGCCGGACGTGGAGAGGGCGGCCGGGCCCTCGTAGAGGTGTCCGCCGTTCTCCTTCTTGTCGATGATGTAGACCCGTCCGGTCTTCGGATGAACCATCAGCGACTCGGCGTCGCGCGGCCCGTTCGCATACTTCACGACGTACTGCGTGGCGGTGACCGTCTGGTCCCGCAGCTCCTTCGGCTCGGGCAGCCGGTAGATCCACACGTAGGGCCACTTGCCGCCGAGGTTGTCGCCGATGTCGCCCAGGTAGATCTCGTCGTGCGGCCCGATCGAGATGGCCTCGACGTCACGCGGGGCGCCGATGCCGCGCAGGGTGACCCGGGCGACCGTCCTGCCGGTGCGGCTGTCCACGGCGTAGATGTACGGCCCGTCACCGCTGTCGTTGTGCGTCCAGTAGACGCCGGGGTGGAGGCGGGAGGCGGCGAGTCCGCTGGACTCGTCGATGCGCGGGTCCTTGAAGGTGAACCCCTGGTCGCCGTCCGCGCCGGCGGCGGAGGCGGGCAGCGCGCAGGCGCCGGCGAGCAGCAACCCGGCGAGGACGGCGGACGATCGACGCATGTCCCAAGCCTGCCACCCCGTGCGGCGGTTCACCCGGCGGGCTGCCGTCGCTGTCCGCCGGACGTGGTGGGCCTCACACCCCACCGGCGCGCGGGATCGTCCATCATGAGCGGATGCTCAGGTTCATGCCCGTAGGTGACTCCATGACGATCGGGAGCGCGGGCGAACACACGTGGCGTTACCGGCTGTGGCGGCATCTGTGCGAGACGCACGGCGGCCCGTTCACGTTCGTCGGCCCCCGTGAGGAGCTCTACGACAAGTCCGCCGAGGCACCGACGTCGTACGACTACGCCGACCCGGACTTCCCCCGCCGTCACCTGGCCGGCTGGGGCGAGGGCTGGCTGCACATGGCCCCGCTGATCGGCGAGGCGGTACGGCGGCACCGGGCGGACGTGCTGCTGGTCTCCCTCGGGCTCATCGATCTGGGCTTCTACACCGACGCCGAGCAGACGGCCGAGAACGTGCGCGCCTTCGTCACCGGCGCCCGCGAGGCGAACCCGCGGATCCGCATCGTCCTCCTCCCGGTGATCCCCAACATCCGGGCCGAGATGGACGCCCCCTTCGCCACACAGGTGGACCTCTTCAACGTCCTTCTGGCCAAGTGCGCGGCCGACCTGGACGAACCCAGGTCCCCGCTGCTGCTGGCCTCACCGCCGGAGGAGTACGACATCCACGTCGACACCTACGACGGCACGCATCCCAACGCGGCCGGGGAGCACCGGATCGCGGGGGCGTTCGCGGGAGCGATGTGGGAGGCATGGGGGATCGGACGGACGTACGCGGCCTGAATGGCACCGTCACCGGGAGACGCCGGAATTGGTTCCCCCGCGGCTGACACGCCGGACGCCGGGCTGCGGTCCATGACCTACGGCTGCCTCGCCTCCGTGAGGACCATCCCCGGCTCCCGCGACGCGGTCGTGACGAGCCTCCCGCTCGGTGAACCCGCCCATGAGCAGCGGCACGGCCTTCCCGGCCGGCGATCGCGGGCGGGCTCGGTCTCCGAGCCGGAACGTCTCCGGCCGAAAGCCCTTGCTTAGAGCGCACTTCAAGCCGTTGGCTAGAGGACCATGAAGTACACGCAGCTTGGACGCACGGGACTCAAGGTCAGTCGGCTCGTCCTCGGGACGATGAACTTCGGGCCGCAGACGGACGAGGCCGACAGCCACGCGATCATGGACGCCGCCCTCGACGCGGACATCAACTTCTTCGATACCGCCAACGTGTACGGCTGGGGCGAGAACAAGGGGCGGACCGAGACGATCATCGGCAACTGGTTCGCCAAGGGCGGCGAGCGCCGCGACAAGGTCGTCCTCGCCACCAAGGTCTACGGGAACATGGGCGCCGACGGGCAGCCGGCCTGGCCCAACCACGACAAGCTCTCCGCGCTGAACATCCGGCGCGCCGTGGACGCCAGTCTGAAGCGGCTGCAGACCGACTACATCGACCTCTACCAGTTCCACCACATCGACCGGAACACCCCGTTCGAGGAGATCTGGCAGGCCATCGACACCCTGATCCAGCAGGGCAAGATCCTCTACGTCGGCTCCTCCAACTTCCCCGGCTACAAGATCGCCCAGGCCAACGAGGTCGCCGCCCGTCGTGGCGGCACCATCGGCCTGGTCAGCGAGCAGTGCCTGTACAACCTCGCCGAGCGGCGCGCCGAGATGGAGGTCGTTCCCGCCGCGCAGGACTACGGCCTCGGGGTCATCCCGTGGTCGCCGCTGCACGGCGGTCTGCTCGGCGGCGTGATCAAGAAGGAGGTCCGGGGCGGGCGCCGCGCCTCCGGCCGGGCCGCGGACACTCTCAAGGACCCGGCCGTCCGCGCCCAGGTCCAGGCGTACGAGGACCTCGTCGACAAGCACGGCCTGGAGCCCGGCGAGGTGGCCCTGGCCTGGTTGCTGACGCGGCCGGGTGTGACCGGTCCCATCGTCGGCCCGCGTACGGCCGGGCAGCTCGAGTCGGCGGTCAGGGCGGCCGAGCTGGAGCTGGGCGAGGAACTCCTGGCGGGCCTGGACGAGGTCTTCCCGGGCCCGGGCCCGTCCCCGGAGGCCTTCGCCTGGTAGGGCGGATCACTCGTCGGCGACGTGAGGGGCGGCGGGCTGCATGCGATGTGCGGCTCCGCCGCTGTCGAGAGCGACTACTTCACGGCCGCCGCCAAGGCCACCACCACGAACATCAGCACAAGTACACCGGCCATGATCCGGTTTCGGGTTTTCGGGTCCACGTCATCGAGCGTAACCGGACCCGCCCAGCGGCCAGCGGCCGACCGCCTCGTACCGGGGCTGCTCTCCCTCCACCCCCGAGCGCGGCAGATTGCTCCGCACCAGCACCAGCTCGCTCACCGTCCAGCTCGGGCTGGTGAACGCGCGGAGCAGCTCGACGTACGGCCGTACGTCCACCCCGGCCCTGCTGCGCGCCACCGTCAGGTGCGCCTTGTACCGCCGGTGCTCCTCCATCGGCACGCCCGCCTTCCGCGCCGCCGACTCGGCCCGTTCGGCCAGCAGCCGCATCGTCTCCACCTCGCCGTGCGCGCCGGTCCACAGGGCCTTGCCGTGGCCGAACTGGCCACCGCCGGACAGGGCCAGCGTGAAGGGTGCCGTGCGGTGGGCCGCCCGTGCCAGGCGGTCCGACAGGTCCGGTACGAGGGGTTCGTCGACCTCGCCGTAGAAGGCGAGGGTGAAGTGCCAGCCGGGCCGGTTGGTCCAGCGCAGCCGCTCCGCGCCGGGCAGCCGCTTCAACCGGGCCACTTCGGCGGCGAGTTCGTGGACGACGTGCTCCGGGGGGAGCACCGCGGCGAAGAGTCTCATGCCCTCACCTTCGCAGAGCCGGCGGACGGGACGAGCGCATGACGATCAGCCCGCCCGGACAGGCCGGGGCTTTCCCGTGAGGATCGGCGTTCGGCGCGGGAGGGTGCCGAGCAGGCCGTGTGCCGCGTCCTCGATCCCCGTGGCGAGCCGGGCACCGCCCGTGCAGCCGGACCGGGCGGCGCCCCGCTGCAGGTCCGCACGCGCCGTCGATCACGAGCGCCCGCCGGCGCGACCCTCAGGGTTCCCCCGACAGGACGCGACGCAGAAGACGACCTCGCGCTCCCGGAAGCCGTGATCGGCCCGGCACTGGCGCCCTCGACCCCGGACCGCGCGACAGCGGCGAGCCCACCGACCGCGCCGCAGGCCGGCACGACCGCCGTCCGCCACCGCACGCGGGAACGGGATCTCGGGGCCGATGCCGGTGATGCGTGATGCCATGGGGATGTGCTGCCCAGCCCGGAGTACGGTGTCTCCTACGCCGCCGTGGCCAGCCGCTCCCGGTTCCTCGACTCGAACCGGACCCGCGGATGGCCGTGGTGCCAGCCCACTGTCAGGCGAAGACCGCCGACGCGGGCCAGGATCAGGCCGATGCCGGCGGCGGCCGCGGCCGAGACGACGCCGCCGAGGGCGAAGCCGATCCGGGCGCCGTAGGTGTCGGTGATCCAGCCGACGACGGGCGCGCCCAGCGGCGTACCGCCCATGAACACCATCATGAACAGGGACATCACCCGGCCCCGCATGGCCGGGTCGGTGGCCATCTGCACGGCGGTGTTCGCGGTGACGTTCACCGTCAGGCCGCAGACCCCGATCGGCACCATCAGCAGCGCGAACAGCCAGTACGACGGCGCCACCGCGGCCACCACCTCCAGCGTGCCGAAGGCCAGCGCGGCGGCGGTCAGGACGCGCAGCCGGGCCGTACCGCGCCGGGCGGCCAGCAGGGCACCGCACAGGGAGCCGACGGCCATCAGGGTGTTGAAGAGGCTGTAGGAGCCGGCGCCGGAGTGGAAGACGTCGTCCGCGTAGGCCGACAGCCACACCGGGAAGTTGAAGCCGAAGGTGCCGATGAAGCCGACGAGGACGATCGGCCAGATCAGCTCGGGCCGCCCGGCCACGTAGTGCAGGCCCTCGCGCAACTGGCCCTTGCCGCGCGGGGTGCGCTCGACGACGTGCAGTTCGCGGGCGCGCATGAGCAGCAGGCCGCCGATCGGCGCGACGAAAGACAGGCCGTTGGCGAGGAACGCCCAGCCGGTGCCCACCCCGGTGATCATCACGCCGGCGACGGCCGGGCCGACCAGGCGGGCGGACTGGAAGTTCGCGGAGTTCAGGCTGACCGCGTTCTGCAACTGCTCGGGCCCGACCATCTCGGAGACGAAGGACTGCCGGGCCGGGTTGTCCACCACCGTGGCGAGACCCACGGCGAAGGCGGCGACGTAGACGTGCCAGACCTGGACATGGCCGGAGAGCGTGAGGAAGGCCAGCGCCAGGCCTGTCACGGCCATCGAGGACTGCGTGACCAGCAGCGCGGGGCGCTTGGGGAGCCGGTCGACCAGGACACCGCCGTAGAGGCCGAAGAGCAGCATCGGCAGGAACTGCAGTGCCGTCGTGATGCCCACCGCCGCGGAGGAACCGGTGAGGCTGAGGACGAGCCAGTCCTGGGCGATGCGCTGCATCCAGGTGCCGGTGTTGGAGACAGCCTGGCCGAGGAAGAAGAGGCGGTAGTTCCGGATCTTCAGCGAGCTGAACATCGAGGACTTGCGGGCGGTGGGGGTGGTAGTGGCGGTCGGTGCGGGGGCGGAAGGTGTTCCGGATCCCGTACTCAAAAGGATTCGCCTCCTCTGTTTCCGGTCGTTCGCCTCCGGGCGCTTTCGGCCGGTGCCGGACGGCTCACTCCTCGGACGGCTTGCTTACAGGTGTGCGAGCTTCTCCAGCACGGGGGCGGCGGCGCGCAGTGCGGCCCACTCGTCCTCGTCGAGGCTCTCGACCAGGCCGGCCAGGAAAGCGTTGCGCTTGCGGCGGCTCTCCTCGAGCATCGCCTCGGCCTGCTCGGTCTGGGTGACGACCTTCTGGCGCCGGTCCTCGGGGTGCGGCTCCAGCCGGACCAGCCCCTTGGCCTCGAGCAGCGCGACGATGCGGGTCATCGACGGAGGCTGGACGTGCTCCTTGCGGGCGAGCTCTCCCGGGGTGGCCGAGCCGCAGCGGGCGAGGGTGCCGAGCACCGACATCTCGGTGGGGCTCAGCGACTCGTCGACCCGCTGGTGCTTCAGCCGACGGGACAACCGCATCACGGCGGAGCGGAGAGAGTTCACGGCGGCGGCGTCGTCGCCATGGGTGAGGTCCGGCATGTTCTTTAGGGTATCTCATTACCCTACCTAAGTACCACCGCGACACGCCCTGATGCCAGTGATACCCGCCACGGAGGCCTTCGATCACCCGTATGAGTGAGTCGGTTCCGGAAAGTGACGCATCGGCGCGCCGGATACGGGGACCCTCGTACGCATGGGGACCACCGTGCTCAGCCTGCGGATAGACGGGGAGCTGCTCGAAAGGCTCCGGCACCACGCGGCGAAAAGAGGAATGAGCGTGCAGGACTATGTGGTCCGCACGCTCATCCGGGACGACTTCGACGAGCGGTTCCAGGCCGCCGTCGAGGAGACGGAGAAGTTCTACGGCGTCACGTGACGCCCACCGGTCAGGTGAGACCCAGGGCCGGCATCAGGTAGTAGAAGGCGAAGACCGCCGACACGGCGTACATGGGCACCGGGATCTCGCGGGCCCGGCCTGCCGCCAGGCGCAGGACGGTGAAGGTGATGAAGCCCATGCCGATGCCGTTCGTGATCGAGTAGGTGAACGGCATCATCAGCATCGTCACGAACGCCGGGATCGCGATCGTGTAGTCGGCCCAGTCGATCTCCTTGACCGAGTTCGACAGGATCAGGAAGCCGACCGCGATCAGCGCCGGGGTCGCCGCCTGGGACGGGACCATCGTGGCGACCGGGGTGAGGAACAGCGCCACGGCGAAGAGGCCGCCCGTGACGACGTTCGCCAGGCCCGTGCGGGCGCCCTCGCCGACACCGGCCGTGGACTCCACGAACGCGGTGGTGGCCGAGGAGGAGCTGGCGCCGCCCGCCGCGACCGCGAGGCCGTCGATGAACAGGACCTTGTTGATGCCCGGCATGTAGCCCTCGGCGTCGGTCAGCTTCGCCTCGTCGCCGACGCCCATGATCGTGCCCATCGCGTCGAAGAAGCACGACAGCAGGACCGTGAAGACGAACAGGATGCCGGTCAGCACGCCGACCTTGGAGAAGCCGCCGAACAGGCTGACGTGGCCGACCAGGCCGAAGTCGGGGGTGGCGACCGGGTTGCCGGGCCACTTCGGGACGGTCAGGCCCCAGGACGGGATCGTCGTGACCGCGTTGAGGATCACCGCGAGGACGGTCATGCCGACGATCGAGATCAGGATCGCGCCCGGCGCCCTGCGGACGAGCAGCGCGAAGGTGAGCAGCACGCCGAGGATGAAGACCAGCACCGGCCAGCCGTGCAGGTGACCGCCCACGCCGAGCTGGACCGGGACCGTGGTCTGCGCGGCGTCCGGCATGCGCGTGATGAAGCCGGAGTCGACCAGGCCGATCAGCATGATGAACAGGCCGATACCGATCGAGATCGCCTTGCGCAGCCCGAACGGCACGGCGTTCATCACGCGCTCGCGCAGGCCGGTGGCGACCAGCAGCATGACCACGATGCCCGCGAGGACGACCATGCCCATCGCGTCAGGCCAGGACATCCGGGGCGCCAGCTGCAGCGCGACGACCGAGTTCACGCCGAGGCCCGCGGCGAGCGCGATCGGCACGTTGCCGATGACACCCATCAGGAGGGTGGTGAACGCGGCCGTCAGCGCGGTCGCCGTCACCAGCTGGCCGTTGTCCAGATGGTGCCCGTACATGTCCTTCGCGCTGCCGAGGATGATCGGGTTCAGCACGATGATGTACGCCATCGCGAAGAAGGTGGCGAAACCGCCACGGATCTCACGGGCGACGGAGCTGCCGCGCTCGGAGATCCTGAAGTAGCGGTCGAGGGCGCCCTGGCCGGGCGCACCGCCCGGGATTTCGGGGGTGGGGACCTTGGCGGGTGCCGAGGTGGACATGCTTTACCTCATCACCGACGGGGTTCCCCCGAGCCCCGTTGGAGTTTCATACGAACAGAAGTGGACACAGACAAAACCGTTTCAGTATGAACGTATGAGTCGTAGATCGCTATCTCCGCGCGTAGACCTGATCGCCTCGTAAGCTGTGCGGTATGGCCAAGTGGACCCCCAAGCACGAGGCGCCGGAGCCCCTGGAGGGCCCGGTGGTCGCCACCGTCACCGGCGGGACGATCGTCTGGTTCGTCCTGTTCCTCGTGCAGCTTCCCTTGTACGGCTGGTTCGAGAACCACGGCCATCTGTGGTGGCTGTGGACCTGCCTGGCGGGCGGCGGGCTGGGGCTGATCGGGATCTGGTACGTCAGAAGGCGGGACGCCGCGATCAAGAGGGCGGCGGCGCCGCGGTCGACGACGGCCGCATAGCTTCACGCCGGCCGCGACGGCCCCGGCCCTGTTTCCGCCGGAAAGCAGGCAAGGGGGCAAATCGGCACGTACCGTCGATGACATGAGCCATATAGACGCGGGCGCCGAACTCGACCCCGTGCATCCCATGGCCCTGCCCGTGAGCCGGCCGACCGGGCTGACCGCCGCCGAAGTGGCGGAGCGGCGTGCACGCGGGCAGGTCAACGACGTACCGGTGCGCAGCAGCCGGTCGCTGGGCGAGATCGTCCGGGCCAACGTCTTCACCCGGTTCAACGCGATCATCGGCGTGCTGTGGCTGGTCATGCTGTTCGTCGCGCCGATCCAGGACAGCCTCTTCGGCTTCGTGATCCTCGCCAACACCGGCATCGGCGTCCTCCAGGAGTGGCGGGCCAAGCAGACCCTCGACTCGCTCGCGGTGATCGGCGAGGCCCGGCCGACGGTCCGCCGTGACGGCACCGCCCTCCAGTTGGCCGTCCACGAGATCGTGCTCGACGACCTCATGGAGATCGGGCCGGGCGACAAGATCGTGGTCGACGGGGTCTGCGCGGAGGCCGACGGGCTGGAGATCGACGAGTCGCTGCTCACCGGTGAGGCGGACCCGGTGGTCAAACGAGTCGGCGATCCGGTCATGTCCGGCAGCTTCGTCGTCGCGGGCGGCGGCGCCTTCCAGGCGAGCAGGGTCGGCCGCGAGGCCTACGCGGCCCGGCTCGCCGAGGAGGCCTCCCGCTTCACCCTGGTCCACTCCGAACTGCGCACCGGCATCTCCACGATCCTCAAGTACGTCACCTGGATGATGGTCCCGGCCGCGATCGGGCTTGTCATCACCCAGCTCGTCGTCAAGAACCACGGCCTCAAGGACGCGGTGGCCCGCACGGTCGGCGGCATCGTCCCCATGGTCCCCGAGGGGCTGGTGCTGCTCACCTCCGTGGCCTTCGCGATCGGCGTCATCCGGCTCGGCCGGAAGCAGTGCCTGGTGCAGGAGCTGCCGGCGATCGAAGGACTGGCCCGTGTCGACACCGTCTGCCTGGACAAGACCGGCACCCTCACCGAGGGCGGTATGGACGTCACCGAGCTGCGGCCGCTGGACGGTGCCGACGAGGCGTACCTGCGCAAGGTGCTCGGCGCGCTCGGGGAGTCCGACCCGCGCCCCAACGCCTCCCTCCAGGCGATCATCGACGCCTACCCGGACAGTGAGGACTGGCGGTGCGTGGAGTCGCTGCCGTTCTCCTCGGCCCGCAAGTACAGCGGCGCCGCGTTCAGCGAGGCCGACGGCGACACCAGCACCTGGCTGCTGGGCGCGCCCGATGTCCTCCTCGCGCCCGGCGACCCGGCCCTGGCCGAAACGGAGCGCCTCAACGAGCAGGGACAGCGGGTACTGCTGCTGACCCGCACGAGCCGCGACCTGGACGCCCCCGACCCGGCCCGTGGCGGCCGCCCCACCGCGCTCGTCGTCCTGGAGCAGCGGCTGCGGCCCGACGCCGCCGACACCCTGCGCTACTTCGCGGAGCAGAAGGTCCAGGCCAAGGTCATCTCCGGCGACAACGCGGTGTCGGTCGGCGCGGTCGCCGGCAAGCTCGGCCTGACGGGGACCGCCCTGGACGCCAGGCACCTGCCCGGCGACAAGGACGGCATGGCCGAGGCACTGGACCGGGGGACGATTTTCGGGCGGGTCACCCCGCGGCAGAAGCGGGACATGGTCGGGGCACTGCAGTCACGTGGGCACACGGTCGCGATGACCGGCGACGGGGTGAACGACGTGCTCGCGCTGAAGGACGCCGACATCGGGGTCGCCATGGGCTCCGGCTCGGAGGCGACACGGGCGGTGGCGCAGATCGTGCTGCTGGACAACAGCTTCGCGAGCCTGCCGTCGGTGGTCGCGGAGGGCCGCAGGGTGATCGGCAACATCACCCGGGTGGCGACGCTGTTCCTGGTGAAGACCGTCTACTCGGTGCTCCTCGCGGTCCTGGTGGTCTGCTCGCGGGTCGAATACCCCTTCCTGCCGCGGCACCTGACCCTGCTGTCCACCCTCACCATCGGCGTCCCGGCGTTCTTCCTGGCCCTGGCGCCCAACAAAGAGCGGGCCAAACCGCACTTCGTGCACAGAGTCATGCGGTACTCGGTGCCCGGCGGTGTGGTGGCGGGAGCGGCGACCTTCGGGGTGTATCTGATCGCCCGGGGCTTCTACACGGGAGGCGACCGGCTGGGCGCGGAGACCAGCGCGGCGACGCTGACCCTCTTCCTGGTCTCGCTGTGGATCCTGGCGATCATCGCCCGCCCCTACACGTGGTGGCGGCTGACCCTGGTGGCCGCGATGGGCGTGGGGTTCCTGCTGGTGCTGGCCGTACCCGCCCTGCAGACTTTCTTCGCGCTGAAGCTGGTGGGGGTCACATTGCCGTGGACCGCGGTCGGCATCGCGGTGGTGGCGGCGGCCGCCCTGGAATGGATCTGGAAGTGGGTCGACCGCCGCTTTCCCGACTAGTACCCGGCAGGAAACGTCTGCGCGACGGGGCGAACGCTGCCTGTTGCGGCACTGGGTCAGGCTCACTTCACACCGACGTACACACCCGTGGCGCTGACCGCCGGGGTGGTCGTGGTGCCGGCGAAGCTGAAGCGCCAGTAGCCGCTGTAGTTCGCGGTGGCGCCGGTCTTCAGGTTGCCGTAGGAGTCGGTGTACACCGTCTTGATCGTGGTGTACGTGGTGGTCCCGGACTTGCGGAACTGGAGCTTGACCGGCTGGTTGGCGTAGCCGTGGCACAGGTTGTCGTCCCAGTTCGCGCGGGAGAGCTTGCCGGAGACGGTGAACGTCCTGCCCTTGTGGACGGACGTCGAGCTCACGGCGGTCGTCAGCTTGGAGTAGCGCTGCACCAGGGTGGCGCCGAGGCCGCTCCCGTCCTTGTAGCCGACCTTGCTCATGTCGGGGTTCTGCTGGTCCTGGCCGTTGAAGGCGACTGCCTCGGCGGCCACGTGCCAGGTGCCCGCGTCCGCGCTCTTGGGGTCGGCGTCGGTCGGGTAGATGTTGACGTAGCCCGTGCAGGTGGCCGTGGTCGAGGTGACATCCGTGCAGCCGGCCGGGTTGTCGCCGTACAGCTCGGGGGCCGTGTCGCTGTAGGTGCCGTGGTAGAGGAAGGCGTCGGTGTAGAAGTCGCTCGCGTGGATGTCCACGTCCGAGCCGTGCGTCAGGGTGTACGTGTACTTGGCGCTGACCTCGTTGGTGGTGCCCACCTTGATCGCCTTGGCGATGGACACGCTGGAGAAGCTCACATCGAGCTGTAGGGCGAGCCCGAGTCGGTGACGGCCTGTGCGGCCGGGACTGCGAGGGCGGTGAGGGCCAGGGCGCCGGAAGCGGCGGCCACGATGGCGCGTATGCGCATGTGCGCTCCCTTGGAGGGAGAAGTGATCGTGGAGTCGGTCGACTCACGCGATCAGATCCGCGGGGACCGCCGTCGGTTGTACGGCTGCTGCCCCCGCGGACCCGATTTTGTGCCGCGCTTACTGATCCATTACTGCACGTCGACGTAGTCACCCGTGGCGTTGACCGCCGGGGTGGTCGTGGTGCCGGCGAAGGAGAAGCGCCAGTAGCCGTCGGTCGAGGCGGTGGTCGTGGTCTTCAGGTTGCCGTAGGAGTCCGACTTGATGGTCTTCAGCGTGGTGTAGGTGCTGGAGCCCTTCTTGCGGAACTGCAGCTTCACGTACTGGTTGGTGTAGCCGTGGTACTTGTTGTCCTCCCAGTTGGCCCGGGAGAGCTTGCCGGTGACCGTGATGGTCCTGCCCTTCTTCACCGGCTCGGGGGAGGCGTTGACCGTCAGCCTGGAGTAGCGCTGGACCAGCGTGGTGCCCAGACCGCCCTGGTCGGCGTAACCGACCTTGGTGATGTCGAAGTCGGGGCTGCTCGGGTCCTGGCCGTTGTACGCGATGGCGAGGGCCGCGCCGTGCCAGGTACCGGCGTCGGAGTTCAGCAGCTCGCTGTCGGCCGGGTAGATGTCGATGTTGCCCTTGCAGCTGGCGGTGGTCGACGAGGTGGCCGTGCAGGTGGCCGCGTAGTCGCCGAACAGCATGTTGGTCGGCGTGTCGTACGAGCCCTTGTAGATGTAGGGGCCGGTGAGGAAGTCGTCGGCGGTGATGTCGACGTCCGCGCCGTGGGTCATCGTGTAGGTGACCGTGGTGGCGACGTGGTTGGTCGTGCCGACCTTCACCGCGCCGGCGATCTTGAAGTTGGAGAAGGTGACGTCCATCGCGTACGGCGCGCCGGTGGTGGTGGAGGAGGCGGCGAACGCGGTCTTGCCGGAGGAGGTGCCCTGGGCGGCCTCGCGGATCCTCAGGATGTCGGCCTTGGAGGGCGTCGCGGAACCGCCGGCGGCCTGCGCGGCAGGGACGACGAGGGCGGAGAGGGCCAGGGCGCCGGAGACGGCGGCCACGGTGGCGCGTATACGCATGCGTTCCCCTGTGTGGAGAAAGTGGACCCGAGGTCCAAAAGTGATCAGGGAGTCAGTCGACTCACGGGATCAGACCCGCGAAGGAATCGACTGGTTGTACGGCTGAAGCCGTGGGTTTCCGGCGAGTTCACCGGGCCACCGCACGTCGACGTCACCCGAGGCGGTCACCGCCGCGGTGGTCGAGGTGCGTGCGCAGGAGAGGCGTGCGGAAGCCGTCGGCCGGCGCGGCCGGGACGGCGCGAGTGCCGCCGACGACGGCGGCAGTGGCGCTGATACGCATGCGTTCCCCTGCGTGCGTGGCGACGAGTGAGTCCGGTGACTGCGGTGGATCAGACTCGGCACGCAGGGGAACGGTTGTACGCGCGTTCAGGAATTCGTAAGAGATTTCCGAAGACGGTGGTCCGTCAGTCGAACCAGCGGTCCCGGGCCAGCTCCTCCGTCCGCGACGGGTCCTCCAGCAGGGCCGCCACCTCGAACCGCCGGGGCCACTGTCCCGCCGCCCACGCCAGCCCGGCCGCGACCCCCTCCAGGGTGGCCGCGTGCAGCACGCCGTCGTCGGTGAGCCGCCAGTCGATCTCCACGCCGTCCACCACGAGTTCGTCGTGCTCGACGTACGTGTGGGGCGTGCGCGACCCGAGCAGCACCCGCACCGGCTCCGGAACCTCGTGCTCGGTCCCCTCGGAGTGCACCTCGCCGGTGACGGACTCGCTCAGCCGCCGCACCTGGAACAGCTCCGCCAGCTCGGCGGCGCGGGACGGCCGTACCGGCAGCAGCGGGATCCCGCCGGTGAACGGCAGCAGATCGGGCGAGTCGACCACGACCGCCTCCGCCGCGTCCACGACAGCCGCCCGCCCGTCGACCACGGCCCGCAGCTCCTCCGGCAGGGTCACCTGCTCGGGGTCCATCTCCGCCAGCGCCCCGTACAGGCCGTGCAACTGAGCGGGCGTCACCGTGCGCACGGGGTCGGCCAGCCGGTCCAGCAGCTCGGCGGCGCCGCCGGGCTCGTCCAACAGGGCCGCGACCGAGGTGCGCACGCCCAGGGCCCGCAGCACCTGCTCGTCCTCGAACCCGGTGGCGTCGGCCTCGTCGTACAGCCCGCGCAGCAGCGGGTCCCCACCGGCGGTGAGGAGCCCGGCCGGGCGACGGCCGTCGAGCACCGGGTGCCCGCGCAGCCACCAGGCGGTGTACGGCCGTACGGTCTCGTGGGTGCCGTCGTGCAGCAGGATCCGGACCGGCTGGGTGAGCGCGTCCCGCAGCGGGGGCTGCGCGAGCAGCGCGAGGGCCTCCGGCCAGCGGTCGTCGTCCACCAGGTCCAGGTCGCGCACGGCGACCAGCTCGGTGGCGACCGGCGGCACCGGGCTGTCCGGGAAGCGGTCGAGGATGTCCTCGCACCACACGTCGACGGCGTCCAGCAGCCCGGCGTCGTCGGGCTCGGCGAAGTCGCCCTCCCGGGGCTCCAGTTCGTCCGGATCGAGGACCACGTCGGTGGCGCGGACCAGGGCGAAGTTCGCGAGCACGCCGCAGGCGGTCAGCGGCTGCTCACCCCACTTGTCGGCCAGCTCGTGGTCCACGGCGGCCAGTTCGCCCTCGCGGATTACGCGGGCGAAGGGGCTGCCGGGAAAGACGAGTTCACCGGCCGGGGCCAGTTCCCCGTCCTCGTCGGGCAGTGCCAGCGCCCCCAGCCAGGGCTCGTCGCCGGGCTCGAGACCCGCATCCCGGACCAACGCGAGGACGGTGTCGGCCAGTTCCTCCGGGTCCGGGGCGTCCTCCTCCCATCCCCCGATCCCGCCCTCCTCGTCCAGCGAGGCGGCGACGGCTGAACGCACCTGCGGGGTCGTGAGCACCGCACGCGCGGTGGCGGGCAGCGCGCCCAGCTTCTCCAGCAGCGGGTGCGCGGCGTCCTCATGGGCCACCTTCAGGCCGAGCCGCCCGAGCACGTCCGCGTCGATGCGTGCGGCGTCGGGGGTGGGCAGCAGGACCTGCCGGGGCCCGATGGTGGTCCGGCATCCCCCCGTGCCGAAAGTCTCGGAGGTGCCCCCGGCGAGCGGCACCGGAAGCCCGGACAGCCGGTCGGGGTCGACCCCGGCGAGGCTGTCGTAGAGCCGCCACCACCAGCCGGGGTCCTTGTCCAGGCCGGCGAGCCGGTCGATGGCGTCGGCGAGCCGCAGCCGGGCGACCCCGAGCGTGCGCAGTTCGACGCGCCGCTCCAGTCCGGCGGGCAGCAGGGTGGGCAGTACCTCGGCGAGCACCCGCACGGTGTCCGCCCCGGCGCCCTCCACGACCTCGGCGTCCCGGGGCCGCAGGGCGTGAGGCAGATCGTGGTCCTCCCCCTGGGCGACGACGGCCGGGGGGAGGAAAGCGGTGCGCGGCAGCCGTTCCAGCACGGCCTGCCGCAGCGCCCCGTCCAGCTCGCCCTTGCCGAGCGGTCCCGGCACCAGGTCGATGATCCCGTCGGTCACCGGCCGCCAGTCGGCGAGCAGTTCGGCGTAGGCGTCGGCGGCGCGCTGCACCAGGAAGTCGGTGAGCGGGCCGGGGGCCGTGTGCCGGCGGGTGGCGTCGAGCGGGAAGGAGGCGATGAGCAGGGCGGGCACGCCGAGGGGCTCGTCGCTGGGGGTCGGCGCGTGCACGACGGGGGTGGTCCGCGGCCGCACCGGCCGCCCGTCCTCGTCCTCGGGTACGGCCCAGGTCACCGACCAGTTGGGGCGCAGCCGCTCCTCCACCGGCCGGTCGGCGAGCAGGTCGGCGGTGAGCGGCCCGTGTGCGGAGGCGGTGCGCCACCGGGTGGTACCCGCGCGCGAGTCCTCCACCACGACGACGGCGCCCTCGCCGCGCCGGCGCAGCGTCCGCTCGGCACCACCCACCTCGATGACGACCTCCTCAAGGCCCGGCAGGGCGAGGAGCAGGGCGTCGTCGACGGCGCTCAGCAGCCGTTCGGCGAGATCGGCGGCGGCCGCGTCCCGCAGCGGCAGGATGACGGCGGTGTCGTACGGGTCCGGGGCGGTGCCCTCGGCCGCGAACGGCAGCCGGAGCAGCGGCACATGGCCGTCCCGGCGCCGGACCTCGTCGCCGAGGCCCGGGCTGTGCCGGGCGGTCTCGGCGGCCAGTTCCCGCGCCTCGGCGAGGGACCAGCGGACTCCGCCGTGCCGGCCGACGACGGCGGGCTCGTCGGTCACCGCGAGCACGGCGGCGAATCCGACGCCGAACCGCCCGACGGCACCGTGGGTGACCTCGGTGTCCCGCTTGGCGGAGGCGCGCAGGGTGGACAGCGACTCGACACCGGCCGCGTCCAGCGGGGCACCGGTGTTGGCGGCGACGAGGACCCCGTCCCGGAGGGTGAGCCGCAGCCGCCCCGGCACCCGCGCCCGGGCGGCGGCGTCGGCGGCGTTCTGGGCCAGCTCGACGACGAGCCGGTCCCGGTAGCCGCCGAGGACCAGGTCCTCCTCGGCGTTGGCGTCCTCACGGAACCGGGCGGGGCTGGTGGCCCAGGCGTCGAGGACACCACGGCGCAGCCGGGCCGTCCCGAACGGATCGGCACCCTCGCTCGCCGGCCGCACGTACTTGCTGCTCACGTTCACACTCCTCATCACGCGTGAGGACGAAGGTACAGCGCGCACGGGAAGGGCTGCCGTCGCCGGGCGCACGACACCGACCGGCGCCCGGGGTGCTTTTGCGGCGGGTCGGGTGGGGGCGGCCAGTTTTCCGGCGCGGGCGGAAATCCACGGCCGGCGGACGGGCGCTGGAGCAGCTCCGCCGGCCGCGGAGGCTCGGACTGCTCCGCCGCTCGGCGGACGGGCACTGACACAAGCCCACGGATCGGCGGGCGAACACCGGAACCACGCCGCCCGTCACCCGGTCATTGCGCACGCGCTTGTCGGCGGAGGCCGCCGGACCCGCCGGCCGACAGACCGACGCCCGAACCGCCCCACCGGACGCCGTACTGCCCCACCCACGACGACCAGCCGCGTGGACCCACCCGGCCGCCACCCGGTCATGGCCACCGGCGGAGGCCGCCGGAACCGCCGGCCGACAGGCCGAGGCCCGAACCGCCCCACCGGTCGGCGGGTGCCGGAACTGCTCCGGAGGGCGGCGGCCACCGCGTCACCCGGCTCGGGCCGCCGACTTCTCGCCGCGGAGCCTGGGTCAGGAGTGGCCTAGTTCCGCGGTTTCCTCGTCGCCCGTCTCCGGGACCGAACCGGAGTCGCGGGCGGGGCGGAGAGCGAAGGGGTCGACCCGGGTCTCGTCGATGACCGGTGG
Source organism: Streptomyces sp. NTD91 (assembly GCF_059510455.1). Classification (NCBI taxonomy): domain Bacteria; kingdom Bacillati; phylum Actinomycetota; class Actinomycetes; order Kitasatosporales; family Streptomycetaceae; genus Streptomyces; species Streptomyces sp. NTD91. The sequence goes on from NZ_JCAJZW010000001.1 coordinate 409,324, forward strand.
GGCCGGCCGGGGCGGCTTCGGCATGACCGCCGCCTCGGAGTGGCCGCCGCAGCCGTAGGCCAGGGAGACCACACGGCCGTCGGCGGGCGAGAACTCGTTGGCGCACACGCCGAAGGCCTGGCCCAGGGAGCCGCCGATGGGTGTCAGGAAGCCGCAGGTCATACAGGCGGCGGGAGCCGCCTGGGCCATCGCGGTCCTGGGACCGTACGACTCCTCCCAGCGATCGGCGGCGGTGTGCAGGCCGTAGCGGGACAGCACCCGCGCCCGGCGCATGCCCAGTTCCTCGGCGACGGCGGCGATCGAGCCCCGGGACGGGGCCGTGGGCTGGACGGCGGGGGCGCCGGGGGTGACGTCCGCGTCCTCCGCCTCCGCAAGCTCCGCCATCTCCTCGGAGACGATCGAGTTCGGCGGCGGCTCCTCCTCGCCCGTGTAACCGGGCTCCAGGCGCAGGTCGTCCTGATCGGTGGGGAGCAGGTCGCCGGGGCCGAGGTCGCCGGGGCGCAGCCGCTCGCTCCACGGCACCCACTCGGGGGCGAGCAGGGCGTCGGGGCCGGGGAGGAGGACGACCTCGTCGAGCGTGACGATCTTGGCCCGGGAGGCGCGGGCCACGGTCGCCGCCCAGCGCCAGCCGCGGTAGCCCAGCTCCTTGCACTCGAAGAAGTGCGTGACAACGCGGTCGCCTTCGGAGACGAGGCCGACGTGCTCTCCGACCACACCTGGAGCGGCGGCCTCCTCGGCGGCGGCGCGGGCGAGATCGACCGCCTCGGCGCACAGGCGGTCGGGGGTGCGGCTTCGCGTTGTCGCTGCGCTCACAGGTATCGCTTCTCTCCTACGCCGTCTCGTCGAGGGCGGCTGCCTGAAGGCGGGCCTGCCGACGGAGCGGACCAGGGGACCGCATCGACGTCATGCATCCGCGCGCTCGGGCGCACCTCTGCCATCCATTCTGCGTTATGGCTGAGATACGCACGCTACACCGAACAAGATTCCTCGCCGCCACGCGGGATTCCTTCCCGACCGCCCATCGGGCTCTTCCGCGCGGTACCGCACTATCCGACCGCTTCTCAGGGCACTATGAAGCACGTGGCGACCGCGGACAGGCGTGGTGTTCGGGGTGGCGGCGCGAGCCGGGCCGGTGGCGCCGTCCGTTCCGTCGGCCGTGCCCTGCACGTCCCGGTCACCGGGGCGGCGCGCGGGATCCGCAGGGCCACACACGCGCACGGGGCGGGTGAGTCGGGCCTCGGCAAGCTGATCGAGCTGCACGCCGTCAACGGCGCGGGCGACGTGATGATCACCGTGGCGCTCGCCTCCACGGTGTTCTTCTCCGTGCCGACCGACGAGGCACGCGGCCGGGTCGCCCTGTATCTCGCCATCACGATGGCGCCCTTCACCGTCCTCGCCCCGGTCATCGGCCCGCTCCTCGACCGGCTGCCGCACGGCCGGCGCGCCGCCATGGCCGGGGCCATGCTCGCCCGCGCCCTGCTGGCGCTGGTCATCTCGGGCGCCGTGGCGAGCGGCAGCCTGGAGCTGTATCCGGCCGCGCTCGGTGTGCTGGTCGCGTCGAAGGCGTACGGAGTGGTCCGCAGCGCGGTCGTACCGCGACTGCTGCCGCCCCGGTTCTCGCTGGTGAAGGCCAACTCGCGGGTCACTCTGGCCGGGCTGCTGGCCACCGGTGTGGCCGCGCCGATCGCGGCCGGGCTGCACCGGGTCGGCGATCCCTGGCCGCTGTACGGCGCCTTCTTGATCTTTGTCGGGGGGACGTTCCTGTCGTTCTCCCTGCCGCCCAAGGTGGACTCGGCCAAGGGCGAGGACGTGGCGCTGCTCGCGGCCGACGAGCAGCATCTGCACGGGACGCAGCGCAGGAGGGAGAAGGAGCAGGTGAAGCGGCCGGGACTGCGGACGGTCGGCCCCGCCGTCACGCACGCGCTCGGCGCCAACGCGGCCCTGCGCTGCCTGTCCGGTTTCCTGATCTTCTTCCTCGCCTTCCTGCTGCGCGAGCACCCGCTGACCGGGGAGAGCGCGGCGGTCTCGCTCGGGATAGTGGGGGTCGCCGCCGGCGCGGGCAACGCCCTGGGCACGGCCGTGGGGTCCTGGCTCAGATCCCGCGCCCCGGAGATCATCATCGTGACCGTCGTCGCGGTGGTCCTCGGCACGGCGATCGTGGCCGCCGTGTTCTTCGGGGCGTTCCTGGTGGCCTGTCTCGCGGCCGTCGCCGGGTTCGGCCAGGCGCTGGCCAAGCTGGCCCTGGACGCGCTGATCCAGCGGGACGTGCCGGAACTGGTGCGCACCTCGGCGTTCGCCCGCTCGGAGACGCTGCTGCAGATGGCCTGGGTGTTCGGCGGCGCCGTCGGCATCGTGCTGCCGCTGAACGGCACGGTCGGCCTGCTGATGGGCGCGGTGTTCGTCGCCGTCGGCTGGCTGACCACCCTGAAGGGCCTGCTCGCCTGCGCCCGGCACGGCGGCCGACCGCACTCCCGGGTCGCCTGACCTGCCCGGGACCACGAACCGGCCACGATTCGCCGATCATGGGTACGGCTGGCGTAACGAACCGGGCACGTCGCACCCCGCGTGGGCGGACGGATCGGGGCGCCCGATAGCCTTCGGCCATGACCACGCTGCAATCCGCTGTGCGACGCCGCCGCGCCGTCGCCGCCGCCGGCCTCGTATCCGCCGGACTGCTCGCCCTGTCTGCCTGCGAGAAGCCGACGCCCGTCGCGACGGTCACCGTCGGCGACAGCTCGGTCAATTCCGAGGCCACCTGCTACAACGACGGCAACGCACTGGACGCCAGGTCGCTGGCGACGTGCGTCAAGAACGTCGGCAACGCCAAGTCGATCAAGGTCGACCAGGACGCGACGGTCCGCGTCGGCGTCGACCCGAAGATCGCGGATGCCGGCTGGGTCCTGCTGGTCAACGGCCAGCAGTTCACCGACGTCAGCAAGAAGACCTACCGCACCCTTCCGGGCAGCGCGTTCTTCAACCAGCAGTACGGCACCCAGGGCGACACCAACACCGTCACCATCCGGATGGGCGAGAAGTCCAACCAGGGCATGTGGTCGTTCAAGCTGAAGAAGGCCTGATCACGGCCTCTGCACGCATCCTCGTGGCCACCGCGGTCCCCGCCGAGCGGGACGCGGTGGCACGGGCGTTCCCCGGGGAACCGACCGAGGCACGGCTCCCCGGCGCGCTGCTGTGCCGTACCGCCGTCGGCTGGGATCTGCTCGCCGCCGGAGTGGGCCCCGCGCTCGCCGCCGCCTCCACCGCCGGCGCCCTGACCGCCGCCGCCCTCGAGGGCGCCCCGTACGACCTGGTCGTCTGTGCCGGGATCGGCGGCGGCTTCCCGCCCGAGGCGCCCGTCGGCTCGCTCGTCGTCGCCGACGCCATCACCGTGGCCGACCTGGGCGCCGAGACCGCCGAAGGCTTCCTCCCGGTCACCGAGCTGGGCTTCGGCACCGTCACCCACCGGCCGCCGGAGCCGGCCGTACGCCTGGTGTCCGAGGCGACCGGCGCCCGCACCGGCACGGTCCTCACCGTCTCCACCGTCACCGGCACCGCCGCCCGCGCCGCCGTCCTGCGCGCGAGGCATCCCGGCGCGCTCGCCGAGGGCATGGAGGGCTTCGGGGTCGCCGAGGCCACCGCCGCGCACGGGGTGCCCGTGCTGGAGATCCGGGCGGTGTCCAACCCGGTCGGCCCGCGCGACCGCGCCGCCTGGCGCATCGGCGACGCCCTCACCGCCCTCACCGAGGCGTTCGGGAAGCTCGCCCCCGCACTGGAGAGTTGGAAACCGTATGACCGCTGAGCCCTTGCAGATCGCGTACTCCCCCTGCCCGAACGACACCTTCGTCTTCGACGCCCTCGCCCACGGCCGCGTGGCCGGCGGCCCCGCGCTGGACGTGACCTTCGCCGACATCGACATCACCAACGGCATGGCCGAGCGCGGCGAGTTCGACGTGCTGAAGGTGTCGTACGCCGTCCTGCCGTACGTCCTCGACGACTACGCGCTGCTGCCGTGCGGCGGGGCGCTGGGCCGGGGTTGCGGTCCGCTGGTGCTCACGCGGGAGGCGGACGTCGATCTGACGGGCCGTACGGTCGCGGTGCCGAGCGAGAAGTCGACCGCGTATCTGCTCTTCCGCCTGTGGGCGGCCGACACCCTCGGCACCGAGAGGGCCGGGTCCGCAGGGGCCTCGGCCGAGGGGGAAGAGCGACGGGCGGGCGGCGTCGGCGAGATCGTCGTCATGCCCTTCCACGAGATCATGCCTGCCGTGCGGGACGGCAAGGTGGACGCCGGGCTCGTCATCCACGAGGCCCGGTTCACCTACCGGGACTACGGGCTGCACAAGCTCGCCGACATGGGCGAGCACTGGGAGCGAACCACCGGGCTGCCGATTCCGCTCGGCGCGATCATCGCCAAACGCTCGCTGGGCGCGGAGCGGCTGACCCGGCTCGCCGACGCCGTCCGCGCCTCCGTACGGGCCGCCTGGGACGACCCCGAGGCGTCCCGGCCGTACGTGATGGCGCACGCCCAGGAGATGGATCCGGCCGTGGCCGACCAGCACATCGGGCTGTACGTGAACGAGTTCACCGCCGACCTCGGCGAGAACGGCTACGCGGCGGTGCGCGGGCTGCTCACACGCGCGGCGGCCGAGGGACTTCTGCCGCCCCTCGGCCCGGATGCGCTCGCTTTCCCGTAGTACGTCCGCCTGTTTCCTCCCGAAACGACCGCCTAGACGTCCAGCTGGTCGGCGACCGCGCGGAGCAGGCCGGCGATCTTCTTGCCGGAGGCCTTGTCCGGGTAGCGGCCCTTCTCGAGCATCGGGGTGATGTTCTCGAGGAGGGTCGTCAGGTCCTGCACGATCGAGGCCAGCTCGTCCGGCTTCCTGCGAGTGGCGGCGGCCACCGACGGGGTCGGCTCCAGGACGGTCACCGACAGCGCCTGGTCACCGCGCTGACCGGCGACGACGCCGAACTCCACGCGCTGTCCCGGCTTGAGTGCGTCGACTCCGGCGGGGAGAACAGAGGAATGGACGAAGACGTCACCGCCGTCGTCGCGGGAGAGAAAGCCGAAGCCCTTCTCGCTGTTGAACCATTTGACACGCCCGGTCGGCACCGTCTGTCCTCGTCCTCGTACTAGTTGGGGAAACTGCTCGAAAGTGCTCTTGATAGCACTAGAGCGGGTCGTCCATGACCCGCTGCCACCAAGGCTAATGGTCTCGGGGCGGGTGACAAGACGTCCCCCGGTTGTTCCCTCGCGCTGGGAACTACCCTGGTCCGGTGCGTGACAAAACCCAAACGAATTCCGCCGCGCCCGGTGACGGGCTGATCCGTGCAGGTGCGATCGTCTTCTTCGTCGGGGCGGTGGCCACTCTGGTCACGATGGTGCCGCTGTTCCTCGGCACGAAGCCGTTTCCGACCTACATGTACGGCCTGAGCATGCTCATGGCCGTCGGTTTCCTCGTCGCCGGGGCGGGCGTCCTGCGGTCGATCGCCGCGAGCCGCCGTCAGGCGCGGGAGGCCTCGGCCTCCCGGTAACCGGCCAGCCACGCGGGGAAGGCGGACAGATCGTCGAGGACGACGTCCGCCCCGGCGGCGCGGAGTTCCTCGGCGGGGCAGGGGCCGGTCGCCACGCCGACCGACAGGGCTCCCGCCGTACGGGCCCCGCGCACGTCCCCGACGTGATCGCCGACGTACACACCGGCGGCGTACTCGCGCAGCGCCTCCGCCTTCCGCTCGGCCCACAGGCCGCCCACGACGACGTCCGGCTCGATGCCGAGGTGGCTCAGGTGCAGCTTGGCATTGGGCTCGTACTTCGCCGTGACCACCATCGTGCGTCCCCCGGCCGCCCGCACCGCGGCCACCGCCTCGCGGGCGCCGGCCATGGCGGGGGTCGCGGCGATGGCGAACAGCGGGTACATCTCCCGGTACAGGTCGGCCATCTCGGGCACCCGCTCCTCGGCGAACCAGTTGATCAGCTCCTCGGCGAGCGGCGGCCCGAGCCGCGTCACCGCCAGGTCGGCATCGATGAACGTCCCGGTCCGCTCGGCCAGCGCCGTGTAGCAGGCGTGGATACCGGGCCGGGAGTCGATCAGGGTCATGTCCAGGTCGAAGCCGACGGTGAATGTCATGTGCGGCATTGTGTCAGGGGGGTCTTCGGGGGGACGCAGCCGCAAGCCGGTCCACCGCTCACCTGGTGCGTTGTGAGCGCCACACCAGGAACAGCGCCGAGGCGACTGCCGCACCCCGCACCACCCACGGCCACGTCCCGGCGATCGCGTCGTTCATGTGGCCCTGCGCGATCGGGGCGCCCCAGCGGCCGTTGGCCCTGCCCCACAGCCAGACCAGCCCGGCGGCGACGGCGGTGCCGGGCAGGACCATCACGGCCACCTTGGTCTCCACGGCGGTCAGCCGCCGGGAGCCGTAGGCGATCACCCAGCCGAGGAGCAGCGCGAACCAGTTGCCGAGCACCGCGCCGGCCACCAGCGCGGCGGCGGCCAGCAGCAGAAGGGGGTTGGTCCAGCCGGCGGCCGGGCGGGGCACCAGGGGCCGGCGCCGGGCGGGCTCGGCCTCCGCCGCGGGCTCGGTGGCGGCCTGCTTCGGCCCGGCGCTCTCTGCCGGCGCCTTCTCCTTCGGCGGGCGCTGGAGCAGCTCCGGGATCTCCACCCCTCCCACGAACCCCGGCACCGAGTCCGTCTCCGCCGAGACGCCGAACGGATTCCCGCCGACGCGCCACCAGTCGGGCCCCGCCGCGCCGTCCCCGAGTTCGTGCGCGGCGGCCAGGTGCGGTGGAGAGGGGGCGTCGCGCGGGACGGAGGGCGCGGGCTCCGGGCCGGTCGCGGAGGAGCGCGGGCGCGGGACGACGCGGCGCAGCCCCTTGCGGCGCTCCCCGGTCCCGTCCCTGCCGCCGTCCGCGGGCTCCGCCTTCGGCTGACGCATCGGCACCGGCTGTACGGGCACGGCGGCGGGCGGTGGCTGCGGAACCCGGCCGGTGCCCGACCCGCCGCCCGCGGCCGCCACCACCTCGTCCGGGGTGCCCAGCCGGTCCAGGATGCGGCGGACCGCCGCGGGGCTGTCGACCGTCGCCCCGGCCCGGTGCCGTTCGATCTCGCCCCGCAGCTCCGACACGAGCCGCATCCGCGTGGCCGACGGCAGCTGCCGTTGCTGAGCGATGTCCCCGACACGGCTCAGGTATTCGTAGACGACCTGGTCGCTCTCGATCCCCAACGGAACCCCTCCGGGGCGACGGCGATGAAACCCCGTGAGGACGGTAGCGCAGAGACGTGTCCCCCGGGCCCGTCCCGGGTCCCGGGGCGCCCCCCTCGGGGGTTGCAGCCGCTACCGTGGGTCAGATGAGCCAAGCGGCCCGCCCAGCACCCCGTTCCCTGGCGGAGGCACTCCGCGCGCGGGACGACGCCTCCCTGGCCGCGCTGTTGCGCAGCCGCCCCGACCTCATCACGCCGGTCCCGACCGACCTCACCCAGCTGGCCACCCGCGCCGGCACCCGGGCCTCGGTGCTGCGGGCGCTGGAGCGGCTCGACCGGTTCGCGTTGCAGACGGCGGAGGCGCTGGCCGTGGCCCCGGACCCGGCGTCGTACGACGCGCTGCTCGGTCTGATGGCCGGGGACGCCGGGGACGAGACGGTCGCCGCCGCGCTGCCGCACGCCCTCGCCACCCTGCGCGAGCAGGCGCTGGTGTGGGGCGACGACGAGCGGCTGCGGCTGGTCCGCACGGCCCGCGAACTCCTCGCGCCGTCCCCGCAGCACCCCTCCCCGACCGGCCTCGGGCCCACCGTGCAGGAGGCCACCTCGGGTATGTCGCCGGGCCGCATCCAGGAGATCGTCACGGCGGCCGGGCTGCCCTCGACCCATGACTCGGTGTCCGCCGTGGCCGCGCTCACCGCGCTGTTCTCGGACCGGAAGAAGATGGCGAAGCTGCTCGCCGGGGCCCCGGAACCCGCCCAGGACGTGCTGTCGCGGCTGGTGTGGGGGCCGCCGTACGGGCAGGTCACCCCGGAACCGGCAGCGCATCTGCGCTGGCTGCTGGACCGCGGTCTGCTGCTGCCGACCGCGCCCGGCACGGTCGTGCTGCCGCGCGAGGTGGCGCTGCATCTGCGTCAGGGCCGCGCCCACCGCGCGCCCGAGCCGCTGCCGCCCGCCGTCGAACCGGGCACGACGCACAGCCCCCGGATGGTGGACGCGACGGCGGCCGGGCAGGCGTACACCGCGCTCGCCACGGTCGAGGAGCTGCTGAAGGACTGGGACGAGGGCGGCCCGGCGGTCCTGCGGGCCGGCGGCCTGAGCGTCCGTGACCTGAAGCGGACCGCCGTGGCCCTGGACGCGTCCGAGCCGGTCACCGCGTTCTGGGTGGAGCTTGCCTACGCCGCCGGCCTGATCGCGTCCGACGGCGAGGCCGACGAGCGCTACGCGGCCACGCCCGCCTACGACGAGTGGCTGGAGCGCCCCGCCGCCGAGCGCTGGGCCCGTCTCGCGGAGGCCTGGCTGGCGGCCACCCGGACGGCGGGGCTGGTCGGCGGTCGGGACGCGAAGGACCGTACGCTCGCCGCGCTCGGCCCGGGCCTGGACCGCTCGGCCGCGCCCGAGGTACGGCACCGGGTGCTGACGCTGCTGTCCGGGCTGCCGGCGGCCACGGCGCCCGGCACCGACGCGGTGCTGGCCCGCCTGCGCTGGGAGCGCCCCCTGCGCGGCCCCAGGCAGCGGGACGACGAGGAGGACCTGCGCTCCCGGCTCGCCCGCTGGACCCTGTCCGAGGCGGAACTGCTGGGCGTCACCGGCCGGGGCGCCCTGTCGACGCACGGGCGGGCCCTTCTCGGCGCCCCGGCGCCCGGCATGGGCCCGCGTGCCGGAGCGAACAGCCCGGACAGGTCCCGGGCCACCACCGGCACTCCGTCGGCCACCACCGGCACCACATCCGGCAGCTCCGGCACCACATCCGGCAGCTCCGGCACCGCCCCGGCCGCCGCCGGGCCCACCGAGTCCCCCGGCCCCGGTGACAAGCTGCCCGTCCACCATCACCACCGGCCCGCCCCCGCCCTCACCCCGCTGTCCCCCGCCGAGCAGGCCGCGGCGACGGCCGCCGCCGCCCGGCTGCTCGCGCCGCTGCTCCCCGAGCCGCTGGACCACGTCCTGCTCCAGGCCGACCTGACGGCGGTGGCGCCGGGGCCGCTCCAGCGTCCCCTCGCCGATGTACTGGACGTGCTCGCGGACGTCGAGTCCAAGGGCGGCGCGACCGTGTACCGCTTCACCCCGGCCTCGGTGCGGCGCGCGCTGGACGCCGGTCACACCGCCACCGACCTGCAGGCCTTCCTCGCCGGGCACTCCCGCACCCCCGTGCCGCAGCCGCTCGCCTATCTGATCGACGACGTGGCCCGCAGGCACGGCCACCTCCGGGTCGGCGCTGCCTCGGCGTACGTGCGCTGCGACGACGACACGCTGCTGAACGAGATCATGGCCGACAAGCGCGCCGCCGCCCTGCGCCTGCGCCGCCTCGCCCCGACCGTGCTGGCCGCCCAGTCCGATCCGGCCACCCTGCTGGAGGGCCTGCGCGCGATGGGCTACGCACCGGCCGCCGAGTCGGCCGAGGGCGATGTCCTGATCGCGCGCGCCCACGCCCACCGCACCCCGCCGCGCACCGCGCCCGAGCCGGTCCCGGAGGGCCCGCCGCCGCCCGACTCCGCACTGCTCGCGGCGGCGATCCGCGCGATCCGGGCGGGTGACCTGGCCGCCACCACCCCGCGCAAGCCCGTCGGGGACCCGCTGTCGGGCGGCGCACCGCCCCGCACCTCCTCCGCCGAGACCCTGGCCACCGTGCAGGCCGCCGTGCTGACCGGCGCGTCCCTCTGGATCGGCTACGTCAACGCCGAGGGCGCCGCCAGTCAGCGTGTCATCGCCCCGGTCAAGGTGGAGGGCGGCTTCGTCACGGCGTACGACCACACCGCGGACGAGGTCCGCACCTTCCCCCTGCACCGGATCACGGGAGTGGCGGAGCTGGCGGAGGACTGAGGGTGATCGCCCGCGGGTGCGGCACACTGGATGTTTGGCCCCGTCCAGCCGTTCGGAAAGGCAGCCCGCGTGAACGGTCCCCTCATCGTCCAGTCCGACAAGACCCTGCTCCTGGAAGTCGACCACGAGCAGGCCGGCGACTGCCGTCGGGCCATCGCGCCGTTCGCCGAACTGGAGCGGGCCCCCGAGCACATCCACACCTACCGGGTCACCCCGCTCGGGCTGTGGAACGCGCGTGCCGCCGGGCACGACGCCGAGCAGGTCGTGGACGCGCTGGTGCAGTACAGCCGGTACCCGGTGCCGCACGCGCTGCTCGTGGACGTCGCCGAGACGATGGACCGCTACGGGCGGCTCACGCTCTCCAAGCACCCGGCGCACGGACTCGTGCTGACCACCACCGACCGGCCGGTGCTGGAGGAGGTGCTGAAGTCCAAGCGGATCAGTCCGCTGGTCGGGGCGCGGATCGACCCGGACACGGTCGTCGTGCACCCCTCCGAGCGCGGGCAGATCAAGCAGGTGCTGCTGAAGCTGGGCTGGCCGGCCGAGGACCTCGCCGGGTACGTCGACGGTGAGGCGCACCCGATCGAGCTGCTGGAGGACGGCTGGGCGCTTCGGCCGTACCAGAAGCAGGCCGTGGAGAACTTCTGGCACGGCGGCAGCGGTGTCGTGGTGCTGCCGTGCGGCGCCGGCAAGACGCTGGTCGGGGCCGGGTCGATGGCACAGGCCAAGTCCACCACCCTGATCCTGGTCACCAACACCGTCTCCGCCCGGCAGTGGAAGCACGAGCTGGTGAAGCGGACCTCGCTGACCGAGGACGAGATCGGCGAGTACAGCGGCACGCGGAAGGAGATCCGCCCGGTCACCATCGCCACCTACCAGGTGCTGACCACGAAGCGGAAGGGGATCTATCCCCACCTGGAACTCTTCGACTCCCGGGACTGGGGTCTGATCGTCTACGACGAGGTGCATCTGCTGCCCGCTCCTGTCTTCAAGTTCACCGCCGACCTGCAGGCACGCCGCCGGCTTGGCCTCACCGCGACGCTGGTGCGTGAGGACGGCCGGGAGTCGGACGTGTTCTCGCTCATCGGGCCGAAGCGGTTCGACGCGCCCTGGAAGGAGATCGAGGCGCAGGGTTACATCGCGCCCGCCGACTGCGTCGAGGTCCGGGTCAATCTGACGGACTCCGAGCGGCTGGCGTACGCCACGGCCGAGACCGAGGAGAAGTACCGCTTCTGTGCGACGACGGACACCAAGCGGAAGGTGACGGAGGCGATCGTGCGCCGGTTCGCCGGGCAGCAGATTCTCGTCATCGGCCAGTACATCGACCAACTCGACGAACTGGGCGAGCACTTGAACGCCCCGGTGATCAAGGGCGAGACGTCCAACGCCCAGCGCGAGAAGCTCTTCGACGCCTTCCGTGAGGGCGAGATCAGCGTGCTGGTGGTGTCGAAGGTCGCCAACTTCTCGATCGACCTGCCCGAGGCGACGGTCGCCATCCAGGTGTCCGGCACCTTCGGCTCCCGACAGGAGGAGGCCCAGCGCCTCGGCCGGGTCCTGCGCCCCAAGGCCGACGGCCACCAGGCGCACTTCTACTCGGTCGTCGCCCGCGACACCATCGACCAGGACTTCGCCGCCCACCGGCAGCGCTTCCTGGCCGAACAGGGCTACGCCTACCGGATCGTGGACGCCGACGAGATCCTGGCGGAGGACAGCACGGGCTGAGCCGCCGGGACGGCCGCGCGGTCACTTACGGCGTATGCCCGCTTCCTCGCCGTACTCACCGAGGATGATCACGCCGAACGCGGCCTCCGCGAACACCTTGAGGGCGCGCAGGGCGTTGCCGAGCCGGTGGTGGTGCGGGCCGTCCACGGCCGTGGCCCCGGCCGGTGGTCCGGAAGGGCCTGGAGAGATGGTTGCTGCGCTCATGTGTCCATGGTGGATCGCCGGACATAAGAGCCGCATCGGTCTGCGGTGCCAATTCCGGACGCCTCCGCGTAGATCTCCGGGTGGACTCCGGCCCCTACTCCGGGGCCGCGCATCCCCTAGGGCGTGTTTCGAAAGTAGCGTCGTCCGCCCGGAGGGCGGGGTCCGCGGCGTCTGGTGCGGTGCATCGCAAGGCGGAAGGTCGTCCTCGTACCGGGCGTACGTGGACGATCCCGACAACGCGGCGAGGTGCCGTGCCAGGCGTCGCGGACCAGACGGGACTTTCGAAACACGCCCTAGGTGGGGCCCGTCCGACCATTCGCGTCGTTGCCCGAAGGTCGGTCGCGCGGCGTCAGGTGCGTGCTCTGGGCGTGCCGGCCCCAGGCCCTCGTACCGGACGTACTCGGTGCGGGGTGCGTGCAGGGCGTCGCGCGGCAGACGGGAATGGTCGGACAGGCCCTCCAGCGGGCGGCCACAAGCCGTGACGCGCACCCGGCGGCCCAGAAATTCATTGGCCTCGCCCCCGCGTGCTCCCCTAAAATCTCCGCTCTTGCCCGCCTCCCCTCCGCGGAGTGCCGTCGCCCGGTCGGAAACCGGGCGGCATCGTCGTAGCCACCCAGCAGGTCCACCGGAGGCACCCCGTGCTCACGTCCACGCCCGACGACGATCCCCTCGCCCGAGAACGTTCCCACCTCGCGGCCTCCCGTGCCGCGCTGCGCGCCATGCGCGAGGACGTCGAGGCGCTGGACATCCGGGACGTCACCGCGAACTGGGTCAACGCCGAAGTGCTGTCCCGCCAGATCGACGAGCGGATCAAGGCGCTGGCCGACCTCAGCGACACCCCGCTGTTCTTCGGCCGGCTGGACTACCTGCACACGCCCGGCGCCGACCAGGCGGAAGGGGCGTACGGGGAGCGGTTCTACATCGGGCGGCGGCACGTTCACGACGCCGACGGCGACCCCATGGTCATCGACTGGCGTGCCCCGGTCTCGCAGCCGTTCTACCGGGCGTCCAAGAAGGACCCGATGGACGTCGCGCTGCGCCGCCGCTTCGGCTACACCGGCGGCGAGCTGACCGCGTACGAGGACGAGCACCTCTCCGACCCGACCGAGGCGGCCACCGCCAGCAAGCTGCTCCAGCAGGAGATCGAGCGGCCGCGCGTCGGCCCCATGCGGGACATCGTCGCCACCATCCAGCCCGAGCAGGACGAGATCGTCCGCGCCGGCCTGTCCGGCACGGTCTGCGTCCAGGGCGGCCCCGGCACCGGAAAGACCGCCGTCGGCCTGCACCGGGTCGCGTACCTCCTCTACGCCCACCGGGAGCGGCTGGCCCGCACCGGCACCCTCGTCATCGGGCCGAACAGGTCCTTCCTGCACTACATCGAGCAAGTCCTGCCCGCCCTGGGCGAGCTGACGGTGCAGCAGGCCACCGTGGACGACCTGGTCGCCCGCGTCGAGGTGCGCGGCACGGACGACGCGGCGGCGGCCGTGATCAAGGGCGACGCCCGGATGGCGCAGGTGCTGCGCCGGGCCCTGTACTCCCATGTGACCCTGCCGACGGAGCCGGTCGTGGTGGTGCGCGGCTCGCGGCGCTGGCGGGTCCCTGCGTACGAACTCGAGGACATCGTCCGGGAGTTGCTTGAGCGGGACATGCGTTACGGCGCCGCCCGCGAGGCCCTGCCGCAGCGGATCGCGCACGCGGTGCTGGTGCAGATGGAGCGGTCCGGGGAGGCGCCGGACGACCGGGTGCAGGACGCGGTGGCCCGCAACAGCGCGGTGAAGGCGGCGGTGAAGTCGATCTGGCCGCAGGTGGACCCGGCGAAACTCGTCCTCCGCCTGCTGACGGACGCGGACTTCCTCGCCGAGCACGCCGCCGGGATCCTGGACGGGGACGAGCAGAAGACGGTCCTGTGGGCCAGGCCGGTGCGCAGCGTGAAGTCGGCCCAGTGGTCGCCGGCGGACGCGGTGCTGGTCGACGAGGCGGCCGACCTGATCCAGCGCACGCACTCGCTGGGCCATGTCGTCCTGGACGAGGCGCAGGACCTGTCCCCCATGCAGTACCGGGCCGTCGGCCGCCGCTGCACCACGGGCAGCGCGACCGTCCTCGGCGACCTCGCGCAGGGCACGACCCCGTGGGCGACCCGCAGCTGGGAGGAAGCGCTGGCCCACCTCGGCAAGCCGGAGGGGGTCATCGAGGAGCTGACAGCGGGTTTCCGTGTCCCGACGGACGTCATCGCCTACGCCTCCCGCCTCCTGCCGCACATCGCCCCGGGCCTCACCCCGGTCGCCTCCGTCCGTGAGAACCCCGGCTTCTTCGAGATCCGTACGACCGGCGGGACGTCCGAGGTCATCGCCGCCTGCGAGGAGTTGCTGCGCAACGAGGGCTCGACCGGCCTCATCGCGGCCGACGCCCGCGTCCCGGCGCTCGCCGAGGCCCTGACGGCCGCGGGGATCACCTGTCTCGCCCCCGGCGAGGAGACCACCCGGGACACCCGGCTCACCCTGGTCCCGGCCTCCCTCGCCAAGGGCCTGGAGTACGACTACGTGATCCTGGACGAGCCCCGGGCGGTGGTGGACGGCGAACCGGACGAGCGCACGGGGCTGCGGCGGCTGTACGTGGCGCTCACGCGAGCGGTGTCGGGTCTGATCGTGACCCATTCGGCACCGGTACCGGCTCAGTTGGCCTGACCGCGCCCGGCTAGGGTGTCGTGCCGTCCTGGCATGTCCCCATGGAAAGGCCTCCGTTGAGCACTCCACCGCCTCCGCACCCCGCGTACCAGCAGACCCCGGGTCCCTACCAGCAGGCACCGGCGGGGTACCCGCAGGCGCCGGGCGGCTACCCGCACACCCCCGCGGGCTACCAGCAGGCACCGGGGCCGTACCAGGCACCGGGGCCCTACCAGCAGGCCCCGTCGGGACACCCGCAGGCGCCGGTGGGCCACCCCCAGCCCACAGGGCCGTACGACCAGGCGCCGGGCGGCTACGGGCAGGCTCCCCACCAGCAGGCGCCGGGCGGCTACGGCCAGTCCCCGTCCCCGCAGGCCCCCGGCGCGTACGCGGGCGCTCCCGGTCCCGGGTGCGACGTGTGCGGAGCCGCGCCCGCCGCGCGAGTGACGATCCGCGGCCACCAGGGCATGCTGATCGTGATGCGGAATCTGTGGCGGAAGGGCACCTTCTGCCAGACCTGCGCGCTCGCCGTCTTCCGGAAGATGCAGTCGGACACGATGGCACAGGGCTGGTGGGGTCCGATGTCGATGATCATCACGCCCATCACGCTGCTGATCAACCTCTTCACCCTGTCCAGGATCCGGAAGCTTCCGGCGCCCACGGCCGCCTTCGGCCCCGGCCTGGACCCCGGCCGCCCGGTCCTGCGGCGTCCGGCCGGAATGATCGGGCTGGTCCCGCTCAGCGGCTTCTGTCTGGTGTTCCTCTTCGTCCTCGTCGCGCTCGCGACCGCGTGACGACACTGGGCGGGGCTCTTCTACTCTCCGTCCAGCACCCTCCGCCACTCGGCCACGGCCTCCTCGGAAACCGCCCCGTCCCACCCCGCGGAGCGTGCCGCGCCGCCGATGTGGAAGGCGCCGATCCCCGCGGCCCTCAGCCGCGGGACGTGCTCCAGGCGCAGCCCGCCGCCGACCAGGAGTTCCTGGGCGTATCCCGGCTCACCGCGCCGCCCCGCCTCCGCGACCAGCGTCGGCAGCCCCTCGTCCACCCCGGCGGGGGACCCGGCCGTCAGGTAGCTGTCGAGGCCGGGGAGGCCGGCGAGCCGCTTGCGCAGGGCCTCGCGGTCGGCGGCGCGGTCGATCGCCCGGTGGAACGTCCACGCGCAGCCCTCCAGCACGCCGGCCAGCCGCTCCACCGCCGCGAGGTCCACCCCGCCGTCCCCGTCGAGGAAGCCGAGCACGAACTGGTCGGCGCCGGCCTCGCGCAGCTCGCCCGCCACGCCGACGAGCCGTGAGACGTCACCGGCCGCGAATCCGTCCGTGAGGCGGAGCATCACGCGCAGGTCGATGTCGACGGCGGCCCGGATCCCGGCGAAGACGGACGCCGACGGGGTGAGCCCGTCGGCCGCCATGTCGGTGACGAGTTCCAGGCGGTCCGCGCCTCCGGCCTGGGCGGCGACCGCGTCCTCGATGTCGAGGGCGATCACCTCCAGGACTGCACGCTTGCTCATGGCACCCCATTCGTCGGCGTTCGGCTCCGCGGCGCGTACCGCCGACGGCTCTACAGGTCTAGTCCAATTCCAAGACTACCCCTGTGCCCGGCGGGGGTGTCCCTCACCCGAAGATGTTGAGGTCCCCCTCCCGGGCGCCGGCCAGCTCGTACCCGTCCCCGTTCACCCGGCGCCCGGCGTACAGCCGTACCAGGGTGGCCGCGTCGCCGATGTACCGCGCGGGCGGAGCCGCCGCCACGACCGCGCCGAACCGCAGCGGCTCGTCCACGTCGTCCAGATCGGCGTGCAGCGGCAGGTGCTCCCTCTCCCGGGTGATCCGGGCGAGCAACGTCAGCGCGTCCGGCAGCCCGGCCCCCGCGTACGCCCCCGGCACATCGAGGACGTCGCGCACGTCACCGGCGTGCACCCACTCCCCCAGCGCGATCACGTCGAGCACTCCGCCCGCCGCGGCGATCACCGGCCCGGCCTCGGTCATCCCGCGCTCCAGCTCGTCCACGACCTGCGCGTTCGACCACTCGGCCCGCTCGGCGATGTCCCGGTCGTTGGACTCGGGCGAGAACACGCCCTTCTCGAACCGGCTCTCCACCACCCGCGTCAACACGGCCGAACAGTGCGCCAGCACATCCCGCACCGACCACCCGGGACACGCGGTGGCCGGCATCGCGAAGTCCGCGTCCGGGCGCGAGCGCAGCAGCGGTATCAGGGCGTCCCGCTCGACGGCGAGCAGCCGACCGGGGAGCTCGGGGTCCCGTACTTCCTGTGCATCAGTCATGGGGCCCACGCTAGGGGCGCCGACGGCACGCGTCACGGAAGAATGGGCACATGGCCGACCTCGACGCCCTGCGCCTCCGCTTCGCCCGCGCGCTGGAAGCAGCCCGCGCGCCCGGCGGCGGCCCGGACCCCACGCCGTACGCCGACAACCTGCTCGCCCGCTGGCAGGAGCCGCAGCGCCGGTACCACACCGTCGGGCATCTGGCGGCGGTCCTCGACCACATCGACGCGCTGGAGAAGTACGCGGCCGACCCGGACGTCGTACGCCTGGCGGCCTGGTTCCACGACGCCGTCCATCTGCCCGAACGGTCCGAGAACGAGGAGCGGTCGGCACGGCTCGCCGAGCGCGCCCTGCCGGAGGCGGGCGTGCCGGACACGAAGACCGCCGAGGTGGCCCGCCTGGTCCGGCTCACCGTCACCCACGACCCGGCCGCCGACGACCGCGACGGCCAGGTGCTGTGCGACGCCGACCTCGCGATCCTGGCGGCGCCCCCGTCGGCGTACGGCGTCTACACCGCCGAGGTGCGTGCGGAGTACCACTTCGTGCCGAACGACGCCTTCCGCGAGGGACGCTCGGCGGTCCTGCGCCAACTCCTCGGCCTGCCCAGCCTGTTCCACACCCCGTACGGCCAGGAGCACTGGGAGGCCACCGCCCGCCACAACCTCGTCTCGGAGCTGGAGATGCTGTCGGTCTGAGAAGCCCTCTGCCGGCCGTCGGCCCACCGGAAGGGAGCGGAGAGCCACGGGCCGCCGGGATGGTCACACGCTCGGACAACGCGGCCGAGGGGGGAAACCGGTCGGCGTCGGTAATGCTGTCGACCCGCCGTCCGCCGCCCCCTAGGGTTCGCCCTATGCGACCGATAAACGGGGACGATGTGACCGAGGCCGTGGCGGGCGCCACGGCGGCACTGCGAGCGGCGGAGGACCGTGACTGGAAGGCCGTACCGGCCGGGGCGCTGGAGTGGGACTGCCGCACCACCGCGGTCCATGTCGCCGACGACCTCATCGCCTACGCCGCCAACCTGGCCGGACGCGCGCAGGACGCCTACCTCCCCTTCGAGCTCACCCTCGACGAGGGCACCGGCAACACGGACCTGCTGCACGTCATCGAGACGACCGGCGCGCTGCTGGCCGCCGCCGTCCGCGCCGCGCCGCCCGGCGTCCGCGGCTTCCACCCCTACCCCTTCCGCAGCGCCGACGCCGAGGGCTTCGCGGCGATGGGCATCGCCGAGGTGCTGCTGCACACGCACGACATGGCCCAGGGCCTCGGCCTCCCCTACGAGCCGCCGGCCGCCCTCGTCGAGTCCCTGCTGGCCTGCCTCTTCCCGCACGTCCAGCCCGGTCCCGCCCCCTGGCCGACCCTGCTGTGGGCCACCGGCCGCGGCGAGCTGCCCGGCCGTGCCCCGGTCACCGAGTGGCGCTGGAGCAACAACCTCGTCATCCCGGCCGAGCGTGTCACGCTGACCGGCCTCCGCCCGGCCGCCGCGCAGGGTCTGCGCCTCGGCGGCGACGGCGGCTTCGGCTGGCTCGACGGCGGGCCGTACGAGGGCACGCGGGAGGCCGCAGGGATGCTGGTGAAGGCGTACGAAACCGGCGTGCACCGGCCGGAGTTCGGGGTCTTCGTGCTCGTCCGGCACGAGGACCGCCGCGCGATCGGCGGCATCGGCTTCCACGGCGTCCCCGACGAGGACGGCCGGGTGGAGATCGGCTACGACCTGGTCGAGGGCGCCCGCGGCCGGGGGTACGCCACCGAGGCCCTGCGCGCGCTCGCGGACTGGGCGCTGGCCCGCGACGACGTCAGCTCCGTGTTCGCGACCGTCGACCGGGACAACACCGCCTCCCAGGCGGTGGTCGGCCGAGCAGGGTTCGCTCGGGTCAGCGACGAGGGCGAGGAGTTCGCCTACGAACTGCGCCGCTGAGCGAGCCCTTTGCGTCTGCGCAGTCCCGACTCCCGCAGCAGCCGCACCACTTCACGGCTGCTGACCTCCATCGCGCCGGCCGCCACGGCGTCCGCGTACCGGTGCGACGGGAGGTCGTAGTGGTCGCGTTCGAAGGCGCGCCTCGGCACGCCCAGCGTCTCGGCGAACGCGTGCAGTTCGTCGTACGACACGTCGCTGACCAGGTGCGACCACATACGGCCGTGACCCGGCCAGGCGGGCGGGTCGATGTAGAGCGTCACGGGCGCCTCATCGCCTCACGAGGGGGGCGTCCCGCCCGTGGCGGAGCCCAGCGAGCCGACGGCCGCGACCTTCACGCCGGCCTTGTGGCACACCCAGTGCGGGTCGGGGCCCAGTTCGGGCTCCACGTCCAGCGCGTGCGGATCGCCGGAGACGCACACAGGGCACAGCGGCCAGCGGCCGTACCGCTCCAGCAGGGCGTCCTGTACGTCCTGGGCGACCAGCCCGGCGACATAGGGCGTGCCGTCCGGCCACTGCTCGAGCCACCAGCGGCGCTCGGCGACGGAGTCCTCCACCAGGGAGACCACGTCGGCCTTCGCCACCTCGCGCGCGACCAGGTCCGCGAGCACCAGGGCGCGGGCCGCGTGCAACGCCTGTTCCGAAGGACTCAGGGGACTGATGGGCTCCATGCAACCCATTGTGCGTACTCTTGACCGGGACGCCGAACCGAAAATATCTTTCATTCGTGACCCAGGACGTGAAGGAAATTTTCGGCAGTCCGGGCGGCTCGCTCGCCGCCAAGGTGCGCACCCTGGCCCCCTCCATGACCCGGTCCATGCACCGCGTCGCCGAGGCGGTGGCGAGCGACCCCGCCGGCTGCGCCGCCCTCACGGTCACCGGCCTCGCCGAGCTCACCGGCACCAGCGAGGCCACGGTCGTCCGCACCGCCCGGCTGCTCGGCTACCCCGGCTACCGCGACCTGCGCCTGGCACTCGCGGGCCTCGCCGCACAGCAGCAGTCCGGCCGGGCGCCGGCGATCACGACCGACATCGCGGTGGACGACCCCATCGCCGACGTCGTCACCAAGCTCGCCTACGAGGAGCAGCAGACCCTCGCCGACACGGCCGCCGGACTGGACACCGTCCAGCTCGGCGCGGCCGTCGGCGCGTTGGCCGCCGCCCGACGCACCGACGTGTACGGCATAGGAGCCTCCGGGCTCGTCGCCCAGGACCTCACGCAGAAACTGCTCCGCATAGGCCTCATAGCGCACGCCCACAGCGATCCGCACCTCGCCGTGACCAACGCGGTACAGCTCCGTTCGGGTGACGTGGCGATCGCCATCACCCACTCCGGCTCGACGGGGGACGTCATCGAGCCGCTGCGGGTCGCCTTCGAGCACGGGGCCACCACCGTGGCCATCACCGGCCGGCCGGACTCTCCGGTCACCCAGTACGCCGACCACGTGCTGACCACGTCCACCTCACGGGAGAGCGAGCTGCGACCGGCCGCGATGTCCTCGCGGACCAGTCAACTTCTCGTGGTGGACTGCCTGTTCGTGGGAGTGGCGCAGCGCACGTACGAGACGGCCGCGCCGGCTTTGGCCGCGTCGTACGAAGCGCTGGCCCATCGTCACCGTAGTTCTTCGCGATAGACCGTAGGGCCGACTGCCCGAGGGCGTCTGCGGGTCGTGTGCGGCCGGGTGGCTGCCCCGGGCGCCCCAGGGAGACCACCCGCCCCGAACCAGACAGCCGCCGGAGAAAGCCGCCTCCCTCATGAACTCGCCCGACCTGCGCAGGCAACTGGCCTCCCTGACCACCGAGGCCTTCCGTCCCGACCTCGCCGACATCGACCGCCTGCCCACCCTCGACATCGCCCGCCTGATGAACGGCGAGGACGCCGAAGTGCCCGCGGCCGTCGCCGGCCAGCTGCCCCGGATCGCCGCCGCCGTCGACGCCGTGGCCGAACGCATGACGCGCGGCGGGCGGCTGATCTACGCCGGCGCGGGCACCGCGGGCCGGCTCGGTGTGCTGGACGCCTCCGAGTGCCCGCCCACCTTCAACACCGATCCCGTGCAGGTCGTCGGCCTGATCGCGGGCGGGCCCGAGGCGTTGGTCACCTCGGTGGAGGGCGCCGAGGACTCCGGGGACCTGGCCCGGCAGGACCTGGACGCGCTGAAGCTCACCCCGGCCGACACCGTCGTCGGCATCTCCGCCTCCGGCCGCACCCCCTACGCGATCGGCGCCGTCGAACACGCCCGCGCGGTGGGCGCGCTGACCATCGGCCTGGCCTGCAACGAGCACAGCGCGCTCGCGGCCGCCGCCGAGCACGGCATCGAGGTGGTGGTCGGCCCCGAGCTGATCACCGGCTCCACCCGGCTGAAGGCGGGCACGGCACAGAAACTGGTCCTCAACATGCTCTCGACGATCACGATGATCCGGCTGGGCAAGACCTACGGGAACCTGATGGTCGACGTCCGCGCCTCGAACGACAAACTCCGGGCCCGCTCCCGACGGATCGTGTCCCTCGCCACGGGCGCGACGGACGACGAGATCGAGAAGGCCCTCACCGAGTCGGGCGGCGAGGTCAAGAACGCGATCCTCTCCCTCCTCACCGGCGTCGACGGCCCCACAGCCGCCCGCCTCCTGGAGGAGTCCGGGGGGCATCTGCGCGCGGCGCTGGGAGAGGCGCGACGCTGAGGCGGGAGTCGGGCAGGTGACGACGGAGCGGCGGGGGCCGCGGTGGAGGTGGCGGCGCCTCAGGAGCCGTCCCGGCGTGACGCTGGTGCGGTGCCGTCCAGGGTGGCCGCATCGGCGTGACGTGCGGCGGCGAGCGGTCGTTCCCCCGGCATGACGAAGACGAAGAAGCTCCTGGCGACCGCCGCGCTCACGGCCGGTTCCGCCGCCTCCCTCGCCGCCCCCGCGCACGCCGACGCCCTCACTGTTCCGGCGCACGCCGCCGCTCAGGGCCACTGGACCGCCACCGGTACCGCCGCCTGCGCCGACAACCTGCTCGTCATGCCCTTGGTCAAGTCCGCGTCCCCGCTGCCCCTGGGCAACTCCTTCCCCGCCTGCCGAGGGAACAGCCTGCTCCGCCAGGGCCACCACTGAGCCCTCACGACGCCTGCGAGACCCGTCGGCCCGGCCGTGTCGTGGTCGGTCTCGTAACCTTGGGGTCCGCAGTGGAGCCGGGCTCGCCGTCGGGCTCGCGCTGGACGCCGAGGAACTCCGAGGACTACGCAGACGACATGAACCACGCCCAGCTCGCCGCCCTGGGAAGGGCCCTTCGGTTGCTCGGGGAGCACGGGGAGGCCCTGACCGCCGACACCCCGGACGCCCGGCTGCACGAGATCAACGCGGATCTGCGCCGGGCGCTCGATCTGCTGGACGAGAGTGTCGCCGCCGGCGCGCCCGCCACCCGGTGCCCCGAACATCCGCAAGGGCCCGTCGACGAGAGCGCGCCCGATCTGTGTCTGCTGTGCGAGACGCGGCGGCGGGCCGCCCGGCGCTCGGAGTTCCAGGGGCGACAGGGTGCCGCCGAGCCCGTCGCCACCGCACCCTCGCGGTACGGGGTGCGTGGCGACCGGCCGCAGCCGCAGCAGCGGTGGCTGCCCGAGGCGTGGAACGGACGCGAGTGGCAGCTGTGCGGGACGCCGAGGAGGGACCGGCGGGAGGCCGAGGCCTATCTCGCCGCCCAGCGGCGTTCGTCGCGGCCCGCCATGGCGTACCGGCTCGTGCACGAGTTCACCGACTACGAGGTGCTGCGGGTGTGGGGCACGCCCGTGCACGTCGACATCGAACCCATGGGCAACCTGTAGGCCGCGTCAGGCCGGCCGCGGAAGCGGCGGGAAGTGGTGTCCCTCCCATATGCGTCTGCTCCGCTCCTCCGGGTACGGCGCCACGGACGGTTCCGCGTCCAGGATCTGCACCAGGCGGGTGTGCGGGTCGTGGGCCGGCCAGCCGGGGGTGCCCGTCCGCGCGAAGGCCGTCCAGGAACTGCGCATGAACGCCGACAGTCGCTCCGCCTCCGGTGTGGGTCTGCCGCCGGGGAAGAGCAGGCCGCCCAGGTCCGCGCCGTACGTGCCGAAGAGAAGCGGGATGTCCAGGGCGTGGCAGGCGCCCATCAGACCGCCGCTTTCGGGGGCCTGCCAGGTGAGTTCGTAGACGTGGGCCCGGCCGCCGCCGGTGTGCTGGGCCTCCGCCAGGCGCAGGCTCGGCATCGCGAACAGCCAGTCGGTCTGGACGCGTTCGAAGAGCTGTTCGGCGGAGGCGTCGGGGTAGGCCGCGCGGTAGGCCGTCTCGCCGGCCTCGCCGCCCGGCGCGTACAGCCGCAGGGTCGCCGCCGCCAGGTCGTCCGTGATCCTGCCGTAGCGGCCCGACATGACGTGGAACAGGCGGTACTCGTCGCGGTTGTGGCCGACGAGGAGGTCCACCTCGCGCCCCGCGCCCGCTGCCAGCGCCTCCCAGGGGGTGGTGGGGAGGATCTCGCCGTCGACGACCGGGGCGAAGGGAACGGTGGTCGGGGCGACCTGGCCCCAGCGGTCGGTGTACTGGGCCATCTTGGCGCCCAGCGCCGCGCCCGCCTCGGTGAGGCGACGGGGGTCCACCGTCGCCAGATCGGCGACCGTGGGACCGCGGCCCGCCTCGGCCGCCAGCGCCGCGGCCAGGTCGCGGGCCAGCTCCGCGGAGAAGAACGTGCCGGGCACGCTCTGGGCCACCGCGCGCCGGAACAGGCCGCGCGCTCTCGGCATCGCCATCAGGGAGGCGATGGAGCCCGCGCCCGCCGACTCGCCGAAGACCGTGACCCGGGACGGGTCGCCGCCGAAGGCCGCGATGTTCTCCTGGACCCACTCCAGGGCCGCCACCTGGTCCAGCAGGCCACGGTTGGCCGGGGCGCCGCCCCAGTGGGCGAAACCCTCCATCCCGACGCGGTAGTTGAAGGTGACGACCACCAGATCGCCCTCACGGACGAGGTGCTGCGGGTCGTAGCCGGGCTGGCCGCCGTGGCCCAGTTTGAAGGCGCCGCCGTGGATCCACACCATCACCGGACGGGCGGCGGACGGGTCGGGGTCGGGCGTCCAGACGTTGACCGTGAGCCAGTCGTCCGCCTGGGGGGCGGGGAGCCGGGCCGCACGCCCCAGGAAGCCGGTCTCCTGCGGGGGCGGCGGGCCGAACACGTACGCCTCGACGACGCCTTCCCAGGGGCGGGGCGGGCTCGGCGCCTGGAAGCGGGCCGCGCCGACCGGAGGTGCGGCGAACGGGATGCCCCGGAACACCGACAGGCCCCGCTCGCGCAGGCCGCGCACCGCGCCGGAGGCGGTGCGCACCACAGGGCCGTCGGTGTCCGGGGCGCCGCCTGCGGGGGCGCCGCTTTCCGGGGCCGGGGACTCGCTCGTCGTCATGCTCGCTCCTCGATCCTCACTGGTCATCAGAAGAACGCCCGGCGGCGATCACGAGTGCCCGTGGGAAAGCACCCGGAAGAAGGAGTTTCAGCTGAGCGTCTTCACGGAAGCCGCGTCGTACGGCTTCAGCTCGTCGAAGCGGTCGGCGAGCACCTTGGCCGCCCACTCGGGGTCCTGGAGCAGCGCGCGGCCCACAGCGACCATGTCGAACTCCTCGGCCTCCAGACGGTCGAGGAGGTTGTCGATGCCCTTGACCGGCGAACCCTCGCCCTGGAAGGCGTTGATGAAGTCGCCGTCGAGGCCGACCGAGCCGACCGTGATGGTCTGCTTGCCGGTGAGCTTCTTCGTCCAGCCGGCCAGGTTCAGGTCCGAGCCGTCGAACTCGGGCAGCCAGTAGCGGCGGGTGGAGGCGTGGAAGACGTCGACGCCGGCCGCGGCGAGCGGGCTGAGGATCGCCTCCAGTTCCTGGGGGGTCTCGGCGAGCCGGGCGGTGTAGTCCTGCTGCTTCCACTGCGAGTAGCGGAAGATGACCGGGAACTCCGCGGAGACCCGCTCGCGCACCGCCGCGACGATCTCCGCGGCGAACCTGGTGCGGGCCACCGGATCGCCGCCGTAGGCGTCGCTGCGGCGGTTGGTGCCCTCCCACAGGAACTGGTCGACGAGGTAGCCGTGGGCGCCGTGGATCTCCACGCCGTCGAAGCCGATGCGCTCGGCGTCCGCGGCGGCGTGGGCGAACGCGGCGACGACGTCGTCCAGGTCCTTCTTGGCCATGGCCTTGCCGGTGGGCTCGGCGCCCGCGGTGACCAGGCCGGAGGGGCCCATCGCGGGGGCGTCCGGGAAGGGGGCGTCGCCGTCCTTGCGGACCATGCCGATGTGCCACAGCTGCGGGACGATCGTGCCGCCCGCCCTGTGCACGTCCTCGGCGACCTTCGCCCAGCCCGCCAGCTGCTCCTCGCCGTGGAACCGCGGCACCCGGTCGCTCTGGCCGGCCGACGCGTGGCCCACGTACGTGCCCTCGGTGACGATCAGGCCGACGCCGGCGGCGGCGCGGCGTGCGTAGTACGAGCGCACGTCCTCGCCGGGGACGCCGCCAGGGGAGAACATGCGGGTCATAGGCGCCATCACGATGCGGTTCGGCACGGTGAGGCCGTTCAGCGCGATCGGGCGGGACAGGATCTGGGCCGCGCGGGAAGCGGGTGTCGTGACGGTCACGTGGGGGCTCCTGGTGAATGACTCTGCTGACCGGACGGTATGTGAGCACGCATTGTTGCAGCTTCTGAAGTAACCGCCTATGCGCCGGACCACATTCCGGCCCTGCCGGAGCCGTCATGTGACGCCACTCACACTGGCCCGGTTCAACTGCCGCACCCGCTCCCGCAGCACCACCTCCGGCGGCGCCGGCTCCACCGACTCCCCACTCCCGCCCACCGCCGACGGGACGCAGCTGCACCCGGCCGCCCACGCGTCCCATCACCTCACCGAGCCGCCCGCTGCGCGCGTCGACGGCGTACTCGCGCGCGCGGTTCAAGGCGGCCGCCAGCCGGGAGGCCACACCGACGTTGCAGCGACCCAGATCGACCAGGGCGTACGGATCCTCGCCCGAGACGCTCAGCGGGTCGACCCGGAGGGAGGGCAGGACGACGCCGACCCGGCACAGGGCCGCGCGCAGCCGCTCGACGGCTTCCCCGGCCGTCCGGGCGGACCTGTCGTCGGCGTTGGTTTCCTTCACTTCCATTGCGCCATTCCCTCCACGCTGAGTGCTCCCTTTCGCCACACAGCGTGGCCACCCGCGGCCTAACCTGGCCAGACACGGCGCCCCAACAGGCTCTGCTGTCGGACCAGGAGCAGTCATGGCAGGACCGAAGAACCTCGACCCGTCGTCATCACCGCGCGCCCTGCTGGGCGCGGAGTTACGGCACGCCCGTGAACGCAAGGGGCTGAGCCAGGAGCAGTTGGGGCAGCGGCTGTTCGTCAGCGGGTCGTTCATCGGCCAGTTGGAGGCAGGCACCCGGCGAATGCAGCCGGAGTACGCGCGGATGCTGGACGAGGTGCTGGAGACGGACGGCTTCTTCCAGCGGAACTGCGGGGCGGCGGCCAAGTCGAGGTATCAGTATCCGGCGCACTTCACAGAGGTGACGGAGACCGAGGCTCAAGCCACCACGATCAGGGAGTACACGCCGCTCCTGATCCCCGGGTTGCTCCAGACTCCCGCTTACGCACGAGCCGTGAACCGTGCGTACGACCCCACGGTGCAGGAGGAGACCGTCGAGCAATGGGTCGCGGGCAGGATGGAGCGGACCCGCATCCTCGACCATCCAACAAAGCCGGTGTTGTGGGCAGTCCTGGACGAGGCCGCATTGCGCCGGGAGACCGGCGGTCGAACGGTGATGGCGGAGGCTCTGCACCACATCGCGGGTCTGGCCCGAAGGAGTCGAGCCATTGTGCAGGTGCTGCCGTTCGGCGCGGGAGCGCACTCGGCGATGCAAGGCGCTCTGAAGCTCATGGAGTTCGAGGACGCCCCTCCGCTGGCCTACTTCGAGGGAGTACGCCACGGACGGCTGGAGGACGACCCAGCCACGGTCACCCAACAGCGGTTCACGTTCGACCTCCTCGTGGCCGTCGCGCTCTCACAGGAGAAGTCCCTGGCCCTGATCGAGGCGCTGGCGCAGGATTACACCCATGAGGAACACCCCTGACGTGAGCACGGCCGAATGGCGCAAGTCGAGCTACAGCGGCGGTGGAGGCGACAACTGCCTGGAAGTCGCCCCCGGCCACCCCGCCCTCGTCCCCGTCCGCGACTCCAAGAACCCCGACGGCCCGAAGCTGGTGCTCTCGGCCGAGGCCTGGTCGGCGTTCGTCTCGGGACTCAAGCCCTGAGCTTCGAGCCCTCTTTTCAAGGAACGGGCGGAGGGCTCACCCCCCTCCCACGCTTCGAGTTGACGTCACGCGTTCGACCTGCCACGCACAGTCACGAGACTCCAGCGTGCCCGTATAACGAACAGCCCCCGTCAGGTGCGGGAACACCTGCGGGGGCTTGACCGACGACCACGCCGACTGAGCCCGCACCCCGAAAACGCCCGAGGGCGGCACGCCGGCCGGAAGCCGGACGTGCCGCCCTCGGTCCGAAGGACAGGCGATCAACCCTCAGGCCGATCAGAAGTCCATGTCACCGCCCGGCATGCCGCCGCCGGCCGGCGCGGCGGCCTTCTCCGGCTTGTCGGCGATGACGGCCTCGGTGGTGAGGAACAGCGCGGCGAT
Organism: Streptomyces sp. NTD91; assembly: GCF_059510455.1. Classification (NCBI taxonomy): domain Bacteria; kingdom Bacillati; phylum Actinomycetota; class Actinomycetes; order Kitasatosporales; family Streptomycetaceae; genus Streptomyces; species Streptomyces sp. NTD91. The sequence continues at coordinate 436,755 of NZ_JCAJZW010000001.1, forward strand.
GGAGGCGGCGTTCTGCAGCGCGGAACGGGTCACCTTCGCCGGGTCGATGATGCCCTCGGCGACCAGGTCGACGTACTCGCCGGTCGCAGCGTTCAGGCCGTGGCCCGGGGTCAGGTTGCGGACCTTCTCCACCACGACGCCGCCCTCGAGGCCGGCGTTGACGGCGATCTGCTTCAGCGGGGCCTCGAGCGCGACGCGGACGGCGTTGGCGCCGGTCGCCTCGTCACCCTCCAGCTCCAGCTTCTCGAAGACCTGGGAGGCCTGGAGCAGGGCCACGCCACCACCGGCGACGATGCCCTCCTCGACGGCCGCCTTGGCGTTGCGGACGGCGTCCTCGATGCGGTGCTTGCGCTCCTTGAGCTCCACCTCGGTGGCGGCACCGGCCTTGATGACCGCGACACCGCCGGCGAGCTTCGCCAGGCGCTCCTGCAGCTTCTCGCGGTCGTAGTCGGAGTCGCTGTTCTCGATCTCGGCGCGGATCTGGTTGACGCGGCCGTTGACCTGCTCGGAGGAGCCGGCACCGTCGACGATGGTGGTCTCGTCCTTGGTGATGACGACCTTGCGGGCGCGGCCCAGGAGGTCCAGGGTCGCGTTCTCCAGCTTGAGGCCGACCTCCTCGGAGATGACCTCGCCACCGGTGAGGATGGCGATGTCGCCGAGCATGGCCTTGCGGCGGTCGCCGAAGCCCGGGGCCTTGACGGCGACGGACTTGAAGGTGCCGCGGATCTTGTTGACGACCAGGGTCGACAGGGCCTCGCCCTCGACGTCCTCGGCGATGATCAGCAGCGGCTTGCCCGACTGCATGACCTTCTCCAGCAGCGGGAGCAGGTCCTTGACCGAGGAGATCTTGGAGTTGGCGATGAGGATGTACGGGTCCTCGAGCACCGCCTCCATGCGCTCCATGTCGGTCGCGAAGTAGGCGGAGATGTAACCCTTGTCGAAGCGCATGCCCTCGGTGAGCTCCAGCTCCAGACCGAAGGTGTTGCTCTCCTCGACGGTGATGACGCCTTCCTTGCCGACCTTGTCCATCGCCTCGGCGATCAGCTCGCCGATCTGGGTGTCGGCGGCGGAGATGGACGCGGTGGAGGCGATCTGCTCCTTGGTCTCGACGTCCTTCGCCTGCTCCAGCAGGGCGGCGGAGACGGCCTCGACGGCCTTCTCGATACCGCGCTTCAGAGCCATCGGGTTGGCACCGGCGGCGACGTTGCGCAGACCCTCCTTGACCAGGGCCTGGGCGAGCACGGTCGCGGTGGTCGTACCGTCACCGGCGACGTCGTCCGTCTTCTTGGCGACTTCCTTGACCAGCTCGGCGCCGATCTTCTCGTACGGGTCCTCGAGCTCGATCTCCTTGGCGATGGAGACACCGTCGTTGGTGATCGTGGGGGCGCCCCACTTCTTCTCGAGGACGACGTTGCGGCCCTTGGGGCCGAGCGTCACCTTCACGGCGTCCGCGAGCTGGTTCATGCCGCGCTCGAGGCCGCGCCGCGCCTCCTCGTCGAACGCGATGATCTTGGCCATGTGAAGTGGTCCCTCCAGGACTGGGGGTGATTCCTTCGGACCGCGCCCGCGCCCGCGACGGACGGCTCGCCGACCTTGTGGTTCCTTGCCCCACCCGGCCTGCGGGCCTCACCGACCCGGTCCTTCACTGTCACTCTCACCTTCAGAGTGCTAACGCCAATGATTAGCACTCGGCATGCCCGAGTGCAAGGTGCGCCCGCGCAGCGGGCTCGTCGAGGAGTGGCGGCCGGGTGACGGACGGGCGCAAGCGCCTACGGGGGTACGGCCACCCCGTCAGCCGTCCGCGAACACGGGCGGCGAGCACCCCGGCCGCCCGGCGCGGCCCGGTCCGGGCGCGGCGAAGGGCCCGCACCCTGTGCGAGGTGCGGGCCCTTCGGAAAGAAACATTCAGGCGGTGACGCGAACCATGTCGGCCTGCGGGCCCTTCTGGCCCTGCGAGATCTCGAACTCGACCCGCTGGCCCTCTTCCAGGGTGCGGTAGCCGTCCATCTGAATCGCGCTGTAGTGGACGAAGACGTCCGCACCACCGTCGACCGCGATGAAGCCGTACCCCTTCTCCGCGTTGAACCACTTGACGGTGCCCTGAGCCATGCCTAACTCCCCTATTACTGGCCCTTGCACAGATCCACACTTCGCGGACCCGGGTCAGACCTCACCCCCCAACGGTCGGGGGCGTGCGCCGGAACGCGTCGACCGCGGCTGAATGTATCTGTCCAACTGCCGTCTGCAACAGGTCAATCGGACGAGAATTCTGGACGGGAACGGTCCGGAATGTGGTGAGAATTCGCCCGACTTCAGGGCAAGTCGGGCCCCGCAAAGCGCCACAAAAGCCGCATAAAACCCGCGCACTTTGGCTACTTCTTGTCGGGCCGCGGCATGAATGCAGGGCTCCCGACCCGTCGACCCGGGAGCGCGTTCCCCAACTCTACCGCGCTCAATCACACAGAATTGCCCCCTCCGCTTCTCTCACGGAGGGGGCAATTCAATGAACAATGAGTAACCACGGTTACCCAAGGTAATGATCAGCCGCCGGCGACCGCCGGAATGATGGAGACACCGGCGCCGTCGGGGGTCGCCGTCTCAAGGCCCTGCTCGAAGCGGACGTCGTCGTCGTTGACGTAGACGTTGACGAACCGGCGCAGCTTGCCCTGGTCGTCCAGGACGCGCGCGGCGATGCCGGTGTGGTTCTTCTCCAGGTCCTCGATGACCTCGGCGAGGGTGGCACCCTCGGCGGTCACCTCGGCGTGGCCGCCGGTGTAGGTGCGCAGGATGGTGGGGATGCGAACGGTCACGCTCATGCGAGGCCAGCCTCTCGGAAGGAGTCCAGGTTCGGGCGGATGGTGGCGGTGAGGCCGGTCCCGGCCACCGCGTCCAGCGTCTTCAGGCCGTCACCGGTGTTGAGGACCACCGTGGTCTTCGTCGGGTCCAGGACGCCGTCCTCGAGCAGCTTGCGGGTCACGCCGACGGTCACGCCGCCCGCCGTCTCCGCGAAGATACCCTCGGTGCGGGCCAGCAGCTTGATGGCGTCCACGACCTCCTCGTCCGTGACGTCCTCCACGGCCCCGCCGGTGCGCCGGGCGATGTCGAGGACGTAGGGACCGTCGGCCGGGTTGCCGATGGCGAGGGACTTGGCGATGGTGTTCGGCTTCTGCGGCCGCACCACGTCGTGGCCCGCCTTGAAGGCGGTGGACACCGGCGAGCAGCCCTCGGCCTGGGCACCGAAGATCCTGTACGGCTTGTCCTCGACCAGACCCAGCTTGATCAGCTCCTGCAGCCCCTTGTCGATCTTGGTGAGCTGGGAGCCGGAGGCGATCGGGACGACGATCTGGTCGGGCAGCCGCCAGCCGAGCTGCTCGCAGATCTCGTACGCGAGGGTCTTGGAGCCCTCCGCGTAGTACGGCCGCAGGTTGACGTTGACGAAGCCCCAGCCCTCGCCGGCCGGGTCGCCGATCAGCTCGGAGCAGAAGCGGTTCACGTCGTCGTAGTTGCCCTCGATGCCGACGAGGTCGCCGCCGTAGATCGCGGCCATGACGACCTTGCCCTGCTCCAGGTCGTGCGGGATGAACACGCAGGAGCGGAAGCCGGCCCGGGCGGCGGCGGCGCCGACGGCGCCGGCGAGGTTGCCGGTGGAGGAGCAGGACAGGGTGGTGAAGCCGAAGGCGCGGGCGGCCTCCAGCGCCTGGGCGACGACGCGGTCCTTGAAGGAGTGGGTCGGGTTGCCGGAGTCGTCCTTGACGAACAGGCCGCCGGTGACGCCGAGTTCGCGGGCGAGGTTGTCGGCCTTGACGAGCTTGGTCCAGCCCGGGTTCAGGTTCGGCTTGCCGGCCACGTCCGCCGGGACGGGCAGCAGCGGGGCGTAGCGCCAGATGTTCGCGGGGCCGGACTCGATGCGGCGGCGCAGCTCTTCGGTGTCGTAGGCGGAGAAGTCGTAGGCGATCTCCAGCGGGCCGAAACACTCCTCGCAGGCGAAGAGCGGGCCGAGCGGGACGCGGTGACCGCACTCGCGACAGCTCAGGGCCGCGGCAGGGCCGAGATCGACGGTGGAACTGCTGGAGCTTGCAACTGTCTGCACAGCCATGTGAGGCGAGGCCCTTTCTCCTCATCTTCCTCACGACGCATCTCGCCGTGAGACGGATTTGGCACCTTCCCTAGCCGGGAGCCTCGCTGGAGAACGAGAACCGACTGGAGGGTTGCCGGGGCTTCATCGGGCCGTGTCCCTCTGCCCCTCTGGATGAGCGGTATGCGGTTGTCGACGCACGCTGACCCCCGACATGCGATGGTCATCGGCGTTGTTCAAGACTGTAACCGAAGGCCAGGACAGTTGAGATAGTCGTCCGAACCGCGAGATGGATCACACGGTGCAGCCCGTGCGATCACGAACAGTGAGGAGCCGCAGACCGTGCTGGAAGAAGTCGAGCGCTGGCTGGCCACCCGCTCCTGGTCCGTGGCCGATCGCCCGCTCCACCGGATCCTGTGCGCCAAGCAGCGCACGGGGCAGACGATCAGCGTCGTGCTGCCCGCGCTCAACGAGGAGGAGACGGTGGGCGACATCGTCACGGTCATCCGCCGCGACCTCGTGGAACAGGTCCCGCTCGTGGACGAGATCGTCGTCGTCGACTCCGGCTCCACCGACCGCACCTCCCAGGTCGCCGCCGCCGCGGGCGCGCGGGTCGTGCACCGGGACGCGATCCTGCCGCGCATCCCCGCCGTCCCCGGCAAGGGCGAGGTGCTGTGGCGCTCTCTGCTGGTCACCAGCGGCGACATCATCTGCTTCATCGACGCGGACCTCAGGGACTTCTCCGCCGACTTCGTCTCCGGGACCGTCGGCCCGCTGCTCACCGACCCCGGCGTGGACCTGGTCAAGGGCATGTACGACCGCCCGCTCGCCGGGACCGGGGGGCAGGGCGGTCGGGTCACCGAGCTGATGGCCCGCCCGCTGCTGAACATGCACTGGCCGCAGCTCGCAGGATTCGTGCAGCCGCTGGGCGGCGAGTACGCGGCCCGGCGCAGCCTGCTGGAGCAGTTGCCGTTCCCCGTCGGGTACGGCGTGGAACTCGGCATGCTGGTGGACGCCCTGCACCTCGTCGGCCTCGACGCGCTGGCCCAGGTGGACGTGGGCGTGCGCAAGCACCGCCACCAGGACGGCCAGGCCCTCGGCCGGATGGCCGCCGCGATCTACCGCACGGCCCAGCTCCGGCTGGCCCGCGGCCATCTGGTCCGGCCCTGTCTCACCCAGTTCGAGCGGGGCGAGGACGGCTTCGAGCCGCGCACCTACTCGGTGGACACCGAGGAGCGGCCGCCGATGGTGGAGATCGCGGAGTACGCCGAACGGAAGGTGGCGTGAACCGTTCGTATACGGCGGCGCGCCGGGCGCGGCCGTACGTTTGAGCGTTTCCGGGCGGGGCTAGGTTGAGGACCATGGCTTCCACGGATGGTGCTGCCAAGAGAGCTCAGGTGCTGGTCGCGTCCAACCGCGGCCCGGTTTCGTACACGGTGGACGACAGCGGTGCGCTGCGCGCCAAGCGGGGCGGCGGCGGGCTGGTCTCGGGGCTGTCGGCCATCGGCCCGGACGCGGACTCGCTGTGGGTGTGCGCGGCGCTGGGCGACGGCGACCGCGAGGCCGTACGACGGGCGGGCGGCGGCCTGCTGCCGGCCGAGGACAGCGGTGGGCAGCGGGTGCGGATGCTGGACATCGACGCGCGCGTGCACGCCGACGCCTACAACGGGATCGCCAACTCGGTCCTGTGGTTCGTGCACCACATGCTGTACCAGACCCCGCTGGAGCCGGTCTTCGACACGGAGTTCCGCCGGCAGTGGGCGTCGTACGAGACCTACAACCGCGCGTTCGCCGAGGCGCTGGCCGAGGAGGCGGCCGAGGGCGCGGCCGTTCTCGTCCAGGACTACCACCTGTGCCTGGTGCCGGGGATGCTGCGCGAGCTGCGCCCGGACCTGCGGATCGGCCACTTCTCGCACACGCCGTGGGCGCCGCCCGAGTACTTCGGGCTGCTCCCGGGGGACATCCGCGAGCAGCTGCTGGCGGGCATGCTCGGGGCCGACCGGGTGGCGTTCCTGACACACCGCTGGGCGGACGCGTTCCGGAACTGCGCGCAGGCGGTCATCGAGTCCGGGATGCCCGCGGACACGCGGATCGGCGTGCACGGTCTGGGGGCGGACGGGGACTTCCTGCGCAAGCGGGCGCACGAGCCGGACGTCGAGGAGCGGATGGCCGCGCTGCGCCAGGAGATCGGCGAGGGCCGAAGGACCCTCGTCCGGGTCGACCGCACCGAGCTGTCCAAGAACATCGTGCGCGGCCTGCTTGCCTACCGACAGCTGCTGGAGGACCACCCCGAGTGGCGGGAGCGGGTGGTGCATGTCGCGTTCGCGTATCCGTCCCGGCAGGACCTCGCCGTCTACCGGGACTACACGGCGGCGGTGCAGCGGGTGGCCGACGAGATCAACGCGGCCTACGGCACGCCCGGCTGGACCCCGGTGGTGCTGCACGTCAAGGACGACTTCGCGCGTTCGCTGGCCGCGTACCGGCTCGCCGACGTGGCCCTCGTCAACCCCATCCGGGACGGCATGAACCTGGTCGCCAAGGAGGTGCCGGTCGTCTCCGACGAGGGCTGCGCGCTGGTGCTGTCCCGGGAGGCGGGGGCGTACGAGGAGCTGGGCCCGCACGCGTTCGCGGTCAACCCCTACGACGTGCTGGAGACCGCGCGGGCGCTGCACGAGGCGCTGGGCATGCCGGACGCCGAGCGGGCGGAGCGGTCGAAACGGCTGGCCGACGCGGCCACCGCGCTGCCGCCCGCCCGGTGGTTCCTGGACCAGCTGCGGGCGCTCGAGGAGCCTCAGTCCAGCTGAGCCGCGAGCGACCGCAGCAGGTGCACGACGCCGACCGGACCGTCGACGACGACGTCGGCCCGTTCCGCCAGCTCCGTGACCTCCGCGCTGCCGCTGCAGACCAGGAGGCCGGGGACGCCCTCGGAGCGGAGCTTGTCGACGGCGGCGAAGGCGGGCAGGTCGCCGAGGTCGTCGCCGGCGTAGACGACGCACTCGGCGCCGGTCCTGCGGACGTGGTCGGCGAGCGCCACGCCCTTGTCCATGCCCGGTGGGCGCAGTTCCAGGACCATGCGGCCGGGTTCGACGATCAGCCCGTGCCGGCCGGCGAGGTCGGTGAGGGGGCCGCGCAGGGCCTCGAACGCGGCCTGTGGGTCGGTGGCGCGGCGGGTGTGCACGGCGACCGCCCGGCCCTTCTCCTCGATCCAGGTGCCGGGCCAGGCGCCGGCATGGTCCAGGACGCCCGGGAGTTCGGCGCGGGCCGCCGCGACCCCGGGGTGCGGGGCCGGGGCGGTGACGGTACCGGTGACCGCGTCCCAGCGTTCGGCGCCGTAGTGGCCGAGGACGGTCAGGTGCTCCAGGCCGGGGACGCCGGCGAAGCCGCCGTAGCGGACGGCGACGCCGGCCGGGCGGCCGGTGATCACCGCGACGGAGGCCACCTTCGGGGCGAGGGCGGCGAGTGCGGGTACGGCGTCCGGGTGGGCGCGGGCCTGCTCGGGGTCGGCGACGATGGGGGCCAGCGTGCCGTCGAAGTCCAGGCCGACGAGCGCTGCGCCCGGCTTGGCGAGGAGTGCGGCGAGCCCGGCCCGGCCGGGCTGGGTCTGCGGGGTCGGCAGAGGGTCCATACCGCGACAGTATCCAGCGCGGGCCGCCGTCATGCCCGGGGCTCCACCCCCTGGGACCCGCCGCGCCCGGCCACCACCGGACGCGGTCGGCCGAGAAGTCGCCCTGCCGGACGCCCCTGCCCCGCTGTGCAGCTCAGCGTTCGGCGCGGCGGGACTCCCTCACCCGGCGCAGACGGTTCACCGTCACCGGGTCCGCCGCGAGGGCCCTCTCGTCGTCCAGAAGGGCGTTCAGCAGCTGGTAGTAGCGCACCGGCGACAGGCCCAGTTCCTCGCGTATCGCGCGCTCCTTCGCGCCGGGGCCGGGGAAGCCGCGGCGCTCCAGGGCGAGGACGGCGAGTTCGCGGGAGCCGAGTTCCATGGCAGTCACCGTAGCGACGGGCACTGACAGCGGCGTTCAGTTCCTGGCGCCGCTGTCCGCCGCCGTCGCCGTCGCCTGGAGGCGGCTCAGGACGCCGGCGGGGTCGCCGCCGGGGGCGACGGCCTGGCCGACGTTCTGCTTCACGGCCGCGCTGACCGTCGCCCAGGAGGTCTTGCCGACGGGGTACAGCTCGGAGGTGGGCAGCTGGTCGAGGAAGGGGTGCAGGGCCTTGTCGGAGGCGGCGTCCGACTCGCTCATCACCGTCGAGGCGGAGCCGGTGACCGGCAGCAGCCCGTACTCGCGGGAGAAGGCCAGGACGTTCTTCTCGCTGTAGACGAAGTCGAGGAAGTCGCCTATCCGGTCGCCGTGGCCGTTCTGCCTGAAGGCCGTCATCCAGTCGGTCACGCCCATCGAGGCCCTGGCAGGGCCGGTGCGTCCCGGCGTCGGCACCATGCCGAACTTCACGCCCTTCTTCTCGGCCTGCTGGATCAGCGTGGGGTGCCCGTTGAGCATGCCGACCTGTCCGTCGGCGAACGCGGCGAAGGCGTCCGCGCGGTTCAGTCGGCCGGGTGCGACCGGCCCGGTCAGGCCCTTGTCGACCAGGTCGTCCTTGAGCCAGGTGAAGGTCTGGACGTTCTGCGCGGAGTCGATGGTGTAGGTGCCGACGTCGTCGGTGTAGCCGTTGGCATCGTTCTGGCCGCTCGCGCCGCTGAGCAGCCACTGCATCGTCTCCGCCTGGGCCTCCTCGGGGCCGAGGGGGAGCGCGAAGGGGTACTTCACGCCCTTGGCCTTGAGCGCCCTGGCGTCGGCGGCCAGCTCGTCCCAGGTGGCGGGCGGGGTGATGCCGGCCTCGGCGAACAGGGTCTTGTTGTAGAAGAGCACGCGCGTGGAGGCCGCGAACGGGATGCCGTACTGCGTGTGGTTCCACTGCCCGGCCTCGGAGAGCTGGGAGAGGAAGTCGGCCTGGGTCCTGATGGAGAGGAGGTCGGAGGCCGGGTAGAGCTTGCCGGCGGCCGCGTAGTCGGCGTAGGCGCCTATTTGGGCCAGGTCGGGGGGATGGCCGGCGGCGACCATGGCCTTGACCTTCGCGTCGACGTCGTTCCAGGAGTAGACGCTGACGTCGATCTTCACCCCGGGGTGCTTGGACTCGTACTCCTTCGCCAGGGCGTCCCAGTACTTCTGGGAGCTGTTCGCCGGGGAATCGCCGTAGTCGGCGGCGACGAGTCTGAGGGTGACGTCGGAGGAGCCCGTACTCCCGCAGCCGCCGAGGACCGCCGTCATGCCCAGCGCGGACACCACCGCGATCGTTCCTGCCGTACGCCGACGCACCCTCAAAGCCCCAACCCTGCTGTCTGACCGTTCAACATATGGACACGTAAGGTCTACACCACGTGAGTGGACTAGACCTCTCCTGGGTGGGAGGGCCACACTAGGGACCGTGGTGAGACATGTCATCGCCCTGGACGTGGGCGGTACCGGGATGAAGGCCGCTCTCGTCGGCGACGACGGCGAGCTGCTCCACCGCGCCCGCCGCGCCACCGGACGCGAGCGCGGGCCGGACGCGGTGGTCGCGGCGATCCTCGACTTCGCCGCCGAGCTGCACGCGTACGGCCTTCGGCACCACGGCGAGGCCGCCGCCGCTGCCGGCATCGCGGTCCCCGGCATCGTGGACGAGGAGCGGGGCATCGCCTCCTACGCCGCCAACCTCGGCTGGCGGGACGTACCACTGCGCACGCTGCTCGACGCACGGCTCGGCATCCCGGTCGCCCTCGGCCACGACGTGCGCGCCGGCGGGCTCGCCGAGGGCCGGATCGGCGCGGGCAAGGGTGCCGACCGGTTCCTTTTCGTGCCGCTCGGCACCGGGATCGCCGGCGCCATCGGCATCGACGGGCGAGTGGAGGCGGGCGCGCACGGCTTCGCGGGCGAGATCGGCCATGTCGTCGTACGGCCCGGCGGGGCCCCCTGCCCCTGCGGGCAGCACGGATGCCTGGAGCGGTACGCCTCCGCGTCCGCCCTGAGCGAGGCCTGGGCGGCGGCCTGCGGGGACCCGGACGCGGACGCCGCCGACTGCGCCAAGGCCGTCGCGTCCGGTGACCCGAACGCCGTCCGGGTCTGGCAGGAGGCGGTCGACGCGCTCGCCGACGGCCTGGTCACCGCGCTCACCCTGCTGGACCCGCGCGTCCTGATCATCGGCGGCGGGCTCGCCGAGGCGGGGGACGTGCTGTTCGGGCCCCTGCGGGACGCCGTCCGGCGGCGGGTCACCTTCCAGAAACTCCCGGCCGTCGTCCCCGCCGCACTGGGCGACACGGCCGGCTGCCTCGGCGCGGGTCTGCTGGCCCGCGATCTCCTCGAACCCACCGACCCCTCGGAGGTAACCGCCTGATGGCTCCCAGCTTGGTTCTCGCAGGTGCTCGGGTGGTGCTGCCCAGCGGAGTGGTGGACGACGGACGCGTGTCCGTCGAGGGCGCGCGGATCGTGGACCGGGCCGCCGAAAGCGCCCCGGTGATCGACGTGACCGGCCACTGGCTGATCCCCGGCTTCGTGGACATCCACAACCACGGCGGCGGCGGAGCCTCCTTCTCCGGCACCGCCGACGACGTCCTGACGGCCGTCCGGACGCACCGCGCGCACGGCACCACCACCCTGGTCGCCTCCACCGTCACCGACGAGATGGACCTGCTGGTCCGGCAGGCGGGACTGCTGAGCGAACTGGCCGAGCAGGGCGAGATCGCCGGCATCCACTTCGAGGGCCCGTTCATCTCGCCGTGCCGCAAGGGCGCGCACTCCGAGGCGCTGCTGCGGGACCCGGATCCGGCCGAGGTCCGCAAGCTGATCGAGGCGGCGCGCGGCAGGGCGAGGATGGTCACCCTGGCGACCGAGCTGCCGGGCGGCATCGACTCCGTACGGCTGCTCGCCGAGCACGGTGTCATCGCGGCGGTCGGGCACACGGACGCCACGTACGAGCAGACGGTCGAGGCGGTCGACGCGGGCGCCACGGTCGCCACCCACCTGTTCAACGCGATGCCCGCGCTGGGCCACCGCGCTCCCGGCCCCGTAGCGGCACTGCTGGAGGACGAGCGGGTCACGGTCGAGCTGATCAACGACGGCACGCACCTGCACCCGGCCGCGCTGGAGCTGGCGTTCCATCACGCGGGCGCGGACCGGGTGGCGTTCATCACGGACGCCATGGACGCGGCCGGCACCGGCGACGGCCGCTACATGCTCGGCCCGCTCCAGGTCGAGGTCAGCGCGGGGGTGGCCCGGCTGGTGGAGGGCGGTTCGATCGCGGGTTCCACGCTCACCCTGGACCGCGCGTTCAAGCGGGCCGTGACCGTCGACGGGCTGCCGGTGGAGGACGCCGTCAAGGCCCTGTCCGTCAACCCGGCCCGCCTGCTGGGCCTCTTCGACCGCATCGGCTCCCTGGAGCCCGGCAAGGACGCCGACCTGCTCCTTGTGGACGCGGACTTCGACCTGAAAGGCGTGATGCGGCGGGGCGAGTGGGTGGTGGCCCCGCCCCAACCGGTCTGATCCGCCCGTCTTCCCCGGGCCGGCGGCCGACTCGTGACTGGGCGGGCCGCCGTCTCTTTGGCATGATCGTGGCGCCGGAAACCGATGGCAGGCGCGTTGACGTGCCGCAGGACTTCGAGGGAGGTCGGCCCGGGTGATCCTCACGGTCACGCTGAACACCGCTCTCGACCTCACCTATCGCGTGCGGTCGCTGCGGCCGCACGCCTCGCACCGGGTGTCGGAGGTCGTGGAGCGGCCCGGCGGCAAGGGAGTGAACGTGGCCCGGGTGCTCGCGGCGCTCGGGCACGAGGTGACGGTCACGGGGTTCGCGGGCGGCGGGACCGGACGGGAGATGCGCGACCGGCTGGCCGGCATCCCCGGCCTGACGGACGCCCTCGTCCCCGTCTCCGGGCCGACCCGGCGCACGATCGCGATCGTCGACGAACTCTCCGGTGACACCACCCAGTTGAACGAGCCCGGCCCGCAGGTAGCGCCCACCGAGTGGGGCGCCTTCCTCGACCGATACGACGAACTCCTGCCGTCGGCCTCGGCGGTGGCCCTGTGCGGCAGCCTGCCGCCGGGGGTGCCGGTGGGGGCGTACGCGCATCTGGTCCGCGCGGCGAAGGCGGCCGGCCTTCCCGTCCTGCTCGACACCAGCGGCGAGCCCCTGCGTCGTGGGGTTGCCGCCCGCCCCGACCTGGTCAAGCCCAACGCCGACGAACTGGCCGAACTCACCGGCTCCCACGAGCCGTCACGCGCCACCCAGGACGCCCGGCGGCGCGGCGCCCGTGCCGTCGTCGCCTCCCTGGGCGCGCAGGGGCTGCTGGCGCTCACCCCGGAGGGCCGCTGGCGCGCGGTTCCGCCCGCCCCCGAGCACGGCAACCCCACCGGCGCCGGCGACTCGGCCGTCGCCGGCCTCCTCTCCGGGCTGCTGGACCGACTCCCCTGGCCCGACCGCCTCACCCGCGCGGTCGCCCTGTCCGCGGCCACCGTACGGTCCGCGACAGCGGGCGACTTCGACCGCGCGGCCTACGAGAAACTCCTGAGACGCGTGTCGGTGACGGCGGCGTGAAAGCGGTTCGCGGCACGGCATGTCGGTGCCGCGAAGGTCCGTGGCCCGGCTTCATGACGGTCCGCCGGGCCTGCCGGCGGACCGTTGCGCCGTCCGGGGCCTACTGCACCCACAGTTGGTCGATCAGGGCGTTGCACTGGTTCCCCTGACCGCAGGTGATCGTGAACGTGTTGGTGCCCTTGGTCAACGTCACCGGAGCCCAGGTGGACTGCCAGCCCTTCTCGAAGTCGCCCTTCGGCGAGCCGATGAAGTTCTTCATGCCCAGCGGCTGCGGGTTGGCCTTGCCGTTGACCGACAGCGTCGCGTTGGCGTCCTCACCGGGAATGGCGTACCGCACGTACAGGCGGTACGAGCCGGCTTTCTGGACGTCGTTGACGGTCCAGGTGACCGACGCGCCGACAGCGTTGAACCCCGTCACATAGACCCCGCCGTTCGCCTTCGCGCCCTTGACGTCCGAGGCAGTGGTCGCGCCACCGCTCAGCTGGAGGTCCTTCGCGTCGGTCTTCGGCATGTCCCCCGACGCCGCCGAGCTGCTGCCGGACGGGCTCGGGTTCTGGCTCTGGGACTGGGTGGGCGTGCTGCCCGCCTGGTTGTCGGTCTTCTTGTCGTCCGGGTTGCCGTTGAGCATGGCGACGCTGATACCGATGACCACCGCGGCGACCACCGCGATCGCGCCGATCAGCAGACCCTTGGTGTTCGGGCCGCGGCGGCCCGGCGCGTGCGGTGCGGAGCGGGGGCTGCTCGGCGGGGCGCCGCCGGGGAGGGTCTCGGGGGCCTGGTAGTGGGCGTTCGGCTGGCCGTAGCCGGCCTGCTGCTGCGGCATCGTCGGCTGGCCGTACGGCGCCTGCTGCTGGCCGTACTGGCGCTCGCCGACCGTACGCACCCTGCTGACCGAGTTCGGGTAGCCGTAACCGCCGGACGGCGGCTGAGCCCCTCTGGCCTGACCGTCGGCGTACAGATAGCCGAACGGGTCGTCGTCCTCGGGCGTGCTCGGGCTGTTTTCGCCGGGCGTCATCCCTTGGTCTCCTCAGCAGGTGCGGCGGATGCGGTACAGGTCTGGAAGTGCGAGCCTACCCGCTCCGGCTGGCCCAAACGGGTGACTCCCACCGCATCAGTCGCCTGACCTGGGGATCATCCGGCGCGTCGGTGCTGTTTGGGACGAGATCGTTTCTCTACGTACATCCGCTCGTCGGCGGACTTCAACACTTCGTCCGCCGTCATGCCGCAGTGTGCCCATCCGATGCCGAAGCTGGCGCCCACCCGGACGGCCCGGCCCTCGGCCCGGATCGGCTGGATGATCTCGTTGCGCAGCCGTACGGCGAGGTCCTGGGCGTCGGCCCGGCCGAGACCGTCGGCGAGGATCACGAACTCGTCGCCGCCGAGCCGGGCGACCGTGTCGCCGTCCCGGACCCCGCGCGACAGCCTGCGCGCGACCTCGATGAGGACCGCGTCGCCCGCGTTGTGCCCGAACCGGTCGTTGATCGACTTGAAGCCGTCGAGGTCGCAGAAGAGCACCGCGAGCCCCTTGGTGCCGTCGTCGCTGCCGTCCTCGGGGGCGACCGTGTGCACATGGTGGTCGTACGCGTCGTAGCCGTCCGTGCCCGGCCGGAAGTCGAAGCCGTGGCCCGTGGGCGGGTCGAAGGCGGGATGACCGTAGGCCGCGTCCAGGGACTCCAGCTCGGCGTGGGCCGGGCGCCGGCACAGCCGGGCCGCGAGGCGAGAGCGCAGCTCGGCGGAGTTCGGCAGACCGGTGAGGGAGTCGTGCGAGGCGCGGTGGGCGAGCTGCAGCTCGCGGCGCTTGCGCTCCTCTATGTCCTCGACGTGGGTCAGCAGGAAGCGGGGGCCGTCGGCGGCGTCCGCGACGACGGAGTTGCGCAGCGACACCCAGACGTACGTGCCGTCCCGGCGGCCCAGGCGCAGTTCCGCGCGGCCACCCTCCGCCGAGGTGCGCAGCAGCGTGCCGATGTCCTCGGGGTGGACCAGGTCGGAGAAGGAGTAGCGGCGCATCGCGGAGGCGGGGCGCCCCAGCAGGCGGCACAGGGCGTCGTTGGTGCGCAGGATGCGGCCGTGCTGGTCGCCGCCCATCTCGGCGATCGCCATGCCGGAGGGGGCGTACTCGAAGGCCTGCCTGAAGCTCTCCTCGCTCGCCCGCAGGGCCTGCTGCTCGCGCTCCAGGCGGACGAGGGCGCGCTGCATGTTGGCGCGCAGACGCGCGTTGCTGATCGCGATGGCGGCCTGGAAGGCGTACATCTGCAGGGCCTCACGGCCCCAGGCCCCGGGCCGGCGGCCGTTGCGCGGCCGGTCGACGGATATGACGCCCAGCAGCTCACCGGAGGAGCCGCCCTGCACGCCCGGCGTGTACATGGGCGCGAAGAGGCGGTCGGAGGGGTGCCACTCGTCCTCGAAACGCGGCGCGGGTCCGTCCGTGAACCACTGCGGTACGTCGTCGTCGTCCAGCACCCAGCCCTCGGTGTGCGGTATGAAGACCAGGTCACCCCAGCGCTCGCCCATGGCCAGCCGCCGGTCCCAGGACTCGCGGGAGCCGACCCGGCCGGTGATCAGGGCCTCGGCGGCGGAGTTCCCCGCGAACGCGGCGACGACGAGGTCGCCGTCGGGCCGCACCAGGTTCACGCAGGCCATCTCGTACCCGAGGGCGTGCACGGCGCCGTCGGCGACGGTCTGCAGTGTGTCCGCCAGGCTGCGTGCCGTGTTCATGTCGGCCATGACCTGGTGCAGCTGCCGCAGGGACGCAAGACGGACATACGGCTCCGACTCGGTCTCCATGCTCGCCCTCCCCCCGAGACCTCGCAGCGAATCAAGGGTTGTCTTCGGCGCTTCTTAAGGGTGCCTCTTACGGTGCGTTTCAGTTCCCCGCCACTGAATCACAGCGCGCTGCCCACTCGGTACACAGGGTCAACAATTCCCGCCCCTTGTGACTCAAGTCACAGATGAACGTGAACAATTGAGTGGAGTTTCCGCGTTTTACCCGTGCGTTTCCTGAACGCATGCTTTGTGCGTGCGCACACATCATGCACACACTCGTCGTCCGCTGGTCCTAGGACCGGGCTCGGGCGGAGGCCCGATGCGGCCCGCGTGGGGCGGAGACTAGCGTTTCCGGTGTGCTGAAGACTCCCTCCCCCACCGCTCTCGCCGCTTCCGGGCATGCTGAGGGGGTGAGCAACGACGAGTTCCGGGCCGCGATGTCCCGACTGGCCGCCGGGGTGGTCCTGGTGACCGCCCAGGAGCCGCCGCTGGACCCGGACGACCCGGACGCGCCGGGCATGGAGGACGTCGGCATGACCGCCACCGCCTTCGTGTCCGTCTCCCTCGACCCGCCGCTCGTCCTGGTGAGCCTGCGCACGGGCGCCCGCATGGACGACCTGCTCGACGAACAGCCCCTGTGGGCGGTGTCGGTCCTCGCCGAGAGCCAGCGGCACGTCGCGGGCCGCTTCGCCATGAAGGGCCGCATCAGCGACCGTCTGCTCTTCGAGGACATCCCCTACGTCCGCGGCGAGGCCACCGGCGCCCCGCTGGTGGGCGGGGCGCTGGCCACGCTGGAGTGCCGCACCGAGCAGCGGGTGGCGGCCGGCGACCACACCCTGGTCATCGGCCGCGTGCTGACGGCGCGGGTACCGAGCGCGGAGGGCGGCCCGCTGCTGTATTTCCGGGGCCGCTACCGGCAGTTGGGCTGAGCACCGCACCCGGCCGGCCGCTACACCGGCTCGACGGTCAGCGCCGAGAGCTCCTCCGGCTCCGTCACGGCCTCGATGGACGCGATGCGGTCGGCGACGAAGGTGAACGTCAGCACCCGCTCCAGGCGGCCCTCCGCGTACACCACGAGTCCTGTCACCCCGTCGATCAGGGCCGGCTGCGCCACCCGCGTCACGTGCGCGTAGCGCTTCGCACCGGAGGCGACCTGCACCGCACCGACGGTCACCCCGGTGTCGCCGCGCGCCACCACGTCCGGGTCGAGCACCGCCAGCAACCCGTCGAAGTCGCCCTCGCGCGCGGCCGCCAGGAAGGCGTCGACCACCTCCCGCTGCCGTACCAGATCGGTCTCCGGCGCGTCCGCGCCCCGCACCCGCCGCCGCGCCCGGCTGGCCAGCTGCCGCGTCGCGGCCGGGCTGCGCCCGAGCACGCCGCCGATCTCCTCGAACGGCACCCCGAACAGATCGTGCAGCACGAACGCCAGCCGCTCGGCCGGCGAGAGCGTGTCGAGGACGACCAGGAGCGCCAGCCCGACCGAGTCCGCGAGCAGGGCGTCCTGCGCCGGGTCCGGCTCGGCGGAGGCGCCCGGACGCCAGGTGTCCAGGGGCTGCTCGCCCCGTGAGCGGCGGGAGCGGAGCATGTCGAGGCAGACCCGTCCCACGACGGTCGTCAGCCAGCCCCCGAGGTTGCCGACATCGCGCGTGTCGGTCCGGCTCAGCCGGAACCACGCCTCCTGCACCGCGTCCTCGGCCTCCGCGGCCGAGCCCAGCATCCGGTAGGCGACACCCCGCAGATGCCCCCGGTACGCCTCGAACCGCTCGGCGAGAAACGCGTCGTCACGGTGCTGCTGCTCGTTGTCAGTCATCGCGCTGCCCGGCCTCTTTCGTCCGCCGTCGTGGGTCTACCACCTCACTGACGAACCGCGGGGCGCGGATGTGACGCCGGAGGTGCCTTCGGGTGCGACGGACGCACCGTCGCAGGGTTCACCCCCAGTCCCGGCCGGAGCGGCCCCGCTTCGTCTGCGAGCGCTGCTTCTTCTCCCGCAGCCGGCGTTCGTTGATGCCGCGCGGGATCCGGGTCGCCCGGCGCGGCTTGGGCGGGGGCGCGCTGGCCTCCGCGAGAAGGGCCGCGAGGCGCACGGCGGCGGCCTCGCGGTTGCGCCACTGCGAGCGGTGCTCGGAGGCCCGTACGGACACCACGCCGTCGACGAGCCGGCCCGCGAGCCGCCGCAGCGCCCGCTCCTTCCACACCGGAGGCAGCGCCTCGGTGCGGGCGAGGTCGAAGCGCAGCTCCACGGCCGAGTCACTGGTGTTGACGTGCTGTCCACCGGGCCCGGACGACCTGGAGAAACGCCACATCAGCTCGGCCTCGGGGAGCGAGACGGAACCGCGGACGACGTAAGGACCGGACATGCGTCACATGTTCCCGGTCCCGTCCGGTCCGCGTCACCTGCATTTCCGGGCCCCGTCCTGCCGCCCGGCGAGAAAGGCGCTCGGTAAAAAAGGTAAAGGGATCCGGAACCGCCAGGACCCCCTCGACGTTCTTCCGGGTGACGGTAGCTTCAACGGCACTGCACCACACGTATCCAAGGGAAGGGACTCCCAACATGGCTGTAAGCCTGTCCAAGGGCGGCAACGTCTCGCTCACCAAGGAGGCTCCGGGCCTGACCGCCGTCACCGTGGGCCTCGGCTGGGACGTCCGCACCACCACCGGCACGGACTTCGACCTGGACGCCTCCGCCATCGCGGTCAACGGCCAGGGCAAGGTCTACTCGGACGCGCACTTCGTCTTCTTCAACAACAAGCAGACCCCGGACAACTCCATCGTCCACACCGGTGACAACCGCACGGGCGAGGGCGCGGGCGACGACGAGGCGATCAACGTCAACCTGGCCGCGCTCCCCGCCGACATCGACAAGGTCGTCTTCCCGGTCTCCATCTACGACGCCGAGAACCGCGGCCAGAACTTCGGCCAGGTCCGCAACGCCTACATCCGTATCGTCAACCAGGCCGGCGGTGCCGAGATCGCCCGCTACGACCTCTCCGAGGACGCCGCCACCGAGACGGCCATGGTCTTCGGCGAGCTGTACCGCAACGGCGCGGAGTGGAAGTTCCGCGCGGTGGGCCAGGGTTACGTCTCGGGCCTGGTGGGCATCGCCCAGGACTTCGGCGTCAACGTCTGACGGACGCCGCGCCGGAATCGCGCGGGTCGTCCGGGGGGCCTCCGTCGCGGCGCCTGCGGTGGGCGCCTGTGCCGTGGCGCCTCCGGTCGTGGAGAGCGGCGGCCTCCGGTTGCCGTCGGCGCGACCGGAGGCTCCGGGCGGCCCCTGCATGAACCCGCGGTCAGGCCGGGGCTTTCGTGGACCGCGGCGGCAGAAAACCGGGGGTGGCCGGAGGCGCTCGGAGATAGCGTGCCCGCGTGATCCTGGAACCCCTGCCTCCCGACCGGGACGTGCCGCCCCCGCTCCTGGCGGAGCTCACCGCGCTCTACGCGTCCAACCGCGAGTTCCACCGGCTCAGCGGCGATTTTCCCGACCCGGACGACATACGCCCCGAGCAGGTCGCGGCCACGCTGGCCGAGGACTTGGCCGTGCCGGGTGCCGAGGTGCTGCTCGCCCGCACGGAGGAGGGACGCCTCGTCGGTCTCGCCGGCACGCTCGCCCACCACCCCGACCCCGCCGACCCGGATCCGTGGATCGGACTGCTGATGGTGCACGCGGCCGAGCACGGCAAGGGCCACGGCCGGACCGTCGCGCAACTCGTCGAGGACCGCTTCCGCGCCCGGTGCCGCCGCAGTGCCGTACGGCTCGCCGTGCTCGAGAACAACCCCAAGGCCCTCGCCTTCTGGACCGCCCTCGGCTACGAGGTCATCGGCCACCGCCCCGACCGCGCCCTCGGCCGACCCTGTGCCGTGCTGCGCAAGGTGCTGGGCGACGCGCCGCGCACGCCGAGGAGGGGCGCCCGGACCGCCGTGGTGGCGGGACGTCCAGGCACCGCGTCCGTCACGGACGGCCGGGCTTGCCGTCTCCGTACAGCCAGTCCTTCCAGATCTCGGTGAAGTCCTGGTGCGGGGCCTTCTTCTCCACGTACGCGGTGAAGTCCGCGGTGCTCGCGCTGCCGTGGCGGTGGGCGGCGGCCCAGCCCTCGATGATGGCGTAGAAGGTGTCGTCGCCGACCTTCTGCCGGATCTTCTGCAGGACCATCGCGCCACGCTGGTAGACGGGGCTGTCGGAGATGTGCGCGGCGCTCGACGGCTTCGCGGGCGGGAAGGCCCAGATGGCCTTGTCGTTCCCGTCGTAGTAGTCCATGAAGGTCTGCCGGCAGCTCTCGCCGCCGTGGTCCTCCCGCCACAGCCACTCCGCGTAGGTGGCGAAGCCCTCGTTGAGCCACATGTCCCGCCAGGACTTCGGGGTGACCGAGTCGCCGTACCACTGGTGGGCGAGTTCGTGCACGAGGGCGCCGGTGTCCGGGGCGCCGGGGAAGACGGGCCGGTTCTGGGTCTCCAGGGCGTAGCCGGCGTCGCCGGGGCGGTCGACGATCGCGCCGGTGGAGGAGAAGGGGTACGGGCCGAAGTTGATCTCCTCCCACTTGATGATCGCGGGGAGCTGCGCGAGCACCTTCTCGCTCGCCTTCGCCTGGGTGGGGTCGACGGCGGTGAGAATCGGCAGCCCGTGCGGGCCGGTACCGCGGGTGAGGTCGAAGTGGCCGACGGCGACGGTGGCGAGGTAGGTCGCCATGGGCTCGGCGACGTGCCAGTGGAACGTCGTACGTCCACCCTTGGTGGACTGGTCGGCCAGCTCGCCGTTGGAGACGGCCTGGAGGCCCGCGGGGACGGTGACCGTGATGTCGTAGGACGCCTTGTCGGAGGGGTGGTCGTCACTCGGGAACCACGTCATGGAGCCGACGGGTTCACCGAGGCCGAGGGCGCCGTCGGCGGTGGGCAGCCAGCCCTCCTCGGAGCCGTCGGGGTCGGTCAGGGTGTGCGGGATGCCCGCATAGCGGACGGCCGTGCGGAAGGTCTCGCCCTTGCTGAGGTCGTCGTGCGGGCGGACGGTGAGTTCCTGGCCTGCCCGGTCGAAGCGGGCCTTCTTGCCCTCCACGGTGACCGAGTCGACGTGCAGCCCGCTGAGGTCCAGGTCGAAGGCGGACAGGTCCTGGGTGGCGCGGGCGATGATGACGGCAGTGCCGGTGAGCCGGCGGCCGGCGGGGGTGTAGTCCAGGGTGAGGTCGTAGTGCCCGACGTCGTAGCCGCCGTTGCCGGCCTTCGGGAAGTAGGGGTCGCGTACGCCGGATCCGCCCGGGGTGCCGTGCACGCCGCCGTCGCACGCGGTGGCGGTGAGGGAGAGGAGCGCCGCGACGGCCAGGAAAAGACGTACGGATCTGGACATGTCAGTGATCTTAAGTGCGGCTGGTCCGTCGGGCCTCGGGTCCGGGGCCGCCGCTCGCGCGTGACACCATCTCTCCCGTGCTCGACATCGGCTACGCCCTCTCCAACCGGTTCCCGGATCCCCCGCAGACCGACTACCGCCGCGCGGACGTCCACGCGCTGCGGCACGACCTGTTCTGCGGTGACGTCTACCTCGCGGACACCGAGACGGACAGGGAGCTGTCCACAGCCTGGGGATGGGTGCCGGTGCTGGACTTCGCGTGGGCGCTGTGCGACATCGTGGAGCGGCTGGACCGGGATCCGATGGGCTCCCGCGCCGCCCGGCCGCAAAGGGCGGAGCTGGACTTCACCGAGTCCACCGACCGGATGCTGTTCGAGCGCCGCTTCGGCTGGGTGGACATCAGCGCCGACTGGGTGCCGGCGGAGGAGTCCCCGCTCTCCGTCTCCCACGCCGAACTGCGCCGCGAGGGCCGCGACTTCCTGCATGACCTGGTCGCCGACCTGACCGACCTCCACGAGGACCTGGCGGAGAACCCGGCGATCTGGACCCTGCAGGCCCGCTTTCCCCGGATGCCCTGAGTCCCGGCCGCCCCGCTACTCCACCCGGATCCCCATCTCCGCCGCCAGCACCGGTGCCAGGTCCAGCAGTTGCCCGGTGCTGATCACCGCCCCCGACAGCCGGTCCAGGCCCCGCACGATCTCCAGCGGTGCGGCACCGCGCAGGTCCACGTCCTTCAGTGTCGCGCTGCCGAAGTCGGCCTCTCTCAGCGCGCAGTCGACGAACTCCACCCGCTCCAGGACCGCGCCCGCGAAGTCCGGCTCGACCAGCACGCATGACTCGAAGACGACGTCCTTGAGGCGGGCCTCGCGCAGGTTCAGGTAGTCGATCTTGCCGCCGCGGACCAGGACCCGCTCCAGGACCGCGCCGTGCAGCTGGGTGCCGCCGAGACGGGCGTCGATCAGCTCGACGTCCCGGAACGTGGACTCGGCGAGATGTGTGCCCACCCCGCGCAGCCCGCTCAGCACCGAGTCCAGCACTCTCGCCCGGCCCAGCGCCGTCCCGTCCACCGCACAGCCCGTCAGCGCGCAGTCCATGAACCGGGCGCCCACGCCGTCCTGCCCCGTCAGGTCGGCGTCCCGGAACTCCAGCCCGTCGTAGTCCCCGTCCGGCGTCAACTCGCCGTCCGGCCAGGGCTCCAGCGGCGGCAGCCGCAGCTCCGGCCGTCGCGCGCCCTTCACTCCTGCCCGGCCCGCCGCCCGGCCCTCCGTCGCTCTCCTCGCCATGCCCCCATGCTGCACCCCGCCACTGACAATCCGGCTGACCTGCGCAGACCCGGACCATGTCACATTCCGGCCGGGCGAAACGTCGTATGCACGGACAAGGTGAACCACCCGAGGGGGGAGCCCGCCCCATGCACCGCAGCACCGCCGACGCCCGCGGCTCAGCCGGACCAACCGCCGCCGAAGGCACGTACCGCGCCGCCGGCCCGCGCTTGACCACAAGCGTGCTTGAGGCCGGAGGGTGGGCGCGATGAGCCGTCGTCCGCCACCGCCGCTCGGCCCGGAGATGCTCCGCAGGGCCGGCGGTCTGCGCGCGCTGGAACTGCGCGCGCTCGCCGAGGCCGCCCACGGCCGGCTGCGCCCGGCCGTGACCCGTTTCCCGCTCGCGGAGGCGGCCGCCGCGCACCGCGCGCTCGAGAACCGCGGCACGATCGGAAAGGTGGTGTTGGAACCATGACGACCAAGCCGATGACCGACAACTGGGGACAATCGGTTCCAGATAAACGTGACAATCTCACCAATCAGGATGCAATACGCCCTGATTCGTGGTCTTCTGGCCAGATGAGTACCGGCCGAACGGGTGAGGCCGGCGTCCCCGGAAACACCGCCGGACACACCCCCGAGGGAACGGATCAGCACCGCTGGTGGGCCCTGGTCGTCATCGCCCTCGCCCAGCTGATGGTCGTCCTCGACGCGACCATCGTGAACATCGCGCTCCCCTCCGCCCAGCACGCCCTGCACATGTCCGACGGCAACCGGCAGTGGGTGATCACCGCCTACACCCTCGCCTTCGGCGGCCTGCTGCTGCTCGGCGGCCGCATCGCCGACCTCGTCGGCCGCAAACGCACCTTCGTCCTCGGGCTCGTCGGCTTCGCCGCCGCCTCCGCCGTCGGAGGCGCCGCCACCGGCTCCGCCATGCTCTTCGGCGCCCGCGCCCTCCAGGGCGTCTTCGCCGCCGTCCTCGCGCCCTCCGCGCTCTCCCTGCTGACCACGACCTTCACCGACCCGCGCGAACGCGGCAAGGCCTTCGGCATCTACGGTGCCCTCGCCGGCAGCGGCTCGGCGATCGGCTTCATCGTCGGCGGACTGCTCACCGAATACCTGAACTGGCGCTGGTGCCTCTACGTCAACGTGCCCATCGCAGTCCTCGCCGTCGTCGGCGCCTTCGCCCTGCTCCACGACCGCCCCGGCCACCACGAGGCCCGGCTCGACGTCCCCGGCGTGGTGCTCGGCTGCGGCGGTCTGGTGGCCATCGTCTACGGCTTCAGCGAGGCCGAACCGCGCGGCTGGAGCGACCCCCTGGTGCTCGCGCTCTTCGCGGCCGGCGTCGCCCTGCTGACCGCCTTCGTGTGGTGGCAGAACCGCACCCCGAGCCCCCTGCTGCCGCTTCACATCCTCAGCGACCGCAACCGCGCAGGCTGTTTCCTGACCATGATGCTCGCGACGATCGGCATGTTCGGCCTGTTCCTGTTCATGACCTACTACCTGCAGGTCATCCTCGGCTACTCCCCGGTCAGGACCGGTCTCGCCTACCTGCCGCTGACCGCCGCGATCATCACCGGCTCCACGCAGATCTCCGCCCGGCTGCTGCACCACGTGGCTCCGCGCATGCTCATGGCGCCCGGCATGGTCCTCGCCGCGGGCGGCATGCTGCTCCTCACCCGCATGACGGTCCACTCCTCCTACCCCACCGAGATCCTGCCCGCCCTCGTCCTGATGGGCCTCGGCATGGGCCTGACCTTCATGCCGGTGTTCGCCACCGCCACGGCGGGCGTCGCCGCGCGCGACTCCGGCGTCACCTCCGCGACCGTCAACACCTCGCAGCAGGTGGGCGGTTCCATCGGTACGGCGCTGCTCAACACCATCGCCACCACCAGCAGCACCGCCTACATCACCGCCCATCTGCACAGCGCCGCCCGGAAGGCCACGGTGATCCCGGCGGGCGTGGTGCACGGCTACACGGTCGCGATCGGCTGGGCGGCCGCCGTGATGCTGGTGGCCGGCCTGGTCGCCGGGTTCATGGTGACGGCCAGGGCGCCGAAGCACGGGACGGCCGCGAGGACGCCGGTCGTGGAGTCAGTGGGCTGAGCCCAGCGCGGTGAGCGCCTCGTCCGTCAGGCGGTACACCGTCCACTCGTCCTGCGGACGGGCGCCCAGCGCCTCGTAGAACCCGATCGCGGGCCGGTTCCAGTCCAGCACCGACCACTCCAGCCGCCCGTACCCGCGCTCCACGCAGATCCGCGCCAGCTCGGTCAGCAGCGCCCGCCCGTGCCCGCCACCGCGCGCGGCCGGGCGGACGTACAGATCCTCCAGGTGGATGCCGTGCACGCCCCGCCAGGTCGAGAAGTTCAGGAACCACAGCGCGAACCCGACCGGCTCACCGCTCGCGTCGTCCACCGCCATGTGCGCGAACGCCGCCGACCGCCGACCGAACAGCGCCTCGGCGAGCTGCCCCTCGCTCGCCTTCGCCTCCCCGGGGGCCTTCTCGTACTCGGCCAGCTCACGGATCATGGCATGGATGGCGGGGACGTCGTCGACGGTCGCGGCACGAATCATGCGGCGAGGCTAACCCGGCCCGTCGCGGCCCGTCAGTGCCGTCCCGCCACCCGGTCGGCCACCTTCGCCAGCCGGGACGACTCCGTCCCCGGCCGGAGCCGTTCCCGCTGGTCGGCCGCGCGATAGGTGGCGTAAAGGCCGTGCACGCCCAGCCAGCGGAAGGGTTCCGGCTCCCACTTGCGCACCTTGTGGTTCACCCAGGGCAGGTCGGTCAGCTCGGTAGAGCCGCCCTGACCGGAGTCCCGCTGGACCAGGTCGCGCAGGGTACGGGCGGCCAGGTTGGCGGTGGCGACGCCGGAGCCGACGTAGCCGCCGGCCCAGCCGAGCCCGGTGGAGCTGTCGAGGGTCACCGTGGCGCACCAGTCCCGCGGCACACCCAGCACGCCCGACCAGGCGTGCGCCACCCGGACCCCGGCCAGCGAGGGGAAGAAACGGGTCAGGATCTCGTGCAGGGCTTCGATCGTCGCCCGCTGGGTGCGGCCGTCGTTGTCGGTGCGGGATCCGAAGCGGTACGGCACGCCCCGGCCGCCGAGCGCGATCCGGCCGTCGGCGGTGCGCTGGGCGTACATGTAGGCGTGCGCCATGTCGCCGAGGGTCTCGCGGCCGTCCCAGCCGATGGACGCCCACTGCTCCCCGGTCAGCGGCTCGGTGGCGATCACGGAGGAGTTCATCGGGAGCCAGGTCCGCTTCTGGCCCTTCAGGGAGGCGGTGAAGCCCTCGGTGCAGCGCAGGACGTACGGGGCGCGGACGGTGCCGTAGGGCGTGACGGCGTGCTTGGGGCGGATCTCGGTCACCGGGGTCGACTCGTGGACGGTGACGCCGAGCGCCTCCACGGCCGCCGCCAGACCCTTGACCAGCTTGACCGGGTGGAGGCGGGCGCCGTGCGGGGTCCAGGTGGAGCCGACCGCGTCCGCGATCCGGATCCGCTCGGCGGTCTCCCGGGCGCCGTACAGCTCCCGGTCCTTCTCGCCGTACGACGACTCGTGCTCGTGGAACGCCTTCAGCCGGGCCAGCTGGGCCGGGGAGGTGGCCACTTCGAGGACGCCCCCCTTGTGCACGTCGGCGTCGATGCCCTCGGCCTCGGTGACCGCGACGACCTCGGCGACGGTGTCGTTCATGGCCCTCTGGAGCCGTACGGCGGCCTCGTGGCCGTGCAGACGGGCGTAGCGGTCACGACCCGCGATGCCGTTGTAGAGCCAGCCGCCGTTGCGGCCGGAGGCGCCGTAGCCGCAGAACTTCTGCTCCAGGACGACGATGCGGAGGAACGGGGCGGCCTTCTTCAGGTAGTAGGCCGTCCACAGACCGGTGTAGCCGCCGCCGACGATCACGACGTCGGCGGTCGCGTCCCCGTTCAGCGGCTCCCGCACCGCCGGAAGGCCGTCGTCCGCGTACCAGAAGGAGATCCCGCCGTTGACAGCAGTGCTTGCCGAGCTGCTCATGGCCGGGACGTTAACCCCTCAGAGCGTCCAGTGTCTCCTTCGGATTCCATGCTTTTCCGCGGCCTCTGGTCAGTGGATAGCAGGCGAGGCCGATCAGTACCGACACGAAATGGCCGAGTTCGGTGAAGGTACGGCCCTCGGCCAGCGGCAGCCCGAAGACGACGAGGATCACCAGCAGATACCCGTAGCGCCAAGGCGGTGCGATCCGGTAGGTGAGGACGCCGACGACACCCGCCAGGGCGTAACTGACCCCGATGTCGAGGGTGTTGACCGCCGAGTGCGGGGCCATGCCGTCCCGGATCGCCTTCAGCAGGGCGCCCTCGCTGATCAGCGTGGCGAGGACGTGCGCGCTGGCGCACACGCCGAGCCAGCGGGCGGTGCCCAGCCAGCGTTCGGCGGGCGCATGGAACACCGAGTAGAGCAGGACGTAGGGAAGCCAGCGCCCACTGTCGATCCACATCGCGCTGGCGACCAGCACCCGCACGGGGTTGCGGGACAACTCGTGGATGTTGGTGGACCGCTGCCGCAGGAAGTGCTGCTCGAACTCCGGTGACATCTGGTGCAGCGCGACGGTCGTGACGAACAGCACCAAAAGCCACACATAGGTGCCCGGGGCACTGCGGATGTATGCCCATGCGCCGCCGATGTCCCGGTTGATTCGCATGAGCCGATTCACGCACGCCAGTATGGTCCGCTCCGTGATTGACATCCCCGGCGATCTGGCCGAAGCCCGGGAGACGTACAAGAGAGCGGCGGGACGAGCGTTCATCGCGGGTCTGCCCGGCCTGGCGGCCGCCTTCCTGGACCGTCGGCGGCTGCGGCTCGACGGGCCGTCGGTGAACGGCGTGAGCGCGCTGGTCCTGCCGGTCGTCCGCGCCGACGGCGCACCCGCCGTCCTCAAGCTGCAACTCCCGGACGAGGAGAGCGAGGGCGAGCCGGTCGCGCTGCGGGTCCGGGACGGCGACGGCGCGGTACGGCTCCTCGACCACGATCCGGCGACCGGCACCATGCTGCTGGAGCGTCTGGACGCGTCGCGGATGTGGTCCACCGTGGACGACACCCGCGGGGCGGTGGCGGTCGTCGCACGACTGCCGGCCCACCTGACGTCCTTCCCGGCGCCGCTGGGAAGGCGCCGGCTCGGTGACCTCGCCGGGGCCGTGCCGGAGCGGACTCCGTGGGCGCTGGAGCGCATTCCCGACCCGGCGGCCCGCCGCACGGTCGCCGACTGCGCGGCCGCGATGCGCGAGGTCGCCGGCGAGCCCGGCGACCGACTGCTCCACTGGGACCTGCACTTCGAGAACGCACTGGCCGCCGACCGCGCCGACTGGCCGGCCGTCGCCCCCGAGCCGCTCGCGGGCGACCCCGGCTTCGAACTGCGGCCGGCGGGACGTCCTCGACCGGGACCGGGCGCCGGCCTGGACGCTTGGGCCGGCTGCTGCAGAACGCCCTGTGGGACGTGACGGACGGGCGACGATCAAGGAACGCCGTCTGGAGCCGGCCCACCGGCTCCGCACCGGATTCTGATCAATCCCTTACCCACTTCTCATTGTCCCTGGTCGGCGCGCGTCGGCAGCATTCGACTGTCATGGCAGACCTCTCGGGTCGCAGACCCATCAGGTCGCCAACACCACACACCAGAAGGACAATTCCTTGCTCCCAGGGAGACATCGGGCGGCGTCCACCGCCGCCCTGCTGTCCACCACGGCACTCATATCCACCGGCCTGTCCACCGGATGGCTCACCGCGAGCGCCTACGCCGCACCGCCGGCCCACACGGCCGCCCACATCAAGCACCTGTGCGCCCACCCCACCACCCCGGGCCGGATGGCGTGCCTCGCGGAGGCCCGCACCGACGTCGTCCAGCACCTGACCGTCGCCCCGGACACCACCCCGGCCGGCTACGGCCCCTCGGACCTGCAGAGCGCCTACAACCTGCCGTCCGCCAGCGCCGGTTCGGGCCGGACCGTCGCCGTCGTCGACGCCATGGACGATCCCAACGCCGAGTCCGACCTCGCCGCCTACCGGTCCCAGTACGGCCTGCCCGCCTGCACCACCGCCAACGGGTGCTTCCACAAGGTGAACCAGACCGGCGGCACCACCTACCCGAGCGCCGACCCGGGCTGGGCCGGGGAGATCTCCCTCGACCTCGACATGGTCAGCGCCGTCTGCCCGCAGTGCCGCATCACGCTCGTCGAGGCCTCCTCCACGAGCATGGCCGACCTGGGCACCGCCGAGAACGAGGCCGTCCGGCTCGGGGCGAAGTACGTCTCCAACTCCTTCGGCGGCCCCGAGGACCCGTCCGAGACCACGGCCGACGTCCAGTACTTCAACCACCCCGGCGTCGCCATCACGGTCAGCGCGGGCGACAACGGGTACGGCGTGCAGTACCCGGCCTCCTCCCCGTACGTCACCGCGGTCGGCGGCACCTCCCTCAGCCGCGCGAGCAACACGCGCGGCTGGAGCGAGTCGGTGTGGTCCGACGGCTCGACCGAAGGCACGGGATCCGGCTGCTCCGCCGACGAGGCCAAGCCCACCTGGCAGACCGACTCCGGCTGCTCCCGCCGTACCGTCGCGGACGTCTCCGCCGTCGCCGACCCGAACACCGGCGTCGCCGTCTACGACACCTACGGCGCCTCCGGCTGGGACGTCTACGGCGGCACCAGCGCCTCCTCGCCGATCGTCGCGGCCACCTACGCCCTCGCGGGCGCCCCGGCCGCCAACAGCTACCCATCGTCCTACCCCTACGGCCACAGGTCGGCGCTGAACGACGTCACCGCGGGCAGCGACGGCACCTGCTCCCCGGGCTACCTGTGCACCGCGGGCACCGGCTACGACGGCCCCACCGGACTCGGCACCCCGAACGGCACCGCCGCCTTCACCGCCGGCGCGAACACCGTCAACTCGCTCCAGCCCGGCCAGAAGCTGACCTCCGGCCACCGGCTGAGCAGCGCGAACATCACCCTGACCATGGGCAGCGACGGCAATCTGGTCGCCTACCTCAAGACCAACGGCACGAGCGGCAGCGGCCCGGCGATCTGGTCCAGCCACACGTCCGGTCACTCGGGCGCGTACGCGGTGATGCAGACCGACGGCAACCTCGTCGTCTACACCAGCGGCGGCACCGCCCTGTGGTCCACCCACACCAACGGCCACACCGGCGCGTACTTCCTGGTGCAGGACGACGGCAACCTGGTGGTCTACGGCGCCGGTGGCGGCCCGGGCACCGGCGGCGCGCTGTGGGCGGACGGCACCAACGCGCACTCGGCGACCATCGGCTCCGGCCAGAAGCTCAAGGGCGGCTGGTGGGCGCAGACCCAGTACACCCGCCTGGCGATGCAGCCCGACGGCAACCTCGTGATGTACCGCAAGCGCGACGGCAAGGCCATCTGGTCGACCGGCACCTCGGGCCACTCCGGCGCCTACGCGTTCATGCAGTCCGACGGCAACC
Organism: Streptomyces sp. NTD91; assembly: GCF_059510455.1. Classification (NCBI taxonomy): domain Bacteria; kingdom Bacillati; phylum Actinomycetota; class Actinomycetes; order Kitasatosporales; family Streptomycetaceae; genus Streptomyces; species Streptomyces sp. NTD91. The sequence goes on from NZ_JCAJZW010000001.1 coordinate 466,210, forward strand.
TGGTGGTCTACACGAGCGGCGGCACCGCCCTGTGGTCCACCCACACCTACGGCCACACCGGCGCGTACGCCCTGCTCCAGAGTGACGGCAACTTCGTCGTCTACACGTCCTCCGGCGGCCCTGGCAGGGGCGGCGCCCTGTGGGCGAGCAACACCCGGTCGTACGTACCCTGACCTGCCCACCCTGAAGCACCTCGCTGGCCCGGGCAGACGCCCGGGTCAGCGGCGTTCTCACAACCCTCGGCGCCCGTACGCGGACGCTACAGGCGGACGACGACCAGGGCGATGTCGTCGTGCCCGCCGCCACTGACGCCGAGACGGGAGAGCAGCACGTCGGCCAGGTGGTCGGGGCTGAGCCGCGAGATGTCGGAGAGGGTGCCGGTGAGCCGGTTCAGGCCGGCGTCGATGTCCTCGTCACGGCGTTCGACGAGCCCGTCGGTGTAGAGGACGAGGGTGTCGCCGGGCGCGTAGGCGATGGCGGCCTGGGGGCGCGGGACGTGGTGCGGACGGGCTCCCAGCGGCGGGTCGGTGGCCTGGTCGAGCAGGACGAAGGTGCCGTCGGGGCGCGCCAGGACGGGCGGCAGGTGGCCGGCGCTGCTGTAGGTGATGTGCCGGCCGCGCAGGGAGACGACCGCCTTGACGGCGGTGGTGGCCAGGGCTCCTTCGACCGAGCGGGCGTACAGGCCCAGCACCTCCATGGCCCTGGCCGGCTCGTGCAGGGCCCGGACGGCGGAGGACAGGGCACTGCGCAGCATGCCCATCACCGCGGCTGCCTCCAAGCCGTGGCCGACCACGTCGCCCACCGCGACCCCGTAGGCCTCGTCGGGCAGGTTCACCACGTCGTACCAGTCGCCGCAGACGTTGAGCCCCTTGGCCGCGGGCAGGTAGCGCACCGCGATGTTCGGGTGCTGGGCCAGGTCCGGCGACTGCATCATCGCCTCCTGGAGGGTGACGGCCACCTTCCGTTCCCGGGCGTGGGCCTGCCGCAGCTGCTCGTTCACGATCTGCAGTTCCCGGGCCCGCGCGTACAGCTCGGCCTCCATGGCCTCGCGCTCGCTGAGCGCCTGTCCCCGGCGCGCGTGGGCGGCGTGGGACAGCACGAAGTCGGTGACGTCCTCGACCCGGTGGATGATCCAGGCCACCTCGCCGTCGGGCCCGAGCACGGGGGTGTTGATCGGGGACCACCAGTGCTCCTCGAAGTCCCCGGGGCGGCCGGGCACGGGAATGTCGTACTTCTGCACCGCCATGGTGTCCGGCTCCTTCGAGCGCAGCACCCGGTGCAGCGAGGCACCGAGGTTCTGTACCCCGTCGGCATGCGGATCGGCCGGATTGTCCGGGAACGCCTCGAAGAGATAGCGCCCGATCAGGTCCTCGATCGTGCAGCCGGTCGCCCGGCAGTAGGCCGCGTTCACGTCGAGGATGACGAGGTCGGGACCCAGGACCAGGTAGGGGCTGGGCGTGGCGGCGAACAGCGCGCGGTAGTCGATCGGCAGCGTGGTCACAAGCGCTCTCCCGTCCCTGGAGCGGTGGCCCCCCTTCCGGTGTCCCACCATGCGGGAGTGATCACCACACGAGGCACGGCGAGACGGCCGCTCACGGATACGGCCCCGGACGCGCCGCCCGGGGCCGACGACCCCGGACGGCGTCGGCACCCTGGCACCCTGGCACCCGGCAGGCCTGCAAGGACTCGCCTGACCGGTCGACCCACTTCCACCGGACGTGTTCCCTCGGCGCGGCTGTGGCTGGTCTGTCACTGTCGGTCGCTGCCGAGTGCCCTCGGGCACCCCTGCACCACTCGAACCGGTCCCACTCGTCCAGTCCGATCTTCACAACCGCATGCACGCAGCACGCCGGGCGCGGCCGACCGAGCCGGAGACGGGAGGCAGGCGCGGCGGCCCGCGCCCCCGCCGTGCGCGGGCGCGGGTCCCGGGTGCCCACCGGCGGGTGACGCCCCCGCCGGGGACTCGAGCCGCCGAACCGCCCGAACCGTCACACCGCGTCGAAGTCGGACCGGGGCCGAACCTCCACGACGAAATCCGCATCCTTGATGTCGCCCTCCTCGTCGTGCCAGAGGAAGACCCGCACGTGCATCGCGTGGTGGAGGCCGGTCCTCTCCCACTCGGCCATCAGGTCGGCGACGATGCGGCCGATGACGTGCTTGGCTCCCTCGGCCGAGTCGGGGGCCGTGATCGCGCCCTGCCACCGATCGGGGTGGCTGCCGTAGGGCCGCCAGCCCTCGGAGCCGTGCGGCTCGAACACCCGGTACGCCCAGTCCGTATTGGTGTTCATAACACCGATCCTGTCACCGCAAGGAGCCTCATGCGCCGCATCGGATCCACGCCCGCCGAGCGCGGGTCGGTCGGAGCGAACAACTGCCCCGACGTCTTCGAGATGGAGGACGGCAACTTCTTCGTCATCGGCAAGGCCGTCATGGCGGACCAGGCGCCGGACGCCGAGGAACTGCGCCGGCTCGGTGCTTCCATCGGTACCGACGAGCTGGCCGTCACCGTGCCGCGCGACTGCATGCTGGCCGCCGCGAAGCAGCTCGTGGCCGAAGGCCTCGTCGGGTAGGAACCCCCACTCGACGCGACGAGGCCGTTCAGGACTTCGTCCCCGGCCGGACCGAGAAGGCCGCCTGATGGCCGGTGGGCGCCGGCACACCCGCGGAACGTCAACCGGTCGTTCTTCCGCATCACCGCCGCCGGGTTTCGGCGCATCCGTCTGCGCGAGGCCCGGCACGGCTGCGCCACGCTCCTCACCACGGCCGGTGTCGCGCCCCGCGTTCGTGACGGAGATCCTGGATCACCGCCGGATCGGCATCACGACGGACGCCTGCGCGCACGTGACCTCGGACACACAGCGGGAGGCCACCAGCCACACGGACCGCCTGCTCGGGCGCCGTGTCCACCGGGAGCGACCTCCCCGGTCGATGTCACCCATGGATGCCGAACGCCCCGGACCGATCACCGGCCGGGGCGTTCGCGCTGCTCGGAAGTGAGCCCCCTGTCGGATTCGAACCGACGACCTTCGCTTTACAAGAGCGGTGCTCTGACCAGCTGAGCTAAGGAGGCGTGCACCGAGGTGCTCGTGCAGTGTACCCAGGTCCGCGGCGGGTCCCGTCGAAAATTTCCGCGAAGTTCACAGTGGCCCAGGTACTGACAGATCGCGTGAACGCCAGGTACCGTCCTGACCCAGTTCACTCGTGTGGACTACACCAACCACCTTCCTACAACGGATCGTCCGGCACGTTCCTGCCGGTAGAAGGGGGCCCATTCACCATGGCCACAGTCACGTTCGACAAGGCGACCCGGATCTACCCGGGTTCCACCAAGCCCGCCGTCGACTCGCTCGACATCGCGATCGAGGACGGCGAGTTCCTCGTCCTGGTCGGCCCGTCGGGTTGCGGAAAGTCCACCTCGCTGCGGATGCTCGCGGGCCTGGAGGACGTCAACGGCGGCGCCATCCGCATCGGTGACCGCGACGTCACGCACCTGCCGCCCAAGGACCGGGACATCGCCATGGTGTTCCAGAACTACGCCCTCTACCCGCACATGACGGTCGCCGACAACATGGGCTTCGCGCTCAAGATCGCCGGCGTCAACAAGGCGGAGATCCGGCAGAAGGTCGAGGAGGCCGCGAAGATCCTCGACCTCACCGAGTACCTGGACCGCAAGCCGAAGGCCCTGTCCGGCGGTCAGCGCCAGCGCGTCGCCATGGGCCGCGCCATCGTGCGTGAGCCGCAGGTGTTCCTCATGGACGAGCCGCTGTCCAACCTGGACGCCAAGCTCCGCGTGTCCACCCGTACGCAGATCGCCTCGCTCCAGCGCCGTCTCGGCATCACCACCGTCTACGTCACCCACGACCAGGTCGAGGCCATGACGATGGGCGACCGGGTGGCCGTGCTCAAGGACGGCGTCCTCCAGCAGGTCGACTCGCCGCGGAACATGTACGACAAGCCCGCGAACCTGTTCGTCGCCGGCTTCATCGGCTCCCCGGCGATGAACCTGATCGAGGTTCCGATCACCGACGGCGGCGTGAAGTTCGGCAACAGCGTCGTCCCGGTCAACCGGGAGGCCCTGAAGGCCGCCGCCGACAAGGGTGACAAGACGGTGACCGTGGGCGTGCGTCCCGAGCACTTCGCCGTCGTCGAGCACAACGGCGACACCGCGGCGTCCCTGACGAAGGACAGCGCGGACGCCCCGGCAGGTCTCGCCGTCTCGGTGAACGTGGTCGAGGAGACCGGCGCCGACGGCTACGTGTACGGCACCGTCGAGGTCGGCGGCGAGAAGAAGGACCTCGTGGTCCGCGTGAGCAGCCGGTCCGTGCCGGAGAAGGGCTCCACGCTGCACGTGGTGCCGCGGCCGGGCGAGACCCACGTGTTCTCGACGTCCACGGGCGAGCGTCTGTCCGACTGAGCGCGTTCACGCGACTGAGCTGCGGATTCGCGGCGAGGTTGACGAAAGGGGGTCCCGCGGTGCCGCGGGGCCCCCTTTCACGTCGTACGCACGTGTGGAAATACCCCGGCACAGCGATCGTTTCGGGCAGGCGCGTCAACCCCATACTCAGAAATCGGCGCCCCTTCATCCCCCGAAGGGGTGACGCAATGTCGCCAAATCATTACCCCGCGCTACCCTCACACGCGTGAAGCACTCCACCACCCCTCAGACGCGCCGCGGCCACCGGGGCGGCCCTGCCCGCCGGATCGGCCGCACTCTCGCCCTCGTCCTGCCCGTCGTCCTGGTGCTCTCCGGGACCCTCGCGGTCACCCGGGTCAACTGGACCGGCAGCCCCTCCGGCTCGGTGCTGGCCGCCTCCGACGTCTCCTCGGCGGAGGTCTCCACCCGGACGGTCTCCCAGGCCCCGCAGGACGTGCTCCGGGACCGGCTGATGACCGAGCTGCAGAACCAGAACCCGGGCGTCGTCCTCACCCACCTCCAGCAGGCGGTCGACGGACACCCCTCGCTGGCCCGGCACTGCTCCGCCATCGCCCGAGCCCTGGGCCAGGCCGCGGTGCGCATCTACGGCGCCTCCCGTGCCCAGTCGTACGCCCGCCCGGTGTGCGACACGGCGTTCGCCTCCGGTGTGCTCGCGGCGCACAGCTGACGGCCGTCGACGGCGCTCCCTCGGATAACGGCTGCCCAAGGAGCGCGCCGTTGTCGGCCGGGCCCGGTGGGGTGCCGCGTACAGTGCGGGCATGACCCATCCCAACGCCGCGTCGCGCCCCACCCAGGCCGTGATCCTGGCCGGTGGCCAGGGCTCCCGGTTGCGTCCCTACACCGACGACCGGCCCAAGCCGATGGTCGAGATCCCCGGCACGGGCACCCCGATCATCGGCCACCAGCTGGCCTGGCTCGCCGAGGAAGGCGTGACCGACGTGGTGGTCTCCTGCGGCCACCTCGCCGAGGTCCTGCAGAAGTGGCTGGACTCCGCCGACCTGCCCGTCTCCGTCACCACCGTCGTGGAGACCGAGCCCCTCGGCCGTGGCGGCGGCCTCAAGTACGCCGCCGCGCATCTCCCCCGCCCCGACCGGCCGTGGTACGCCACCAACGGCGACATCTGGACCCGCTTCTCCCTGCGGGACATGGCCGACTTCCACACCGAGCGGGATGCCACGGCGACCCTGGCGCTCGCCCGGCCGCGCATCCCCTGGGGTGCGGTGAAGACCGACGGGTTCGGGCACATCACCGACTTCATCGAGGCGCCGCCGTCCACGTTCGAGATCAACGCGGGCGTGTACGTCTTCGCTCCCGCGTTCGCCTCGCTGCTGCCGGAGCGGGGGGACCACGAGCGGACCACGTTTCCCGGACTGGCCCGGGAGCGGAGGCTGTTCGGGTTCCCGATTCCGCAGGGCGCGTATTGGCGCGCCATCGACACCGCGAAGGATCTGACGGAGGCGGCCAAGGAACTCGCCGCGCTGGGGCGCTAGGGCGTGTTTCGAAAGTGGCGTCGTCCGCCCGGAGGGCGGGGTCCGCGGCGTCTGGTGCGGTGCATCGCAAGGCGGAGGGTCGTCCTCGTACCGGGCGTACGTGGACGACCCCGACAACGCGGCGAGGTGCCGTGCCAGGCGCCGCGGACCAGACGGGACTTTCGAAACACGCCCTAGGGGTACTCGGTCACGAGCGCGTGCGGGTCACTTGCCCCTGGGTGGGTTCGGCGCTGCTCAGGCCCTGGTCCATGAGCCGGAAGTATTGCTCCCGCTCACGGACCAGGGTGCGGCCCTGAGCCTTGCCCCGGTCCTCCCGGATCTTGAAGTCCATCGCACCCCTTGAACCGGGGTGTTGCAACGGCTCCTAGAACCCAAGCCTCAGGTAAGGGGCCTCCTGACCGGTCGCGGGGGGCTAGCCGAGCAGGCCGCCGACCAGGCCGGGCTGGCCCGAGGACGAGGAGCCGCCGGAGCCGCTCGCGCCACCCGAGGACGAGCCGCCGCCGGATGTGCCTCCGGTGCTGGTCGGACCGGCCGTCGTGCTGGGGGCGCCGCCCGTCGGGGAGGATTGGCGGGGCGGAACCTGGCCGGTGGTGCCCTGGGTCTGGCTGGGCGTCGTGGTCGTACCGCCGGCACTGTGCATGGCGCCCGGGGTCGTCGCCGCGCCGGAGGGGCCGGCGGTGGCGCCGCCCGAGGGCGAGGTGGAGGCCGCCGGGGTCCTCTTGTGCCGCTTGCCGGGTTCCTGCGGAAGCGGGGAGCCCGGCAGGTTGTTCCGGGGGGCCTCCCCGGGGCCGGGGACCACGACCCGACTGGAGTCGCGTACGGCGCCGCCGAGCAGCGAACCGACGAGCAGGGTGACGCCGACGGTGACGGCGGTGATGAGCGCGCCGCGGCGGAGGACGTAGCGGCGCAGGTCCCAGATGGCGGCGCGGGGGCCGAGGCGGCGCCAGGCGCCGGCGGCGAGGCGGCCGTCCACGGAGTAGACGGGGGCACCCGCGATGACCAACGGGGACCAGGCGGCCAGGTAGATGATGTCGGGGGCGTCGTAGGCGGGGACCGTCTTCCAGCTGACGGTGACGATCAGGGCCGCGGAGAGGAGCGCGCCCACGACCGCGGCCACACGCTGCCAGCAGCCGAGGACGGTCAGCACGCCGACGGCCACCTGGAGGAAGGCGATGACGAGGCCGGAGCCGACCGGGTGGTGCAGGGCGAACTGGCGCAGCGGCTCGGCGGCGTCCCAGGGGTGCAGGGTGTCGAGCCACTTGACCATGGAGCCGCGCTTGCCGCCGTCGAAGTAGACGGGGTCGCAGAGTTTGCCCATGCCGGCGTAGACGGAGATGAAGCCGAGGAGAATGCGCAGCGGGAGGAGGACGACGCCGAGGTTCATCCGGCGGCCCGGGTAGTAGGCGTGCCGGCCCGGATCGTCTCCGTGGCGGCGGCTGCGGCGCGGGGTGTCGGGGCCGGGGAAGTCCGCGTACGGGTCGTAACCGCCGTCTCCGTCGTAGGAGTCGAAGCCGGTGTCCCTGTAAAGGGGTTCGTCGTAGGCACCGCCGGCCGGGCGCATGGAAGGCAGGAGCCGGGTGCCGTCGGTGTCGTCGGGAGCGGTGCGCTGGTGGCCGACGACCGGGGACTCGACGGTCTGTTCCAGGTCGTCGTAGGTGCGGTCGTAGGTGTCGGCGTAGCCGGTCTCGACGCGCGGGACGACTCGGGTGGCGCCGGCCACGGGCTCCTCTGTGTGGCGGACGCTGCTGCCCCGCACGGCCTGGAGGAGCCGGTGGGCGCCGGTGTCGTCGGGGGCGGACTTGCCGCTCCACACGACGGGGCGGCGGCGGCCGACGGCAGCGCCCGCCCGGCCCGCCCGGCCCACGGCGGGCATCCGGCCGGAGTCCTGGACGGCGCTCGGATACCGGGCGATCCGCGGGGATCGGGTGCGCGTGGCCGACGCGCCCAGCTGCACGCGGAAGCTGGCGTGATTGACGATCACCTGCGCCGGATCGCTCGGCACCTTCACCATGCTCAGCGCGGGAGCGTCGTCGAGTCCGGACTGGAATCCCGACGAGCGTTCCCCCGTAGGTGTGCGGGGTGTTCTGGTGTCCACACTCATCTAACCGAGTGACGTGGAGTTAGGACACTGTTCTGACCGGGCGGATGTGTCCGGACCCCGTCAAAGTCGGCCGCAGCGCCATATGGGCGCCTGAATTACCCCGCACGGGTGAGGTGTCGGACAGGTGTTCAGCTCCGGCGGCGTGCCGCTTCGTAGAGCACGATGCCCGCCGCGACACCGGCGTTGAGGGACTCGGCGCCGCCCGGCATCGGAATGCGCACACGGAAGTCGCAGGTCTCGCCGACCAGGCGGGACAGGCCCTTGCCCTCGCTGCCGACCACGACGACGACCGGGCCGTCGAGGGCTTCCAGGTCGCCGAGTTCGACCTCGCCGTCGGCGGCGAGACCGACGACCGTGAGCCCGGCCTTCTGGTACGACTCCAGGGCGCGGGTCAGATTGGTGGCGCGGGCGACCGGGGTACGGGCGGCCGTGCCGGCGGAGGTCTTCCAGGCGCCGGCAGTCATACCGGCCGCGCGGCGCTCGGGCACGACGACGCCGTGACCGCCGAAGGCGGAGACGGAGCGTACGACCGCGCCGAGGTTCCGCGGGTCGGTGACGCCGTCGAGGGCGACGATCAACGGGTCCTCGCCCTCGTCGGCCGCCGCGTCGAGCAGGTCCTCGGGGTGCGCGTACTCGTACGGCGGGACCTGCAGGACCAGGCCCTGGTGGTTGAGGCCGTTGGTCATGCGGTCCAGCTCGGGGCGGGGAGCCTCCATGAGGTTGATGCCGCCGCGCTCGGCCGCGAGCTGGAGAGCCTCGCGCACCCGCTCGTCGTTGTCGATGAACTGCTGGACGTAGAGCGTGGAGGCGGGGACGCCCTCGCGCAGCGCCTCGACGACCGGGTTGCGGCCGACGACCAGCTCGGACGTCGACCTGCCACCGCCGCGGCGCTGCGGCGCGCGGCCCTGGGCGCGGCGCGCCTGGGCCGCGGCGGCACGCTGCTTGGCGTGGCCCTTGCGCATCTCGGCGGGCGGGGTCGGGCCCTTGCCCTCGAGGCCCCGGCGCCGCTTGCCGCCGCTGCCGACCTGCGCGCCCTTCTTGCCGGACATGCGGCGGTTGTTCGCGGCCATGACCTACCTGTTCTCTACGGAATGAGTGTGCGTACGTCTATGCAGTGTGCCGCCCGGGGGGCCGGGCGGCACAATCGATCAAGGATGGCGCTACCGGGACCCCAGGGTCCAGCGCGGGCCCTGCGGGCTGTCCTCGACGACCAGGCCTGCCTGGCCCAACTGGTCGCGGATGGCGTCGGCGGTGGCCCAGTCCTTGCGGGCGCGGGCGGACTCGCGCTGGTCGAGGACGAGCCGGACCAGGCTGTCGACCACGCCGTGCAGGTCCTCGCCCTGGGCGGACTCCCCCGCCCAGTGCTCGTCGAGCGGGTCGAGGCCGAGGACGCCGAGCATGGCCCGTACCTCGGCCAGGCGGGCCACGGCGCTCTCCTTGTCGTCGGCGGCCAGCGCGCTGTTGCCCTGCCGGACGGTGGTGTGCACGACGGCGAGGGCCTGCGGGACGCCCAGGTCGTCGTCCATCGCCTCGGCGAAGGCGGGCGGCACCTCGGCGGCCGGCTCGACGCTCTTGCCGGCCAGTTCGGTGACGCGCTGTACGAATCCCTCGATGCGGGCGAACGCCGACTCGGCCTCGCGCAGCGACTCCTCGCTGTACTCGATCATCGAGCGGTAGTGCGGGGTGCCCAGGTAGTAGCGCAGCACGACGGGGCGCCACTGCTTGACCATCTCGCTCACCAGCACGCTGTTGCCGAGCGACTTGGACATCTTGTCGCCGGCCATGGTGACCCAGGCGTTGTGCACCCAGTACCGGGCGAACTCGTCGCCGTAGGCCTTGGCCTGGGCGATCTCGTTCTCGTGGTGCGGGAAGATCAGGTCCAGGCCGCCGCCGTGGATGTCGAAGGCGCTGCCCAGGTACTTGTGCGCCATCGCCGAGCACTCCAGGTGCCAGCCGGGCCGGCCTTCCCCCCACGGGGTCGGCCAGGTCGGCTCGCCGGGCTTGGCCGCCTTCCACATCGCGAAGTCGCGCTGGTCGCGCTTGCCGGTCTCGCCCTCTCCGGAGGGCTGGAGCAGGTTGTCCAGCTCCTGCCGGGACAGCCCGAGGTACTGCGGGAAGGAGCGGACGTCGAAGTAGACGTTGCCGTCGGCCGCATAGGCGTGCCCGCGGTCGATGAGGCGCTGCATCATCTCGACCATCTCGGTGATGTGGCCGGTGGCACGCGGCTCGTAGGTCGGCGGCAGGCAGCCCAGGGCGGTGTAGCCCTCGTTGAAGGCGCGTTCGTTCTCGTACCCGATCGACCACCACGGGCGGCCCTGCTCGTGGGCCTTGGCGATGATCTTGTCGTCGATGTCGGTGACGTTCCTGACGAACGTCACCGTGAAGCCGCGGTACTCGAACCACCGGCGCATGATGTCGAAGTTGAGCCCCGACCGGATGTGCCCGATGTGCGGTGCCGCCTGCACGGTGGCACCACACAGGTAGATCGAGACACAGCCCGGCTTGAGCGGGGTGAAGTCACGGATCTGCCGGGCGCTGGTGTCGTACAGGCGAATGGTCACCACTCCAGGGTAGTGGGCGCGACAGGGTGCCTCACGCCCCTTCCCCGCAATGTCGGGCTCAGAGCCGCCCGACGACCTTCCGCGGCCTGACGCGGACGACCACCCGCCGGGCGTCCTTGGCCGCCTCGGGGTTGAACTCCGCGTACTTCTTGCCGGTGTACTTCTCGCTCAGTTCGTCGATGAGCTGCGGGCCGCCGTCGGTCGTCAGCTCGGCGGTGCCGCGGATCTCCGCGTACTCGTAGGGCTGGTCGGGGTTGAGGACGGCGACGGTGACGCGGGGGTCGCGGTCCAGGTTGAGGTACTTGCGGCGGTCGACCGTCGTGGAGAACAGGAGGTCGTCGCCGTCGCGCTTCACCCAGACCGGGGACAGCTGCGGGCTGCCGTCCGGCTGGACGGTGCCGACGACGATGAACACCTTGCCGTCGAGCACGGCCTTCAGCTGGTCGGACAGTACGGCGGACATGGCGGACATGGGCACCCTCCGGAGTCCTGGGTTCACTGGTGGTCGTGTGGGTACCCTCGCACGCGCTGGGCTCACCCGCACCGCGGCGGCCGTCCGTCAGCCCGTACGGACCACCAGCGCCGTCGCGACCGCCATCAGCCCCTCCTCGCGGCCCGGGAAGCCGAGGCCGTCCGTCGTGGCGCCGGAGACGGAGACGGGTGCGCCGGCGGCCTCGGAGAGGATCTTCTGGGCCTCCTCCCGGCGCTTGCCGATCTTCGGGCGGGGGCCGACGACCTGGACGGCGATGTTGCCCACGGTGAAGCCGGCCTCGCGGACGATCCGCGCGGCCTCGGTCAGCAGGGTCACCCCGGAGGCGCCGGACCACTCGGGGCGGCCGGTGCCGAAGTGCTGCCCGAGGTCACCGAGCCCGGCGGCGGAGAAGAGGGCGTTGCAGGCGGCGTGGGCGACGACGTCCGCGTCGGAGTGCCCGGACAGGCCGGGCCCCTCGCCCTCCCACTTCAGGCCGGCGCACCACAGCTCGCGGCCCTCCTCGAAGGCGTGGATGTCGGTGCCGATGCCCACCTGCGGCAACAGGTGCTCAGAAGCCATCGTTCAGCCTCCTGCGGGCCAGGACCGCCTCGGCGAGGACCAGGTCGAGGGGGCGGGTGACCTTGAAGGCCTCCTCGTGTCCGGGTACGGCCACGACGGTCAGCCCCAACTGCTCGACCATGCTCGCGTCGTCCGTGACGTCGTCGGTGACCGTCTCGTGGGCGCGGACGAGGGTCGCCCGGTCGAAGCCCTGCGGTGTCTGGACGGCGCGCAGGCGGGCGCGTTCCGGGGTGGCGACGACCGGTTCGGGGGCGCCCGCCCCGGTGGCCGGCTCCACTTCCTTGACGGTGTCGGCGAGGGGCAGCGCCGGGACCACCGCGGGGGCGCCGTCGCGTACGGCCTCGATGACCGCGTCGACCGTGTCGACCGGGACCAGCGGGCGGGCCGCGTCATGGACGAGGACGATGCCGTACTCGGGCGGCAGGACGTCCAGGCCGAGCCGGACCGACTCCTGGCGGCTGTCCCCGCCGGCCACGACCAGGAAGTCGGTCCTGCCCAGGCTGCCACTGGGGGCGCTGCCGGGCAGGGCGTGCGCGTCGAGCAGGGACTTGACCTCGGCCGCGCCGTCCGGCGGGGCCACGACGATCACCAGGGAGACGTGCCGGGACGCGGCGAGCGCGCGGGCCGCGTGGATGAGCATGGGGGTGCCGTTCAGCGTGCGCAGCGCCTTGGGGGCGCCCGGACCGAGGCGAACGCCCCGGCCGGCGGCGGGAATCACGGCGGCGACGGGGGTCTGCGCGGGCGAAGGGCGCGATTCGTCAGACATCGGTTCCTGTCAGGTTTGTGTGCTCGACCTAGGTGGGTATGGCCTGGAGGAGTGCCGGGCGCGACGCCTTGACCGGACCCTTTCCGTGACCCTGGTCGAGCCATCCGCCCGGGCCCGGCACCTCAAGTATCGGGGGGCTGGTCCACTGGTTTCACGAGGAACACCGCGCGCGGACATGGAGATGCCGCAGCGCCCGGCGACACGGTCAGTGTCAGCGGGCACCGCGGCATCTCACTGTGCTGTACGTACTGAGCCGGACGGAGGCGAGGATTCGCCACCGTGACGCGTCAGGAGGCGAGCACCTCGTCGAGCAGGGCCTCGGCCTTGTCCTCGTTGGTGTTCTCCGCGAGGGCGAGCTCGCTCACCAGGATCTGGCGGGCCTTGGCGAGCATGCGCTTCTCACCGGCGGAGAGCCCTCGCTCGCGCTCGCGGCGCCACAGGTCGCGCACGACCTCCGCGACCTTGATGACATCGCCGGAGGCGAGCTTCTCCAGGTTTGCCTTGTAGCGACGGGACCAGTTCGTGGGCTCCTCGGCGTACGGCGCGCGCAGCACCTCGAAGACCCGGTCCAGCCCGTCCTGACCGACCACATCACGCACGCCCACGAACTCAGCATTGTCCGCTGGCACACGTACCGTCAGGTCACCCTGGGCGACCTTCAGCACCAAGTAGGTCTTGTCCACGCCTTTGATCTGGCGAGTTTCGATGGCCTCGATCAGCGCGGCCCCGTGATGGGGATAGACCACGGTGTCGCCAACCTTGAACGTCATGTGACAGGTACCCCTTCCGTGGCTATCCAGGGTAACACGGATACGCCGTCTTCTGAATGGCGTTTTCGCAGGTCAGGGCATATCTCGGGGCTTGACAACTGCGACAGGAACGTGCTGCGAGGGGCCTCGCGAACCGGGAATTCGCAGGTCGGAGGGGCTCTCCGGGCGAGGTGAAACGCGTAGGTTACACACTCCCGGAGCCGTCTCCAAGTGGACGAACGCCCCGTTTTGTCCGCTTCCAAGCGTACGACTTCCGCTACTCCGTTCGGTGCCGGGAGGCGGATCCGGGCCGTTTCCGGAATTGATCAACGGCTGTCCCGAGGGTCGCGCGTGATCAATTCCGGGGGTGCTCGGCGAGCGATCGCGCATTCCTTCACGGAAATTTTGCGCGCGGTTATGTGAATGCCGGACGAGCGCTCGGCAAAGTGACGGGAGAGCCACATGGGACAGCTGTGACCACAGGTCCGCGCTACCCCAGCCGGAGGCATGCGGGGCGCTTGGGGAGGGTCGGGTGCGGCGGCCCTGGAACGGCTCGGTAACCTAAGGCCGCTGACAGATCCTTAGGGCGGCTTTATAAGGGGAGCCGCCCGCGCGTTCAAGGAGTTGCCGCCGCCGTGAGCAGCAGCCTTCGACGCGGCGCCCTCGCCGCCTCCGCCATCGTCTTCTCGATCGCCTCGCTCGCCGCCTGCGGCGCCGGCAACAACTCGCAGACCCTGGAGATCAAGCCGGACAACGCCGCGACCACGGTCGGCAACATCAAGATCCAGAACGCCCTGGTCATCACCCAGCCCGACCTGAAGGCGACGGGTCCGGCGGTGATCTCCGCGACCCTCTTCAACCAGGGCAGCACGAACGAGACCCTGCAGTCCGTCTCCGTCGCCGGCAGCAGCGACACCGTCAAGCTGACCCCGGCCAAGGGCGGCAGCCTGACCGTCCCGGCGCACGGCTCGCTGATCCTCGGCGGCAAGGGCAACGCCTCCGCCGAACTGCCCAGCGGCCGTGAGTCGGTCCAGGACGGCAACGCCCAGCAGATCACCTTCACCTTCAGCAAGACCGGTGCGGTGAGCCTGCGTGCCTTCGTGGTGCCGGCCACCAGTTACTTCGACAAGTGGGGTCCGAGCCAGATCCCGTCCACCCCGGCGACGGTCTCCCCGGCCCCGGGCGCCACCGCCTCCGGCAGCACCAAGCCGGCGAAGCACGGCAAGGGCAGGGCCACCCCGTCGGCGATCGCGAGCACCACCGCGACGACGGGCACCGGCGCGACCCCGAGCGACTCCGCGTCCCAGTCGGCCACCGGCCAGTGAGCGGCGGTACGGGCCACTGAGCCGCCGTACCCGTCGTACGCACGAGGGCGGCACCCCCACCACGGGGGTGCCGCCCTTCGCCGTCCAGCCGGTGCGGCCTGCGGATACGGCCTACGGCTCGAACTTGTACCCCAGCCCGCGCACCGTCACCAGGTAACGCGGCGCGCCCGGGTCGGGCTCGATCTTGGCGCGGAGGCGCTTGACGTGCACGTCGAGGGTCTTGGTGTCGCCCACGTAGTCGGCGCCCCAGACGCGGTCGATCAGCTGCATGCGGGTCAGGACGCGGCCCGCGTTGCGCAGGAGCATCTCCAGCAGGTCGAACTCCTTCAGCGGGAGGTCGACCTTGGAGCCGGCGACCGTGACCACGTGGCGGTCGACGTCCATGCGGACCGGGCCCGCCTCGAGCGCGGCCGGGGCGACCTCCTCCGGCTCGCCGCGGCGGCGCAGCACGGCACGGATGCGGGCGACCAGCTCACGGGAGGAGAAAGGCTTGGTGACGTAGTCGTCGGCCCCTATCTCGAGGCCGACGACCTTGTCGATCTCGCTGTCCTTGGCCGTCACCATGATCACGGGGACGCTGGAGCGGCCGCGCAGCTGGCGGCACACCTCCGTGCCGGGCAGACCCGGCAGCATCAGGTCGAGGAGGACGAGGTCGGCGCCGTTGCGCTCGAACTCGTCGAGTCCGTCGGGGCCCGTGGCCGCGACGGCGACCTCGAAGCCCTCCTTGCGGAGCATGTACGACAGGGCGTCGGAGAAGGACTCCTCGTCCTCGACGACGAGCACTCGGGTCACGGAAGGACCTCCGGGGCGGGAAGCGGTTCGTACGGGGATGACTCGGTGGTGCCGGCCTCGTCGTCGAGGTCGGGGTCGGGGTGCTGCATTGCCCGGTCGCGGGCCGCACCCGCCTCCGGCAGCCTCAGGGTGAACGTGGAGCCCTGGCCTTCGGCGCTCCATACCGTGACCTCCCCGCCGTGCGAGGCGACCACGTGCTTGACGATCGCGAGACCCAGACCGGTGCCGCCGGTCGCCCGTGAGCGGGCCGGGTCGACGCGGTAGAAGCGCTCGAAGATGCGCTCCTTGTCCTTGTCGGAGATGCCGATGCCCTGGTCCGTCACGGCGAGTTCGATCATGTCGCCGCCGGGTGCGCCGACCCGGCGGGCGGCTATGCCGACGCGGGTGCGGGCCGGGGAGTAGTTCACGGCGTTCTCGACGAGGTTGCCGAGGGCGGCGGCCAGCTGCCCGCGGTTGCCCCAGACGTGCAGGTCGACCGCGCCGCCCGCCCGTCGCCCAGCACCCGGATCGGGGCCTTCCGGCGCGGACACGTTCGTGGCGATGGTGATCTGCTTGGTGCCCGCCTGGTGGCGGCAGCGGTCGATGGCCTCGGCGACCAGCTCGTCCACGCGGACGGGCTCGGCGTCCTCCAGCGGGTCGTCGTTCTGCACCCGGGAGAGGTCGATCAGCTCCTGGACCAGGTTGGTCAGGCGGGTCGCCTCGATCTGCATGCGACCCGCGAACCGCTGCACGGCCTCGGGGTCGTCGGAGGCGTCCATGACCGCCTCGGACAGCAGGGAGAGCGCACCGACGGGAGTCTTCAGCTCGTGGCTGACATTGGCCACGAAGTCCCGTCGTACGGCCTCGATCCTGCGCGCCTCGGTCAGGTCCTCGACGAGCAGCAGGACCAGGCGGGAGCCGAGCGGAGCCACGCGCGCGGAGACGGCGAGGGCCTCTCCCCGCCCGGTGCCGCGCCGGGGCAGGTCCAGTTCGACCTGCCGTATCTCGCCGTCGCGTCTGGTGTCCCTGGCCATCTGGAGCATGGGCTCCACGGCGAGCTTGCCGCCGCGAACCAGCCCGAGGGCGTAGGCGGCGGAGCTGGCCTTGACGACGGTGTCGGCCTCGTCGAGGACGACGGCCGAGGAACGGAGCACGGACAGCACGGTGTCCACGCCCGGCGGGAGTACGGGATCGATGTGCAAGGAAGTCCTGGTCGGTCGCTTCTGGTCGCGTTCGCTCCAACGGAACGCCAGCATGGCGATGACACCGGTGAGCACCCCGGCGATCGCTGCCGCTGCGGCGACCGCCGCGTTCACGTCCATGCCTCCAGGTTAAGCAGGGCGTACGACATCCCCCCAGCCTCGAGGGTGGGACCTCGGACACTCGTCGCCCAGAGTTCACCTTGGGGCCAGTAATGGTTCATTTGGGGTGGCGGAAACGGACGCGTGCGGGGCAGAACGTGGGAGCGTGGGGACCAAGCACACCTATGAGAGGGAACCCTGATGCGGGACGCGTACCACGAGGAACTGGACTCGATCGGCGACGGTCTGGTGGAGATGGCCCGGCTGGTCGGGTCGGCGATCGGGCGCGCCACGACCGCCATCCTGGACGCCGACCTGAAGCTGGCCGAGAGCGTGATCGAGGCGGACCAGAAGGTCGACGAACTCCAGCACGATCTGGAGGCGCGGGCCATAGCCCTGCTCGCCCGGCAGCAGCCGGTGGCGACCGACCTGCGGATCGTCGTCACCTCGCTGCGCATGTCCGCCGACCTGGAGCGGTCCGGCGACCTCGCCCAGCACGTGGCGAAGCTGGCCCGGCTGCGCTTCCCCGAGCGCGCCGTGCCGCAGGACCTGCACGCCACGATCCTGGAGATGGGCCAGCTCGCGCAGCGCCTGATGGCCAAGGCCGCCGAGGTGATCATCACCAAGGACGTCGACCTCGCGCTGCAGCTGGAACAGGACGACGACGAGATGGACCTGCTGCACCGCACGCTGTTCCAGCACCTGATCGACGATCGCTGGAAGCACGGCATCGAGACGGCCGTCGACGTCACCCTGCTCGGCCGCTACTACGAGCGGTACGCCGACCACGCCGTGGCCGTCGCCAAGCGGGTCGTCTACCTGGTCACGGGCGAGCACGCGGACGAGCTCCAGGCGGACATCCAGCCGGTGACGGGCGTCGAGGGCGCATAACCCGGCGGGTGCGGAGCACGGGGGCGTGCGAGCGCCTCCGTGCGCCGTTGATGCGCCCAGGGAAACGGGCATCCAATGGGCGAGGGCATCCCCGCCCCAGCGTCCAGGAGGGTCCCATGGCCGAATCCCCCAGCACCACGCCCGACCCCACGCGTGAGCGCGAGACCGACCAGCCCGCCGAGACCAGAAGCCTTCCGCTGATCGCCGCGTGCGGCTGCGGCTCGGGCTGCGGATGCGGATGCCAGTCGGGCGGCCCCTGCCAGTGCGGCTGAGGACCCAGCCGCCCCCGCCGATTGCCACCGCAGAGCCGGTGTGAAGCGGCTTCGCACCGGCTCTTCGCGTGTACGGCGTCGGCTCACGGCGTAGGCGTCGCACACCGTGGTCGTCGCACTGTCGCCGTGGGTGTCCGTGACCGTGGAGCGCAGGCCGACGCGGCCGGGGGCCGGGTTGTGGACGGCCGTGGTCCACTTGCCGCCGGGCAGCTTGGCCGTGGCGCCGTGCCAGGTCGTGCCGTCGTCGGTGGTGTACCAGGCCCGACCGACTTCAAGGCCGTCGGGCAGCTGCTGCACCATGTCGTCGTCCGTACCGTCGCGCTGCCATGCCCAGAGCGACGGTCGTGGTGGACGGCCGCCTGGTTCCTGCTGTTGAGCGCGTCGGGCCGGAAGCGGGTGAAGCCCGGAACCGAACGCGGTCTACCAGCCGGTCATCGGTTCGCCCAGCGGCAGGCCCGTGGCCGCGAGCCACTCGTCCTGCACGTCCCGGTTCCTGGTCCCGATGGAGAGATAGACGCCGTGCGTGCCCTGCGCCGGTTCGGAGCACTGCGAGGTCCAGACGCCGTTGAGGCACAACTGGACACCGCACAGCTTGCTGGACGGCAGCCCACGCAACGAGGCGTACCAGTGGACGTCGAGGGACAGCGGGCCGAGGTCCGCGACCATGGCGTCGACTTCGGCTTCCGTGCACGACTCGGGATCGGAATGCGCGAACGGCGGTCGCTGTTCCCACCACAGTTCCAGCCACACCTCCTGCGGAAGCGGCCAAAGCACCTCGAGGTCGGGCGTCAGCTCCACCTCGACCTCGTAGGGAGAGACGCCCCTCGGCACCCCCAGCGCCGTCAGCCGCGTCCAGAAGTCCTCCAGACCCGTCTCCGGGAACCGCCGCCCCGTCCGTGTCGTGAACCGCCCCTTGCGGAAGAACCGGCACGCGTGAGCGAACTGCTCCGCCGTGACCACCGGCCCGACCTCGGGCGGCTCCGGCTCCTCCGCCCAGTCGGCAAGCTCCCGCAACAGCTCCCGGGCACGCCGCAGACCGGTCGCCGCATCGGGCATCGGTTCCAGAACTTCGTACAACCACGACATTCCCACGGGCGACCTCCGGAGGGAGCGTAGCGGGATGGAGGGGGGTCACCGCCACGGAAAAAACCGGCTCCCCGACGGAGATGCCACGCGGGCAGGGGCGTCTCTTCCGCCGTCGGTGGTGCTGCGGCCTCCCCGGCCTGCGCGGCTTCTCCGGCCTGTGCGGCCTCTCGCAGTGTTTCCCGCTCTTGACGGCGATGGGCCGGTGGCAGCGTGGGTGACGGTGTCGCCGCTCCCGTGACGGAGGGCGTGCTGGTCGCACCCGTGCGCGGGGCCCGGGGCGAGATGCGGTTCCCGCGCCCGGAGTCCTTCAACTGCTGGGCACAGCAGTGACGTTGGGGCAGGATGAGGACGTGTGGGCGACCGCAGCGCATTCCTGACCATCGCCAGGGCGGCCGCGCCGCTGTACATGACCACCCTCGCCGCTTCGGCGGGCTCGCTCGTCGACACCGCACTGCTGGGCCGGCCCGCTCCGGGGGTACGCCGCACGGATCGGATGGGGCCGGTTGGCCGGACGGTACGCATCGGATCGGTCTCCCCGTCCCTGCCAGGGACGCCGGTGGCGGCGTGAAGCCCCTGGACAGGGCCGGGTTCGGCCTTGGATGACGAGGTGTTTCCGATCAGACGACGGTGTTGTAGATGTTCCAGCCGGTGTCGATCTTGTTCCGGGAGCCGTACGGCGCCGTCGGGCTGCCGGTGCCGGGGTAGACGTACACGTTCCCGGAGGAGTCGCGGGCCAGCAGGTCCGGCTTGCCGTCACCGGTCAGGTCACCGGGGCCGACCATGGTGTAGCCGCCCCAGCCGTAGCCGACCTTGATGCGCGACCCGAAGGGCGAAGTCGTGCTGCCGGTTCCGGGGTAGACGTACAGGTTCCCGGAGGAGTCGCGGGCCAGCAGGTCCGGCTTGCCGTCACCCGTGAGGTCGCCGCAGTTGACCATGGTGTAGCCGCCCCAGCCGTAGCCGGCCTTGATGCGCGACCCGAAGGGCGAAGTCGTGCTGCCGGTTCCGGGGTAGACGTACAGGTTCCCGGAGGAGTCGCGGGCCAGCAGGTCCGGCTTGCCGTCACCGGTCAGGTCTCCCATGCCGACCATGGTGTAGCCGCCCCAGCCGTAGCCGGCCTTCACCCGCGCTTTGAAGGGGGCCGACGGGTTGGCGCTGCCCTGGTAATACCAGAGGTTGCCCGAGCCGTCGCGGGCGACCATGTCGCCCGTGCCGTCGGCGTGGAAGGCCGACATCGCCGTCATGGCGTTGTAGCCGCCCCATCCGTAGCCGATCTTGTACCGCGACAGGAACGGCGCCGACGCCACGCCCGTGCCCTGGTACTGCCACAGGTCGCCCGAGGTGTCGCGGGCGATGACGTCCTGTCGCGGTGAGGCGGCCGGACCAGGCACGGCCGAGACCGCCTTCACATCTGCCGAACTCAGGTATGCCAACCGGTGGTTGTAGCGGATCGGGTAGTAGGTGGTGGTGCCGGCGATCACTGTCCGGTCGTGCGGGGCACTGCCGTCGTACGTCGTCGAACGGTAGTAGTCCGACGTCTCCTTCGTGATGGAGACGTACGACTGCCCGGAGGGGATCGAGTACTTGGTGAGCGGCGTCACCGGCTGCGGGGTGAGGTCGCTCGGGTACGCGCTCGCCTCGGGGTAGGCGCGACCGTAGACCGGGATGGAGCTGACACCGTCGCGGGCGGTGACCACCGTGAACGCGGAGGTGTCGGAGACCGGAACCGTGTACGAGCCGTGCGGGTTGTAGAACCACGCCTCCATGCCGGCGTACCAGATCGCGGTCCAGTCGCCCTGCTGTGCGGCAACCACGAAGTCCTCGCCGGTGACCGCCTTGTCGCTCCAGTCGGAGGCGTCGGTCGAGCCGGAGGAGAAGTACGGATCCGTGATCAGTGATGCACTGCTCGACGGCGAGGTACGCAGGTAGACGAAGTTGGCGGGCTGCGCCGACTGGCCGTTGACGGGCGGTTCGTACGACGTGCTGAACGGCGGTGCGATCCGCACCACTTCACCGACGACGAGGGGCGAGCCGGCCGGGTTGCTGTTCGCCGGCGCACCGAGGAGGGACATGTAGTGGTTCCAGTCCCAGTACGTGCCCGGGTCCCAGTGCATGCCGGAGACGTACGCGTCGAGCGGGCCGGTGACGTCGTCGTGGCCGATGATGTGCTCGCGGTCGAGTGGGATACCGTACCTGCCCGCGAGGTACTTCACCAGCGCGGCGGACGACTCGTACTCCGACTCCGTGTACCAGCTCGCGCCCTGGAGCGCGTAACCCTCGTGTTCGATGCCTACGGCGTGCTGGTTCATGTACCAGTTGCCCGCATGCCAGGCGACGTCCGCGTTGGGCACCATCTGCGTGACCAGCCCGTCGGAGGAGCGGATCACGTAGTGGGCGCTGGCGCCGGCGGTCGGATCCTGGAACTGGCCGACCGCCGAGGAGTAATCGCTCTCGGTGTCGTGGATGACGATGTACTTGATCGCGTCACCGTCCGAGGGTCGGTTCGCGACGTCGTAGTTGCCGTACTGCGTCGTGTCCGTGGAACTGGTCTGCTGGTACGCCGCGGGCACGAAGTCGCACGCCAGACCGGACGGGCACTCCGGGGCCGGGGTGCTGGTCGCCGTGGTTGCCGTGGTGCTGGTGTAGCTTGCCTCCGCGGCGGTGGCGTAGCCGGTGTGCGTGCTGTCGGTGGTCGAGTAGGCAGCCGTGCTCGTCTGCGGCTTCAGCCCTGGCCGCGCATCGAGCGTCACCTGCTGGCCGTCGGCCGTCACACGGCTGATCCCCGAACGTATGTGGGCGTAGACCCGTTGCGCGAACTGCGCCGCGCCACGGCTGTCCGGCGACTGGCTGTAACGTTCCACCGCCGCGTACCACCGCGACTCGTCGGCCGGTAGTCCGCCGGTCGCGGCGCGCTCGTACTCGGCCAGCAGCGCCGCGCCTCCGCGCACGCTCTGTCTCATGTCGCTCCGCAGCGACGCAGCCGGTGCGCCCACGAGCTTCGCCGCCCGGTCCAGCGTGTGCAGTGCGGGTGCGCCGGTCTGCACGCTGCCCACGTCAGCAAGCACGTGCTTCGACGGATGGAAGGATCCCGGGCGGTCCTCACCCCGCAGGTCCAACTCCCGCCTGCGCTCACTCACCGACGGCTTGTGCACCATCGCCGAGGTCACCTGCGTGAGCCCCATCACGTTGTAGTTGCCGGTCATACTCGGCCGGCCGGCGTGGGTGTCCCAGCGACTCTCTTGGTAGGCCACCGCCATCAGCACGCTCTGCGGCACGTGGAACTCCCGTGCTGCAGAGGCGAACTCATGCTGCAGGGCAGTGGGAGCAACCGCGGTCGGCCGCGAGCCACCCGACTGGCTCGCCTGCGCCACGGCCGAGATTCCCACCGCGACCAGCGCGAGCACGCCCCCGGCCGCCAGCCCCACCCGCACCCCGGGCCGGCGGTGTTTTCGCTGCTTGCGATTCAAAAGATCGTCCCATCCTGTTTTTGGCCACATTTCGGCCAACCGAGGGGGCGGCGTGCGGACGTTAGCAGGTCACCTCGGCGCCCGGTAGGTGCATATGACATGTCTCTCGGTCGTCCGTGCAGTTCAGTTCCGGTGAACGTACAGGTCAGGGCCGTGGATAGAGCTGCGCCCCGTCGTAGTTCAAGCGGCCTTTCTCACCGGGATCTATCCGTTTGCCTATCCTTGTGCGGTGGGGACAGGCGCCTGAGCGGACAACTTTCGCCGGGAGAATTCGAGTCCGCTGTCGGGGAGGCGTGAGCGTCCATCGGTCCGAGCCCTGGCGGGCCTGGGTTCGGATGGGCCTTGACCCCGAAGACTTGGGCGTGGGCCATGCGGCCGATGTCCACCTGGGTGATGTTGTTTCGGACGCTGTACGACATCAAGATCGTCCTGTCCAGTCGTCGAGGCGCAGCTGTACCTAGCGGTTGCGGCCCTCGGCCTGGGGTGTGAAAGCCCGGCCTGACGCATGATCGTCAGACGATGCGAGATCCTCGACTTGTGCAGATGCGGAGGGCCGAGCACTTCGGACGCACAGCCGAACCAGCGGCCGGTCGGTCGAGTTCGTTCTTCTGCTCCGGTGAACGCACGCCACGTCGACGGCCCGGTCATCGACGGCCGAGCCCAACCTTCGCCTTCGGCCGCCGGCTCGACGTCCGCACCATCCGCACGGCCGACTTCGACGACGGCCAGGAGCTGACCGAGCGGGCCGTAGCGGCGTACATCGCCAAGTACGCCGCTACGGGCACCGAGACGGCCACGACGACCGCCCGTTGAAGTTCGTCGCCGAACTTGCCCAGCTCGCCATCAGCGACCACAACGGATACCAGTCGTTACCGGACCGTCAAGATGGACTGGCGTGCCGTGATCGTCGTCGGGGAGTGCCCCCACAGCGATCAAGAGCCGCCCGACCACCTCTGTCACAGAGGCACCGCCACCTTTAGACTATGCAATGGTTCTCCCGGTCAGCGGTTCCCGCCTCGGCCCCCATACCCAGGAGAGGCCAGGAGCCGACATGCCCGAAACTCCAGAAGGCGAAGGATGTCCCGCAGACAGACCGCACCCGCCCGGCCTCGACTTTCCGTGGGCTGGCAGCACTTCGTGGCGCGGCTGCCGATCGTCGCGTTCCGCGCGGGACTGGGATGGATCTTCGGTCGGCACCTCTTGCTGCTGCAGCACACAGGCCGTGTAACCGGACTGGACCGGTGGGTGGTGCTGGAAGTGGTGGAGCATGAGCCGGATGCCGGCAGTTGGACGGTCGCCTCCGGCTTCGGCGCCGGGACGGCCTGGTACCGCAACTTGCGGGCACAACCGAAGACCGTCGTCCAGGTGCGCAACCGCCACCACGCCGTCACGGCACACTTCCTCACCCCGGACGACGGCGTCGAGATCATGGGGCGCTACGCCCGCCGGCACGCTCGGACGGCTTGCCGCTTGTGCGGTTTCATGGGTTTGCCAACGGGCGGCAGTGAAGCCGGGTTCCGGGACGCGGGCAGGGTCATTCCCTTCGTACGACTGGACTCCCACAGCCGCTCCCGGTCGAGGTGACCGGTCCGTCAGTCACAGCCGGAACCCGACCGCAGACGTGAGCGAAGTACGGGGGATCCCTTTTTGCGTCATGCAAAAGTTGCACCAGATGCGTGATGTTCTTCACGGAGAAATTCGGCGCACCGAGAGCAACTGCACCTTTCGTCCTGATCCGCGGCCGTCGGTCTGGTCGTGGCCGGATCCAGCCGCTGGCAGAGCGCCCGTTCATTGTCATCCAGCGGTCGTAGGATCAACGCCTGCCGAACCGCGTGCCCCCACCACCGCTACGGCCTCTCTGTTCTCTTTCCTTGCGTAGAAGAGGTCTCATGAAGCTTCGCCGTGCCCTTGTGGCGGTCGCGACGACCGCTGCCGTCGCCCCCGCTGCGTTGACCATGGCAACCGCAGCCTACGCCGATGACGGCTCGACCTCGGCCGCTCCCACCGCGAGCGCCAGCGCCTCGGCCGACGCCCCCACCGCCTCCTCGTCCGAGGGGGCCACGGACACCTCCTCCACCGGTGCCACGGCCTCCGCGACCGCGAGCGCGGCGGCCTCCGTCACGGCGAGCGGGTCCGCTTCCGCCGGGTCCCCGGTTCCGGTTGACTCCGCCTCGGCCGTGCCGACCGGCACGCCGACCGTGGAGCCCACCGACCTCGCGTTCTGCGAGGACCAGAACCCGAACTACAAGGCCACCCTCCGGATAGCGCTGAGCGGCCTGCCCGGCAAGATAGCGAAGGGCAGCGGCTGGCACCCGTTCAAGATGGCGGTGACCAACCCGTCCAAGGACGCCATCAAGGACATCACGCTCGCCGCAGGCGTCGGTCCGCTGAACAGCGACAACCCGTTCACCCTCAAGCAGGTCGCACTCCAGGCGTACGACCCGGATGCCAAGCAGTGGTTCGACGTCACGGACGACGGCAAGTACGCCCTCGGCTCCCTGGGCCCCGGAGACCTGCCCGGCAAGACCTCGGTCGACCTCAGCTTCCGGCTGAACGTCACGAACAACGCTCCGGTGGGCAAGGCCCTCACCATCGGACTTGGCGTCTACCCGGACACGACGAACAACTGTGAGGCCACGGGTTCCGCCGCCTACAAGATCGACATCGTCAAGCCGGGTACGAAGACCACCGGCTCCACCCCGCTCCCGCAGACCGGCGGCGAGGCCCCGCTGCCGTCCAAGGCCCCGGCCAAGAACGGTGACTCCCACGTCGTCCCGGTCTCCGACACGACCGCGGCGAGCAACGGCTCGCTGGCCCACACCGGTGCCTCCTCCGCGACCCCGCTGATCGCCGGTATCGGCGGTGCGGCCGTCGTAGTCGGCGCCGGCGCGATGTTCGTCGTGCGTCGCCGCAAGTCGGGCGGCGCCACGGCCTGACGCGAACAAAGCCGCGACCGCGGCGGCAAGCAGGAGATCCTGGGCCACTCCCGGATCAACATCACGATGACGTGTGCACCCACGTCGTTCAGGACACGCAGCGCGAGGCCATGAGTCACATGGATCGGCTGTTGCGGAAGCGGCCTGGGTGTCAGTGACCACCCACGTTGACGTCAGAAGTGGATGCCAAAGGCCCCGGACCAAGATCTTGGGTCCGGTCCGGCGCTGACGTAGCCGTCGTCGCCTTGGCGGCGTTCCTCGTCGCGGTCCGCGTGAGCATCGCTTCTGAGCCCAACGGCCCAGACACGGCCCCAGCACGCAGAAGAGCCCCCTCCTGACAGCAAAACCGCAGGTAGGGGGCTTCTTCGGTCTGGGTTACTTCTTCTTGCCCTGGTTCTTGACCGCCTCGATCGCCGCCGCGGCCGCCTCGGGGTCGAGGTACCTGCCGCCGGGGGTGACCGGCTTGAAGCCGGCGTCGAGCTCGTAGCAGAGCGGGATGCCGGTCGGGATGTTCAGGCCCGCGATGTCGGCGTCGGAGATGCCGTCCAGGTGCTTGACCAGGGCGCGCAGCGAGTTGCCGTGGGCCGCGACCAGGACCGTGCGGCCGGTCAGGAGGTCGGGGACGATGGCGTCGAACCAGTACGGAAGCATCCGGTGGACGACGTCCTTCAGGCACTCCGTCCTCGGGCGCAGCTCCGGCGGGAGCGTCGCGTAGCGCGGGTCGTCGAACTGGGAGAACTCCGAGTCGTCCGCGAGCGGCGGCGGCGGGGTGTCGTAGGAGCGGCGCCAGAGCATGAACTGCTCCTCGCCGAACTCGGCCAGCGTGGCCGCCTTGTCCTTGCCCTGGAGGGCGCCGTAGTGGCGCTCGTTCAGGCGCCAGCTGCGGTGGACCGGGATCCAGTGGCGGTCCGCGGCCTCGAGGGCCAGCTGGGCCGTGCGGATCGCGCGCTTCTGGAGAGACGTGTGGACCACGTCCGGGAGAAGGTCGGCGTCCTTCAGGAGCTCGCCACCGCGGACTGCCTCCTTCTCGCCCTTCTCGTTCAGGTTGACGTCCACCCAGCCGGTGAACAGGTTCTTCGCGTTCCACTCGCTCTCGCCGTGGCGGAGGAGGATCAGCTTGTACGGTGCGTCGGCCATGGGTCAGAGCGTAATCCACCCGTTCGGGGCGTCGCCCCGGCCGACCGATGGGTGGACCGTCGGCGTCGTCTGTTAATCGAGTGGCCACCGACGGACCCGGTATGTAAGTTGTGCATACCGCTTGAGCCGCTTACTGACCGATCTGCTCACGCCGCCCGACCGGGCGTCCGCCGATCCATGGGGGGTCCTGCCATGTCCGCCGCCAGTCTCAGACGTGCCGCACGGGAGACCGTCTCCGGCCTCCCCCGCGAGTTCTGGTGGTTGTGGACCAGCACCCTGATCAACCGGCTCGGCGCCTTCGTGGCCACCTTCATGGCCCTCTACCTCACCCTCGACCGTGGGTATTCGGCGTCGTACGCCGGTCTCGTCGCCTCGCTGCACGGCCTCGGCGGGGTCGTCTCCTCCCTCGCCGGCGGGGTGATGGCCGACCGGCTGGGACGGCGGCCGACGCTGCTCGTCGCCCAGTCGGCCACCGCCGCGTCCGTCGCGCTGCTCGGGTTCATGACCGATCCCGTCGCCATCGCCGCCGTCGCCTTCCTCGTCGGCATGGCCTCCAACGCCTCCCGGCCCGCCGTACAGGCGATGATGGCCGACATGGTCCGGCCCGAGGACCGCGTCCGCGCCTTCTCCCTCAACTACTGGGCCATCAACCTCGGCTTCGCCGTCTCCTCCACGGCCGCCGGGTTCATCGCCGAGTTCAGCTATCTCGCCGGGTTCCTGATCGAGGCCGGGATGACCGCCGTCTGCGCCCTCGTCGTCTTCCTCAGGCTGCCCGAGTCCCGGCCCACGGCCACGGCCAGGCAGGCGGAGGCCGGGATCGGGCTCGGTACCGTGCTGCGCGACGGGCGGTACATGGCCGTCGTCGGGCTGTCCTTCCTGGTCGCGCTGGTCTTCCAGCAGGGGTCCGTGGGACTTCCGGTGGCCATGGGCCGGGCCGGGTTCTCGCCCGCCGACTACGGCCTCGCCGTCGCCGTCAACGGCATCCTGATCGTCGCCCTGCAGATCCCGGTCACCCGGTTCATCGAGCACCGCGACCCGCGCACCCTGCTGGTCGCCTCCTCGCTGCTCGCCGGGTACGGCTTCGGGCTCACCGCGTTCGCCGGCTCGGTCGGCGTCTTCATGGTCACCGTGTGCGTGTGGACCCTCGCCGAGATCGTCAACGCCCCGACCCAGACCGGCCTCGTGGTCCGGCTCTCCCCGGTCCACGGGCGCGGCCGCTACCAGGGCGTGTACACGCTGTCCTGGTCCGTCGCCGCGCTGGTCGCCCCGCTGATGTCCGGCGCGGTCATCGACAACTGGGGCGCGCAGTGGCTGTGGGGCACGTGCGCGGTCATCGGGACGGTCGCCGGGCTGGGGTACGGGCTGCTCATGCGCGGACTGCCGAAGGCGGGCCCGGCCGTGGCGCCCCCGCGAACGGACTCCGAGGCCGAGGTCAGCGCGGCGTGAAGGATCGCCGGCACCTGAGGGCCGGGGTGCGGGGCTCGGGTGCGGCCGGCGTCGGGGCGTGTGGCTCGGGTGCGTGAAGGGCCGGGGTGCGCGCTCGGGTGCGTGAGGGCCCGGGCGCGGGAAGCACTGCGAGGGCCGGGGGCGGAAGGAGGGGAACGCCTGAGGGCTCGCGCGACCTGACCCTTCAAGAGCCGGCCCCGTCCGGGAGGCCGGGGCGGGTCCCGTCGCGGCGCGTGGCGGCCGTGGCGTGGCGGGGACGGCTCGGGCGTAAGGGGCTGCGGACCGTGTGGGTCTCTCGCCACCTCGCCGGCCAGGACACCTGAGCAGCCACCCACCGGGCCACCCGGGACACACCGCACACACGACCGCCCCCCACCGGTCCACCCGGCGGGGGGCAGCAGTGCCGGGATCAGAACGCGAGGTCGATACCGATCTGGTGGGGCTGGCCGAGGGCGCCCATGACCTCGCCCTGGACGGCACCGAGCTGCGACAGGGCGTCGGCGGTGCTCAGGGTCGTGGAGTCGGCGGTGAGGCTGGCCTGGGGGGCCAGGCCGCCGGAGACGGTGTCGAGCTCGGCGTCGGTGATCTCGGCGGTCTGGATCTGGTGAGCGGCGTTCATGAGGAAACTGCCCTTCGCATGGATGGTCCACATGGTCCGAGGGGAAGCGGCCCGCTGGGGGACAGACGATGGGCCGCGACCGCGGGCGTGCGCCGTCCTTTCAGGACACCTGGCGCGATCCCGGCGGTGCGAGCGATCAAACCACGGAGCGTGCCGGGCATCCAGCCGACCACCGCTGCCACGGGCCCGGTTGGGGCCCGGGACGACGCATCCGTGCACGTACGGTCACGCGTTGGGGCCAGATCCTCCACACGCGGCGGCGCACAGGCGTCCCACAGCTCTTGCCTCCCGCCGCGTCGACCCGGACAACTCCCCACCAACCGGCCCCGTACGCGCCGGGGTTGCGTACGCGCTGTGCAGATTCGGTTCACAGGGGGATCCGACAGGACCGAAGGGCACCGGAGAAGGCCACCGGAAGGGGGGTCCGCGCTCCGGCGGCGCCCGACACGCAGAGCCTCCCGCCCGCCGCCGACATCCCAGTGACGCAGGCCACACCCACGCCTGTCACATCCGCCCGGACCGATCCGTCAGGGAGGTGTAGCCATCGGAAAGCACGCAGGGAGCACACCATGGACGCTCGGCTGAACCTCTACGGCACCCCTGTCGCCGGCAAGTTCCTCAAGTACATCAACTCGGCGGGCAAGGTCGTCTCGGACTCCACCCTGCCGGCCGCGACGCAGGAACTGGTGAAGATCCGGGCCAGCCAGATCAACGGCTGCGGGTTCTGCACCGACATGCACACCAAGGACGCGGCGGCCGCCGGCGAGACGGCCCAGCGGCTGCACCTGGTCGCCGCCTGGCGGGAGGCCACGGTGTTCAGCGACGCCGAGCGGGCCGCGCTGGAGCTGACGGAGCAGGGCACCCGGATCGCCGACGCGGCCGGCGGCGTCCCGGACGAGGTCTGGGCGAACGCCGCCAAGCACTACGACGAGGAGCAGCTCGCCGCGCTGGTCGGGCTGATCGCCCTGATCAACACGTACAACCGCGTCAACGTCATCGTCCAGCAGCCCGCCGGCGACTACCGGCCCGGCATGTTCGACTGACCCGGAAGAGCCGGGCCGCCGGCGTCATGGGTGCATCCGCGCCCCCTTCAGGGCCTTGTCCACCCCGCCCCGCGGGCCGTACACCGCGAGACCCACCAGGTCCAGCTCCGCGGTCGGTACGGCTCGCACCGCCGCGCGGTTGTCGCCGTCGTGGCCCGTGGCGAACAGGTCGGCCGTGAACACCGCCCGGGGCAGGGCGCGGCGCAGCACGCGCTCGTGGGCGGCCTTCAGGGTCTCCTTGGAGCCCTCGAGGACCAGCACCGGCTGGCGGAACATGGGCAGGTAGCCGACGCCGTCCGCGTCCTCGTAGGGCTCGCCGATCACCTCGGGGACCTGGCTGCCGAGGCCGCTGACCAGGAACGCGGTGACGTTGAGCCGCTGCCAGGGTTCCAGGTCCTCGCGCAGCAGCACGGCGATCTTCGTGTCGAAACGGATGGGTTCAGCGCTCATGGAACGAGACTGCCGGGCGTCGTACGGCGTGGTCTTGTACGTTCTTTGCGTGGCCGCCCGGCAGGAAGTCAGCGCGTGGCGCCCCCGTGTCCCGGGCGTCACCGAGGTCTTCCACGCCCACTTCACGGAGTACGCCTACCCGATGCACGTCCACGACGCCTGGACGCTGCTGATCGTGGACGACGGGGCCGTACGGTACGACCTCGACCGGCACGAGCACGGCACTCCGCACGACACCGTCACGCTGCTGCCGCCGCACGTGCCGCACAACGGCTCCCCGGCCACCCCGGAGGGCTTCCGCAAGCGGGTGGTGTATCTGGACGGCAGCCGGCTCGGCGACGATCTGATCGGTCCCGCCGTCGACACGCCGGATCTGCGGGATCCGGCGCTGCGGCTCCGCGTCGGGCAGCTGCACGCGGCCCTGGCCCGGCCCGGTGACGAGCTGGAGGCGGAGAGCCGGCTGACCCTCGTCGGGGAGCGGCTGCGGGACCGTCTGCGGCGCCGCACGGACCCGCCGCGGGACCGCCGGGACACGGTTCTCGGCCGGCGGCTGCGGGAGCTGCTCGACGCCCGGGTCGTCGAGGGCGTGTCGCTCCAGGAGGCGGCGCGTCTGCTGCACGCCCACCCCGCCCACCTGGTGCGGGCGTTCAGCGGCGCCTACGGCATCGCCCCGCACCAGTACCTGATGTCCCGCAGGATCGGGCGCGCCCGGCGCCTGCTGCTGGACGGGCTGGCGCCGGGCGAGGTGGCCCCGGCCAGCGGGTTCTACGACCAGGCCCATCTCACCCGGCACTTCAGGAAGCTGGTCGGGGTGACGCCGGGGCGCTACCGCGTCAGTTCACGCTGAGCCTCGTACGGATTGCGCGGGCGTACGGCGTCCGTGGTGCCGGTGGACGAACTGGGCTGGCTACGAGCAGTTGCTGGAGATGTTCGAGTCCACGGCACAGCAGTCCCATCTGGTGTGGCACTACGACCACACGGGCGCGTACGTGCCGGCCGACTTCCCGCACCCGCTGTACGACGACGAACTCCTCGCGGGCGGACGGCGGGACCGATCAGATCGTCGCGGACCGTCGGGCAGCTCGCAGTCCCTGCTGCGGGAGCCGGAGTACGTGGCCGCGGCCATGCGTCAGGCGTGAGCATGCCGCTGTGGCTCGGGTGGGGGGGAAGGGGCGGTGCGGTACGTCAGTCCGTCGGGTTTTCGATCAGATGCCTGAACGCGTCCAGATTCCGGGTGGACTCGCCCCGGGACACCCGCCAGGCGTACTCCTTGCGGATGGAGGAGGCGAAGCCCAACTCCAGAAGGGTGTTGAAGGCGCCGTCGGCCGCTTCGAGGACCTGGCCGAGGAGGCGGTCGATCTCGTCGGGGGTGACGGAGGCGAGCGGCAGGCGCGCGGCGACGTAGATGTCGCCGAGGCGGTCGACGGCGTAACTGACGCCGTACAGCTTGAGGTTGCGTTCCAGGAGCCAGCGGTGGACACCGGCCTCGTTCTCGTCGGGGTGCCGGATGACGAAGGCGTTCAGCGACAGCGAGTGACGGCCGACGAGGAAGGAGACCGTCGTGGACAGCTTGCGTGTGCCCGGGAGCCTGACCACGTAATTCCCGGGCTCGGGGCTCTCCCACTCCAGCTCGGCGTCCTTCAGGACGCCTTCCAGGACCTGTCCGGCCTTCTCGACATCACCCATGGTGGGAGGGTACGCGACGGCGGTGCGCCAGGGTCGCGGCCGTGTAGACGTCCGCGGTCTCGGCGGCCGCCCGGTCCCAACCGAAGGACTGCGCGTGCCGGGCGGCGGCGCGGCCCGTCCGGGCGGCCAGGTCCGGCTCGTCGGCGAAACGGCGCAGTACGCGGGCGTAGTCGGCGGGGTCGTGACCCTGGACCAGGAATCCGGTGTCGCCGTCGCGCACGGCCACCGGCAGGCCGCCGACCGAGGCCGCGAGCACCGGCGTGCCGGCCGCCTGCGCCTCTATCGCCACCAGCCCGAAGGACTCGCTGTAGGACGGCATGACCAGCACGGAAGCGGCCCGGAACCAGTCCGCGAGCCGCTCCTGGCCGACCGGCGGGCAGAACCGCACGACGTCCGCGATGCCGAGCCGGGCGGCGAGCTTCTGCAGCCCCTCCGGCTTGGCCAGCCCGCTGCCGCTCGGGCCGCCGACGACCGGGACGAGGATGCGCGAGCGAAGCTCCGGGCACTCGTCGAGGAGGACGGCGACCGCGCGCAGCAGCACGTCCGGGGCCTTCAGCGGCTGGATGCGGCCGGCGAAGAGCGGGATCAGGGCGTCCTGCGGGAGGCCGAGACGGGCGCGGGCGGCGGCACGGCCGTCGGCGGGCCGGAAACGGTCGAGATTGACGCCCGGATGGACGACGGCGACCTTCGCGGGGTCGGCGGAGTAGTGCCGTACCAGTTCGCCGGCCTCCTCCGTCGTGTTGGCGACGAGCCGGTCGGCGGCGGCCACGATCTGGGTCTCGCCGATGACCCGGGCGGGGGGCTCGGGGGTGTCGCCGTCGGCCAGGTTGGCGTTCTTGACCTTGGCCATGGTGTGCATGGCGTGCACCAGAGGCACGCCCCAGCGCTGGGCGGCGAGCCAGCCGACGTGTCCGGAGAGCCAGTAGTGGGAGTGGACGAGATCGTAGTAGCCGGGGCGGTGGCCGGCCCAGGCCTGCATCACGCCATGGGTGAAGGCGCACAGCTGGGCCGGGAGGTCCTCCTTGGCGAGGCCCTCGTAGGGGCCGGCGTCGACGTGCCGGACCAGGACCCCGGGGGCCAGGTCGACGGCTGCGGGCAGTCCGCCGGCCGTGGAGCGGGTGAAGATCTCCACCTCGATGCCGTGGGCGGCCAGCCGCTGGGCCAGCTCCACGATGTAGACGTTCATGCCGCCGGCGTCGCCGGTACCGGGCTGGTGGAGCGGGGAGGTGTGCACGGAGAGCATGGCCACCCTGCGGGGCCTGCGGTGCAGTCGTAGCCGTGACGCGGCCGACGGGGAGCGTCGCCCGAGCCTGCTCACGTACTGGCTCACGTGGCGGTCCTCTCCTTGCTGCGAGCATGCCGGACGGAGGACCGAGCTCGCCCTCCGCACAGGTCCAACAGTGCCGGGGGGCCTCGCCATTTCCCGATCACGGCGCTTTGCCCAATCATTACCATCGCTCGAGCAACCGTTCGACATGTCGCGCCGCCTACTCTCGTACGCATGACAGCCCGCCCAGCGTCCCTCCCCCGCTCCCGGCCTCGCTCGAGCGGGGGGACACCGGTCGTGGGAACGGTGACGCGCGGGACGACCAACCCCAACCGGCTCCGCCGCATGGACCGCTGGATAGCGGCGACCCACGGCGCGGAGCTGCGCCGCGCCGCGGCCCCCGTGGCCGTCGACCTCGGCTACGGCGCCGCCCCCTGGACCGCCGTGGAACTGCTCGGCCGGCTGCGGACGGCCGCGCCCCGTACGTGTGTGACCGGCATCGAGATCGAACCGGCGCGGGTCGCGGCGGCGAAGCCGTACGAACGGGAGGGGCTGACCTTCCGGCACGGCGGCTTCGAGGTGCCGGTGCCGGGACGGCCGGTGCTCATCCGGGCGGCCAACGTGCTGCGCCAGTACGACGAGACCGAGGTCGCCGCCGTGTGGGCGCGGCTGTGCGCCCGGCTCGCCCCGGCCGGCGCCGGCTCGCGCGGCGGGCTGCTGGTCGAGGGCACGTGCGACGAGATCGGGCGGCGGCACGTGTGGGTGGCGCTCGGCCCGGAGGGCCCGCGGACCGTCACGTTCGCCACCCGGCTGGGTTCCCTGGACCGGCCCTCGGACCTCGCCGAGCGGCTGCCGAAGGCACTGATCCACCGCAACGTCCCCGGCGAGCCGGTGCACGCCTTCCTGCGCGACTTCGACCGCGCCTGGGCCGCCGCCGCGCCCTTCGCCGCCTACGGCGCCCGCCAGCGCTGGCTGCGCGCGGTACGGGACCTGACGGCCGACTGGCCGGTGACGGACGCCCCCGCCCGCTGGCGGCAGGGCGAAGTGACCGTGGCCTGGACGGCCTTGGCACCCCGGGGCTGAATCACCCGTTCGGGGAGGCGGTACGGAACGAACCTGTCGCGCCGTTCGTCACATCGGCGGGGAGATCGTCGCGTCGGGGCGGCCACCCGGGGGAACGAGCACCTCTGAACACTGTCGTTTTGTGGCGCAACGTGACACCATCCCCCCGGAGTCGTAAGTTACTGACGGTAAATCAGCTTTGGGGGCACGTGTGATGGGCTGGGGCAAGCGCAGCATCCTCTCGGCCGCCGTGACGGTGGTCTGCGCCGTGACCGTGCTGGCGGCGCCCGGCACGGCCTTCGCCGGACCGGCACCTCGCCCCAGCACCTCACCGACTCCCCCGCCTGGCAAGGACCTGGAGAAGGTCCGCGAGGAGCTCGACCGGCTCTACCACGACGCGGCCGTCGCCACCGACGCCTACAACGCGGCCGAGGAGAAGGCCAAGCAGCAGTCCGCCCGCATCGTCGCGCTGGCCAGGAAGATCGACGCGGGCCGGCGGCGGCTCGCCGGCCTCACGGACCAGGCGGGCGCCGCCGCACGCGAGCAGTACCGCACGGGGGGCATCCCGCCCACCGCCCAGTTCCTGCTCAGCGACGACCCCGGGCAGGTCCTGGACGGCGCCGGACTGGTCCTGCAGGGCCAGCGGGCGACGAAGGCGCTGATGAGCGAACTGGCCGGCACGCAGAAGCAGTTGCGTTCGTACGCCGCCGACGCCGCTGAGCAGTGGGAGCAACTCGACGCCGAGCGCCGGGCCGAGGCCACCGCGAAGAAGCGGATCCAGCGGCAGATCTCCGCCGCCGAGAAGCTCGAGTCCCAGCTCGAGAAGAAGGACCGGGAGCGGCTCGCCCAACTGGAGGACCAGGCGGCACTGAAGGCGCAGACGCAGTGGCTGGACACCGGCATCCTCAAGCGGATCCACGGCAAGGCGTCCGCGCAGGGCGAGAAGGCCGTCGCGTTCGCCACCGCCCAGCTCGGCAAACCGTACGTCTGGGGCGCCGAGGGCCCGAAATCCTACGACTGCTCCGGCCTGACCTCCCAGGCCTGGGCGGCGGCCGGCCATCCCATCCCGCGCACCTCGCAGGAGCAGTGGAAGCAGCTCAAGCACGTCGGCATCAAGGACATGCGCCCCGGAGACCTGGTCCTCTACTTCGACGACGCCAGCCATGTCGCCATCTACATCGGCGACGGCGCGATCATCCAGGCCCCGCGCCCGGGGCGCGACGTGACGATCGCGGGCGCCGGCTCGATGCCGATCCTGGGGGTCGTACGGCCGGACGCGTAGGCCTGCGGCGGGTGCGCGGGGCCGTCGGCCATGGAGGCCGGCGAGTGACGGTGAGGCAGGGTCGCTCGCGCATTCCGGGGCCCCCGGGAATCCCCGTGACCCAGCTCATGTGACGCACCGCACGCCCAACCCCAGCCCAAACCTCGGCCGGACGTGAGCTTCGTCATTCCCGCTCGTCCGGCGGCCTGTCCAACTGCGTTATAGAACGCGGCATATGACAACGGCCTGCGCGGGAGCGACGCGGCTCACACCATTCCATCGGGGCGCGACCACCCGCTATGGTCCCCGTCGGTGGCATCGAGACCCTCGGCGCCACCGTGCCCTCGGGGGGAGGGAAGGAACCCAAGACGATGCCCGTACCCGTACCGCGGCAGAGAGCGATCCCGGCCGTGGAGAGTGGTCAGGCTGAGGCCGCCTCCGCAGTCGGCGGCCCCCTCAAGGAAGAGGCCCACCGCGACGCCGCGCCCACGAGTGGCAGCGGCGCCACTCTCACCCTGCTGCTGATCGAGGACGATCCGGCCGGCTCCCCGATCGTTCCCGACCTGCTGGACTCGGCCGGGAAGCCGATCCGCGTGCGCACCGCCCGCAACCTCACCGAGGCCGAGCGCCTGCTGACCGACGACGTCCACTGCATCCTGCTCGACCTGGCGCTCCCGGCGCCGGGCCGCAGCGACAGCGACGACGAGCTGGCCGTGCTCAAGCACGTGCTCCGGCTCGCGCCCCGCCATGCGGTGCTCGCCCTGACCGCCTCCGGCGACGCCGAGCGCGGCACCGAGGCCGTACGCGTCGGCGCGCAGGACTACCTCTTCCGGGACGAGCTGGACGGCCGGCTGCTCAGCCGCGCCATCCGGTACGCGGTGGAGCGGAAACGTTCCGACACGGCCGAGCGGCGGCTGGCGGAGGGCCGGCTGCGCGCGCAGGAGAACCGCCGGCTGGAGCGCGGGCTGCTGCCCACGCCCCTCCTGGAGGGCTCCTCGCTGCGCTTCGCCGCCCGCTACCGCCCCGGCCGCTCGCGGGCGCTGCTCGGCGGCGACTTCTACGACGCCGTACGCACCCCCGACGGCACCGTGCACGCCATGATCGGCGACGTCTGCGGCCACGGCCCCGACGAGGCCGCGCTCGGCGTGGAGCTGCGCATCGCCTGGCGGGCGCTGACCCTGGCGGGCCTGTGCGGCGACGAACTGCTCGGCACCCTGCAGCAGGTGCTGGAGCACGAGCGGGCCGACGAGGAGATCTTCGCGACCCTGTGCACGGTGGACATCGCGCCCGACGGGCGCCGCGCGGGCCTGTGCCTGGCCGGGCATCCGGCCCCCCTGCTCGCCCGCCCCGGACGGCAGGCCCGCCTGCTGCCGTACGACAACAACGGCCCCGCCCTCGGCCTGCTGTCCGGCGCACGCTGGCCGCGGATGCAGGTGGAGCTGGGTTCCGAGTGGAGCCTGATGCTCTACACCGACGGCCTGATCGAGGGCCGGGTCGGCGAGGGAGGGGAGCGGCTGGGTCAGGACGGGATGGTATCGATGATCCGCCGGCAGCTGGCCGAGGGGCTGCGCGGGGAGGAGCTGCTGCGGGCCGCGGTGAGCGAGGTGCGGGACCTCAACGGCGGGGAACTGACCGACGATGTCGCCGTGGTGCTGCTGGACAGGACGCCGTAGACCGGATTTCCGGGGATCCGTCGCCTACGCCGGGTGCGCAGTCCGTGGCCGCACACGGCGATCGACGAGCGGCCTCAGCGGCCGCCGTTGTACGGCCCGTAGGGACCGTCACTGCTGCTGCCCCGGCCCCGGCGGCGGAACCCCTTGCCGCCGGACACCTGCTGGAGCGCCGGGCGGACGTCCACGAAGAAGACGATCGTGGCGACCAGGCCCGCGAGCTGCAGGAACAGCATCGGGACGAAGAGGTTCACGGCGACCGCGATGCCCAGGATGATCAGCCAGAAGCCCTTGTTCTGCTTGTCCGCGGCACGGTACGCGTCCTCGCGGAAGATGGCCGCCATCACGAACGCCACGATGGCGAGCGCCAGCATGGCGGTGAAGATCAGCCACATCACTCCGCCGACCGCCGTCATCAGCACAATGCCCACCACCCGAGTCGAGTCGTCCGTAGAGCCACCGTACCCGTACAACGGGCCGGACACCCCCAAGGTGCCCGGCCCGCTTCATCGGGGCGTACGGCGCCCGGTCACTTGGCCGGCGGCGTGGTCTTCTTCGCGGTGGTGGTCTTGCGCACGGCCGGAGCCTTCTTCGCCGCCGGCTTCTTCCCGGCGGCGTCGGCCTCGGCCGGCCCGGGCTCCCCGGCGGCCTCGGCCGGCTCGGGCTTGCCCTCGACGGCGATCGCGATGTCCTCGATCTCCTCGGCGGCCTCACCGCGCCAGTGCTTCACGGCCTGCTCGCCGTGCTCGGCGACCTTCTCGTAGGTCTCCCTGGCCTTGACGGCGTACTCGGCCGCTGCGCCGACACCGCGCAGCGCGAGGTCCTGGGCCTGCTCGCCGAGCTTCTTCAGGTCGACGTCGAGGGTGCCGAGAAACTCGTTGATCTTGCTCTGGAAGCTCTCCTGCGCCTCCTTGGCCCGGGCGGTGGCCTTCTCCTGCACGGCCTTCGGGTCGGTGTTGCGCACGGCATCGATGCGGGCCGGCGCCTCGGCGCGCAGCTGCTCGACCAGGGCGGGCACCTTCTTGGCCTGCTGGAGGGCGAGGTCGGCGGTGCCGGCGGCGAAGTAGAGCGGAGTCGGGTCGCTGAGGGTCTTGCGCAGGTCGTCGGTGATGGCCATGGTGATCAGGTCCTCCCGGATTCGCGTTCGGCTGAGGTGGTGTGGTCCGCGGTGGTACGGCCGGCGCCCTGGTCCGGTTATCCGGCCGTACGCCGCGGGTCCGCGTCGGCGGCGTGTCCGCCGGCCGCGCCGGAGTCCGCGTCCAAACCCTGGGCCGGGTCCCCGGCCTCCCCGTCCGCGGCGGGCTCGCCGACCCCGAATCCGTTCTCTTTCCGGAAGGACTCGTAGATCTGGAGCAGCACCTGCTTCTGCCGCTCGTTCAGCGAGGGATCGGCGAGGATGACGGCGCGCGTCTCCACCTCGTCCCGGTCCCGCTCGGCGTCGAGGATCCCGGCGCGGACATACAGCGTCTCGGCGGAGATGCGCAGAGCCTTGGCGACCTGCTGGAGCACCTCCGCGCTGGGCTTGCGCAGCCCGCGCTCGATCTGGCTCAGGTAGGGATTGGACACCCCGGCGGCATCGGCGAGCTGCCGCAGCGACAGCTGGGCGTTCCGCCGCTGCTCGCGCAGGTACTCACCGAGATTGCCGACGTTCAGTGTTGCCATGCCTCCACCTTGCCCCACCCACGCTAACTTTTGCAAGCACCCGCTTGCAAAAGTGTGCCGCGCGGTCCGGGGCATGGACCGGCCCGCGGCAGGTGTCCTGTCTCTGCGATGTGTAGGCAGTCCCGCTCTTCTGTAGGCATGTGCGGCTGGGTCCCGGTCATGTGTGGGCAAGTTCCGGAGTGTTCCGGTCTTGTGTAGGTACGGCGGTCACGGCGCTTCTACGGTCAAAGCGGCTGGTCATCGTCGTACCGGAGGCCCGGATGGATGTGCGCGAGGTGTCAGCGGAGGACGTTGAGCTGGAGTACGTCAGCACGGCCGGTATCCGTGAGCGGGGATCTTTGGGGCGTCTGTGGGCGGTGCGGTTCGAGTCGGTGCGGCCTGAGCGCCGGTTCCCGGCGTTTCGTGGTCAGGGGAACTGGTGCGGCTGGTACTGGTCGGCGACCTGCGGCGGGCATGTGGGCTATGAGTCGTGGCTGGAGCGCGACCATCTGATGTTGCTCGACTTCGATCCGCTGGTGACGGGCATGGCTTCGCAGCCGTTCCGGCTGTCGTGGGCCAGGGCGGACGGGAAGCGGGTGCGGCATACGCCGGATTTCTTCGTCCGCCGCGCCGACGGCACGGGCTTGGTGGTGGACGTGCGTCCGGACGAGCGGATCGAGCCGGATGACGCGGCGAAGTTCGCTGTGACAGCGGCGGCCTGCCGGTCGGTGGGCTGGGACTTCGTGCGGGTGGGGACGCCGGATGGAGTGTTGATGGCGAACGTGCGGTGGCTGGCCGGCTACCGGCATCCGCGAGTGCACCACCAGGAGGTCGCTGCCCGCTTGGTGGAGGTGTTCGCCGACGGCGGCGGGTTGCTGGCCGGGGCCCTGCGGGTGGGGGATCAGATCGCGGTGCTGCCCGTGCTGTTCCACCTGCTCTGGCGCCGGGTCCTAGCCGTGGATCTGGAGGCCGGGCTGTTGTCAGCGGGCTCGCGGGTCCGGCTCAGCACGGTGCAGGAAGGGAGCGGGGATGCCATCGCGTCCGCGGTTGCTGCGAGCGGGTGATGGGGTCCGGTTCGACGGGCGACTGCACACGGTGGCCGCGCTGGAGGGGACCGCGGTCCGGCTGGTCGACGAGACCCAGTCAGCGAGCGTGGTGATGCTAGCCCATCTGTTGTCCTCCGCCGACTTCGAGGTGGTCACCCCGGCCTCGGTGCGGGCGGTGGTCCCGGCGGCCGGGGTGCTGGAGGGGCTTCCGGTCAAGGCAGTCGAGCGAGCCGAGTGGTGGCAACGGCACCTGGTGGAGATGCTCACGGGCCGTCCGCTGGATGATCCGCAGGTCCCGGTGCGGGCCGAGTACGACCCTGCTGTGAGGTCGTTGCGGCAGCGGGAGCTGGCCAAGACCGCCGAACTGGCCGCGACCGGGCACACGACATCGCTGGCGCTGATCCAGAGGATGCGGCGCCGTTTCGAGGACGAAGGAGTTCTGGGTCTGGTCGACCCGCGGCTGCGGGCTGTCTCGGACGGTACGGGCCGCGCCGACCGGCGGGTGGTCGAGGCCCTGCGCAGGGTCGTGGACGAGCAGACGAGCCGGTCCACGGTCTCCGCACAGGTACTGCGGCGCCGGATGGAACGCCTCCTGGAGGCCGAACACGGACCCGGAGTCGTGCCGCTGCCGTCGCGCACGGCGTTCTACCGGCTGCTGAAGACGGTCACCTCCGGGCGGCACACCCTGGGCTCGGCCCGCACCCGCCGCTCGCTGGCCAAGCAACCGGACGGCATGTTCGGCCAGCTCACCGCCGCCCGCCCGGGCGAGGTCATGGAGATCGACTCGACTCCGCTGGACGTGCTGGTCGTTCACGACGACGGCACGGTGGACACCGTCGAACTGACCGGCATCGTGGACATCGCGACCCGCACGCTGGCCGCGGCGGTGCTGCGGCCGTCGACGAAGGCAGTGGACGCCGCGCTGTTGCTGGCACGGGCGATGACGCCGGAGCCGATGCGGCCCGGCTGGGCGGACGCCTTACGGATGTCCCGGTCGGTGCTGCCGCACGCCTCGCTCATGGCCTTGGACGAACGCCTGGCCAGCGCGGCGGCCGTCCCCGTGATTACTCCGGAGACGATCGTCTGCGACCGGGCCAAGACCTACATCTCCAACACATTCCGCTCGGCCTGCCAGTCGCTGGGCATCTCCTTCCAGCCCGCTCATCCCGACACTCCGACGGATAAACCGCATATCGAGACGACGCTGGGCTCGGTGGCCTCGATGTTCGTCCAGTACCTTCGCGGCCATAAGGGTCGCAGTACAGAGCATCGCGGCATCGATCCGGCCGCGGAGGCGGTCTGGACAATCCATCGGCTACAGGAACTGCTGCAGGAGTGGATCATCCACTGGCAGATGCGGCCGCACGACGGCCTGCGGGATCCGCTGATGCCCGGCAAGGCGTTGAGCCCGAACGAGAAGTACGCCGCCCTGGTCGCGGCTGCCGGACACGTCCCGGTCGCGCTCAGCCCGGAGGAATACATCGAGTTGCTGCCCCGCTGCCGGAGGAGGATCAACTCCTACGGCATCCGCCTGGGCCACCGCACCTACGACAGCCAAGAGTTGAGCCCGTTCCGCCGCCAGCCGTCCGGGGCCGGAGCGGACGGGCGGAGTTGGGAGGTCCACTACGACCCCTACGACATCTCCCGCATCTGGGTACGCGACCACCACGGCAGCGGCTGGATCACCGCGATCTGGCGGCACCTTCGCACCGCTCCGACACCTATGGGAGAGCTGGCCTGGGACCACGCCCGCCGCATCCTGGCCCAGCGCGGCACCGACCGGGCAACCGAGGACGAGATCGCCCAGGCCGCCGTCGCCCTCCTGGACCGCGCCGCCGACGGCCCTGAGAGCCAACCCGTGAAGCCGCCCCGCCCGTCACGCCGCAGCCGCCGGGACCGCAAGGTCGCCGCCCGCACCCGGGCCACCAGCCAACCGGCTTGGCCGAGGCCGGCCCCCGAGCCCCTGCCAGCGTCGCAGCCAGTTCTTGCGGATGACGAGGACGACGGTGAACTCGCCGATGTCGTCCCTCTGGAGATCTTCGACGCGCGGAAGGAGGCCGAGAAGTGGTGGTGAACACTGCCGATTCGGATGGGGACGACGGCGGCCTGCAAGACAACTGGACCGACCCCTCGACCAGGCTGGAGGGCTGGCGACGTTTCGTCGAGGCCGACCTGGCCGTCTTCGACCTGCTACCCGAGCAGCAGTGGCAGGCGATGCCGCCGCAACTGCGGGATTCCTACGACGAGGCGCGCATCGCCTATCACTCCGAGCTTCAGGTCGTGCGCACGTCCACGGTCAAGGAGATCTCCCACGAGGGGCGGCTGCTGACCCTGCTCAATCAGCGTGAGCACGGCGCCCGGCGCGGGATGATCGTCTCCGGGGATTGGACTACGGGGAAGACCACCGCGCTCAAGCAGTTAGGGCGCACGCACGAACTCCGCGTCCGGCAGCGCTACCCAGGAAGCGACCGCATTCCGGTCGTCTACATCACCGCCCCGCCCAAGGGCTCCCCGCGCAAACTCGCCATGGAGTTCGCCCGGTTCCTCGGCCTGCCCGTGATCAGCCCACGGCACAACTCCATCGACGTCACCAGTGCCGTCTGTCAGGTCCTCATCGAGGCCCGCACGGACCTGGTCCTCGTCGATGAGATCCACCTGCTCAACCACGCGACCATCGCCGGAGAGGACCTATCCGACCATCTGAAGTACTTCACCGAGCACCTGCCCGCGACCTTCGTCTATGCCGGCATCAACGTCGAGAAGTCCGGCCTGTTCACCGGCATCCGCGGCAAGCAGCTGGCTGGCCGCTGCATCATGGTCCGCACGGGCCGCTTTCCCTGCACTGCCGAGTGGCGAGCACTGGTCGCCTCGCTGGAGAACACCCTGCGCCTGCACCGGCACCAGGCCGGCACCCTGGTCAAGCAGTCGAAATACCTGCATCAGAGAACCGGCGGCATGATCGGAAGTCTTTCGCACCTCATCCGGGCTGCGGCCATCTCCGCCATCCTCGACGGCAGTGAACACATCACCAAGACCAGCCTGCGGGCCGTCCGCATCGACCACAACAGCGAGTCGGAAGGCCCGCCCGAGCCTCCCAGGGCAGTCGGATGAGCGCGGGGTTCGATCCCGTTGTCGTCCGGCCGCTGCCGCGTCCGCTCAAGCCCTTCCCGCAGGAGACTGAATCCTCGTTCCTGAGCAGACTGGCCGCGGCGAACGCTCTGCCCGTCCAACGCTTGCAGCGGCCCTCCCTCTGGCTGGCGTCCCGGCTGGATCCGATCGACCAGCTCAGCGTCCTCAGCGGGCAGTCCCGCACCACGATTCAGTACGCGATTCCTCGCTGGGAGAACAAGTCGTGGAACGTCTCGAACGGGCCCCTTGCACTCACTCCTCGGTGGGCGTGTCGGCGCTGCGTCGCCCGCAGGATCGGAAATCCACAGCAGGACGTCATGATCTGGATGTCGAAGCATCACGACCATGTCTGCATCCCCCATCGTCTCTGGATCGGCCGTGCCGTCGACAGTGCGGCAGGACAATACGACCTGGTTGACCTGCCTGAAGTCGTCCAGGCTCAGCGGCGGCACTACCGGTTGTTACGCCGCTACGGCCCGGCGGTGATCGCTGCCTGCTATGACCGATGCTCCACCTTCTGGCACAGCCTGTTCCAGCGGGGCTACCGCCTGAGTGATCGGGCAGAACGGCTCCGGCGGATGTCGCCGAACGACCGCCAGGTCCGACCTTGGCAACCACAGCGATATGCGGCGGTCTATCCCGAGATCGTCGAAGCCATGTCGCTCTACGCGTCTGCGCACTGGCGCAGCCTCGCACTGGGCGAGGAGGAGCAGACGAGACTGTTCAAGGCGGAGTTCCATCGACGTCTGCCCCAAGAACGCTCTCTTCGCACCACCGCAAGGCACTGGTTCCTCACCGAGATGATCATGACTGCATGGCGCATCGAGCTGGCCATCAAGTCCGCAGAGGTCAAGGAGCCCGCAACCCAAGTCGATGAGAACCGGGCGCACTTGCCCCGAGTTGAGTGAGACGCAACGCCAGGTCACAGCATCCGAGATCATGGCAGCGTGATCACCATTTCAGGGCGCTGACGGAGGCATCCGCCATGTCCGACCTCGACAGCCAGACCGCCTACTGGGACGCCGCCGCGGCGACCAAGACGTTCACGCATCCGCTGCACGTGCCATGGCTGGACGGCGTCGACCGGCATGCCGCGATCCTCGACTAGGGCTGCGGCTGCGGCCAGACCATGGAAGCCCTCGACGAGCAGGGCTTTACCAACCTCACCGGCGTCGACACCTCACTAGGGATGATCTCCCAGGCCCACCTTGCACGCCACGATGCACTTCGCCGTGCTGGACACACCGTCGAAGCTGGGCCATCCGGACGCGAACCTCGACGTGGTCCTCCTCTTCGCCGTGCTGACCTGCATACCCGGCGACGAAATCCACTCAGACGGACAACTGACAACCCACAAACACCGTCAGAGCCGTCCTTGCGAAAACCATTGGTGCCCGGCTTGCTCCGCTGATGGACTGACGTCCTACCGTGAGGCTGCCGCGTGACGGAGGTAGTGGTTGTGACAGGCTATGGCGTGCTTGCCGAGGTATACGAATGGCTCATCTCGGATGCGAAGTTGCCTCCAGCCGAGTTCGCTGCGTCGTTCGACGACGTTCTCAATCTCCTGCCGTCGAACGCTCACGTCCTCGACTGTTCGTGCGGAACCGGACAGTTGGCGGTTGGCCTCGCCGGTCGTGGCATGCAGGTTGTCGCAACTGATGCCAGCGAGGCCATGGTTCGTCGGACTGCAGAGTTGTCTGAGGAGTTCGGGGCATCCGTCCGGGCCGTACGGGCGAACTGGGAAGAGTTGCCCGACCATTTCGAGGACGACACGTTCGACATGGTGTTCTGCGTTGGCAACTCG
The DNA here is from genome assembly GCF_059510455.1 of Streptomyces sp. NTD91. Classification (NCBI taxonomy): domain Bacteria; kingdom Bacillati; phylum Actinomycetota; class Actinomycetes; order Kitasatosporales; family Streptomycetaceae; genus Streptomyces; species Streptomyces sp. NTD91. Next base: position 510,670 of record NZ_JCAJZW010000001.1, read on the forward strand.
CTTCATCACGCCGCGGGCGCGACAGGCAGGGGTGCTGCTCTGGAGTCGATGTCACGGCTTCTGCGCCCTGGCGGGCGCTTGGTGCTCACATCCCGCACTTGGGAACTCGTGAGGGCCAGGGGTTCCCGGCTGGACATCTGGGACCGACTCGTCCGCCGGAACGGTCGCGATGCCGTCGTAATTTACCGCTGGGAGATTGCGCCGCATTGGGAGGAGGAGCATCACATCGAGATTGCGATCGCCCAAGTTGATGCGACTGGGCCGGTTCTTGTCCGCTCGGAACTGCTGTCCTGCTGGCCCTACCGGTACGAGGAACTCGAAGTCGAGCTGCACCGGGTCGGACTCCGGACGGAAGTGAGCACGTTCGATCTTGAGGCGGAGAACTACATGGTGGTCGCGAGCAAGGTATAAACACCGGACTCTCAGTCCCTGGCCGGACCGCGCGGTTGCTCGCAGGACGCCATGAACGGGAACGAGTCAAAGGGAATCCAGATCTTGGCTCGTCGAGGTCGCCCCTGCTGACCGCCGGCATACGCCGAATGCCGCCCCGGCGGGACAACCTCGGCCGACGCATCCCAGGCAAGACACCGGTCAGCGCGTGACGATGCAGAAGGGATGCCCAGCAGGGTCGGTGAGGACCCGCGCCTTGTCCCCATGCGGCTGGTGATCCGGCTTTCCCGCACCCAGTTCCAGCAGTCGGGCCTCGGCCTCGTCCAGGCTTTCCGCGACCTTGAAGCAGATGTGAAGCTGCTGGGGAACGATCTGGCCAGGCCAACTCGGAGCCCGGTAGTCCTCAACCCGCTGGAAGCCGATGAAGAGTCCGTCCTCACGGTTGAGACCGGCGAACTCGGCGTCCGACTTCGGGTGTGGTTCAAAGCCGGTGGCCTGCTGATAGAACGCCGCCAGAGCCAGCGGATCAGGGCAATCCAGCGTTATCGCGACCAGTTCCATCTGCAGGGACATGAGACCTCCGAGCCGATCAGTGGACTTCCGAGCACGCCATAGAGGCGGCTGCCTACCGTTGAGCGGGACGGGGAGAGCACGTTCGTCCCACTCAACCGTAAGCACAGCAGGTCAGGGCCACGCCATGCCAACAGTTATCTGGGACAGGACAGCAGGGGCACGCGAAGACGTCGACGACTTCCTCGCCCGGGCCGAGTTCGGCGGTCCCGTCACGTCCGGCGTGTCCACCACCCGGTGGGCGCGCGCGAGCACCCGTGCCGCGGCGTCGGCTCCGTGGAACGGCGTAGGACCGGCGGCCACCACCCCGCCCCGTCGGGGACCATGACCACGTCCATCCCCTGGCCCCCCGGCGACCGCCGGGTTGTGCCCGGTGCCCGGCAGGCCCGGCACGACGCACCGGTTCGGCGGGAAGACACCGCCGGACGCGCGGATGCGACACCCGGCCGCGCATCGGGGCGCGGACGGTCAGAATCGGAGAAGCGCCGACCGGGACGCCCCGGCTACCGTGACCGCCATGGACGACGCCATCGCACCGCACGCCGCCGACCGTCACGACCTGATCCGGGTGCACGGCGCCCGGGAGAACAACCTCAAGGACCTCAGCGTCGAAATCCCCAAGCGCCGGCTGACCGTGTTCACCGGTGTGTCCGGCTCGGGCAAGAGCTCCCTGGTGTTCGACACCATCGCCGCGGAGTCGCAGCGGCTGATCAACGAGACGTACAGCGCGTTCGTGCAGGGGTTCATGCCGACGCTGAACCGGCCCGAGGTCGACGTGCTCGACGGGCTGACGACGGCGATCATCGTGGACCAGCAGCGGATGGGCGCCGACCCCCGCTCCACCGTCGGCACCGCCACCGACGCCAACGCGATGCTGCGCATCCTGTTCAGCCGCCTCGGCAAGCCGCACATCGGCTCGCCCAAGGCGTTCTCCTTCAACGTGGCCTCGATCAGCGGGGCCGGCGCGGTCACCGTGGAGCGCGGCGGACAGCAGGTGAAGGAGCGGCGCAGCTTCAGCATCACCGGCGGCATGTGCCCGCGCTGCGAGGGCCGGGGCACGGTCACCGACCTCGACCTCACCCAGCTCTACGACGACTCCCTCTCCCTCAACGAGGGAGCGCTGACGATCCCCGGCTACAAGACGGGCGGCTGGAACTACCGGCTCTACACCGAGTGCGGCCTGTACGACCCCGACAAGCCGATCCGGAAGTTCACCGAGCGGGAACTGCAGGACTTCCTCCACAAGGAACCGACCCGGATGAAGATCGCGGGCATCAACATGACCTACGAAGGTCTGATCCCGCGGATCCAGAAGTCGATGCTCGCCAAGGACAAGGAGGGCATGCAGCCGCACATCCGGGCGTTCGTGGACCGCGCGGTCACCTTCACCGTCTGCCCCGACTGCGAGGGCACCCGGCTCACCGCGGCGGCCCGGTCCTCGAAGATCGCGGGCGTCAGCATCGCCGACGCGTGCGCGATGCAGATCAGCGACCTGGCCGAGTGGGTACGGTCGCTGGCCGAGCCGACGGTGGCACCGCTGCTGGCGTCCCTGCGGCACACCCTCGACTCGTTCGTGGAGATCGGCCTCGGCTATCTCTCCCTGGACCGGCCGGCGGGCACGCTCTCGGGCGGCGAGGCCCAGCGCGTGAAGATGATCCGTCACCTCGGCTCCTCCCTCACCGACGTCACGTACGTCTTCGACGAGCCGACCATCGGCCTCCACCCGCACGACATCCAGCGGATGAACGAACTCCTGCTGCGGCTGCGCGACAAGGGCAACACCGTGCTGGTCGTGGAGCACAAACCGGAGGCGATCGCGATCGCCGACCACGTCGTCGACCTCGGGCCGGGCGCCGGTACGGCGGGCGGCACGGTCTGCTTCGAGGGCACGGTCGAGGGCCTGCGCGCCAGCGGCACCCTGACCGGCCGGCACCTCGACGACCGGGCGTCGGTGAAGGACACGGTGCGGGGGCCGGCGGGCGCCCTTCGGATCCGGGGCGCGACCACGCACAACCTGCAGAACGTCGACGTCGACATCCCGTTGGGCGTGCTCTGCGTGGTCACCGGTGTCGCCGGCTCCGGCAAGAGCTCGCTGGTGCACGGCTCGATGCCGGCGGACGCGGACGTCGTCTCCATCGACCAGACCCCGATCCGCGGCTCGCGGCGCAGCAACCCGGCGACGTACACCGGTCTGCTGGAGCCGATCCGCAAGGCGTTCGCCAAGGCCAACGGGGTGAAGCCGGCGTTGTTCAGCGCGAACTCCGAGGGGGCCTGCCCGAACTGCAACGGTGCAGGGGTCGTCTACACCGATCTGGCGATGATGGCCGGGGTCGCGACGACGTGCGAGGAGTGCGAGGGCAAGCGGTTCCAGGCCTCCGTGCTGGAGTACGCCCTCGGCGGGCGGGACATCGCCCAGGTGCTGGGGATGTCGGTGACCGAGGCCGAGGACTTCTTCGGCACGGGCGAGGCGCGGGTCCCCGCGGCCCACAAGATCCTCGAGCGCATGTCGGACGTGGGCCTCGGCTATCTCACCCTGGGCCAGCCGCTCACCACGCTCTCCGGAGGCGAGCGGCAACGGCTGAAGCTCGCCACGCACATGGCCGACAAGGGCGGCGTCTACGTCCTCGACGAGCCGACGACCGGCCTCCACCTGGCCGACGTGGAACAACTCCTCGCCCTCCTCGACCGCCTGGTGGACTCCGGCAAGTCGGTCATCGTGGTCGAACACCACCAGGCGGTCATGGCCCACGCCGACTGGATCATCGACCTCGGCCCCGGCGCGGGCCACGACGGCGGCCGCGTGGTCTTCGAGGGCACCCCGGCGGACCTGATCGCGGCACGGTCGACGCTGACGGGGGAGCACTTGGCGGCGTACGTGGGGGCGTGAGGGGGCCGATGGCGAGAACCTGGAGGTGCGACCAGCCGCCACGCACCACGGCCGCCGACGTCGCCATCGGCCGTCGCCGGCCTACCCGTCCAGCACCGTCTCGCACGCCGACCAGGCCGGCGGGCTCAGCAGCGTGCGTACGCGAGTGAAGAGGACGAGCAGGTCCGGGCCCCAGCGGGCGCGGAAGGCGGGGTCCCGTCGGGCCAGGTCGAGTTCGTTCGCTGCGGTCAGCTCGGCGAAGTCCCGGCGCGGGCCCGCCTCGGGGACATGGGCAAGACCGGTGAACCGGTCCCGGAAGACCCCGTCGGCCTCGGCGAGCGTCGGATAGCCGGCCTCGCGGTCGCAGGAACCGTACAGGTACACGAGGGACTCCGCCTCGGCGCCTGTGACGGCCTCCAGTTCGGCCCGGCGCTGCGGCGGCAGCAGGGCGTCGGGGAAGCCGTCGGTGCCGTAGCAGGCGTGGCACAGTCCCGCGAGCCTGAGGGCCGGGCGCCCGCCCCACTCGGCGAGCTGCCGCTCGACGCGCTGGAGATGGGCGAGGAGGGTGCCGCCCGGATGCGCGAGTTCGGCGGCTCCCAGGTCGCGCAGAAACGCCAATGCGGTGGCGAAGGCGTCCGGCACGGCTTCCTCCGTCCGTCGGTCCGCTGGACATCGCCCGTCGATCGTCCAGCGGCGGATACGGGCAGGTCAATCCTTGGTTTTCCTCCACAGACCCAAGCTGTGGCTTGCCCGAGCCGCCGCGTCCTCCGCTCGGCCGACCGCCGTCGGCCCTTCCTGTACGGCCCCGAAGTCGGCGTCCGTCAGTCCGTAGCGGTGGCCGACCCCGTGCCGCAGCGCAGGTGCCGGATGGTGGGCGGCGGTCAGGTGCGTCGGGTGATCCCGTCGTCCAGCCGGACGCCGGGGCGGCCCGCCGCCCAAGCGATCAGGGGCCTGGTCCTCGGTGGAGCGGGCCGGGAGGCTCGGCCTCGTCCGGCCGGGCGGGGACCGCCGGCGGCGGCAGCCCCCACCAGGGCACGAGGACGGCATTCGCTCGGCCGGACAGCCCCTCAGCAAGATCTTCACGAACCTCACAGGGCAATACACCTAGGCCAGGGCGCGGGCGAGGTAGGGGTTGGCCGTCGGGCGGACGGGTAGCCCCAGGGAGCCCTTGGCCGCCGCCAGGGTCATGGCGTACGAGTCAACGGCACGGCGGACGTTGGGGGCGTCCAGGCCCGCGCCGGTGACCAGACGGTCGAGGTCGACATAGGCCGAGCGGACGATCTCCACCCACCGGTACACCCGCCAGTCCTTCTGCCAGTCCCGGGTGTACGCGGGCGGCATCAGGGACTGCCAGCGGCGGAACATCCGGTCCCGGATCTCCGGCCGGGTCGGCGTCAGATGCATGTGCCGGACCAGGTCGTACAGGGGATCGCCCACGGTCGCCATCTCCCAGTCGATGAGGGTCAGCGCCAGGTGGTCGTCGCGTCGTACCAGGTTCCACGGGTTCAGGTCACCGTGCAGCAGGCTCGGCTGCCGGTGGCTCACGTCGTACCGGGCCAGCATCTGTCGCAGCCGGCCGGCCTCCGGCAGGCCGAGCAGCCGGGCCAGCTGCTGGGACTCCTTGGGCAGGTCGCGGACCAGCATGACGAGCTGGTCCGCGAGCCAGCCGTAGAAGCCGAAGCCCCGCTCGGCCGCCGCGGGGTCGAGTTCGGCGTGGTCCACGCCCTTCAGCGCGCAGAGCTGGTCGACCAGCCGGTCCGCCTCGTACGGGAGCAGGCCGTGCACCGGGTGGTCGGGCGGCCGCTTCGTGTCGAGCGGGCCCTCGTAGGTGTGGATGGCGAAGCTGTCCTTGCGGAACTTCCCGGGGTAGCTCTCGCCCAGGGCGAGAATCCTCGGCGCCGCCACCGGAACCCCGGAATCCTCGATGGCCCGCAGCACCGCGTGCTCGCTGAGGAAGCTGCGTTCGCGCCGGCACACGTTCGCCACTTTCCGCCGCACCACGACGGGGAACCCGATGCCGGGGACCCGGACGACGGAGTTCAGATGGGCCGTTCCCTTGAACACGCGTCCGGCCGGTGCGGCACCCTCCGCGTGCAGCGCCGCGTACACCGCCCAGTGGGGGAAGTCCACACGCTCGGGCACCCGCCGGTCCGGGTGCCAGGGCGGGGAGACGAAGGTGGCGAACAGGCCCCCCCGCGTCTCGCCCCTGGACACGCGCCAGCGGAAGAGGACCCGCTCGATCTCCGGCTCGCCGGGCAGGCTCCGCAGGTTCAGCGGACCCTGGGCCGCCTCCAGAGCCCGGCGCACCCGTGCCGTGGCGTGGTCCAGCCCCTTCTGGTCGAACGTCTCGTCCAGGGAGATCGCGGCGCGCATGACGTCCGGGTACACCGACTGCGCCTGCTCGAAGGCGATGTAGTGCCGCAGGTCCCTGGCCAGCCCGTTGACCGCGCCCGGGCGGATCCGCTGCATGGCCGCGGCCCAGGCGTCGATCACCTCGGGCCACTGATGTCTCGGGTACCGCATCCGCACCAGATGGGTCGCCAGGTCGTGCAGGGGGTCGCCGTAGGTCGCCAGCTCCCAGTCGACGCAGACCAGGGGAGGGTCCCCGGCGTAGGTCATGATCAGGTTCTCGCGGTGCAGGTCGGCGTGGAGCAGGCTGTACGGCCGGCGCGCCATCGGCGGCACCCGCTCGGCCAGTCGGACCAGCGCGTCCTCCGCAATGCCCAGCGCCGCGAACAGCCCGCCGAACGCCCTCCAGTTGGGGCGGCGGATCTGCTGGTCGGCGAGGCGCGCCAGCGTCTGCAGAAAGCCCTGGCTGTCCTGGTCGTTGCGGGGCCAGGCGGCCGGCAGCGGCGGCAGCGCGCCCCGGCGCACCTGGGCCGTCTGGGCGAGCAGCCCGGCGAGCGCCTTGATCAGCAGCGCGTCGACGGGCTTTCCGTTGCCGCAGACACCGGAGAGCGGCACGCCTTCCACATGGCTGTGGATCGCGAACCCGTCCCCCTCGGCCAGGCACTCCGGCACGTGCGGCAGGGCGCTCTTGACCGCCCGCAGGATCTCCGCCTCGTTGTCCCAGGTCCTGATCACCACCGGTAGTGCCGTCGCCCGCCGGATCCGCACGGTCACGGGCGTACCGGCTTCACGCCCCAGGGTCTGCGCCATCGGCGCGGTGAGCGGGATCCGGAAGTTGTCGTTGTGGTGGCCGCTGCTCTTCTCGCCGTGACTGCGGGCGTAGGCCACGAACCCTTCGTACCGCGCGGGTACTGCACCGGGCTCGGCGCGTTCCCCGTGAAGACGGGGAACAGGAGGTGCGCCCACTGGCCGCTCCGAATGACTCGCGCTGGCTGGAAAGTACGGCAAACGGTAAACGCGGGTGTCGGTCCGCACGACCGGAGGCGTGGTCGAGTAGCCACAACGGGTGTGTGTCCGGCGCTCGGCTGCGTCAGGTCGTTCGAGGGTCGGCGCGTGTGCCATCCCCTGCATGTGAACGGGAGCGGTTGCTCACGCGGTGGGCGCATGCTACATCACAGGAATCGTGTCTCCCTCGAGCCTCCAGGGCCACCGCTCCGCCTTCCGTCCGCGGACTCGTCCGTCAGCAGCTGCCACACCGACTCGAACCACGACGTCACGCTGTCCACGAAGGTCGTTCCCGGCGGATCCGGCCTCCCCGTCGCGCACGTGGTGGGTGAGGGTCGCGCCGAGCCCCGCGCCGCGCGGCGGCCGGGGTCCCGGACGCCACGCTCCCGCCGTCACCGGCTCCACAACAGCCCCAGCAACGGCTTCAGCGAGGCGACCACGTGCGCGGCTCCGGCCTCCCGCAGGAGCTTCCCCTTCTCCGCGTTACGCGCGTAGCCGAGAAACGGCACGCCCGCACCGCGCGCGGCGGCGAGGTCGGAGGGTGAGTCGCCGATCATCAGGGCCGCCGAAGGGGCGGAACCCATCGCGGCCAACGCCCGGTTGAGGCAGTGCGGGTCGGGCTTGAGGAGCTGCAGATCGGTGGTGCGGCCGTAGATGTGGGGGGCGAAGCACGCGGTGAGACCGCGGTCGGCCAAGTACGTGGCGACCACCTTCGGGGAGTTGTTTGTGGTGATGGCCAGCCGGGCGCCCACCGCGGTCCAGGTGCGGATCAGGGGGTCGGCATGGGCGGTGGGGAGCGCGGAGCCGGCGGCCCGCAGCTCCTCCTGGGTGAGACGTTCCTCCAGCTCGGTCACCAGGTCGCTGCCCGGGTGCCGGAGGTCCACGGCGCGCAGCACCTCGTGCGGGTCCAGCGAGCCGCGTTCGGAGTCGCTGAGCAGATTGTGCAGCCCTCGCCCGGCCAGCCATTCCACCAGTCCGGTCGCCACCCGTTCGGCCTTGTGCCGCGCGAACAGACGGCAGATCGGTCCGTCGAAGTCCCACAGGACCACCCGGGCGTTTTCGATCAGTTCCCGGAACAACTCGATCTTGTTCGCGGTCAGTCCGGTCTCCGTCGTCTCAGTCTGCGTCGCATCAGAAGTCACTAGGAGAGTGTCAGGTCCGTCGTGATGGTTTCCCAGAGGGCGTCGAACCACTTCTGCGATTGCTCCACGAACGCAGCGTCCCGCTCTCCGGCACGCCGCTCGAAGGAGAACAGCAACGACTCCGAGCCCAGCGTGTCGTACATCTCCAGCGTCTGCCCGCTGTCGGTGGACTCCTCTCGGCGCGTGATCATGTAGTGCGCGAAGAGCGCCTCCACCCCGTTGAGCAGATACAGCTTGACCGGCGGGGTGAACGGCAGCGCCCGGAAGGTGACCTGGACGTCGATGTCATGGGTGCCGCGCAGCGCCTGGAGGTTGTACTGGAGCACCTGGCCCTGGGCGTTGCGCATGGCCAGCCAGCGCTGGTGCACGGTGTCGTCCTCCTCGCTCCCGGCGTCGACCGAGACCGGGAAGGCGAGGTTGATGTCGCGGGACGGCAGCAGGATGCGGGCGTCGATCCGCTCGGGGCGCAGCCGGCCCTCGTGGATCAGGCGCAGCGGCTCGCCGAGCGCCGGGATCAGGCTCTGCGCGGTCAGGCAGACGGCGTCGATGCGTACGTGCGGCGCCGAGAACGCCTCGGTCAGCCGGGGCGCGAGCGCCACCATCGTGGGCTGCGGCTCCCCGCGCGGCGCCGACGGCTCGGCGACCCGCGGCGGGCTGCCCTTGCTGACGTCGGCGAGCAGCCCCTCCTCCTGGAGCACCCGCAGCGCCTGGCGCACGGCACCCCGCTCGACGCCGAACTCCCCGGCCAGCTCGGCCTGGGTGGGCAGACGCTCGCCGGGCCGCAGCTCCCCGCTGCGGATGCGCCGGCGCAGGGTGTCGGCGATCTCCTGGGGCGTGAGCCTCCTGCTGCCGTTCACTGCCAGATGCTCCTGAGTCACGACCAAACGCTACAACTCTGATCCATCTTTGGGGAGTTGCCAGGAAGTTGTTTATTAACCATGACCAAGTGGGGACAACTCAGATGGAGTTGGTTGCCAACTTTTGCAAGTTGGCCAATCTTCGGAATGGGGGAATCACCGTGCCTGCCTTCGCTCTCCTCGTCGAGCAACTCGTCCAGTGGAAGTACGGTGTCGCCGGCGCCGTCGGCCTGCTCCTGATCTCCGTGGGCATCGAGACCAAGAGTCACAAGGCCGTCTCGGCCGGCGCCGTCCTGCTCGCCGTGCTCCTCGCGGGCCCGGCGCTGTAACTCCCGTACCCCGCCTTAGGAACTGAGCAGCAGCTCCGAACTGATCGTCTCCCACAGCGCGTCGAACCACCGCTGCGACTGCTCCACGAAGGTGCCGTCCCGCCGCCCGGCACGCCGCTCGAAGGCGAACAGCATCGAGCGCGTGCCGTCGGCGTCGTAAAGCTCCAGATGCTCGTGCTCGATCTCCCGCTCACGGCGCTTGAGCGTGTAGTACGCGAACAGCGCCTCGGACCCGTTGAGCAGATACAGCTTGACCGGCGGGGTGAACGGCAGCGCGCGGAAGGACACCTGCACGTCGATGCCGTGCGTGGCGCACAGGGCCAGCAGGTTCTGCCGCAGCACCAGGCCCTGGGCGTTGCGCTGGGCCAGCCAGCGCCGGTGCAGCAGGCCGTGGTCGTCGGCGGCCACCGGCGCCGGGAAGGCGAGGTCGATGTCCCGGCTGGGCAGCAGCACCCGCACATCGATCTTGGCCGGTTCCAGCCGTCCCGCGTGGATCTGCCTCAGCGGCTCACCCATGGCCAGCGTGAGCGAGACCGAGGTCAGGCAGAGCGCGTCGATCCGCACGTGGGGCGCGGCGAAGGCCTCCGCGATCCGCGGGGCCAGCCCGACCATGGTGGGCTGCGGCGGGGCCGCGGGGCCGGCGGGCCGTCCGGCCGGACCCGGCGCGCCCGCCACCGTGGCCGGACTGCCCTTGGAAACGTTGGTGAGCAGGTGCTCCGACTGCAGGATGCGCAAGGCCTGGCGCACGGCACCGCGCTCGACGCCGAACTCGTCGGCCAGTTCCGCCTGCGTGGGCATGCGCTGTCCCGCCCGCAGCACACCGGCCCTGATCCGGCTGCGCAGTGCGTCGGCGATGTCGCGGTGGGACGGGTGAGACCGCTGTGACCTCGTCCGTCCACTGGCGGAGGCGTGCTCCGGGTCCACGGACAAACAGTACAACTTCCCGCCAACTTGCGGCAGTTCCGCGATAGCTGGTTATGAGCCGCTTCCCAACGGACATAAGGAAGGTGAAGTTGGCTGCCAACTTGCACAACATGGTCAAGCTTCCCAGTGGTTGGCCGACCGGGCTCCCTTCCGGAGGGGAGCCGGGAGCCCGGACAGGGGACGGCCACCGAAGCGCACAGCCACAACTGAACACGACATCGTACAGCCACAACTGAACACGACATCGTACAGCCACAACTGAACACCGCTCAGCACAGTCACAACTGAACAGCTCGCTACGGATGCACAGTCAGCGTCACCGGGAGAGGGGAGCGATCAGAAGAGGTCCGGGCACCAGGGTCGCCCGGGCGAGCGGAACAGGGCGTCGGCCTTCCGGGCGGCGCCCTCTCGTTCTTCCCGCACACGGCCGAGGGCCGCGAGCCGCAGCACCGACTCACCGCCGAGCCAGACGGACGCCAGCTCGCGGACGTCCAGCGTGAGATCGACGCTCCGACCGGTGGGCGCGCAGGAGGCGCCCTCCGGCGAGGCGTCCAGCAGGAACCGCCCCCCGGCCGGCCCGTCGCCGTCCACCACCTCCAGCACCAGCGTGCCCGTCACGTCGTACGTGCGCGCCCGAAGGGCCTGTACGACGTCCAGGATCCGCACCCACAGCCAGTCCGAGTGGTCGGCGATCCGGGCCGCGCGCCGGTCGGGAAGGTAGTACGGCAGCAGGTCGTCGGGGCCGCGGGAGCCGCTCTTGACCTTCGTGATCCAGTCGATGGAACACACGTAGAGCCACAGGGCGCGCTCGGCGGCCGGGGTGGTCGCGATGAGCTCCTGCACGGTGGCGGTCTGGTCCGGCTGCATGCCGTTCCACGTCTCGTCGGACCTGTACGTCACCAGGCCCTGGACCTCGCCGTCGGCCGAGCGGTGGACGGCATGGAACGGCTCGGTCCAGTCGGCGTGCAGACGGACGGCTCCGGTGTGCGCCTGCCACCACAACTCGTTCCGGCTGACCGCGCCCGGCTGGGCCCGGCGGAACCGCTCGTGCAGTTCGGGGCCGAGCTTGCGCACGTCCTCGCCGTCCACGAGGTCGATCCGGCCGCCGTCGGCGGGGCCGGACCAGCGCGAGTCGAGACCGGCCCGGGGCACCTCGACGGTCCACTCGCTCGTCCAGGTCGCCGGGCCGAAGCCGTACCGGCCGTAGATCGGGTACTCGGCGGCGATGAGCGTGGCCACCACGTCACCGCGCTCCTTCGCCGTCGCCAGGTCCCGGCTCATCATGCGGGTGAGCAGGCCACGGCGGCGGTGGGTGGGGCTGACGGTGACGCTGGAGATCGCGTCCGCGGGGACGGTCGCGCCGCCGACCGCGGTCACCTCCTGCGCGAAGGAGCGGAAGGTGGCCACGCAGCGGCCACCGTCGAACGCGCCGAGCAGCCGCCCCGGGACGAACTGCGCTCGCCGGGCCTCGAGTTGCTCGGCGGGCATCACGGGCGGCCGCAGGAAACCGGTGCTCAGGGCACGCTGCCAGTCGTCGAACTCGGCCTCGGTGACGGTACGGACGTCGGTCATGGGCCCACCGTAGGCGCGCCGCGCACCGTGTGTCGCGTCCTTTTCGCCCCGTTCACATCAGCAGGTCGTCCACCTGCGCCTCGCCCACCCGGTACCGGCGGGCGATCTCCGCGCTGCACTCGTCGGTCGTGCGCTGCAGGCGCTGTCGGCGCCCGGAGACCTCCTGCTCGTACCGGGTCAGGCGCCCCATGGCCGCGGTCAGCTCCAGATCCGTGCGCGCCTGGAGATCGCTCAGCTCGACCTCGGCGAGCATCTCGGCGGCCAGCTGCCGGTACTCCTCGTTGTGCGGGGTGCCGAGCGTGACATGCCGGGCCGAGGAGCGGTGCCGGGCCGGGGCGTCCTTGAGGATCTCGGGGAGCCGGTCGACCACCGAACCGTCCGCGGGCGCCGGCACGGACGCCCGGCCGCGCCGGCACAGCTCCGCGCGGAGGATGTCGATCCGGCCCTGCAGCAGCCGCCGCACATAGCTGAGGTCCGCCTCGTCGCGCTGGGCGTCGCGGCGCAGGGTGCGCAGCTCGGGCAGGCTCAGCCGGGCCAGCTCGGGCTGGGGCCGCGCGGACGGCGTGACGCCCGCCGGATGCATCGGGCCCTCCGGCGCGTCGGCGCGCTGGACGGGGGGCCGGTACGTCCCCTGCGCGCCCAGCCGCCCGCTGGTACTCGGTGTGCTCATGGTGCTGTGACCGTCCCCTCGACCGGCGTGTGGAAGCATCGTGCCACCCCAACTGGCCGCTATGTGACCGAGTGCCCCCGAACGGCCCCAGATGGGGGGGTAAGGGATCGATATTGGACCCCCTGTGACCGCGTACCGGGCACCCGGCATGATGGTCCGCATGCGTGCGGTGGTGCAGAGAGTGGACGGCGCGAGCGTCGTCGTGGACGGCGAGACGGTCGGCGCGATCGAGGGCGAGGGGCTGTGCGTCCTCGTCGGGGTGACCCACGAGGACACCAAGGAGAAGGCGGCGCAGCTGGCGCGCAAGCTCTGGTCGATCCGGATGCTGCACGACGAGCGGTCGTGCAGCGACGTCGACGCCCCGCTGCTGGTGATCAGCCAGTTCACGCTGTACGGCGACGCCAGGAAGGGCCGCCGGCCCACATGGAACGCGGCGGCCCCGGGCGACGTCGCCGAGCCGCTGGTCGACGAGGTGGTGTCCCAGCTGCGGGCACTGGGCGCGACGGTGGCGACGGGCCGGTTCGGCGCGCGGATGAGGGTCTCCCTGACGAACGACGGGCCCTTCACGGTGCTGCTGGAGATCTAGGGCGTGTTTCGGCGTCTGGTGCGGTGCATCGCAAGGCGGAGGGTCGTCCTCGTACCGGGCGTACGTGGACGATCCCGACAACGCGGCGAGGTGCCGTGCCAGGCGTCGCGGACCAGACGGGACTTTCGAGACACGCCCTAGTCCCAACGCCGTTCAGTTACGGAAGCGACGGCTTGTTTCCCGGCAGGCCCTTAGGCGTGGAGGTCGTTCGTCAAGGCTGGTGAATGAGGCAGCGGAGCTGCCGCGGAAGAGGTTTGTCCTCCAAGACATCCTCACCGCGGGAGCCCCGCTGTTGGAACAGGCTGCCATAACCGGGACGGCCGGGGTGGCGGACGGGGTGTTCGCGCCGGGGCACCTCGGTGAGCTGACCCGGATCATCCCGTTCGAGATGGTCGACGAGGTGCTGGTGGAGACCGGTGCGGTGCAGCGCAGGATCCGTCTGCTTCCGGCGCGGGTCACGGTCTACCCGCTGCTGGTCGGAGCGCTCTTCAACGGGCTGGGCTACCGGCAGGTCTTCGACCGGTTGCGCGCCGGGCTGTCGGGCCCGGCAACGGTTCGGCCCAGATAGGGCGGGGCTGTGGCGGCGTCCGGCGCGTGCCCGGCGACGCCCGGCACGGGACCACCCGAGTACGCCCAGTACGCGGGTGATCCTCCGCCTTGCGAGGCACCGCGCCGGACGCCGCGGCCTGTCCGACCTGATCCGGACGAAACCCCCCTGGCCCCGGTCGGCGGGCGGGGCCGGGGTGAACAGCACCGGCTGCCCGGTGACCCGCGCTGTGGCGGGCGCCGGCCGGTGTCCGGGCGCCGCGGCGGGCGGGTACCGGCACACCGGGACCGCACCGCCGGCCCCGGTCGGGCGGGAGGGTGGTGCGGGATGCGCGGCGGTGTCCCGAAGGGGCCGTGCGGCTATGGCTCGACCACGGTCTCCTGGGCCGCCGCCGTCTCCCCGGCCAGGAGCCTCGCGTCGACCGGTACGTTGCGCTTGACCAGCGCCAGCGCCACCGGACCCAGCTCGTGGTGCCGTACCGAGGTCGTCACGAAACCGATCTTGCGGCCGTCCGGGCCCTCGTCCGCGAGCCGGATCTCGGTCCCCGGCACCGGCAGGTGCACCTCGCTGCCGTCCAGGTGGAGGAAGACCAGCCGACGCGGGGGCTTGCCCAGGTTCTGGACGCGGGCGACCGTCTCCTGGCCCCGGTAGCAGCCCTTGTGGAGGTGCACGGCGGTGCCGATCCAGCCCAGCTCGTGCGGGATCGTCCGGTGGTCGGTCTCGAAGCCGAGCCGGGGCCGGTGCTGCTCGACGCGCAGCGCCTCATAGGCGAGGAGGCCGGCGGCCGGCCCGTGCGCGGCGGCGAAGGACTCCAGGTCCTCGCGCGGCAGGAACACATCACGGCCGTACGGCGTCTCGCGGACGACGACGCCCTCCGGCACCTCGGCGATGGACCCGGCGGGCAGGTGGACGAGCGCGACGTCGGCGGTCCGGTCGGCTACCTCCACCCGGTAGAAGAACTTCATCGACTCCAGGTACGCGAGCAGCGCGTCCTGGGTCCCGGGCTCGACGTGCGCCCAGACGGTCGTCCCGTCGTCCACCAGGTACAGCGCGTGCTCGATGTGCCCGTGCGCGGAGAGGATCAGCGCCTCGGTGGCCTCACCGACCGGCAGCTCGCTGACGTGCTGGGTGAGCAGGAGGTGCAGCCAGCTCAGCCGGTCCTCACCGGAGACGGTGACGACACCGCGGTGGGACAGGTCGACGAAACCGGTGCCGTCGGCGAGGGCGCGCTGCTCGCGGAACAGGTCGCCGTAGTGCGCGGCGACACCTTCGTCCACACCCTCCGCGGGGACGGCGCCGGGCAGGGACAGCAGGGGGCTCTTCATATCGCCAGCCTACGACGTGGTAGTTGAACTCTTCAGGGAACAGTCCTTGCAGCGGCCGAAGATCGCGAAGTGCTTCATGTCGGTGTCGAACCCGAACTGCCGGCGCAGCTTCGCGGTGAACTCGGCGGCCACGTCGACGTCGGCCTCGATCACGTTCTCGCAGTCCCGGCACACCAGGTGCAGGTGGTGGTGGCGGTCGGCGAGGTGATAGGTGGGCGCACCGTGACCGAGGTGGGCGTGGCTGACCAGCCCCAGCTCCTCCAGCAGCTCCAGCGTCCGGTAGACCGTGGAAATGTTGACCCCCGACGCCGTCTTCCTCACTTCCGAGAGAATGTCGTCGGGGGTCGCGTGCTCAAGGGTGTCCACGGCTTCGAGGACAAGCTGCCGCTGCGGCGTCAGCCGGTAGCCGCGCTGCCTGAGGTCGCTCTTCCAGTCGGTGCTCACCACACCCGAAAGTCTAGAGCTACGGGGTGGGAAGGCTCACTTGAAGAAGGCGATGCCGTCGTCCGGGAGGTCGTCCGGGAGGGCCTTGGCCCAGCGCTCCACGTCCTCGGGGGTGACGACCTTCTTCAGATGGGCCGACATGTAGGGGCGCAGCTCGACCTCGGGGGTCTGCTTCTCGCCGACCCACATCAGGTCGCTCTTGACGTAGCCGTACAGGCGCTTGCCGCCGCTGTAGGGCCGGGAGCCGGGGGTGCGGGCGACGGCGTCCGTGACCAGGTCGATCTGCGGCTTCTTGTCGGCCATCTCGCCGTACCAGATCTCGATGACACCGTCGTCGCGGGTCATCGTCACCTCGACCCTGCGTTCGGAGTCGATCCGCCAGAAGCCGTGCTCCGACTCCAGCGGGCGGACCTTGCCGCCGTCCTTGTCCAGCACCCAGGTGTGGGAGTGGTACTCCAGGAAGTCGCGGCCGTCGTGGGTGAAGCTGACCTCCTGGCCGAAGTTGCACTTCTCGGAGCCGGGGAAGTCGTGCACGCCCGCACCGGCCCAGTTGCCGAGCAGAAAGGCGAGCGGGACCAGGCTCTTGTGCAGGTCGGACGGGATCTCGATCATGAGCGGCGGCTTTCCTGGATCTTTCCTGGGTACGGGGTCAGCGCTGGCCCTGGTACAGCTTCTTCACGGTCACGTACGCGAACGCGAGCACGCCGACGCAGACCAGGACCAGCAGGGTTTCGAAGAAAGTCTCCACGGGTGCTCCTTGAGCGAGGGTGGGCATACGACAGAGCCGGGCCCCAGCTTACGCGGCCGGAAGCCGGCCCTCCCTGCGAGGTGCCGTACGGCGTACCCCGTTACGAGCCGCCCGCCTCGGCCCACTCGCGCCCGCCCGTCGGGCGGACGACGCGAGTTCGACGACAGGCCCTCTAGGCTTCCGGCATGACCAAGAAGCTCGTGATCAAGGTGACGGCCGGGGCGGACGCCCCCGAGCGCTGCTCGCAGGCCTTCACGGTGGCCGCGGTGGCCGTGGCCAGCGGGGTCGAGGTGTCGCTGTGGCTGACCGGTGAGTCGTCCTGGTTCGCGCTGCCGGGGCGGGCGGCCGGGTTCGAACTGCCGCACGCGGCGCCGCTGCCGGATCTGATCGACTCGGTCCTGGCCGCCGGGCGCATCACCCTGTGCACCCAGTGCGCGGCCCGGCGGGAGATCACCGAGAAGGACGTCATCGAGGGCGTGCGGATCGCGGGCGCGCAGGTCTTCGTCCAGGAGGCACTCGCGGACGACACCCAGGCGCTCGTGTACTGACCGCGCTCGCGGTCCCTCACGGACGCGGGCGCTTCTTGCCGTCCAGCTCGTCCCACCACTCGTCCGACTGGGGATCGCCGGAGGGGTCGTCCCACCAGCGGTCCTCGGGACCCCGCCGGTTCGCGATCATCGCGGCGACCGGCGGGATGACCATGGCGACGACACACATGCCGACGGCCGCCGGCACCGACCAGATCCGCACCACTCCCCAGGCCAGGACGAAGAGACCGATGCAGGTCCCCATCATGGCGAAGTAGACGTGCCGCCGCCGTGCGTACATACGTCCAGGGTAGGGCGGGCCGTGGCTGTCACAACTGATCGACAATCGCCGCCCGACCCGCACCCGTGGAGTTACCGTGACGTAGCCGTACACCGCTCTCTCCCGGGGGAAGACCACATGCGCGCCCTGCGAATACTCCTGATCCTCGTCGTGATCCTGGGCGGGCTGTTCGTGATCGCGGACCGGGTGGCCGTGCACTTCGCGGAGGGGGAGGCCGCGGCCAAGCTGAAGTCGACCGAGAGCCTGGCCTCGACGCCTGACGTGAACATCAAGGGGTTCCCGTTCCTCACCCAGGTCGCGGGCGGGTCGCTGGACGACGTCCAGGTCGGGATCAAGGACTACGAGGCCGCGACCGGCACCGCCGGCCAGACGATCCGGATCGACGACCTGCAGGCCGACATGAAGGGCGTCTCCTTCTCCGGCGACTACAGCTCCGCCACCGCGACCAGCGCCACCGGCACCGCGACCATCTCCTACGCCGAGCTGCTGAGGACCGCCAAGTCGCAGCCGACCGAGGTGACCCCGGGGATCACCGCCAAGGTCGTGGGCCTCTCCGACGGCGGCAACGGCAAGATCAAGGTCGCGGTGCGCGTGATCGGCAGGCTCCTCACCGTCCCGGTCGACCGTACGGTGTCCGTGCTCAGCTCCGTGACCGTGGTGAACAACAAGGTCGAGGTGCACGCCGACTCCCTGCCGAAGCTGGCCGCCATCTCCCTGGCCGAGAACCGCATCCGCAACATCACCGACTTCCAGCAGGCCATCGACCACCTTCCCGGCGGGATCAGGCTGGACTCGGTGCGGGCGGCGCAGGACGGTGTGCAGGTCAGCGTGAAGGGTTCGGACGTCAAGCTGGCAGGGTAGAGGAAGGGGCGGGCCGGGCGGAGGGACCGGTGTGGACCGCTTGCGTCCGACTGGCGAGACGGTCATGTCCGTACGGTAGATCCGGTCACCCCACGAACGCCCGCCGACGGTCCGCCGACGCTCGGGATGGTCACCTCGTCCCACTATACGGACGATCGTGTCTCGGAATACGACACACCGGTGACACGCCCGCCCGGACGTCCCTACGATCGCTCCCATGAAGCGACAGGCGGACCTCACGAAGCGGCGGGCAGTGGACCTGTGCCGCGTGGCCGCCATGCTCTGTCGCACCTTCTGAGCGAAAGTCCCCGACTTCCGCATCTCAGCCCTGCCCTGCTGGAAGGGCACCCGTGCGCCGCCCGGCATTCCCGGACGCGCCCCCTGTCTACCCGCACGCCCCGCCGCAACTGCCCCGGAGGAGAAAGAGCATGAGCCGCACCGACGTCCTGGTCGACGCCGACTGGCTGCAGGAGCACCTGGACGACCCGGCCATCGCCATCGTCGAGGTGGACGAGGACACGTCCGCCTACGACAAGAACCACATCAAGAACGCGATCCGCATCGACTGGACCAAGGACCTCCAGGACCCGGTCCGCCGCGACTTCGTCGACCAGGAGGGCTTCGAGAAGCTCCTGTCGGAGAAGGGCATCGCCAACGACCACACGGTGGTCCTCTACGGCGGCAACAACAACTGGTTCGCCTCGTACGCCTACTGGTACTTCAAGCTGTACGGCCACGAGAACGTCAAGCTCCTGGACGGCGGCCGCAAGAAGTGGGAGCTGGACGCCCGCGAGCTGGTCCCGGGCGACGAGGTCCCCGAGCGGCCGAAGACCGAGTACACGGCCAAGCCGCAGGACACCTCGATCCGCGCCTTCCGTGACGACGTCGTGGCGGCCATCGGCTCGCAGAACCTGGTCGACGTCCGCTCCCCCGACGAGTTCTCCGGCAAGCTGCTCGCCCCGGCCCACCTGCCGCAGGAGCAGTCGCAGCGCCCGGGTCACGTCCCGAGTGCCAAGAACATCCCGTGGTCGAAGAACGCCAACGACGACGGCACCTTCAAGTCGGACGAGGAGCTGAACGCCCTCTACGTCGAGGAGAACGTGGACCTCGGCAAGGACACGATCGCCTACTGCCGCATCGGTGAGCGTTCGGCCCTGACCTGGTTCGTGCTGCACGAGCTGCTCGGCGTGGAGAACGTCAAGAACTACGACGGCTCCTGGACCGAGTACGGCTCCCTCGTCGGCGTGCCGATCGAGCTCGGCGCCGGCAAGTAAGCGACCCCTCAGCGACCCCTCTGGAGAAAAAGCATGTGCGGAGCGAAGGCCGGCGGCCCGGACGCCTCGACGATCAAGCCCGGTGAGACCACGATCCAGGGTCAGGTGACCCGCGACGGCGAGCCGGTGACGGGCTACGTCCGCCTCCTGGACTCGACCGGCGAGTTCACGGCCGAGGTGCCCACCTCGGCGACCGGCCAGTTCCGGTTCTACGCGGCCGAGGGCACGTGGACCGTGCGCGCCCTGGTGCCGGGCGCCACGGCGGACCGCACGGTCGTCGTGGCGGAGAAGGGCGCGTTGGCCGAGGTCGCCATCGCGGTCTGAGCGGGCCCGCGCGCAGCAGCGGCACAGTGACGGTCGAAGGGCCGCACCCCTGGGGTTGGACGCCGGCGGGGTGCGGCCCTTCGGCATGTCCGGCCGGCCGTTCCTAGCGCGTCCCGCCTCTGTGCGCCAGCATCGACACGCTCGTTCGCGGGGTAGCGATTTGTCATAAGATCATCCAAAGGGTCTAGTGGTGTGTCAATTCTCCTTCGCCAGCGTGAAGTTGATGGCTGCCCGGCGAGGGATGTGTGGAGAACATAAGACACAAATCCCTCGATCGGCCCACAAAAACCCAGTCTCCGAACTTTTCCGACATGACAGCCGTGTCGGTCGCCGAATACGTTCCAAGCGACCGGCCAACGTGTCGGTGTCTCAGAGACTGGAGAAGCACCATGAAGATCTCTCGCTCCACCGCCCTCACCGCCGCCGCGGCGGCTGCCGCGGCTCTGGCCGCGACGGGCGTCACCTACGCGTC
Organism: Streptomyces sp. NTD91; assembly: GCF_059510455.1. Taxonomy (NCBI): domain Bacteria; kingdom Bacillati; phylum Actinomycetota; class Actinomycetes; order Kitasatosporales; family Streptomycetaceae; genus Streptomyces; species Streptomyces sp. NTD91. Next base: position 530,753 of record NZ_JCAJZW010000001.1, read on the forward strand.
GGCCGCCTCGGCACCGGAGGCGGCGGCCCCGGCCGTCGTCGCCCATGCGCCGGAGGCGGCCGCTCCCGCTGCCGCACCGCTCGGCGGCTCCGGCGGGGACAACAACAACGGCAACTACAACAACGGCAAGGGCAACGAGGGCCACGGGGGCGGCGGCCGTGGAGGCTTCTTCCGCGGCTACGAGGGCCGGGTCCAGATCAACGAGCGGTCCTACTCGGCCCACCCGGGCGACTGCATCACCGTGGTCAGCGGCCTGGGCGCCCGGACGCTGAACATCCGCAACGACAGTCACCGGGTCGTCGAGGTGTTCCGCGGGGCGGTCTGCGACAACGGCGCTCCCGTCGCCATCGTCGGCCCCCACAGCCAGAGCGACGGCGTGCGCGTCCACTGCACGCCGGGCATCCGCGTCCGGGACGGCGTCATCGGCAGCTTCCGCGTGGTCGGGCGCCACGGCGGCGACTGGGGTGGCGACGGCGGCTGGGGCGGCGGCTGGGGCGGCGGCGACGGCGGCTGGGGCGGCGGCGACGGCGGCTGGGGCGGCGGCGACGGCGGCAACGGTGGAAGGTAATCCACAGCCCCTTGCATGACATGGAGCCCCGGCCCGCCGGAATAGGGCCGGGGCTCCGGCACGTCCGGCGCTCCGACCTGCCTCCCGGTCGAGCCGGACAAGGACAGGGCCGGGGCGGGGAGCGGGCCAAGGAGCGTCGCGGGGAAGGAGAGTGACGCGACGGCAGCGAACTGGCGACGGTCCATGGCGCCGGTGAACCGCGGCGGCGGGTGGCCGGTGACGGGCCACGACGGCCGAGGGTGCGTGAACCGCGCCCTCGGCCCTTTTCATGCGCCACGACGGACCTGGAAGGTCTTCGCGGCGGAGAGGGGCCCACACGCCCGGCTGAGGCCCTCCTCGCGGGCCCTGACGGCCGACCGGGCCGACCGGGCCGTGCAGCGGCAGCGGCAGCGGCAGCGGCAGCGGCAGCGGCAGCGGCAGCGGCAGCGGCAGGGTGCCGGCCGAAGGACCGTTCAGGAGCCGTCGAAGGGCCGTGTCCCTGGGGCCGGACGCCCACGGGGTGCGGCCCTTCGCATGCCCCGCCGGACGCCCGCGGGGCGCGGCCCTTCGGCATGCCCGGCCGACCGTCCCCAGGGCCTGTCCGACAATTCCCGTCCGTCGCGCGACGCCATGCACGCGCGCTCGCCGCGCAGCCGCCCTTCGGGCGACGACGCGGATTGTCGGACAGGCCTTAGCGCGACCCGCCCCGTTGCGGCGGCAACGACACGCTTGCCACCAGGGTGGCCAATAGTCATAAGATCATCCAAAAGGGCTAGCGCCTGACAACTGCCCTTTTTTCAGGGCGAATTGACACCATGCCAGCGAGCGCCAAATGGCGAACAAGCACTGAATATCATTCGATTGGCCTACAAAAAATGAGGCTCAGGTCATTTCAGGCGTGACAGCGGCGGCGTTCGGTCAATACGTTCCTCACGACCGGCCGACGAGTCGGCGAGTCTCAGAGACTGGAGAAGCACCATGAAGATCTCTCGTTCCACCGCTGTCACCGCCGCTGCGGCGGCTGCCGCGGCTCTGGCCGCGACCGGTGTCACCTACGCTGCGGCCGCGTCCGCGCCCGAGGCGGCCCCGGCCGCTGCTCCGGCGGCTGTCGCGCCTTTCGACGGCGGTGCCAGCAACAACAACAACGGCAACAACAACGGCAAGGGCAACGAGGGCAAGGGCAACGAGGGCCACGGGGGCGGCGGCCGTGGAGGCTTCTTCCGCGGCTACGAGGGCCGGATCGAGGTCAACGAGCGGTCCTACTCGGCCCACCCGGGCGACTGCATCACCGTGATCAGTGGCCTGGGCGCCCGGAGCCTGAACATCCGCAACGACAGCCACCAGCGCGTCGAGGTCTTCCGTGGAGCGGTGTGCGACAACGGCGCCCCCGTCGCCATCGTCGGCCCCCACAGCCAGAGCGACGGCGTGTTCGTCCACCCGACGCGCGGCATCAGGGTCAGGGGCGGCGTGATCGGCAGCTTCCGCGTGGTCTGCGACCACGACGGCGACTGGGGCCGTGGCGGCCGCGGCGACGGCGGCTGGGGCGGCGACGGCTGGGGCGGCGGCGACGGCGGCTGGAACTGATCCACAGCCCGCCGCATGACAAGGATCCCCGGCCCGCCGGAATCGGGCCGGGGATCCGGCTTGTTTCATTGTCCGGTAAAGACACGCGCGGCGCGCGCCCGGTGGACCCGGGCGCACGACGCCACCGTACTCGCCCGGCCTCCGGACACCCGCCGACCGAGTCGCCCCGGGCGCGGCCCGAAGGAAACGACTCAGCCGAGCGCCCGTCCCAGCACCCATACCACCGGCGCCGCCGCCGACAGCGGCAGCGCCACGCCGGCCGTGAAGTGGACGAAGCGGGACGGGTAGTCGTAGCTCGCGACCCGGTGCCCGATCAGGGCGCAGACGCCGGCCGCCGCACCCAGCAGCGCGCCCTTCGCACCCAGCCCGGTCATCCCCCCGGCCGCGATTCCCGCACCGGCCGCCGCGAGCAGGGACACCACGACGGACGCCGGGGTCGGCAGGGGAAGGGCCCGTGCCAGGACCGCCACCGCCACCGCCGCCGCGCCCACGGACACCGCGTGGGCGCCGGCGCCCAGATACCCGGTGGCCAGGACCGACAGCGCCGCCGAGACGACCGTCGCCATCAGGCCGTACATCCGCTCGTCCGGCGAGGCGTGCGAGCGCAGCTGCAGGACCAGGGACAGCACGACCCAGACGCCGAGCGGCCCGAGGATGGCCGCGGGAGCGTGGTCGCGGCCGGTGACCAGGACCGCCGCGTCGGCTGTCAGTCCACCCAGGAACGCCAGCGCGATGCCCTGCCGGGCCGGCCACATGCCGTTCAGACGGAACCAGCCCGCCGCGGTCACACCCTGGAGCACCACGAGCGGCACGAGGAGCGCGTACGACGCGATCGGCGCCGTCACGGCCAGCAGCAGGCCCAGCACCGCGGTCAGGAGTGCCGGCTGCATGCCGGGCTCGATGATCGGCGAACGGCCCTCCAGCCGGGCCCGCTGCGCATCGGTGACCCGGGAGTTCCCGGCGAGGGTGGCGGGCCCGTAGGCGGGCCCGGGCTCGGCCACGGCCTGCGGTGCGGGCGTGAACGTGGGTGCGGGCTGCGGTTCCGGCGTGGAGGGCACCGCGTACTGCTGCTGGTACTGCCCCTCGTACGGCTGCTGCTGCCCGGGCGGCAGGTACGCCGTCTCCGCCGGCGGTACGGGCGTCCGCACCGGCGCGTGCGTCTGCGTCTCCCAGGTCCGGCCCTGCCACTGCTGGGTGAGCTGCGGGTCGTAGGACTGCTGCTGGTGCTCCTGCCCGGACCACTGCGGGTACTGCTGCTGATGCGGGTACTGCTGCTGATGCGGGTCGTAGCCCTCGTACGGGCCGCCCTGGTACGGCTGGCCGCCCTGATACGGCTGGTCGCTCATCGCCTCATCCTCCTGCGAACGGCGGGAGCACCTCGACCGTGCCGCCCTCGGCCAGCCGTACCGTCTCATGCGCGCGGGTCCCGACGGGGTCTCCGTCGACGAGGAACGAGCAGCGCTGCAGCACGCGCGTGAGTTCACCGGGGTGTCGCGCGCGCACGGCGGCCAGCGCGCCGGCGAGCGTGTCCGCCTCGTACGGCTCCTCGGCGACCCGGGCGGCGGCCTTCGCGGCGGCCCAGTAGCGCACCGTGACCTTGGGCATCTCGTTCCTCGATCGACAGCAAGAAAGAAATAAGAGTGCTGTCAGGCTAGCCCGCCCTGGCCGCCGCCCATTCCCCGATCCGACCCAGCAGGCCGTCGTCCGCCGCGTGCTCGGCGTGCCCCATGCCCGGCTCCACCCACAGTTCGCCCTGGTCACCGGCCGCCTCGGCGAGCATCCGGGGATGGTCGAGGGGGAAGTAGCCGTCCCGGTCGCCGTGCACGATCAGCAGCGGGGCCGGGGCGATCCGCGGCACCGCCTCGGCCGGGGACAGCGGCACCGGGTCCCAGTCCCGGTGGTGGATGCGGGTGCGCAGGCCGTAGCGGCCGACCAGGCGTCCCTCGGGGCGGGTGACCAGCCAGTGCAGCCGGCGCATGGGAGCCGTGCCCCGGTAGTACCAGCGGGCCGGGGCGCTGACCGAGACCACCGCGTCCACCGTCCCGGGGTACAGGGCCGCATGCCGCAGGACGACCGAGCCGCCCATGGAGAAGCCGACGGTCACCACGCGCGTGTGTCCGAGCCCGCTTGCCCACTCCACGGCGGCGGCGAGGTCGAGGACCTCCTTGTCGCCGACCGTGGAACGGCCCCCGGAGCGCCCGTGGCCGCGGAAGGAGAAGGTGACGACGGCGCCGTACCCGCGCAGCACGCCCGCCACCCGGCGCACGTGCGGGCGGTCCACGTCCCCGGTGAACCCGTGGGCGACGACGAACACCAGGTCGCGGGAGGCGGAACGGCCTGCGTCCGAAGAGTTTTCGGCACTTTCGTATACGACAGCGCCCGGATCGTATACGGATTCGACCGAAATCCCGTCGGCGGTGCGCAGAAACGTCCGGATAGGGCCCTGTCCGCCTGTCTCGGAATTCGGACGAACGGTGGAACGTGCCATATGACCTGCCGGACCGTTGCTCATGTGGGCTATTCTGCTGGCAGAGGACTCGGGCAGCGCAGCCCCCGGGTCCTTTTGTGCTTTCGGAAGCGTTGTATACGAAGCGGGAAACCTCAGGTGACCGCCGGTGTACGGGGCCTTCGGGATCGCAGCGCAGTGCCCGTCCGCACAGGCTCGCAGGGACCGAGGAGGAACCAGACGTATGAGTTCTCTGCTGCTCCTGACCAACGCCCTCCAGCCGTCCACGGAGGTGCTGCCCGCTCTCGGCCTGCTGCTGCACAACGTGCGGGTGGCCCCGGCGGAGGGCCCCGCGCTCGTCGACACGCCCGGCGCCGACGTCGTCCTCGTCGACGGCCGCCGCGATCTGCCCCAGGTGCGCAGCCTGTGCCAGCTGCTGCGGTCCACCGGCCCCGGCTGTCCGCTGATCCTCGTCGTCACGGAGGGCGGTCTCGCCGCCGTCACCGCCGACTGGGGCATCGACGACGTGCTCCTCGACACCGCCGGCCCGGCGGAGGTGGAGGCGCGGCTGAGGCTCGCCATGGGCCGCCAGCAGCTCGTGAACGACGACTCCCCGATGGAGATCCGCAACGGCGACCTCTCCGTGGACGAGGCGACCTACAGCGCCAAGCTCAAGGGCCGGGTCCTGGACCTGACCTTCAAGGAGTTCGAGCTGCTCAAATACCTCGCCCAGCACCCGGGCCGCGTCTTCACCCGCGCCCAGCTGCTGCAGGAGGTGTGGGGGTACGACTACTTCGGCGGCACCCGGACGGTCGACGTGCACGTACGGCGGCTGCGCGCCAAGCTCGGCCCGGAGCACGAGTCGCTGATCGGCACGGTCCGGAACGTCGGTTATCGATTCGTTACACCGGAGAAGACCGACCGGTCCGGCGAGGAGGCCAAGGCCAGGGCGGACCGGGCGAAGACGGAGAACACGGACACTTCGCCCGACCGTGACGGTGCCGAGGTCCACGCGGAGGCATGATTCCCCCGGGATTTCCGCGCGTTTCCCCGACAAGGCATGGACACCCGTCCGGCCGGGCATTGCTTCCGCACATCCAAGCAGTGATACGCCCTGCCCAGAGCGGGTCAATCCGCGTAGACTCCGCGCGTGGCCAAGGTGACTCGCGATGACGTGGCACGGCTGGCTGGAACCTCCACCGCCGTCGTCAGTTATGTCATCAACAACGGACCCCGGCCGGTCGCCCCGGCCACGCGCGAGCGTGTCCTCGCCGCGATCAAGGAACTGGGGTACCGCCCCGACCGGGTCGCCCAGGCGATGGCCTCGCGGCGCACCGACCTGATAGGCCTGATCATCCCGGACGCCCGCCAGCCCTTCTTCGGCGAGATGGCGCACGCGGTCGAGCAGGCCGCCTCCGAGCGCGGAAAGATGGTCCTGGTCGGCAACACCGACTACATCGGCGAACGCGAGGTCCACTATCTGCGCGCCTTCCTCGGCATGCGCGTCTCCGGCCTGATCCTCGTCAGCCACGCGCTGAACGACCTCGCCGCCGCCGAGATCGACGCCTGGGACGCCCGGGTGGTACTGCTGCACGAGCGCCCCGAGGCCATCGACGACGTCGCCGTGGTCACGGACGACCTCGGCGGCGCCCAGCTCGCCGTACGCCACCTGCTGGAGCACGGCTACGACTATGTCGCCTGTATGGGCGGCACCGCCGAGACGCCGGCCGTCGGCGACCCGGTCTCCGACCACGTCGAGGGCTGGAAGCGGGCCATGGCCGAGGCGGGCCTGCCCACCGAGGGCCGGCTGTTCGAGGCGCCGTACAACCGCTACGACGCCTATCGCATCGCCCTGGAGATCCTCTCCGGTCCCGAACGGCCCCCGGCGATCTTCTGCTCCACCGACGACCAGGCGATCGGCCTGCTGCGGGCCGCGCGCGAGCTGCGCATCGACGTGCCCGGCGAGCTGGGGGTGGCCGGGTTCGACGACATCAAGGAGGCGGCGCTGGCCGACCCGCCGCTGACCACGGTCGCCTCGGACCGCTCGGCGATGGCCCGGGCCGCGGTCGACCTGGTCCTGGACGACGGGCTGCGGGTGGCGGGCTCACGCCGGGAGCGGCTGAAGACGTTCCCGTCCCGGCTCGTGGTGCGCACGAGCTGCGGCTGCACCGGCTGACCCGGCTCCGACCAGGCGTTCTGAACGCCGGGTGAGAGCCCGGTCCGGGCCACGGGAAGCGCCTTTATTTCGGGCAAACGAGCTTCTGCCGGGCTTCTCAGCGGGCACTCAGGAAGCTCTCATGGTCACAGGGGAGGCTTGTGTCATGACCGAGAGCCAGGGTGGGTACACCCCGCAGCAGCAGAGCCATGCCGCTCCCGTGAACCCGGAGTGGCCGCCCCCGCCGCCGCACGAGCCGCCGACGGCCTTCGATCCCGCTCCGCACGGGCGCAGGCGGAACCGGGGCCCGGTGGCCCTCCTCGCGGCCGTCGCGATCGTCGCCGCCGCGGTCGGCGGCGCCACGGCCTACGGGTTCCAGGAGCTGACCGGCAAGGACACGGTCGCCTCCACCGGTACGACCACCCACGTGGTGCCGTCGAGCAAGCGCGGTGACGTCGCCGCGATCGCCGCGGCCGTCAGCCCCAGCGTGGTCGAGATCAACGCGACGCTCGGCAACGGCTCCTCCACCGGCTCCGGCGTGATCATCACGTCGAACGGCGAGATCGTCACCAACAACCACGTCGTGGCCGGCGCGCAGTCGATCAAGGTGCGTACCAGCGACGGCAGGCGCTACACCGCCGACGTCGTCGGCACCGACAGCTCCAAGGACCTGGCGCTGCTCAAGCTGCGCGGCGCCTCGGGCCTCAAGCCCGCGTCCCTGGGCAGCTCCTCGAGCGTGCAGGTCGGTGACTCGGTCGTCGCGATCGGCTCCCCCGAGGGTCTGACCGGCACCGTCACCAGCGGTATCGTCTCCGCCCTCAACCGGGACGTGACCGTCTCCACCGACGAGAGCCAGGACCAGGGCGGCGACGGCCAGTGGCCGTTCCAGTTCGGCGGCCGTCAGTTCAACGGCGACACCGGCTCGTCCACGACGACGTACAAGGCGATACAGACCGACGCCTCGCTGAACCCCGGCAACTCCGGGGGCGCGCTGATCGACGCGAACGGCAACGTCATCGGGATCAACTCCGCGATGTACTCCTCCAGCCAGCAGTCCTCGTCGTCCTCGGACGCCGGCAGCATCGGCCTCGGCTTCGCCATCCCCATCGACACCGTCAAGTCCGACCTGGCCAGGCTGCGGGCGGGCAACAACAGCTAACACACGCACGGTCAGCAGGGAGAACGTCATGATCACCAAGGTTTCGCACCAGATCGCCGACCACGGTCCCACCGACGTCGTCCTCGCCCTCGCGGTCGCCCTCCACCTGCACATCCCCATCCCGGCGCCCCGCAGGCCCGAGTCGGTGCCACGCGCGCCGGAGGTGGCCGCCGCACCGGTGCCCGAGCTGATGGGTCTGCACACCGGCCCTCTCCGGACCCACCGCCGCAAGGTGCTGCTGCACCGCCTGACCGCGGTCCCGGCCCTCGCCTGACCCGCGGGGGCGCGCCTCGCGGCTCTGTGCCTGCGGCCCGCCGGCCGTGGCACGCTGAGAGACAGCGAAGAGACCGTGAAGACCCGTACACCCCACCCACCGCATCCCGAGGAACCGCGAGCGATGAGCCCCGCCGAAGGCGACCGTGACCCCCAGCGCATCCTGATCGTCGACGACGAGCCAGCCGTACGCGAGGCGCTCCAGCGCAGTCTCGCCTTCGACGGGTACGACACGGAGGTCGCCGTCGACGGCGCGGACGCGCTGGAGAAGGCCACCGCCTACAGGCCCGACCTGGTCGTGCTGGACATCCAGATGCCGCGCATGGACGGCCTGACGGCGGCCCGCCGCATCCGCGGCGCCGGCGACACGACGCCGATCCTGATGCTGACGGCCCGGGACACGGTCGGCGACCGGGTCACCGGGCTGGACGCCGGTGCCGACGACTACCTGGTCAAGCCCTTCGAGCTGGACGAACTGTTCGCCCGCATCCGCGCGCTGCTGCGGCGCAGCTCGTACGCGGCAGCGGTGTCGGCCCAGGCCCAGGAGGACGAGGCACTCACCTTCGCCGACCTGCGCATGGACCTCGCGACCCGGGAGGTCACCCGCGGCGGCCGACCGGTGGAGCTGACCCGCACGGAGTTCACCCTCCTGGAGATGTTCATGGCGCACCCGCGCCAGGTCCTCACCCGCGAGCAGATCCTCAAGGCAGTCTGGGGCTTCGACTTCGAGCCCTCCTCCAACTCGCTCGACGTCTACGTGATGTACCTGCGCCGCAAGACGGAGGCCGGTGGCGAGCCGCGGCTCGTGCACACCGTGCGGGGCGTGGGGTACGTCCTGCGACAGGGTGGCGCCGAGTGAAGAAGCTGGTACGGCGTTACCGCTCCCTGCCGATCAGAACCCGCCTGGCGATGCTGGTCGCGGCGGCCGTGGCGTTCGCGGTGGCGGCGGTGTCGGTGACGGCCTGGTTCATCGTGCAGGGCAAGCTGTACGACCTGATCGACAAGGATCTGCAGAACTCCTCGCAGCGTCCCGTGCGGGCCGGGCAGGTGCTCGATCTGCTGGCGGCGTGCCCGCGCAGCCCGACCGATTCCTCCAACGGGCTTCCGGCCCACAACAACATCTACTCGCAGCTGGTCAAGGCGGACGGCACCGCCTGCGTCTCGGTGGACTCACCGGGCGTGGTGCGGACCACCTCCGCCGACCGGGCGGTCGTCGGGCACGACACCAGCCAGGGCGGCATCCTGCGCGACGGCACGGACACCGACGGCAACCCCGTCCGGGTGCTCACCATGCCGCTGGTGGTCCTCACCGACACCGGGCCCCAGGTGTACTCCGGCGCCGCCTGGATGACCGCCGTACCGCTGGAGAACACCGAGAAGACCCTCAACGACCTGGCCCTGATCCTCCTCCTCGTGTCCGGCATAGGAGTCCTCGGCGCCGGTGCCGCGGGCCTCGCCGTCGCCCGGGCGGGCCTGCGTCCCGTCGACAAGCTCACCGAGGCCGTGGAGCACGTGGCCCGGACGGAGGACCTGACGATCCGCATCCCCGTGGAGGACGACAGCGAGGACGAGGTGGCCCGCCTGTCCCGCTCCTTCAACTCCATGACCGCCTCGCTGGCCAGCTCACGCGACCTGCAGCAGCAGCTGATCGCGGACGCCGGGCACGAGCTGCGCACGCCCCTGACGTCGTTGCGCACCAACATCGAGCTGCTCACCCGCAGCGAGGAGACGGGCCGACCGCTGCCGCCGGAGGACCGCAAGGCGCTGCTCGCCTCCGTGAAGGCGCAGGTGACCGAGCTGGCTGCGCTGATCGGCGACCTGCAGGAGCTGTCCCGCTCGGAGGGCCAGCGCGGCGAGCGTGTCCAGGTGGTGTCCTTCGAGGACACGGTCGAGGCGGCGCTGCGCCGGGCCCGGCTGCGCGGACCCGAGCTGACGATCACGGCGGACCTGGAGCCCTGGTACGTCCGCGCGGAGCCCTCCGCGCTGGAGCGGGCGGTCGTCAACGTACTGGACAACGCGGTGAAGTTCAGCCCCGAGGGCGGCACGATCGAGGTGCAGCTGGCCGACGGCGTCCTGACCGTCCGCGATCACGGCCCCGGCGTCCCCGAGGACGAACTCCCGCACGTCTTCGACCGCTTCTGGCGCTCCCCCAGCGCGCGGGCCCTCCCGGGCTCGGGCCTGGGCCTGTCCATCGTGGCCCGCACGGTCCAGCAGGCGGGCGGCGAGGTCACGCTCACCCGCGCGGAGGGCGGCGGCACGATCGCGACGGTACGGCTGCCGGGCGCGCCGGTCCCGCCGCCGGAGGCATCGGAGACGAGCGAGGTGCTGGCGGGGTGAGCGGCGGGTTCCGACCGAGCACGGGTTGCTGACCGGCCGGGGGTCCACTCACCGGCTGAGCTGGCGGTACCGGCCGTCGAGCCCACCTGGCCGCCGAGGCGCGGGGCCGCTGGCGCGCCGACCCGCCGGTGCACAGAACCGCCGGTGCACGGAACCGCGGGCACGAGGGCGGGCCGCCGCCGTGGCGGCCAGGAGCGAATGAGGTAAGGCGTCCGGGTGCGCCCGGATACCGGCATGGAACGCCTCTGCGGGTCGGCTGCGGAACGTGGCCGTTCGCGGCGCAGCCCAGGATCAACGCGCGGAGCGCGACCGGGATTCCATGGTCACGTCCTGGTCTCCGTCTGCCGATTCCTCACCCGCTGCGCTGCCTGCGCTTCACCCGGCCCGCCCCGTACTCTCTACGCATGAGCAGCGACGACACCGTACGGGCCTTCCCCGCCCGCTCCATCGAGACCCACTCCGCGCTCACCCCGGACCAGGCCGAGGCGGTGCGCGCCCTGCTCGCCGAGGCCGCCGCGGCCGACGGGCAGCAGCCGGTGTCCGAGCAGGGCCGGCTGCAGCTGCGCGGCGAGGCCCGCGAGGGCGTCTCGCACCTGCTGCTGGCCCTCGACGGCGAACTCGTCGGCTATGCCCAGCTGGAGGACACCGACCCGGTGGAGGCACCGGCCGCCGAACTCGTCGTACATCCCGCGCACCGCGGGCACGGGCACGGGCGCGCGCTCGGTGCGGCACTGCTCGCCGCCTCCGGCAAGCGGCTGCGGGTGTGGGCGCACGGCGGGCATCCCGCCGCCCGGCACCTCGCCCAGGTGCTCGGCCTCACCCTGTTCCGCGAACTGCGGCAGATGCGGCGTCCGTTGACGGACCTGCAGCTGCCCGAGCCGGTGTTCCCGGAGGGCGTCAGCGTGCGCACCTTCGTGCCCGGCAAGGACGACACCCCCTGGCTCGCGGTCAACGCGGCCGCCTTCGCCCACCACCCCGAGCAGGGTTCGCTGACCCAGCGGGACCTCGACGACCGCAAGGCCCAGCCGTGGTTCGACCCGGCCGGGTTCTTCCTCGCCGAGCGGCGCGGGGAGATGATCGGCTTCCACTGGACCAAGGTGCACGCCGAGGAGGGTCTCGGCGAGGTGTACGTCCTCGGGGTCCGCCCCGGTGAGCAGGGCGGCGGCCTCGGCAAGGCCCTCACCACGATCGGCCTGCGGCACCTGGCCGGGCAGCAGCTGCCGACCGCGATGCTCTATGTCGACGCCGACAATCAGGCCGCGGTGTCGGTGTACGAACGGCTGGGGTTCACGACGTACGAGACGGACCTGATGTACCGCACGGAGACCTGACCCCGCGGGGGCCGGGGCCGTCCGTCCGGGCGCCGTGACACCGGATCGCCGTGCGCGGTGCGGGTCCGTGTCCTCACGGGGCGCCGCAGTGCCGCCGTTTTCCAGCGCCGCCGCTGCGGGCAGGCGCGCCTTTGCCGGTGCCTCAAGGGCCTGGGGATCCCGGACGGCACGGGTGGGCGCTGAGGTGCCCCCTGTGGGAGGCACCCCGCACGCGCGGGCGGCCGAGCCCACCCGTCAGCCCGACGGGCCCGCGCCGCATCCGTCGCTTCTGCTCCCGCGACCCCTGTGATCCGCCCCTCGCTATCCCGCACGTCATGTCTCCGTAACCATTGATTCAGCCTGGCTTGCGACCCTCGGCCAATGACGCCCGCCGTGCCAGAGCCTTCGCCGCCCCCCGAGGGGCCCGCCCAGAACGGGGCCGGGACGCTCCCTCCCGCACGTTCCGATGCGCCCGTGATGCCGGTAGCGCGGAAGAATGGGTTCATGAGTCAGCACGACACCCAGGCAGAGGTCAAGCGCATCCAGCCCGACGTGGGCTCCATAGCCGCGCACCGCACGCATTTCGCGCAGGGCGCGGTCTCCGACCTGGAACCCGACATCGACGCGGATCTCGACGCGTACGAGGAGTCGAAGACCGACGGCGCTCCACTGCCGCAGGGTCGTTTCCTCGACCGTGAGCGCAGTTGGCTGGCCTTCAACGAGCGGGTGCTGGAACTGGCCGAGGACCCGAACACGCCGCTGCTCGAGCGTGCGAACTTCCTCGCGATCTTCGCCAGCAACCTGGACGAGTTCTTCATGGTCCGGGTGGCAGGGCTGAAGCGGCGTATCGCCACCGGCGTGGCCACGCGCTCCGCCTCCGGGCTGCAGCCGCGCGAGGTGCTGGAGATGATCTGGGCCCGCTCGCGCGAGCTCATGGCCCGGCACGCCGCCTGCTACCAGGAGGACGTCGCCCCTGCACTCGCGGAGGAGGGCATCCACCTGGTCCGCTGGAACGAGCTGACCGACAAGGAGCAGGCCAGCCTGTTCACGCTCTTCCGGCACCGGATCTTCCCCGTGCTCACCCCGCTGGCGGTCGACCCCGCGCACCCCTTCCCGTACATCTCCGGCCTGTCCCTGAACCTGGCCGTGATCGTGCGGAACCCGGTCAGCGGCCACAAGCACTTCGCCCGCGTGAAGGTGCCGCCGCTCCTGTCCCGCTTCCTGGAGAGCAGCCCCGGCCGGTACGTCCCCGTCGAGGACGTCATCGCCGCGCACCTGGAGGAACTGTTCCCGGGCATGGAGGTGCTGGAGTCCCACGCCTTCCGGCTCACCCGCAACGAGGACCTGGAGGTGGAGGAGGACGACGCCGAGAACCTGCTCCAGGCCCTGGAGAAGGAGCTCATGCGGCGCCGCTTCGGCCCGCCGGTGCGCCTGGAGGTCGAGGAGTCCATCGACCGCGAGGTGCTGGACCTGCTGGTCCGCGAGCTGAAGATCAGCGAGGCGGAGGTGTACCCGCTGCCGGGTCCCCTCGACCTCACCGGCCTCTTCCGCATCCACAGCCTCGACCGGCCCGAGCTGAAGTACCCGAAGTTCGTCGCCGGCACCCATCGCGACCTCGCCGAGGTCGAGTCGGCGTCCGCGCCGGACATCTTCGCCGCCCTGCGCACCCGGGACGTGCTGCTGCACCACCCGTACGACAGCTTCTCCACGTCCGTGCAGGCCTTCCTGGAGCAGGCGGCGGCCGACCCCGACGTCCTCGCGATCAAGCAGACCCTGTACCGGACCTCGGGCGACTCCCCGATAGTCGACGCGCTGATCGACGCCGCCGAGTCCGGCAAGCAGGTCCTCGTCCTGGTCGAGATCAAGGCCCGCTTCGACGAGCACGCCAACATCAAGTGGGCACGCAAGCTGGAGGAGGCCGGCTGCCACGTCGTCTACGGCCTGGTGGGCCTCAAGACGCACTGCAAACTGTCCCTGGTCGTCCGCCAGGAGGGCGAGACCCTGCGCCGCTACAGCCACGTCGGCACGGGCAACTACCACCCGAAGACGGCGCGCCTGTACGAGGACCTCGGGCTGCTCACCGCCGACCCGCAGGTCGGCGCCGACCTCTCCGACCTGTTCAACCGGCTGTCCGGCTACTCGCGCCGGGAGACCTACCGCCGGCTGCTGGTGGCCCCCAAGTCGCTGCGCGACGGTCTGATCTCGCGGATAGAGAAGGAGGTCCAGCACCACCGGGCGGGCCGCCCGGCGTTCATCCGCATCAAGGTCAACTCCATGGTCGACGAGGCCGTGATCGACGCCCTGTACCGCGCGTCCCAGGCGGGCGTGCCGGTGGACGTGTGGGTGCGCGGCATCTGCGCGCTGCGCCCGGGCGTGGCGGGCCTGTCGGAGAACATCCGGGTCCGCTCGATCCTCGGCCGCTTCCTGGAGCACTCCCGGGTCTTCGCCTTCGGCAACGGCGGCGAGCCCGAGGTGTGGATCGGCAGCGCCGACATGATGCACCGCAACCTCGACCGCCGGATAGAAGCCCTGGTACGGGTCGTCGATCCCGCCCACCGGGCGGCCCTGAACCGGCTGCTCGACACCGGCATGTCCGATGCGACCTCTTCCTGGCACCTCGGTCCGGACGGCGAGTGGACGCGACACGCGACCGACGCGGACGGACAGCCGCTGCGCAACGTCCAGGAGATGCTCATAGACGCCCGGAGGCGCCGGCGTGGCACAGCAACACCTTGACCCGACGGACCCCACGGCCCGGGTGGTGACCGGCGAGGCCCTCGCGGCGTACCTGCGCGCCCAGGCCACGGAGTTCCTCCGTGCCCTGCGCCTGCACCGCGAGACCGGCGGTGCAGGCGGGGCTGCTCCCGCGCGCGCTCAGGCGGGCGTGGGGGACGGCGGTGAAGATGAGTCCGTCGACGCGGCGCGCCTGCTGCGCCGCTCGGCCCGCCGCATCAGCGGCAGCCTGCACACCTTCCGTCCGCTGCTCGACCCCGACTGGTCCGAGGAGATGCGTCCCGAACTGGCGTGGCTGTCCGGCACGCTGGGCCTTGAACACGCGTACGCGGCCCGTCTGGAGCGACTGCTGCTGGCCCTGCACCGGCTGTCGGGGGCGACGGCCCTGCCCGCCCAGGCAGTCGTTGCGGGCAGCCATGTCTCCGGGGCGGCACGGGTGGGCGGTGGGCGTGCCCCCGCGCGAGCGCATTCGAGCGTGGAGGAGGGACTGGACCCCGGCGGTCCGACCCACCCGACGGCAACTCAGGAGCGCGGCAACCTGACAGTGGGTGCGGCCAAGGCGGGCGCCCTGCTGGAACGCCAGCTGACCCTGGCCCGGACAAGGGCCCACTCCACGGCGCTCCAGGCCCTCGGCTCGTCCCGCTTCCACGCCGTCGCCGACAAGGTCGCCGTGCTGGCCAGCGAGGTTCCCCTCACCCCCACCGCGCCCACCACCGACCTGCGCTCTCCGGCAGCCGCTGCCGAGGAACGGCTGACAGACGCCATCGCGGCGCTCCCCCTGGTCACGGCGGGCCATCCCTACAACGCGGAGGCCCTGGTGCACGGCCTGTCGCCGGACCCGTCCCCGCATCCCCAGGACGGCCCCTGGCACCAGGTCAGGCTGCTGCTGCGGCTGCACCGGTACGCCCAGGAGGCGCTGCACGGCGATATGGGTACCTCCGGGCCGGAGCGAGGCCGAGAGCCTGGGGGGACACCGGTGGACGGGCGGCTGCTGGCGGCCGGCCGGGCGCTGAACCGGCACCGGGACGCCTCGGAGGCGGCAGCGGCGGCGGCCCAGGCCGCCCGTACGCCCCGGATCGCCCCGGCGACGGCGTACGCGCTCGGCGTGCTCCACGCCGATCAGCGGCACGAGGTGGAGGCCGCCAGGTTCGCCTTCCAGCAGGCCTGGCAGAAGCGGACGGTCGGCACGCCCTGAGTGCTTCCCGAGGAGGCGGTGTGAGCGACATCCTGGTGCGGGCGGCCGGCTGTGTGCTGTGGCGCCACTCGCCGGTCTCCGGGGACCTGGAGATCTGTCTGGTCCACCGGCCGAAGTACGACGACTGGTCCCACCCCAAGGGCAAGCTCAAGCGGGATGAGGACCCCCTGGCGGGCGCCCTGCGCGAGGTCGCGGAGGAGACCGGGTACACCGCCCGGCCCGGGGCCGAGCTGCCCACCCTGCACTACGTCGCGGGCGGCCGCCCCAAGCAGGTGCGCTACTGGGCGGCCGAGGCGGTCTCCGGCCGCTTCACCCCGAACGCCGAGGTGGACCGGATCCTGTGGCTCTCCCCCACCGCCGCCCGCAGCCGGCTCACCCGGGTCCAGGACCGCGAACTGGTCGACGCCCTTCACGGGCCCGCCGTGTGAGCCTCCGCGTCCGTACGCGCCTGGCTGCGGGCGCGACGGGCCGGTCCGCGCCAGCCGCAGGTGCAGCGAGCCACGCAGAAACGGCCCTGTTCCGTCGTCGAGGTGAGGTGCTCCTGCCCCTGCCGGACGCGCTCCGGCCCCTCCTGCTGCGCCACTTCGACAACGTTACCGGCCCCTGGGAAAAAGGAACCGTAGAGCGTTGTCCACCCCGTTCGCCGCGTGACGGCGGCCCCCTGCTCGTCGTTGACCGGACGAGTGGGGGCCCGTGACGGACGTACCGGCTGGGGGTAGGCAGGCGATGGAGCGGCGGCAGCACAGGAGCGCGGGCACTACGGTCCTCGCGGTCGGCATCATGCTCGGCCTCGGGGCGGGTGCCACGGGCTGTTCCGGCAGCGGCGCCGCCGCCGAGGACGTCAAGGGCGGCGGAGATCCGGTCGCCGTGCTGCGCCGGGCAGCCGACACGCTGCGCGGCGCGAAAAGTTCGCAGGCGACCACCTCCATGGAGATGGCCACGGGCGGCACCCGGGTCACCATCCGTGGTCAGGGCGTCTACGACTACCGGCACCGCCTCGGCCGGCTCACCGTCGTCCTGCCGGAGGACCCCACAGGTGCCTCCGAGCACAAACCGATCACCGAACTGCTCGCCCCGGGCGCCCTGTTCATGAAGAACCGGGGCGCGGGCGTGCCCGCCGACAAGTGGGTGCGAGTGGACATCGCCACGCTGTCCGACGGCAATCTGGTCACCGGCGGCGCGACCGACCCGTACGCGGCGGCCGAGGTTCTGCGCGGCACCCGGACCGCGACCTACGTCGGCCGGACCGAGGTCGGCGGGACTCCCGTACTGCACTACCGCGGCACAGCCGACCTGGGCAGCGCGGCCCGCCTGGCCTCCGCAGGGAACAGGGGACCGCTGGCCGCGGCGGCGAAAGGGTTTGCCACGGCCGAAGTCCCGTTCGACGCCTACCTCGACGACCAGGGCCGCATCCGCAAGCTCAGGCAGCGCTTCAGCTTCGTCAACGGCAGGCAGAAGACCCCCGTGGCGGTCGCCTCGACGACCCTGCTGTACGACTTCGGCGCCCCCGCCGACGTACGGCTGCCGCACTCCTCGGACATCTACGCGGGCCGCATCGCCGAGGACGGCGACTAGGGCGTGTTTCGAAAGTGGCGTCGTCCGCCCGGAGGGCGGGGTCCGCGGCGTCTGGTGCGGTGCATCGCAAGGCGGAGGGTCGTCCTCGTACCGGGCGTACGGGGACGATCCCGACAACGCGGCGAGGTGCCGTGCCAGGCGTCGCGGACCAGACGGGACTTTCGAAACACGCCCTAGTCCCTACCGCCGGTGCGTAAGTAGCCCGTCCGTGCCATGCGCGGTGTGTAGACCACTCCCTACTCTTGGAAGCCGGTGACGGCAGAGACGAGGTGAGGCGGGTGGCTCCGGTCGGCGGTACGGCGGTGCAGGACTACGTGGCCCTCGCCGAGATCGAGCTGTGCGGGGAGCTGATCATCGCGGCCTCCGCGGCCGAGGACCGGCTCAGTCTGGAGAGCATCGACGAGGTGCTGCGCGTCGCCGAGGAACGCGAGGACCGTGGAGCCTGAGAACACCCGGGCGTGCCCGGAGGTCTTCCCTCGATCAACTACCGACGCGAGCAACAACTCTGGGCCGAGTACACCTGGGGGGTTCGTTCGGATCGGCCCGGGTCCGCTCTGATCCGAACGAAAACCCTTAGCTCCGCAGCAGGCGGCCGATCGCCTTCGTCGCCTCGTCCACCTTCGTGTCGATCTCGTCGCCGCCCTTGAGGGCCGCGTCGGCCACGCAGTGCCGCAGATGCTCCTCCAGCAGCTGCAGCGCGAAGGACTGCAGCGCCTTGGTGGAGGCGGAGACCTGGGTCAGTATGTCGATGCAGTAGGTGTCCTCGTCGACCATCCGCTGCAGGCCGCGGATCTGGCCCTCGATCCGGCGCAGCCGTTTGAGGTGCTCGTCCTTCTGCTTGTGGTAGCCGTGCGTGGCGCGCGGGGTGTGCGGGGTCTCACCCATGGCCTCGCCGGTGGTCTCGGAGGGTGCCGTGGCGCCGGCCTCGGTCGTCGTCATCGCGGGCCTCCATGTCGGGACAAGCGTCGGGCACAATCGGGGATACATACCCCTACTGGGTATATGGTAACCAACTTTCCGGGGTAGAGAGCCCTTGGTCCGCCCCCGTGCCGATCGCGCTGACCGATGGGCGACACTGGGATGCGGCCCATTAGCCGTGGCCGGATGATGCGCCTAGCATCAGCCTGACCGAAACCGAAGCACCTAGAGGAACCCACGTGCGCTTTCGTCTGACCCCCAGGGAGACGAGCTTCTACGACATGTTCGCCGCGTCCGCGGACAACATCGTCACCGGCTCGAAACTCCTGATGGAACTGCTCGGGGCGGACGCATCCGCCCGGGCCGAGATCGCAGAGCGTATGCGGGCCGCGGAACACGCAGGTGACGACGCCACACACGCGATCTTCCACCAGCTGAACTCCTCGTTCATCACGCCGTTCGACCGCGAGGACATCTACTCCCTCGCCGGATCCCTCGACGACATCATGGACTTCATGGAGGAGGCCGTCGACCTGGTCGTCCTCTACAACGTCGAGGACCTGCCGAAGGGTGTCGAGCAGCAGATCGAGGTGCTGGCCCGGGCGGCCGAACTGACCGCGGAGGCGATGCCGAACCTCCGCACACTGGACAACCTCACCGAGTACTGGATCGAGGTCAACCGGCTGGAGAACCAGGCGGACCAGATCCACCGCAAGCTGCTGGCCCACCTCTTCAACGGCAAGTACGACGCGATCGAGGTGCTCAAGCTCAAGCAGATCGTGGACGTCCTGGAAGAGGCGGCGGACGCGTTCGAGCATGTGGCGAACACGGTGGAGACCATCGCCGTCAAGGAGTCCTGAGGCGTCGATGGCCACCTTCGCCCTGGTCGTGACCATCGCGGTCGCGCTCTTCTTCACCTACACCAACGGCTTCCACGACTCGGCGAACGCGATCGCCACCTCGGTCTCCACGCGGGCGCTGACCCCGCGGGCGGCTCTCGCCATGGCGGCGGTCATGAACCTGGCCGGCGCCTTTCTGGGCTCCGGGGTCGCCAAGACGGTCAGCGAGGGCCTGATCGAGTCGCCCTCGGGCTCGCACGGGATGGGCATCCTCTTCGCGGCCCTGATCGGCGCGATTACCTGGAACCTGGTCACCTGGTACTTCGGCCTGCCCTCGTCCTCCTCCCACGCCCTGTTCGGCGGCCTGGTCGGAGCGGCTCTCGCGGGCGGCACCGGCGTCCACTGGAACGGCGTGGTCGACAAGATCATCATTCCGATGATCCTCTCCCCCGTGGTGGGCCTGATCGTCGGTTTCGTCGCCATGCTGGTGATCATGTGGGTCTTCCGCCGGTCCAACCCGCACAAGGCCAAGCGCGGCTTCCGTATGGCACAGACGGTCTCGGCGGCCGGCATGGCCCTCGGCCACGGTCTCCAGGACGCGCAGAAGACCATGGGTGTGGTCGTCATGGCACTGGTGATTTCCGGCCATGAGACGTTCGGCGACCCGATCCCGGTGTGGGTGAAGGTGATCTCGGCCGTGATGATGTCCCTCGGCACCTACGCCGGCGGCTGGCGCATCATGCGCACCATGGGCCGGAAGATCATCGAGCTGGACCCGCCGCAGGGCTTCGCGGCGGAGGCGACCGGCGCGTCGATCATGTTCGGCACGGCGTTCCTCTTCAAGGCCCCCATCTCCACGACCCACGTCATCACGTCCGCCATCATGGGCGTGGGCGCCACCAAGCGCCTCAACGCCGTCCGCTGGGGGGTGGCCAAGAACATCGTCCTGGGCTGGTTCATCACGATGCCGGCTGCGGCCGTGGTCGCCGCGCTGGCCTTCGGCATCCTGAAGCTGACGGTGCTGTAACTCCCTCTTCCCGCCCGGAACGCCCACCCCCCCTTCGGCCACCCACTCTTCAGCGGGCCGAAGAAGGGTGGGCGTTCCGCCACCAGGCAGCAACGAGGTCGGGCCGTCCGGAGGCACCACAGAGACAGCGCAGGTGCACAGCCGCGACACGGGTAAGCGCAGCGAGGGTGCGCGGGACCGGTGGACCGAGAGGCGGGGTGCGGTCCCGGTGGGCCGCGGGGTCGGGGGCGGAGCCCCCGAGCGCGGCGCGGAAGGAGAACGCAGTGGGCCCGCCCCCGGACGGGGGCGGGCCCTCTTGCGTCCTCGCGGTGGCACCGCCATGCAGCACCGCGAGGGGTTCTCGGCGCCGCCCCGGCCAGGCCGAAGCGGCAGCGTCCGTCAGCCGAAGCGGCCCGAGATGTAGTCCTCGGTCGCCTGCACGGACGGGTTGGAGAAGATGCGCTCGGTGTCGTCGATCTCGATCAGCCGGCCCGGCTGACCCACCGCGGCGAGGTTGAAGAACGCCGTACGGTCCGAGACACGCGCCGCCTGCTGCATGTTGTGCGTCACGATGACGATCGTGAAGCGCTCCTTCAGCTCACCGATCAGGTCCTCGATCGCGAGGGTCGAGATCGGGTCCAGGGCGGAGCAGGGCTCGTCCATCAGCAGGACCTGCGGCTCGACCGCGATCGCGCGGGCGATGCACAGGCGCTGCTGCTGACCGCCGGACAGACCCGAGCCGGGACGGTTCAGGCGGTCCTTGACCTCGTTCCAGAGGTTCGCGCCCTTGAGCGACTTCTCGACGACGTCGTCCAGTTCGCTCTTCTTGAACCGGCCGTTCAGGCGCAGCCCGGCCACAACGTTGTCGTAGATCGACATCGTCGGGAACGGGTTGGGGCGCTGGAAGACCATGCCGATGGTGCGGCGCACGGCGACCGGGTCGACCCCGGAGCCGTACAGGTCCTGGTCGTCCAGGAGGACCTTGCCCTCGACCCGCCCGCCGGGCGTGACCTCGTGCATGCGGTTGAGGGTGCGCAGGAACGTCGACTTGCCGCAGCCGGAGGGGCCGATGAACGCCGTCACCGACCGCGGCTCGACGGTCATCGAGATGTCCTCGATCGCCTTGTGGGAGCCGTAGTAGGCGGTGAGACCGCTTACGTCGATTCGCTTGGCCATGTCTACTTCACTTCCAGAAATTCAAGCTCGGTCGCTGTGTGGCCGCGTCAGCGACCGGTCTTCGGGGCCTTCCAGCGGGCGATGCCGCGGGCCACCAGGTTGAGGATCATCACGAAGGCGATCAGCACCAGGGCCGCCGACCAGGCTCGGGCGTACGCCTGGTCCGTGCCGAGGAGGTACTGCTCGTAGATGTAGAACGGCAGCGACGACTGCGGCCCGTTGAACGGGTCGTTGTTGATCATCTGGTTGCCGAACACGAGCAGCAGGACAGGGGCGGTCTCGCCGGCGATACGGGCCACGGCCAGCATGACGCCGGTGGTGATGCCGCCGAGCGCGGTGGGCAGGACCACCTTCAGAATGGTGCGCCACTTCGGCACGCCGAGCGCGTAGGACGCCTCGCGCAGCTCGTTGGGCACCAGCTTGAGCATTTCCTCGGTCGACCGCACGACGACCGGGATCATCAGGATGACCAGGGCGAGCGAGCCGGCGAAGCCGGAGTAGTGGAAGCCGAGGGCCAGGATCCAGAAGGCCAGGATGAACAGACCGGAGACGATCGACGGGATGCCGGTCATGACGTCCACGAAGAACGTGACCGCCAGGGCCAGCTTGCCGCGCCCGTACTCGACCAGGTAGATGGCGGTCAGCACACCGATCGGCACGGCGATCAGGGAGGCGAGACCCACCTGCTCCAGGGTGCCGATGATGGCGTGGTAGACACCGCCGCCCTCGTCGCCCGCGAGGATGCCGGCCATCGAGTGGGTCAGGAAGTTGCCGTCGAGGTCCTTCGCGCCCTTGGCGATGGTGGTCTCCACCAGCGAGTACAGCGGTACGACGGCGAGAACGAAGCACGCCCACACCAGGCTGGTGGCCACCCGGTCCTTCGCCTGGCGGTGGTCTTCCATGACCGCGGTGGTCACGTACGTTCCGAGGACGAAGAGCACCAGGGCGATCAGGCCCCACTGCACGTGGCTGGACAGGTCGAGGACCTGCCCGATCGTGACGCCCAGAGCGATGGCGATCACCGCGATGGCGGCAGGCACCCACCGGGGCAACCGGCGGTGGGTGAGGGCGCCGCGCGGGACCAGGGGGTCCCGGGTCGGGCGCTGGTCGGTCATGGTGTCGCTCATGCGTTGGCCCCCGAGTACTCCTTGCGGCGGGCGATGATCAGCCGGGCCGCGCCGTTGACCACCAGGGTGATCACGAAGAGCACGAGACCGGAGGCGATGAGGGCGTCACGGCCGAGGTCCGTGGCCTCCCCGAAGTGCGAGGCGATGTTCGCGGCGAAGGTGCCGCCGCCCGGGTCGAGCAGGTGTGCGCTCAGGGTGTCCGAGGACGACAGCACAGTGGCGACAGCCATCGTCTCGCCGAGCGCACGGCCCAGGCCCAGCATCGAGGCGCTGATGATGCCGGAGCGGGCGAACGGCAGGACCGCCATGCGGATGGTCTCCCAGCGGGTGGCGCCGAGGGCCAGCGCGGCCTCCTCGTGCGCCTGCGGGACCTGGCGGATGACCTCCCGGCTGACGTTGGTGATGATCGGCAGGATCATGATCGCCAGCAGGATGCCCACCGTGAACAGGTTGCGGGGCGCGGTGCCGGGGTTGGACTGGTCGAAGACGACCGTCCAGCCGAGGTACTTGTCCAGCCAGGACGTGAGCCCGCCCAGGTGCGGCACCAGGAAGAGGGCGCCCCACAGGCCGTAGACGATGGACGGTACGGCGGCGAGCAGGTCGACGATGTACGCGAGCGCGCCACCCACCTTGCGGGGGGCGTAGTGCGTCATGAACAGCGCGATGCCGACCGCGATGGGCACGGCGACGATCATCGCGATGAGCGAGCTGACGATCGTGCCGTAGAGCAGGACCGCGATGCCGAAGACCGGCGGGGTGGCATTGGCGTTCCACTCGAAGGTGGTGATGAAGTCGCCGTGGTCGTGGGAGATCGCGTTGACGGCGCGCGCCGTGAGGAAGACCGCGATGGCGGCCATGATCACGAGGAGCAGGATGCCGGAACCCCGGGACAGACCCGAGAAGACGCGGTCACCGAACTGAGTGACGGAGCGTGCTCCCTTTCCGGCGGAAGGCGCTGGAGGCGCGGGTGAGTTCTTTTCTACCGATATTCCCATGTCGTTCTCCGGTCTGGTTGGGGGATCGCTCCCCCGGCGGCGGTGCACCGGATGGGTGATGACGCCAGTCCGGTCCCGCGGTCGTCACGACGCGGGACCGGCCTCTTCGGGCGCCCTCCCGCTCCCTGCGGGTGCGGGACGGGCGCCGGGCGTCAGGACAGGCTGCTGATCGCGGACCGCACCTTGGTGGCGATCTCGGCCGGCAGCGGGGCGTAGCTCTGGTCGGCGAGCTTGGACTGGGCGTCCTCGCCGGCGATGTAGCTCAGGAAGGCCTTGGTGGCGGGCAGGGTGTCGGCCTTGTTGCCCTTGTCGCAGACGATCTCGTTCGTGACCAGGACGATCGGCCAGGCGCCCTCCGCCTTGGTGGCGTAGTTGAGCTGGAGCGCCAGGTCGCTGCCGGTGCCGACGATCTTGGCATCGGCGATCGCCTTGGACGCCGAGTCCGTGGTCAGCGCGACCGGCTTGGAGGCGCCGGTGTTCAGCTGGGCCATCTGCAGCTTGCCGGAGGTGGCGTACGACAGCTCGTCGTAGCCGATGGCGCCGTTGGTCTGCTTGACGCCGGCGGCGACGCCGGAGGATCCCTTGGCGGACTGGCCGCCCGGGGCCTGCCAGGCCTTGCCGCCGCTGTACTTCCAGTCCGCCGGCGCGGCGGCCTTCAGGTACTTGGTGAAGTTGTCGGTGGTGCCGGAGTCCTCGGTGCGGTGGTAGGCCTGGATCGCCAGGTCGGGCAGCTTGACGCCCGGGTTCAGCTTGGCGATCGCCGGGTCGTTCCACTTCTTGATCTTGCCGTCGAAGATCTGGGCGACCGTCTTGGCGTCCAGGGTCAGGTTGTCGACACCCTCGAGGTTGTAGATCAGCGCGATGGGGCCGCCCACCATCGGCAGGTCGATGGCCTGGCCACCGGTGCAGACCTTCTTGGAAGCAGCGATCTCCTCCGGCTTCAGCGGGGAGTCGGAGCCGGCGAAGGCGGTGGCACCCTGCAGGAACTCCTGGATGCCGGCGCCGGAGCCGACACCCTTGTAGTTGATCTGAACGCCGTTGCAGGCGGCCATGAAGTCCTTCGACCACTGCCCGATCGCGTTCTGCTGCGCGGTGGAACCGGAGGCCAGCAGGTTGCCCTTGGCGCTGTCGCACTTGATGGAGCCGGCCTGGGTCGACGCCGAGGCCGTGCTCTTGCCGCCGGTGTCGTTGTTGTTGTCGGAGCCGCACGCCGTCAGGGCCAGGGCGCCGGAGACGGCGATCGCACCGAGCGACAGGGCCCGCAGCCGGTTCTTGCGCTGAAGCATCACTTTCAGGAGTTCCTTCCAGGAGCCGCCGCTGTCCGGCGGCGTGCGAGGTATGGAGGAGCGCGGGCGCATATGGCCGCGCTCCGCACCGTGCACGGCCGAAATTAGGCAGAACAGGTGAAGCCGCCGATGGCCGGAAGTGAACGGGGGGTGAACCCCTGCCGTCGGCCCGGTTAGGTCACGGAATGCTCACGGGGAGGGCACACGGAGGTTCCGACCGTCGGGGTGCGCGGGTGTGTCTTCGGCGTTCGGTTCCCTGTGGATGAACTGTTACGAACCAACGCGCCGAAGCGGTCGTCTCACCCCTCGACAGGCCACGGGGGCCTGCGGAAGGGCGACACAGGACGATGGGCATGGAACGGCGTACGTTCATCGCGGGCGGCACAGCCGTACTGGCCGCGACCGCACTGACCGGGTGCAGTTCGGGCTCGGGCAGCTCGACCGCCTCGACGCGCACGGGATCATCCTCGCTCGCCTCGCTGAAGACCACCAGCGACAGCGCCGCCGCGAACTGGGCGGCCCTCGCCCGCGACCTGGACGGCACCCTGGTCCGCCCCGGGGACGCGAACTGGACGACGGCCCACCAGCTCTACAACACCCGCTTCGACGGCCTGAAGCCCGCCGCGGTCGCCTATGCGGCGCACGCCGAAGACGTCCGGACGACCCTCGCCTACGCCCGGGCGCACGCGATACGGGTGTCGATACGCAACGGCGGCCACTCCTACGCGGGCTACTCCTCCGGCGACGACCGCCTCGTCCTCGACGTGTCCCGGCTGAACCGCATCCGTGTCCTCGGCGGCCGGGCCGTGGTCGGGGCCGGCTCCAAACTGATCGACGTGTACCGGGCGCTGGCCGCGAAGGGCGTGACCATACCCGCCGGTTCCTGCCCCACCGTCGGCGTCTCCGGCCTGGTCCTCGGCGGCGGCCACGGGGTCGCCTCGCGGGCGTACGGCCTGACCTGCGACAGTCTCACCCGGGCCACCCTGATCACCGCGGACGGCACTCAGGTGACGGCCGACGCGAGCAGCCACTCCGACCTGTTCTGGGCGCTGCGCGGCGCCGGCAACGGCAACTTCGGCGTCGTCACCGAACTGCAGTTCAAGACCCACCCGGCGCCGCAGGCCGTGACGGCGTACATGACCTGCCCCTGGTCGAAGGCCGCAGCCGTGCTCAAGGCCTGGCAGGAGTGGGGCCCCGGCCAGCCCGACGAGATCTGGTCGTCCCTGCACCTGGAGTGCGCGCCGGGCCGCACCCCCACCGTCTCCGTGGCCTGCTTCTCCCTCGGCACCTACGGCGAACTCCAGAACGCCGTGGACCGGCTGGCCCACGCGGCCGGCACGAACGCCTCCTCCGTCAGCCTGCGCCGCCGGGGCTACGAACAGGCGATGGAGATCTACGCCGGCTGCTCCTCCTTCTCCACCGACGCCCAGTGCCACCTGCCGGGCTCCACCCCGGGCCGCTCCCCGCAGGGGCGCCTCGGCCGGGAGACGTACGCGGCCCGCTCCGACTTCTTCGACCGTTCGCTGTCGGCGGCGGGCATCCGGACGGTGCTGAACCAGATCGCCTCGGTGCGGGGCGGCGCGGGCAGCATCGCGTTCACGGCCCTCGGCGGCGCGGTCAACCGCGTCTCCCCCACGGCGACGGCATTCGTCCACCGCCGCTCCCGGATGCTGGCCCAGTACATCGCGTCCTGGAGCGCGGGGGCGTCCGGCGGTACGGCGCAGTCGTGGCTGACGTCGGCGCACAAGGCGATGTCGCCCTACGCCTCCGGCGCGGCGTACCAGAACTACACGGATCCGACGCTGACGGACTGGAAGAGGGCCTACTACGGGGACGCGGCGAGCCGCCTGACCAAGGTGAAGAAGCAGTACGACCCGGAACGGTTCTTCTCGTACGCGCAGGGGTTGTAGGGCCGGGCCGGGAGCGGCCGGCATGCCGCCGTGGCCTGCCGGCAGTCGTCCCCCGGAGGGCGGTTCGCCGGGCGGCACGGCTGGGCGCGGGCGGCGGCGCATCGGCGCGGGCGGGCCGTCCCGCCCACGGTCGGCGGCAGCGCCGGGCTACGCCGCCAGGTCCCGTTCCTCGGACTCGACCGAGCGACCGACGTCGGGGACGACCGGGACGCCCGGCAGGGGACCGCGTCGCACGATCCACCCCGCCCTCGGCGAGCGTTCCACCGCTCGCATCAGCGGGGTGAGCAGCGCCATGGCGAGCGGGGACAGCAGCAGCGCCACGGCCGTACCGAGGGCGAAGCCGCCGACGACGTCCGTCGGATAGTGCACGCCCATGAAGACCCGGCAGAAGCCCTCCAGCAGCGCGAGCCCTATCCCCACGAGGCCGAGGCGGCGGTCGGCGACGAAGAGGCCCACGCCCACGGCCATGGTGATGGTCGCGTGGTCGCTGACGAAGGAGAAGTCGGTCTTGCCGGAGACGAGGACGTCGAGTCCCTGGTGTTCCACGAAGGGCCGGGGGCGCTCCACGAAGCCCCGGATGGGCACGTTCACCAGCACGGCGATACCGGCCGCGAGCGGCGCCCAGACCAGCGCGGCGACAGAGGACGCGGCGTCCTCGCCGCCCCGGCGCCGCACCGTCCACCAGCACCACAGCACGAGCAGGACCATGGCGAGCAGCAGGCCGTACTCACCGACGAACTCCATGGCCCGGTCGAACCAGTGCGGGGCGCCCTTGGCGAGGCCGTTGATGTCGTAGAGCAGGCCGACGTCGGGGTTCGATCCGGATTCGGCGAGTACAGCCATGGTGCTGCGGCCCCTTCGTCGTCTGCCGGACGCACCTCGTGTGCGTCGCTCCTACCCCCGTGGTTCGTAGATCCGCTTCCGCTGCACTGTCGCACTGCCCGTACTGACGTCCGCTCGGCTACGTCAACAGGAACGCACGGTCCCCATCAATACGTTCCACTCTCCACTGAACGATCACGCAGACGTTATCGAAGAGAGATTCATCACCGCAGCTCAGGGCGTTGGTTCACGGTGTGTCACACCGTCGTGGAGAGCGCTTTTGCGCCATCTTCGGTGACACGGGTGGCACCGAAGTAGTCGGGGGTGTCGATGGGGTCGAACCTGATCACGGCGCCCGTGCGCGGCGCGTCGATCATGTACCCGCCGCCGACGTAGATCCCCACGTGGTGGATGGCCCGCGAGTCGCCCAGGTCGGTGGAGAAGAACACCAGGTCGCCCGGCAGGAGTTGGTTCCGCGAGGGGTGCGGTCCGGCGTTGTACTGGTCGTTGGCCACCCGCGGCAGGCTGATCCCGACCTTCCCGTACGCGGCCTGCGTCAGCCCCGAGCAGTCGAACCGCCCGCCCTGCGAGGCCGCTCCCTCGCCGCCCCACAGATACGGCGTCCCGAGCTTGCTCTGCGCGAACGCGATGGCCCCGGCGGCCTGTTGGGTGGGGTCGATCCGGCCGGCGGGGGCCGCGAAGCTCTGCGCGAGGCTGCGGATCCGCTTGACGTAGTTCTGCGTCTCGCTGATCGGCGGGACGCCGCCGGCCTGTATGACGCGGTAGGCACCGGCGTTGTAGGCGGCGAGCATGTTGTCGGAGACGTTGCCCGGCACGTCCTTGACGTACTTCGCCAGTTCGCAGTCGTACGAAGCGGCCGACGGGATCGCGTCGCCCGGGTCCCAGATGTCCCTCTTGCCGTCGCCGTTGCCGTCGATGCCGTGCGTGGCCCACGTGCTGGGGATGAACTGGGCGATGCCGCGCGCGTCCGCCGGGCTGACGACGTTCGGGTTCCAGCCACTTTCCTGGTACAGCTGGGCGGCGAGCAGCGCGGGGGTGAGCGCCGGGCACAGGTTGCCCCACTCCTGCACGAGCGACTTGTAGGCGGCCGGTACGGCACCCTTCGCGAGCGCCCGGCCGCCCGTGCCGAGTCCGTTGACGAGGTTCCCGGCGACGACGTACACCCCGACGACGAGCAGCATCACGAAGCCCGTCCCGGCCCCCACGAGGGCGCCCCCGGCCACCCACGCCTTACGCACCGTCAACCGCCCCTCGCCACCGGCCAGTCCGTCCGCAGCAGTCTACGAGCGCACCGGGTCCCGGCACGAGAACCCAATTCGCCGCTCACAGCGGAATCTCACGCACGCGCGGTGCGCATCCGGTCGGACGGCACCAGCAGTTGCCCGGGCAGGCCCGCGCGAGCTTCCTCGCGAGCCGCGTGGGCGCGCCCGTCCGGAACTCCGGCGGCCGCTACCTGCGCCCGCTCAGCGGTGCCCTCTTCATGGACGTCGTCCCCATCACCGTGTTCGTCGCGCCCGCGCCGGCCGGTGCTGTCCCGCCGGGCGCGCCCGTGGCCGGCGCCCCGCCGGCGCCGGTCCCGAACACGCCGTACCTGCGCCGGTTCGCCCAGCACACGCCGGTGGCGACGACGGCGAAGGCCAGGACCGAGAAGCCGAGGGTGGCGGCGGCGGACGGCTCGGCCTCCCCGGTGGCGGCGATCCGCTGGCGGGTGGTCAGTGCGTCCGGACGGCGGCCGTCCGGTGGCGCGCCGGCCGCCTCCCCGTCGCCTGCGCTTCAGGGATCGCCGATCGCGTCCTTGTACAGCTCGGCCGCTTCGGTGCCCAGCACCACGCTGTACGACACGTCGTCGGTCGAGCCGCCCTCCTCGTGGCCGCCGAGGACGCCGACGACCTGGGCGTCACCGTTGATCCAGGGGCTGCCGCTGGTGCCGGCCGCGAAGGACGGGCAGTCGATGCGCTGCTGGGTGCGGCTGTGCGACACCGGCTTGTTGGTGCACCGGATGGGCACGTCACGGGAGTCGGGGTAGCCGATGACGGTCACGGCGGTGGCCCCGGTGGCCGTACCGGTGGTGAAGCGGTTGCCCCCCACGACGTCCTCGATGCGCCTGCCGTCCAGGTTCTCCACGACGACGAAGGCCAGATCGCTGTCCTCGTCCTGGTCCTTGGCCCACCCGTCGGGAAGGTAGCGCTTGAGCACCTTCCACACCCCGTACGGCGCCTGTCCGTCCCGGTAGCCCGGCACGAAGACCAGGTCGCTGTCGGCGCCGTTCACACAGTGCGCCGCGGTGACGAGGAGGTTGCCCTTGGGGCTGTGCACGACCGAAGCCGTGCAGAAGTGACCGCCGGCCAGGTCGTCGGCCCGGTCGGCACCGAACAGCGCGCCGACCCGCGCCGTGTGCCGCGTGGCGACGGCGTCGGCGGTGACCCCGAGGGGCCCCGGCCCGTCGTCGGCGGCCGCGACGGACGCCGAGGTCAGGGCGAGCATCACCACGACGCCCAGCAACGCGGGGCGCGAGGTGACCATGATGCGTGAGGTGCGCTTCATCAGTGCTCACTGTCCCCCACGAATGTGAGAATCCGACCGAGACTTATCTGAGATTTTCCTGTGAAACCTTCCGACGGGCCGCACCGCAGGCACCAACGCGGGGCACCGTCACACCTCTTCGACGCTTCGACCTGCTGTGATCACGGTACGTCACGTCACTGGTGATCAGGAGCCCACCGGCTTCAGCCCCCACTCCACACCCGTCAGCTCCTCCGACAGGGTCCACAGGCGCCGGGCCGCCTCCGGGTCGGCGGCCGCCGCGCTGCGCCCGACCAGGGTGGGGGCGCCGCGCATCTCGCCGAGACCGGAGGGGCCGACGTAGGACGCGCCGGGCAGGTCCTGGGCGGCCGCATAGAGGGTGGGCAGGGCACCCGCTCGGTCGCTCTGCGCGAAGATCCTGTTGCCGACGGACATGGCGGCCCTGGCCAGCGGGTTCGCGTGATGGCTCTGCAGGTTGGTGGCCGCGTAGCCGGGGTGGGCGGCCAGGGCGCGCACGGGGGAGCCGGTCCCGGCGAGGCGGCGCTGGAGCTCCAGGGTGAACAGGAGATTGGCCAGCTTGGACTGGGCGTAGGCGCGGGTCGGCGTGTAGCGGCCGCGCAGGTTCACGTCCTCGAAGTGGATCACTCCGTCGCCGTAGCGGTGGTAGGCGGAGGACACCGTCACCACCCGGTCCCGCACCTGGGGCAGGAGCAGGTTGGTCAGCGCGAAGTGCCCCAGGTGGTTCGTGCCGAACTGCATCTCGAAGCCCTGCCGGGTGCGCTGCTCCGGCAGCATCATCACGCCCGCGTTGTTGATCAGCAGGTCCAGCGGGCGGTCCCAGCCGTCCGCGAACTCCCGCACCGAGTCCAGGTCGGCCAGGTCCACGCGCCGCACCTCGGTGCTGCCGCTCACCTTCGCCGCGGCGGCGCCGCCCCGGGCGAGGTCCCGTACGGCGAACACCACATGCGCTCCGGCACGGGCCAGCGCCTGGGCGGCGGCCAGGCCGAGGCCGCTGTTGGCGCCGGTGATGAGGGCCGTACGGCCGGTGAGGTCGGGGAGCCGGGTCGCGTTCCACTTGTCAGCCATGCCCCCAAAGTAGACATCGACAACAATGCTGTCAACGACAACATCGAGATACGATGGCCGGCATGTCCCCGTCGCCCGCGAGCCGCCCCTACCACCACGGAGACCTGCGCGCAGCACTGCTCAAGAGCGCCGAGCGCACCCTGCGCGACAAGGGCGTCGGCGCGCTCTCGCTGCGCGAGCTGGCCCGGGACGTCGGGGTGAGCCACGCGGCCCCCGGCAGGCACTTCAAGGACAAGCAGGCGCTCATGGACGCCCTCGCGCTGGAGGGGTACGAGCGACTGAACCGGGCCCTGGCCACGGCCGCCGAAAAGCCCGGCCTCACCTTCGAGGGGCGGATGACCGCCCTCGCCCGCGCCTACCTCGGCTTCGCCGTCGAGAACCCCGAACTGCTGGAGCTGATGTTCACGCGCAAGCACGACCCCGACAGCTCCGACCGGCTCGCCGCGGCCGTCGACCAGTCCTTCGGCTCCCTCACCCGGTTGGTCGCGGACGCCCAGGACCAGGGGGAGATCGTCGCCGGCGACCCCGAGCGGATCACCATGGCCGCCGCAGCGAGCCTGCACGGCCTCGCCGCCCTCATCGCCGCCTGCGCGCTCGACGCCGAGGAGACGCTGAGCGGCCTGGACGACCACGTCCGTCTGCTGCTGCACGGCCTCAAGCCCCGCTGAGACGCTCCCCCGCATCCCGGGTCAAGCCGCAGCCAGCTCAGCGCCAGCAGACCGTCATTGGTCAGCAATCCCTCAACCGCTCCGAGTAACCGGGAAGTCAGGATTCCGAAACCCCCTTGTTGTCGCGTACTCAACAAGGGAAGGGTCGTCGCGGGCCGCCGCCCCCACCAGTGACCCACCGGCGTTCCCCCACACCCGCAGGCCCCTGTCCGCCGCACCAGGAGGCTGTGCCTTGCGCACGACCACTTCCGGCTCCCCCCGCCCAGGCGGCAGATGGCGCCGCGCCGGCCCGGCAGCCGCGGCCACCGCCGCACTCGTCGCCGCCGGCCCGACCACCGCTGCCCACGCCGAAGCCGCCACCACGGCCCGCAAGGTGAGCGCCCGGGCCCTCGCCGCCCGGGTCGACCAGGCCCTGTGTGCGCTACGAGAAGGCGTGTGGCGCCGCCCGAACAAGGGACGCACGCCGCCTGCGACGCCCTCCGCGTCACCGGCGGCACCACCGCCTTCATGGAGAAGCGGACGCCCCTGAAGGACATCACACCCAAGACCGTCTCACCGGACGGCGCCTCGGACTCCCGGACCGGCCGGGCGCCGGGCCCCGCTACGACGGCCCGACGGGCCTGGGCGCCCCGAAGGGCACGAGCGCCTTCCCCACGGGCCGAGCCACACGCCGGACCACCCCGTCGGGTCACGGGGAGCCGCCAGGTGAGGGGCGCGTGGGGTCCCCTCGGCGGCACGGAAGGGAAGACGGGCCACGGCAGCCGGCCGCGGCCCGTCTTCCCTGCCCGCCCCGCCCTCGTTTCCGGAACCCCGACGCGGAGCACGCCTCCCGCGCGGGGACTTGGCCATTTCCCGCACCCCGCCCATGAGAACATCGTCCCGACGCCTCACCCGACCGGCCGTCAGAAAACGCGCCAGGTCGCAAGGGAGGACAACGACGGAACCGGACAACAGGTTCCGGTCGGATCTCGTTGCCCGCCGTGACCTGCCGTGATACACAGAGTGACCGAACGCGCTGTTCGCACGAAACCCGCCAGTCAATGACGTCAAGTCGACATACGTCGGCGGCGTTGTCGGCGACAATGAGGCCTGACCTCTGCACACCGCAGGGGGCCGACGGAACTACCCACCAGGGGCGGTGACTTACATGCTCTTTGCGGCCGACAAGGGAGACATCAACACCATCATCGGCGGAATCGCTCCGGACTGGGGCCCCTTCGGCAGCCTGGGCAACGAGGCCAAGGTGATGATCGAGGTGGTCATGGCCGTGGCCATCCTGCTGTGCCTCGGCATCGCGGTCTGGGGCGCGGCCAAACAGCGCATCGGCGCCACGGCCCTGCGGGACACCTTCAGCGCCGAACAGGGCAAGGGCCTGATCATCGCCGGTCTGACCGGGGTCTTCATCATCGGCTCCCTCGGCACCCTGTTCACGATCGTGTACGGCATGGCGGTCTGAGTCCCCGAAGGTTGCGTCTCCCTGATGTCGAGTCAACAGACCGCGCCCGCGCGGCAACCAGCACGGCTACCGTCGTACGCCTATGAGGGTGAGGGAGCGCGCACGACATGACCTCCGGAGACGAGCAGGCCTACACCGACTACGACGACACCGGCCACACCCGCACCCGCCTCCCCGAGACCGACCCCTACGGCGGCGCCCCCCGCCGAGCCGCCCACCGCTCCTCCTCCCGCAGCCTGGTCACCGTGGTCGGAGTGGTGGTCCTCCTCATCGCAGCGATCGCTTTCGCCAACAGGGGGGACGGGTCGTCGTCGGGGGGTTCGGCAGCACAGGGCTCCCAGCCGCACACGTCGTCCACCGCCGCCACGGGCACCCGACCGGTGGACACGAAGACCGGCGGCATCCCCTCGGGCTTCCCCCATACGGAACAGGGGGCGGAGAGCGCGGCGGCGAATTACGCGAGCGTGCTTGGTTCTGACGGCATGTTCAACGAGGTGCGGCGGCACGAGATTGTGCAGACCATCGCCGATCCCAGCGCCGTGAGCGCTCTCCAATCGGGATTCGACGCCGACTACTCGGCCGCGTTCCTGAAGAAGATCGGGCTCAATAACGACGGCAGTGCACCCGCGGGCAGCACGTTCGTGAATCGCACAATGCCGGTCGGCACAAGGAGGACGTCGTACAGCGACGGCGCCGCCACGGTCGAGGTCTGGTGCAGCGGCCTCTTCGGCGTCGCCGGCGACAGTTCGACCAACCCGGTGACCAGTAGTTGGTTCACCGTGACCATGAAGTTGCGCTGGACCAACAGTGACTGGAAGGTCCTGGAATCCACGCAGAAGACCGGTCCCACTCCCGTCACTGGTGACAACCCTGTGTCGGGGGCCGATGAGATCAGCAAGGCGGTCCAGGAGTTCGGAGGCTTCACCTATGCCCGGTAACCGGCACCGCACGCTCAAGCTCACCGGTGTGGTGGCCGCCGTACAAACCACTGTCGTACTTGTGGCTACTCGCGCGGCCGCTGCCTCCCATCCGACACCCTCCAAGAGCGACGATCCCTGTTCTCTCATCGCCGGGCCTGCCAAGAAGTACTGCCAGAACGACGGCGGCTCCAGTGGCGGCACCGGCTCCGCCCCCAACAACCCCCTCACCGACACCCTGGACCCCCTCTCCTCGCTGGCCAAGGGGTGTGCCAGCGCCGCCTCCTGGACCATCGACAAGCTCAGCAAGGCCGTGAAGGAGACCGCCAACGTCGACTTCACCAACCCCAAGTTCCTGCAGCAGTACGCCGTCGTGTTCGCCGCGTCCACGATCCTCACCCTGCTGTTGTGGCTCCTCGCCGTCGCCAAGCGCGCGGTGCGCGGCGTGCCGCTGACCACCGCCATCTCGGAAGCCGTCGGCTTCCTGTGGCTGACCGTGCTCGCCTCCGCCTTCACCCCGCTGATCCTCTACACGGTCGTCTCCGCGACCGACGGGGTGACCGAAGTCCTCGCCAGGGCCACCGGCGACCAGGCCGACACGTTCTTCGGCACCTTCTCAGGTGCCCTCGGCAAGGGCACCGACATCGGCGGCGGCCCGATCATGCTGATCGTCGTCTCCCTGGTCAGCATCCTCGCCGCCGGCGTCCTCTGGCTGGAGCTGGTCATCAGGGCCGCGCTCCTCTACGTCGGCGCCCTCCTCGGCACCGTCGTCTACGCGGGCCTGGTCGACAAGAACCTGTGGGGGCACGTACGGCGCTGGGCGGGCATCATGATCGCCGTCATTCTCGTGAAGCCGGTGATCGTCATCGTGCTCGGGCTCGCCGGGGCACTGTCCTCCGGCAACGGCCCCGACGCCTTCTCCGCCGTCGTCTCCGGCCTCGCCATCATCCTGCTCGCCATCTTCGCCAGCGCGATGATCTACCGCTTCGTCCCCGGCTTCGGCGACGAGATCGCCAACGGCCGCAACAACCGCATCATGCAGGGCGCGGAGTCCAAGGCCGCCGCCGTCATCAGCTCCCCCGCCACCCTCGTCGCCCAGGGCATCAAGACCCACAGCTCCCGCGCCGACAACAACGGAGCCGCAGGGCAGACGAGCAGCGCACCCCGCCCCACCAACCCCGCCACCGGCGGTGTCGCCGCCCACAGCAGCCGTACCCCCACCGGGGGCGGCGGAGCCGTCCCCTCCGCCACGCCCGCGCCCCGCGCGCCCAGCCCGGCAAGTCCCGCCAACACCCCGCACGCCAGCAACACCCGCAACATCAACCGCTCGGGAGGTGAAGGGCGTTGACGACCGAGTCCCACCTGTCCCATCCGGTCACGCCCCGCCGTACGTATCTCATCGGCCGCGCCCGGCCGAACGCGATCATCGGGCGGAACCGCGAGTCCGGCGAGATCGCTCTGATCATCGCGGGCGCGTTCCTCGGCATGATGTGCGGGCTCGTCGTCCCGGTCCTCTCCCTGCGGATCGTGCTGCTGATGGGCTTCCCGCTGCTCGCGCTCGCCGCGGTCTACGTGCCGTACAAGCGCCGCACCTTCTACAAGTGGTTCGAGATCAACCGCAGTTACAAGCGCACCGTCAAGCGCGGCCAGGCCGTCTACCGGTCGGGCGTCATGGAGGCCGGCATCCGGCTCGACGGGCGCGAGATCGAGATCGGGCCCCCGCCCGGCATCGGCCGGATCACCTGGCTCGCCGCCCCCTTCGGGCCCGACGAGATCGCCGTCCTGCTGCACGCCGACCGCAAGACCGTCACCGCCTGCATCGAGATCGAGGGCCCCGGCGTCGGCCTGCGCGACTCCGAGGACCAGGAGGCCCTCGTCGACCGCTTCGGCACGCTGCTCAAGCACGTCGCCAACGGGGACGGCTTCGTCACCCGCCTGCAGATGCTCGCCCGCACTCTGCCCGCCGACCCCGACGCGCACGCCAAGGACGTCGCCCAGCGCGGCGACCCGCGTTCCCCCGGCTGGCTCCAGCAGTCCTACGACCAGCTGCAGTCCATGGTCTCCACCAGCAGCGAGCAGCACCGCGCCTACCTCGTCGCCTGCATGCACTACACCCGCGAACTGGCCGCCGAGGCGAACGCCATGGCCCGCGCCGTCCGCGCCCGCGGCGGCAAGGTCGACCGGGACGCCGGCCTCGCCGTGGTCATGGCCCGCGAGCTGACCGACATCTGCTCCCGGCTCCAGGAGGCCGACATCCGGGTCCGGCAGCCGCTGGGGCAGAGCCGTCTCGCCTCCCTCGTCCACTCCATGTACGACCCGGACCACCCCATCGACCACATCCAGGCCATGACCAAGCGCAACGCCTGGCCGGCCGAACTGGACGCCATGGAGCCCACCTACCTCCAGGCCAAGACCCGCGAGTCCAACACCCGCGCCCCCTGGTGCCACGCCACGGCCTGGGTGAAGGAGTGGCCGATGACCCCGGTGGGCGTCAACTTCCTCGCCCCGCTCCTCGTCCACACCCCGGACGTCATCCGAACGGTCGCGGTGACGATGGATCTCGAGCCCACCGAGGTGGCCATCGAACGCATGCTGACCGAGAAGACCAACGACGAGGCCGAGGCCTCCCGCGCCGCCAAGATGAACCGCACCGTCGACCCGCGCGACGTCGCCGCGCACAACCGCCTCGACCAGCGGGGCGAAGACCTGGCCAGCGGCGCGGCCGGCGTCAACCTCGTCGGCTACATCACCGTCTCCTCCCGCAATCCGGACGCCCTCGCCCGCGACAAGCGGACGATAAGGGCCTCCGCCGGCAAGTCGTACCTCAAGCTGGAGTGGTGCGACCGAGAGCACCACCGCGCCTTCGTGAACACACTTCCCTTCGCCACCGGCATCCGAAGGTAGGGGCTGATTCGCCGATGCGGGATCCGCTGTCCGTCCTCACCGACGCCTTCACGTCCTTCCTCTTCGGGAAGGTCGAGACCACCCGGCTGCCGGTGCGCACCTCCACCGGCCAGGCCCAGGCGGTCTACCTGCCCACGGCCGCGCCCGGCCTCGGCGACTCCGGCGTCATCATCGGCCGCGAGGTGTACTCCGGAAAGGGCTACATCTACGACCCCTTCCAGCTGTATGGCCAGCAACTCCCGGCCCCCCACTGGCTGGTCCTCGGCGAGTCCGGCAACGGCAAGTCGGCCCTCGAGAAGACCTACGTCCTGCGCCAGCTGCGCTTCAAGGACCGCCAGGTCGTCGTCCTGGACGCCCAGGGCGAGGACGGCGTCGGCGAGTGGAACCTGATCGCCGAGGAGCTGGGGATAACGCCGATCCGGCTGGACCCGACGGCGGCTCTGGACCACGGCATCCGGCTCAACCCCCTCGACCCGGCGATCACCACCACCGGTCAGCTCGCGCTGCTCCGGACGATCATCGAGGTCGCGATGGGGCATGGCCTGGACGAACGCTCCGGCTTCGCCTTGAAGGTCGCGCACTCCTACGTCAACGAGTCGATCCTGGACCGCCAGCCGGTCCTCTCCGACATCGTCGAGCAGCTACGGCACCCGGAGCCGGAGTCGGCCGAGGCGATGAACGTCGCCATAGACGACGTACGGGCCTGGGGGCTGGACGTCGCCCTGGTCCTGGACCGGCTGGTCGACGGTGACCTGCGGGGCATGTTCGACGGTCCGACGACCGTCGGCATCGACCTGGACGCCCCGCTGATCGTCTTCGACCTCTCGCACATCGACCGCAACTCCATCGCCATGCCCATCCTCATGGCGATCGTCGGCGTGTGGCTGGAGCACACCTGGATCCGCCCCGACCGGAAGAAGCGCATCTTCCTGGTCGAGGAGGCCTGGCACATCATCAACAGTCCGTTCGTCGCCCAGCTGTTCCAGCGCCTGCTGAAGTTCGGCCGTCGGCTGGGTCTGTCCTTCGTCGCCGTCGTCCACCACCTGTCCGACGTGGTCGACGGCGCGGCGGCGAAGGAGGCCGCCGCCATCCTCAAGATGGCGTCCACCCGGACGATCTACGCCCAGAAGGCTGACGAGGCACGGGCCACCGGCCGGGTGCTGGGTTTGCCGCGGTGGGCCGTGGAAATCATCCCGACACTGACGCCCGGCATCGCCGTATGGGACGTCAACGGCAATGTCCAGGTGGTCAAACACCTGGTCACGGAGACGGAACGCCCGCTGGTCTTCACCGACCGCGCGATGACCGAGTCCTCCAGCGACCTCACGGCCGACGACGCCCTGCGCGCCGCCGAACTGGAGGCCGAGCAGCGGGCGGCGGCCTTCGTGGAACAGCATCCGGGCGACTCCGAGTCGACGGTGGCCTAGGGCAGGCAGGACACAGGCACGGCAGGGGAGGAACGGGTGAGACCGGACGCTCGCGACCGCCGCGACGACCGCCGGGAGGGCCAGGGCGGCATCCCCGACGGACTCCTGGTCGGGATACTCGCGTTCCTCCTCGGCATGACCCTGCTGGTGTGGACGGCCACCGGACTCGCGGCGCTCTTCGCCAAGGGCACCTGGCCGCACGGTGTCACCTTCACCCGCACCCCCCTGGCCATGCGCCACCTCATCGGCGAGCCCCACGACATGGCCGGCGCCTGGCCCGACACCCCGGCGTCCCAGCTCTCCGGCTGGGGCCTGTTCTGGGGTCTGTTCATCGGCCAGCTGATGGTCCTGTTCGTCCTCACCGTGTTCGTGATGGGCGTGGTGGCGCGATGGCGGGCGGGGAGAGCGCGGGCCCGGGCCCTGAGGGCGGTGCCGCCGACGCCGCCGGAGCAGCGGCACGAGGTGCCGGTACGGCGCACGGAGCCGGAGCCGGAGCCGGTAGAGGCCGCCTTGACACCCCAGCCCTGGGCAACTCCGCCGGATCGGGCGCCCCAGCCCACGGCGGCCCTGCCGCAGTCCCAGCAGCCCACAGTGTCCCCGCCGCATCCGGCGCCGCAGACCCCTTTGGTCCCTCCGCCCGGGGACGGTGAGCGGGCGAGCGGGTGGGACAGAATCATCGTGGCCCCCAGGGAAGGTCGCCGGACGGCCGCGGCCCAGGCCGTACGTGACGCGGAAGGCCCCACCCTGGTCGTCACCTCGAACCCGGCCCTGTGGTCCGAGACGAAGGACGCCCGAGCCAAACTGGGGCCCACCCTCCTCTACGACCCCAGCCACCTCTGCGACACCCCGGCCCGCCTCCACTGGTCCCCCACCACCGGCTGCGAGG
Source organism: Streptomyces sp. NTD91 (assembly GCF_059510455.1). NCBI lineage: Bacteria > Bacillati > Actinomycetota > Actinomycetes > Kitasatosporales > Streptomycetaceae > Streptomyces > Streptomyces sp. NTD91. Next base: position 570,034 of record NZ_JCAJZW010000001.1, read on the forward strand.
ACAGACAGACGGCCGTGAACAGAGCCACCGCCCTGCTCACCCCCGTCCAGCCCACGGCCAAGATCGACCAGGCGGTCGCCGACACCGCGCTGACCCTCCTGCGCAGCTACCTCCACGCCGCCGCCCTGGAGAACCGCACCATCCGTCACGTCCACCGCTGGTCCCAGGGCAGCCAGATCCAGGACGCGGTACGCACCCTCCGCACCCACCCCAAGGCCGCCCCCGGCGCGGCCGGGGAACTCGAGGCCGCGCTCACCGCCCACCCCGAACGCCGCGACATCGCCCAGGAGCTGACCAGCCGCGCCCTCTCCGCGCTGTTCACGGTCAACGTCCGCGAGGCATGCACCCCAAACCGAACTGATGCGCTCGCCTTGGATTCCTTCGTCCACGAAGGGGGCACGCTTTATGTGGTAGGTGAATCCATCGAGGATCCCAGGAGCAATCCCGGCGCGATGCCACTGCTCACGGCCCTCGTCTCGAGCGTGGTCGAGCGCGGCCGGCGCATGGCCGAACGGTCATCCTCCGGTCGGCTCGACCCACCACTCACGCTCGTCCTGGACGACATCGCCGCCGTCGCCCCGCTCCCGCAACTCCCCGACCTTCTCGCCGCCGGCACCGAACAGGGCCTGCCCACTCTCGCCCTGCTCCGCTCCCGCGAACAGGCCCGCACCCGCTGGCCCCACCAGGAACTCCCGGTCTAGTCACGCGGTCCGAAGACCGGGTCGGCACCAGACGTCTCAGGAGGGCCACTCGAGAACGAACTCCACCTCGTTCTGCGCCTCGTCCTTGAAGAACGGCAGGACCACTCCGCTGGGCACGAACCCCGCCTTGCGATAGGCGCCCTGGGCACGGGCGTTGTCCCCGTGCACCAACAGCCGCACCCGCTCCGCACCGCGCTCCCGCGCCCACTCCACAGCCGAGTCGACGAGGGCCTTGATCAGTCCGTTCCCACGGTGCTCGGGCCGGATGTACACGCCGACCAGATGCCCCTGCCGACGCTCGACGGGATATCCGGCCCAGTCCTTCGTCCCGGCCTCCTCCATGATCACCGTGACCGAGCCGGCCCAGGTTCCGTCGGGCGCCTCGGCGATGACCTGCCGGGCCGTCGTGGATCCTTCACCGGATCCGGTGGCCCGGTCCTGCCAGAAGGAGTCCGTCCTGGACACGCCCTCCTCGTACGTCTCCAGGAAGGCGAGGTGCGCGATCGGGTCCCGCAGTGCGTCCAGCCGCAACTCCTTCACTCGGGGCCAGTCGTCCGGTCGTATGGCGCGGATGACGTAGTCACCGCTGGTCGAGGTGCTCATGAGGGCCACCGTAGTGGGGCACGTTGTCACCGGCACCCCATATTGTGACCACCATGACAACACTGACCGAACGTCCGCACACGGCGCTGCTGGTCATCGACGTCCAGAACGGTGTGATGGCGCCGACTTCACCGAACCGCGAGGGCGTGATCGCCAACATCGGAACCCTGATCGACAAGGCGCGCGCCGCGGGGGTGCCGGTGGTCTGGGTGCAGCACCAGGACGAGGACCTGGTACCGGGCACGGAGCGCTGGGAGTACGTCTCCGAGTTGAAGCGTCTCGATTCCGAACCGCTCGTCGCCAAGGCCTACCCGGACTCCTTCGAGGACACTCGCCTGGAGTCCGTTCTGGCGGACGGGCAGTGGGGCAACTCCTCGTCGCGGGTGCCCAGACCGACTGTTGCATCCGCTCGACCCTGCACGGTGCTCTCACGCCGGGGCTACGACGCGACGCTGGTCGCTGACGCGCATACGACAGAGGACCTGACGCAGTACGGCGCGCCGGCCCCGGAGCAGGTCATCGCCCACACCAACCTCTACTGGAGCAGCCAGCACGCGCCGGGGCGCCGGGGCGGGACGGTGAAGACCGCGGATGTGAGCTTCTGAGAAACACGTCCTGGAATGCAGAAAGCCCCCGCACACGGTGCGGGGGCTTTCCCAAGAATT